>BJGV01000025.1 GCA_014190895.1 Nitrosomonadaceae bacterium | reverse complement strand
TCTCCGCGAAGATTTCTCATTTAGGTAAACTTCCCCAAGGTCAACCGGAACGTTATTCACGCGCACTCAGCATGGTCGAACAAATGGATGCCGAAGGTTTTGGTTCCTGTACGAATCACGGAGAGTGTGAAGCCGCGTGTCCCAAGGGGATCAGCGTGGAGAACATTGCCCAAATGAATCGCGATTTCCTCAAAGCATCGGTATCGCATCGACCCGAAGTGGCTTCCGGGGGCACGGGTTAGTAACTATTAATCGAATAAGATAATAGTGTTGGCATGGAGTTCAATGTGGGTCATTACGGGTACCAATCAGTATTCGATAAGTTTGTGTCAATAGAGACCTCTGAAATTATCAGTCAACTTAAAAAATTTGTTCCCGATTATTCTGATGGGCAATTTACCGCGTGGAAAGAATCAATACCAATGCTGAAATCTTCAGCGAATCAGGCAATACTAATTAATCACCACGGAAAAAGATTTCATTCAATACTTGAATACCAAATCCCGATGGAATTTCGACGCATTGATGCGGTTTTCTTACTAGGAAATCATGTTTTAGTTATCGAATTTAAAGGTAAAGCATCTCCCTTACAGAGTGATTTAGATCAAGCAAGTGCCTATGGTAGAGATCTGAGAAATTATCATGCAAAATGTCACGATGTACCCGTGAAAGTAGTAGTAATACCAACGAGATCAAATAATATTCTTGATGAGCAATCTAATATAACAATTTGTAGCCCTGATCGTTTTGATAAATGGGTAGCAGAATTAAGTAACCAGAATAATTGCGTTATGGATGTAAATGATTTTCTAGATGATGAAGCTTATCAGCCTCTCCCCTCACTAATCAAAGCTGCAAGAGATCTATTTGTGCAAAGTCCTTTACCTAGAATTAAAACTGCATCTGCAGCAACTGATCCATGTATCGATTCAATCAACAAAGTCATCCTCAGCGCATCAAGGCTAAACCGAAGAAAATTGATTTTAGTCACTGGTGTCCCAGGCTCAGGAAAAACTCTAGTAGGCCTGAGAATTGCTCACGAGAAGTACTTGGACGATATTGCAAAAGAGAGAAACGGAAAACCAACTAGATCTCCAGCGGTATTTCTATCTGGCAACGGCCCCCTCGTTGAAGTATTGCAGTATGAACTTAAGCGAACCGGAGGTGATGGTAAAGCTTTTGTGAGAGACGTTAAAAGTTATGTAAATCGTTACTCAAATAAGCCCAATTTGATTCCATCTGAACATGTTCTAATCTACGATGAAGCACAGCGGGCTTGGGATGCAAAAAGAGTAGGCGAAAAACATAAACACCCAACAACTATTTTTAAATCAGAACCGGAGCACTTTATAGAATTTGCCGAACGAATACCAGGGTGGTGTACGATTATTGCTCTTATTGGATCAGGTCAAGAAATCCACATTGGTGAAGAAGGTGGAGTTTCTCAATGGTCTGAAGCCATTAACCACAGTAGCCAGAAAAATAACTGGGACGTACACGGACCTAATTCTCTATCCGATCTGTTTGAAGGGATTAATTATCTTCCTGACGATAATTTAACTCTCGACGTATCCTTGAGATCCCATCTTTCTCTTCGTGTTCATGATTTTGTTGGCTCCTTGATATCCAACCCAATAAGTCCAGAAAATATACTCAATGATATTCATAAAGAAGTTGAAAAAGATGGCTTTGCCTTTAGGATCACTCGTGATCTTCTAGAAGCAAAAAGCTATATGCAGAATCGCTATGCTGATAATCCAGATGCTAGATTCGGGCTCATTGCCTCGAGTCGAGATAAAATTTTGAATCAATTTGGCGTAATGAATGATTGGCAGAACACCAAAAATATACGCGTCGGACCCTGGTACTCAGATTCTGAGCGACAAGATAACTCCAAGTCTTGCAGGCTAATGAAGGAATGCGTAACAGAATTTTCCTGTCAAGGCTTAGAGCTTGATGGAGCAATTCTTTGTTGGGGTTCCGACTTCATTCTAAAAAATAGAAAATGGGATATATCTTTAATGAGAAAGTATAAAAATGGATCAGATATTAGAGATCCATGGGCGCTCAGGTCTAATGCATACAGAGTGCTCCTTACAAGAGCTAGGGATGTGACGGTTATTTTTTTACCTCCAGATAATATACTGGACGAAACTTATGACTATCTAATTAATGCTGGCTTTAAAAAAATTTAATAAGAGGATTTAGCAGAAATTAGGTCAAGTCTTAATTTGAATTAAACTCACCCCTCTCCGCCCTCCACGTCAACAGTAAGACGGGCAAACCCAAAATCGCCGTGAAGATAAAGAAGGGTGCGTACCCCCAATGGGATACATACACGCCGGAGAATCCAGCTAGAAACCGTGGAACTAGTTGCATCAACGACGCTAAGATCGCATATTGCGTGGCGGTATGCTTGGCATGGGTCAAGGAAGAGAGATAGGCAATGAACGCGGCACTCGCAATGCCCGAAGAAAGAT
>BJGV01000024.1 GCA_014190895.1 Nitrosomonadaceae bacterium | reverse complement strand
CCGCGCCAGCCATGTCTCCAGATTTTGCTGCACCACTTGGTACGCCACACTCCGCTCCGGCCGCCGGCGTTGATACACCGCGGCGCGCTGTACTCTGCAACTACCAGCTGCGCGTGTCCCCGGCACCCCAGCAGCGCGGCACATAACCAAATATTAGATTTAATGTGGAGCGGGACACAATAATGGTTTTGTTGGTGTGAATCTTGAGGGTGAAGACTTTTATGAAACTCTATAACATTCAACCCTGATTTTTCGGCCGAACCCAGTGGCGATTCTCGTATTGGATTATCCAACTTGTCAACTTTAATATAATCTTCCAATTCTAAAATCGCTTTGATGGAGAATTTATCATGGACGTATCTTAACTAAATTGGCTTTTTCTACAGCCTTAACAACATAAATCGTCTACAGAAAAAGGAAAGCAATAAACGAGTGGCACTTTTTGCAGTCCGAGCGCATTTGACTTGTTATTTTTAACACACTGTTACAAGAATTTAACATAACTGTATAGTTACAAGGAAAAAACCTGTTTGTAATAATCATCTCTTTCTTTCTCGTAAAAATCATTCAACATATCCACAAAAGCTTTTTGGGGTAACTGCTTGTATCTCATTTTCATATTTTTCATTGAATCCCAAATACATCCTCTATGATTTACAATATCCTGAAAATCATCGTAGAGACAAGCTATTGACACTGAAGCGCTCACTTCATGCGCTTTAATAAATTTATTTTTGTGTAAACCCTCTAACTTATATCCAATCAATTCCATCCTTTGCTGCCAGCCTCTTAGTTTAATATGCTGTCCGGCTTCGATTCTATTAATGCCCATAGCGTGAAAAGCATGTTCAGTTATTCTGGCCATTGCTTCTAATGAAATATAGGGCGACAATTGTTTATCAACAGAACCATCCATGACAATAGCGACATCACACTTCTTTTTTACTAGGTTAATATTTGCCAAAGAAATGATACCCATATACTCTTTTTTGTTAGAAATAATCAGCATAAGTCTATCTGATTGTTCTGTACGATAGAATTCTACTTGATCCTCATGAGTATTTGGAAACATACCTTGCTCTAAAAATCTGGTAATTTTCAAATTATTAAACCATGAATACCATTTTGATTCTTTTGCGAATTCTTCTGTAGGAATGCAAAGATTCATGACTTCACCGCTTATGAATACATCAAGGTTTTTCATCGACATTCACTCCTGACAAGATTAGTAAGCCAAAAAGGCGCATCGCATGTTTTCATGGGTAGTTCTACCTATAGTGTTTAAGGTATTTTTATGGGATGGAAAACACAAAAGTCTTTTTTTGCACAAATTCTTGGAATTAAACAGCCTTGGAGTGTTGTTCGAGTTACACACTACGCAACTTGGTATTTGCATTCCCATATCACATGACTTAGTTTTTTATAACAATTCAACTGGCCATCCTTTGGTTAATGGTGGTTTTACGCACCACCTGAAAACATTTTGAACCGGTCTTTCAGCAAGAACTTAGGGCACAAATCCAACGCCAAGGCCAAGAAAACCATAAACTATAAGATTTTCTTCGTCATTGACAAATTCGCCTCTTACGATTGTTTGTGCCAATGAATAATTTATAGATCCAAAGATCTAAGAAAATTATGACAGCATTTTATCTTTCAGAATTTAACATTGTAAAAGGCCTCACCGAAGATTTCTCTCAGTATTATTCTTTCTCTCATTTTTGCATATCCTCCTTTGGCTTAAGAAGCATAGCGCAGTGTGTAACCAATCCGTAAAAGGAGGAGAAGCCAATTATTTGGCCAGCGAGTTAGGCCTCACTTGTCGCGCGCGGTGAATAGATGCGAGTTGTGTCCCCACCGTCAACGGTAAGCACCGCGCCGTTGACGAATTTTGCTGCATCGGAGCAAAGCCAGCAAATGGCATTCGCGATCTCTTCGGTCTCTCCCAGACGATTCATGGCCGAGTAGCGCGCTGTCATGACCTTTAAATGTTCTGCTGCGCGTGGTGCATCGGGATTAACCATCGCGGAACGCGTGAAGCCTGGGGCAACAGCATTAACACGGAGTCCCATTTGGGCATAGTCGACAGCAGCAGACTTTGTGAGACCAATGACCCCGAACTTGCTCACGCTGTACGGAGCATGGCCTATGTCACTCGGTTTATAGCCGTAGATCGATGCGATGTTGACGATGGCGCCCGAACCATGCCTCAGCATCGCTAGTATTTCGTACTTCATAGAGAGCCACATACCCCTGAGATTCACATTCATGAGCGAATCCCATTGCGTCTCCTCAATGTTGGCCACTGGCGTGCGTATTGGTCCAATGGCACCCGCGCTGTTCACAGCACAGTCTAGGCGACCAAAACGGGATAACGCTGCTTCAACCATGGCCTGAACTTCATCGCTCTTGCTCACATCGGTTCGCACGAACAAGCCTTCGCCGCCTAGCGCCTCAATCTGCCTGAGAACCGACTCGCTCTGCTCTCTCCGGCGCGCAGCGATGATCACTTTGCCCCCTTCGTTTGCGAAATGCAAAGCAGTCGCTGCACCAATCCCTGAACTTGCACCTGTTACCAGGGCCACTTTGCCTTTGAATGTGTTCATGAATTTCTCTAAATCACGTTAATCGCCAATTCAGCAACCGGCTGCCGAGAGGTCCTTTTGTGGGGCCCATCGACTACGATAACCCATAATTTTCGGTCGGGCTTAACGTTTCATTAGGCTGCTCTTTATAACTTATTAATTTTAAAATGGATTTTTCCTGTTAAAAGATCTTAGTTCATATCCACAAGAACAGAAATATTCATACTGTGAAGGATTAGAATCAAGATAAGATTCAATTAGATATTTTCTCCGCTGTTTCTGCAATTGGGGCATTTTTCTCACACCCAACAAATCTGAGGATAACCAGAATGGAAAAGTCAGAAAATGAAAATACGAAACTTACGAAATTATCACAGAATTTAAGTGCATATTAAGCGCGGGACGCAACACCACGATAACATTTTGAAAAACAATCAAATAATTGGAATATTTTGCCCTGCCCAAAACGATTCCAACAGGATGAGCAAAAAAGAATATATCGGGAAAAGCAACCTCATAAAAAACGTCTATTGCGTATAATGCTTTGTTTGGCGAATAAATTTTTTTGCAACAGAAAGATCATCATGATTCTTAAAAATAGTATTTGATAAAAAATATAAAAAACTGGCAAATTGATCGGTATGCTGATAATCAAAAATGGTCTGTTCATTATCGCTGTAGTATTTATTTTTCGTTCGAGAATAACAAAACTCCATTTTTTCTAAAGTTTTTTCTATGTTGCGAGATATGACATCTTTAACTGGTTTATTGTCGGGGAAAAAAGAATTTACCTGACGAGATACATATTCACACAATTCTAATGAGGTCTGGCAGCAAACCATATTTATAATTCTAATAATTTAATGGTGTGGATAAGGGCTAATTGTTTAAACAATATTTGAAAAATTATCTCTGGTAGAAAATATTTTGCAATCCAAAACATCATAAACGGATAGGAAATTCAAGCTCTCTTTCACCTCGAAATAATACACCTTGCTCCCGCAAGAGTCAATGACACTTTGTGCCAGGCTTCACCCCACCAATCTCTCATGGCCAGTGACCTCTTTTGTCACATTTGTTCGATTTTCTGGAGCGTTTGATACGCGTAACAAACGGAAAATGCACAATACCTGCGATACGGCATTGGCAGCCCACAACACTCATCGCAGCGCGCCAGCACCTGATCCAGACCTCTCCACGCTCCGCTGCGTGTGCCACTCCTGCAGCGCAGGATCACCAACCCAACGTCTGATCAAACTCCAGTTCCGGGATCAACTCTGCATCCCCACCCGCATCGCCCACCAACGGATCATGCCCGGCTTCCGCTGCCAGGTTTGCCGTCTGGTCAAACTCTAGTTCGGGGATTGCCTCTACTGCTTCTGGAGCAATCGGCTGCTGTGCATTCACCTCCACCGGTGGTGAGCGTGCGGGCGCGATTGCCGGTGCCGTTGTCGGCTCACCGACATATTCCAGTACCTGCCGCACCGTTGCCGGCTCTGTGAT
>BJGV01000023.1 GCA_014190895.1 Nitrosomonadaceae bacterium | reverse complement strand
AGTTATAGCCAACCGTACCCCCCCCATAACGCTTGCCTTTGTATGGTATTTAGAATCGTTGTAGCTGTTCCAAAAATACCCATGAGACTCTATTGGCTCAGTTGTATTGGTTTTAGTACCAGCAGCACCGCCAACAAATCCCCCCACATAAAAGCCAGTCCAGTCATGACGTGCTTCAGGTGCATCAGCAAGCGCATTGCCAGATAGGACTGCCAGTGAGATAAATAGAGGGATGAATTTAATGTTCATGATTTTTATTGAATAGAAATTAGAAACCTTATTGTATTGTAAAGTACAGCATACCATACAATTGATTAATTATACTTTGTATAACTGTCGCGAGTTTTTAGGCTTGTCCGGTTCTGAAGCACATGAATTGTCCGATTTTATGTCGTCAATTAGAAGCCGTCAAGGTGGCACATATTGAAAATATTATTTCTGTAGCAGATGAGACAGCAATACGGGTATAGCCAGCGTCCATTAACAATAACTAAAAGAGCAATAAAAAAGGAACAATTAATAATGAGAACAATTATTTTAACCGTGCTGTTTTTCGCTGTTTTCGTTACCGCCCACGCGGCAGATTTGTCTGTCGAAACGAAAACACTGCTCAATACAAGTAATTCATGGGATGGTGTCGCTTATGAGCGTTATCCCTCTGGCACACCGGAGCTAACCGTTCTTCGATTTACAATAGCTCCTAATACCGCATTGCCTTGGCACAAACATCCGATGCCGAATGCAGCCTACGTTGTAAGTGGTGAATTACTACTAGAAAAGCAGGATGGAGGGGCAAAAAAACGTCTCGTGGCTGGCGATGTACTACCCGAGACGGTGAACTCCATTCATCGTGGTGTCACTGGAGAGACGGGTGTTGTTTTGATTGTGTTTTATGCTGGCGTGAAGGGCATGAAATTGTCAGAGTAGTATCGGTTTTCCCATCGATGCACGCGTAGATGAACTGACAAAGGTTATTGCTTCAAATTAGCCGAGCAAAGTTTTTCATGGGTTCATTTACAGGCAACTAAATGAGAAATAAATTCAAAAAAGAATTTTAAAGAATGATTCATAAATCCATTAGTGGCAATTACTATAATTTGTTTACTTTCTGATTTTTAGAGTCCATTATACAGTTGTTTAAAACATGGTTTTATTTCCATACCCAGATATGCCTAAAAAATTAAAGAACTCTTTATTTTTACAGCTTCTGACAGTTTTTTTGCTTGCCGGATGTGCATCAGCAAGTTATCAAAGAAAAGATGTTCAGGATGACAGTGGCGATAAAGTTACTGTTGGAACAGTCCAGAAAGAAATTAAAAAGGGCATGTCGGGCGCGGAAGTTGCAGCAGCACTAGGTTCTCCCAATATTGTTTCAACAGATGAACAAGGACGGGAAGTATGGATCTATGACAAAATCGCTACTGATCGAGTTTACTCAAAAAGCGATGCAGGCATAGGGTTCTTAACATCAGGTTCTTCTGGCGCATCATCAACATCACAAAGAACGCTAACTGTCATCATAAAATATGATCAAGATAAAAGAGTACGTGAATTTGCGTACCACCAAACAAAGTTCTAAGGTGAGGGGTTTATCAGCATTACTGATCCCGCTCCTCCTTGTTGGTTGCGTGACGATACCGCCAAACATTTTTGTTGCCACGCCACAGCTTCTACAACAACGGCAGCTAGAAACGCGACGCTATGACGGAATCACTGAAGTTGACTTGATTACCGCGGGCGCAAACGTGCTTCAGGATCTCGGGTTCAATCTTGAGAACTCAGAAACAAAACTCGGTGTCATTACAGCAAGCAAACAACGAGATGCCACCCACGGGGGTGAGATTGCAGCAGCAATCTTTTTCGCTGTCTTAACTGGCGCTGTAATGCCCACAAGTAAAGATCAAACTATCCGCGTAGCTCTTGTTATTCGACCAGTTACTGACAGCAATGGCAGCGCAATGACTGACAAATACTTTGTGCGAGCTACTTTTCAGCGCGTCGTACGACGCACTGACAATAGCGTTTCAAGTGAAACCCTCAACGATCCTCAACTCTACCAAGATTTCTTTGAAAAGGTTTCAAAATCCGTTTTTCTTGAGGCTCAAAAAATATGAAACTTCTATTTCCAGTCCTTTTGGTATGTACCTCGTTGCTAGTTGGCTGTGCTACAACCAACCAGCGTGTGCTTGATATGGGCGATGAGACTCAACTTCAGAAACGTAGTTATCAATCACGCACATTTGAAACGGGGGATAAAGAAAAAGTACTAAGGGCAACAATTTCGACTCTTCAAGATTTTGGTTTTATAATCGATCGTGCAGATTTAATACTTGGGAGCGTAAGCGCAACAAAACTAGATGGAAATATGATTAGAATAACAGTTTCAGTTAGATCGAAAGGAAGCGATCGTATGCTGGTACGGGCAAATGCCCAATTCAATGTAAGTCCGATCGAAGATCCGAAACATTACCAAGATTTCTTTTCTTCGCTTGAGAAGTCACTATTTCTTACTGCTCATTCGGGCGAATAAGGGTACTTCGAGATTCCTTGGTTCATTTTCCAGTAGACTTTATCCATGCTATTATTCACCGTTATTAGAGGTAGCCCGTAACAGAAAAATAATTGTTGGTATCTTTGTTGGTATCTTGAATATTTATGAATAGTAGATCTATGTGTAGGGCGGTTTACATGGCACAATGTGGTTGACGCCGCCTCCACCAAAAATAAATGCCCAGCGTTTCTCCGTTGGGCATTTTGCAGAAAACTCGGAGTTTTGATACTGAAATGACTAAGGAGTTCCTCAATAAATGTCTGCTTCACTTTTCTACCAATTAAATTGCTGTAACTTTTTTATTTATAACTAACCAATACCCTTTTGGTATCAATTACGCATACCTGTTATTAATTTAGTACCATGCGGGTAGTTTAATGGGGCTCCTAATTGTTTGATTCTAAAGTTTTTCAACGAGTACTATTTATTGCCAGCATGTATTGTTGGTTTGGAACTATTAATGCGGCGCCAATTGATGCTGCAAACATAATTTATAATAAAGGTGATTATACGCAAGCTATCAAACTATATAGATCGTTAGCTGTGCAAGGAGATACATGGGCACAATACAAACTTGGTTTAATGTACGCCAATGGAAAAGGGGTTCCATATGATATTGTAAAAGCCTACTTATGGTTCAATTTTGCCGCGGTTTATGGAAACGCAGATGCAACTAAAAATCGTAATATAGTGGCAAAAAAAATGACTCCACAGCAAGCTGTAGAAGCGCAAAAAATAATACGGGATTGTGCCGCTAAAAAACTAAAAGGGTGTAACTAGACTGCTGTAAATAATTCTAAGTAGAGTATCTGGTATAGTTTAGGTCTGGTTACAACCATCATTTTCTATGAGTACAATAATATGGCCATACTGGTTACCGGTGGTGCCGGTTTCATTGGGAGTAATTTTGTTCTCGACTGGTTAAAACAGACAGACGAACTCGTGCTGAATGTAGATCAGCTTACCTACGCTGGAAACCTAGAAAATCTCGCCGAACTTAAAGACGATGTACGGCACTATTTTACAAAAGGAGACATTGCTGATTCTCATCTAATTGGACTTTTATTATCAGAGAATCGGCCGAGAGCTGTGCTAAATTTTGCAGCTGAATCACATGTAGATCGCTCTATTCACGGCCCTGAAGATTTTATTCGTACCAATGTATTGGGCACCTTTCATTTACTTGAGACTGTACGTAATTATTGGCAGAATCTTCCAGTGTCTGCAGTTAAAGAAAAAATCACAGGTGTTTGCCAAGAAGAATTTCGTTTTTTACATATCTCCACTGATGAGGTTTATGGCTCGCTTACTAAAAATGAAGCGGCTTTCACCGAGACTCATCGTTATGAACCTAATAGTCCTTACAGCGCTAGTAAGGCCGCTAGTGATCATTTGGTACGTGCCTGGCATCAGACTTATGGTTTGCCAGTGCTTACTACTAATTGTTCTAATAATTACGGGCCCTATCAATTTCCAGAAAAATTAATCCCACTGATGATCGTCAATGCGCTGGCAGGCAAACCACTGCCCGTGTATGGCGATGGCCAGCAAATCCGTGACTGGCTTTACGTCAAAGATCATTGTAGCGCTATTCGTCGTGTACTAGAGGCAGGAAAAATTGGTGAGGTCTATAATATTGGCGGCTGGAATGAAAAACCCAACCTCGACATCGTCCACGCTATTTGTGCGTTGCTTGATGAATTTCGTGCGCGACCAGACAACAGAAGTTACCGAGAGCAGATTACTTATGTCACCGATCGTCCTGGTCACGATCGCCGTTACGCTATTGATGCACATAAAATTGAGCGTGAGTTGAACTGGAAACCTACCGAGACCTTTGAAACCGGTATTCGAAAAACAGTGCAATGGTATTTGGAGCGCCCAGATTGGATATCTAATATTATTAGTGGCAACTATCGCGAGTGGATTAAAACTCAATATACTCTAATCTAATAAATACTATATTCATACAATAAATTTTAGTCTAAAAAATTTAGCAAATCACCATATAGTTCATAATGAAAATTCTTTTGTTTGGTAAAGATGGTCAGGTTGGATGGGAGTTGCAGCGCAGTCTTTGTCTGTTAGGAAATTTGGTGGCATTGGATTCTAACAGCACGGAGTATTGTGGCGATTTCACTAATTTACAGGGTATAGTTGACACGGTAAATGAGGTGCAACCTAATATCATTATTAATGCCGCAGCTTATACTGCTGTAGATAAAGCTGAGAATGATTTAGAGCGCGCACGCCTAATTAATGCCTTGGCTCCCGATGTATTAGCGAAAGAAGCCATGCGATTAGGCGCTTGGTTGATACATTATTCTACTGATTACGTGTTTGATGGAAGCAGTGACGAGCCTTGGAAAGAAACTGATACACCTGCCCCATTAAATGTCTATGGTCGCACTAAATTTGAAGGCGAAAAACTTATTCAGAATAGCGGTTGTCGGTATTTAATTTTTCGCACGAGCTGGGTTTATGCAACATGTGGTGAAAATTTTATCAAGTCTATATTACGTTTAGCGAAAGAGCGTGATCATCTTATGGTAATTAATGATCAAATTGGCTCTCCTACAGGAGCTGATTTATTAGCTGACATCACAGCTCATGCGATGCGTTTGATTGTCAATTCAGCAACGCCATTTAAATTTAACGGTCTTTATCATGTAGCATCTGCTGGATATACGTCTTGGCATGGATATGCTCAGCTTATTATTGAGACCGCCCATAGACTTGGCGTCGAATTAAAAATTGTATCAGACGCTGTGACACCGATACCCTCTACAAATTACCCAGCAATCGCACTCAGACCATACAATTCGAGACTGAACACTCGCAAGTTACAAACAATATTTGACCTAAGTTTGCCTCCCTGGCAACAGGGAGTTATTCGTACGTTAGCCGAAATCTTATAACTATAAAAAAGAGAAGAACATGACATATCGCAAGGGTATTATTCTCGCTGCTGGTTCTGGTACACGTTTATACCCAGCTACACTGGCAATCAGCAAGCAACTCTTGTCGGTTTACGATAAACCCATGATTTATTACCCATTAAGCACTTTGATGCTAGCTAATATCAGGGACATATTGCTCATCACTACACCACAAGATGCAATGCTTTTTCAGCAATTATTAGGTGATGGGAGTCAGTGGGGCATAAATTTACAATACGCCGTACAGGCACAACCAGATGGGTTGGCTCAGGCCTTTCTCATTGGTGATAAATTTATAGGAAATAATCCTAGCACATTGATCTTGGGCGACAATATTTTTTATGGTCATGGGTTTTCAGATTTATTAAATAGTGCCAATGAACGGACGATTGGCGCCACCGTATTTGCTTATCACGTGAATGACCCAGAACGTTTTGGTGTAGTTACGTTCGATACTCAAGGAAAAGCTATTGATATTCAAGAAAAACCTAAGTCACCCAGAAGCAACTACGCCGTCAGTGGCCTATACTTCTACGACAATCAAGTAATGGATATTGCTAAACATATCCAACCTTCTGACAGGGGTGAGTTAGAAATTACTACGGTTAACGAGGTTTATTTGACCCAAGGTAATCTTAATGTGGAAATTATGGGTCGTGGTTATGCTTGGATTGATACCGGTACCCATGATAGTTTGCTGGAAGCCGGTCAATTTATTGCTACTTTAGAGCGTCGCCAGGGCCTTAAAATAGGTTGTTTAGAAGAAATTTCTTATCGAAAAAAGTGGATTGATGGCGTTCAGCTTGAAAAAATAGCCCAATCGTTTGTTAAGAATGCATATGGACAGTATTTGCTCAACGTTCTCAAAGAAAAAATATTTTAATGAAAGCGACTCGACTTGCTATTCCTGATGTTATGTTATTTCAGCCCAAAGTGTTTGGGGACGACAGAGGGTTCTTCTTTGAAAGTTTTAATCAGAAACAATTCGAAGTGATTCTTGGTAGGAAGGTGGTCTTCGTGCAAGATAATCATTCTTATTCCACTAATAGTATATTGCGTGGACTGCACTATCAAATTCAACAAACACAAGCTAAGTTGGTACGTGTGGTACAGGGAGAGGTTTTTGATGTGGCAGTTGATATTCGTAAATCATCTCCCACATTTGGTCAGTGGGTAGGCGAAATCTTGTCCGCCAATAATCAGAAACAACTTTGGATACCGGAAGGTTTTGCTCATGGGTTCTTAGTCTTATCTGACACAGCAGAGTTTCTCTATAAAGCTACAGACTACTACGCTCCGATTCATGAGCGTTGCATTGCTTGGAATGACGAGACTATCGGCATTCAGTGGCCCGTTCAAAGTGTACCGATTGTGTCTGAAAAAGACCGACAGGGCCAATCATTAATCACAGCTGATTGCTTCGCATAATTATCATTGATCTGAAACGGGTGGACCAACTTTTTATAGATCTTAATCTTTAATAATAAAGGGAATAATAGGAATTATTTCTTCTGAAGATCTGTTCAATAAAGATTGTGGTAATTTTCTATCAGGCTCTATTCCAAGTTGTTTTAACATCTCCGCCTGACGAATAACATTACCCTTGCCGGAGGTGAACTTATTGTAAGCCCCGTCATAGGTTTCTTGGGCTTGTCGTAAACGTTTTCCCAGCATATCCAAATCTTCTACAAAACCAGCCAATTTGTCGTAGAGTTCTGCCCCACGTCGAGCTATTTCTTGGGCATTATGGTTTTGTTGTTCTTGTCGCCATAGGTGAGCTACGGTTCTAACTACAAATAATAAAGTACTGGGACTCACTAACAGAATGTTCTTATTCCATGAATCTAACCACAGATTTTCATCGTGAGCGATAGCAAGCATAAAAGCCGGTTCAATCGGTATAAACATTAAAACAAAATCAAGGGATTTGACGCCATAAAGTTGCTGATAATTTTTTTCAGAAAGCCCTTTTATATGGGATCTTATGGATTCTAAATGACGTTTCGTAGCGGCATCACTCTCGGAATCATTTTCAGTTTTAGCATATACTTCATATGCGGTAAGAGATACCTTAGCATCAATGATTAGATGTCGATTTTCTGGTAAATGTATGACTACATCAGGTTGAACGCGAGAACCATCCTCTCTGGAGTGACTCTCTTGCACCTCATATTCATGACCTTTACGCAATCCAGATGCTTCAAGTATGCGCTCTAAAATTAACTCGCCCCAATTACCTTGCACCTTAGCCTGACCTTTAAGGGCTAGGGTCAGATTATGCGCATCTTCTGACAGTTGATTATTAAGCGTCATCAACTGTTTAACCTGTTCAGATAACGCCGAGCGATCTTTACCTTCTTGAATATAAACTTCATTCACCTGACCTTGGAATTCGGTAATTTTTATTTTTAGAGGTTCTAATAATTGATTAAGATTAGCCTTGTTTTGATCAGTAAATTTTTTAGATTTTTCTTCCAATATTTCACTGGCCAGGGTTTTAAAGCGATTCGAAAGTTGTTCCTCGGCATTTTCTAGAAAAGTTAATTTTTCCTTGGCCTGAGAACGCTCTAACTCTAAAGTTGTATCTAGTCGTTCTCGCTCTTTAACAAGAGTCTCGTGTAGCATGGTTGAGTTTATCTGTTCATCTTGAAGAGTCTCTAATCGTTCAGTTTGAGCAAGAACCATGTTTTGAGATGCTAAAAGTTGTTCATTAAGACGAGCTGTATTAATTTGACCATCTCTCTGCGCCCGATCCACTGCTGACAGACTGAGAGTGCGCATGACAAGCCAAACAGTCATCGATCCAGTCATGAGCCCGATGATGAGTGCAATAATAAAATAAATAAATTGTTCCATTAAATGGCTGAAGTTTTTGTCAACGGATTATTATTTTTATCATAAGTATAAAAATTTCACAATGTATTACCAGTCATCACTTGTCTAATGCATATTTATTAGAAATACTTTGATGCCAGGGTAATTTAAGGTGCTAGGTATATAACAAGATAACATATAATATTAATATTAAATTTTGAATAGTCCGCATAACCCTTTATCGAAAGATCGCCTCTATGTTAAGGCATGTCTAGTTAATGGTATGAATGAATAATTATGCAAGAATTTCTGTTTGATTCTGCAGCACATAAGAAAAAGAGATTCTTGACCTGCGTTCATGGATGATGTCTGGGATGATAAGTTTGAAGGGGGAAAGATGAACGAGAAACAAGAGACACCAAAAATAAAAAGTACTGAGCTTGGTCGACTACCGCGGTGGATATTTATGAGTCGCTGGTTACAGGCCCCACTCTATATTGGTTTAATCGTAGCACAAGGCCTCTATGTTTGGGAATTTTGGCGTGAGTTAGTGCACTTGGTACAGCAAGTGACGATGAGCAGTGTTGACGAGACCCAGCTCATGTTAATTGTACTTGGATTAATTGATGTTGTGATGATCTCCAACCTACTGGTTATGGTGATCATAGGGGGCTGGGAAACTTTCGTTTCTCGGTTAGAATTAGAGAAGCATCCAGATCAACCAGAATGGCTATCTCATGTGAATGCAGGGGTATTGAAAGTTAAATTAGCAACCGCAATTATTGGCATCTCCTCAATCCATTTGCTGAAGACGTTTATTAACGCATCTCAGTTTGAAACCAAACAGTTGCTGTGGCAAACTGTAAT
>BJGV01000022.1 GCA_014190895.1 Nitrosomonadaceae bacterium | reverse complement strand
ACAATGTTTCGGTAACAGTCAGCTTGATTGCACCAATTGCAATGGAAGAAGGTTTACGTTTCGCTATTCGTGAGGGTGGTAGGACTGTTGGAGCGGGCGTGGTGGCTAAGGTTATTGAGTAACGATAAATCAGAAGACAGGATTTTTATAGAGTATCAATAATTGATATCTCTAACTCCTAAATCTCTACTTTAAGGCGTCAGTATATGCAGAACCAGAAAATTCGCATTCGTTTGAAAGCATTTGATTATCGATTGATAGATAAATCAGCGATGGAAATTGTTGAGACTGCTAAACGTACAGGTGCGGTGGTCAAAGGCCCCATCCCGTTACCAACACGTATTGAAAGATTTGATGTATTACGTTCGCCACATGTCAATAAGACATCACGCGATCAATTTGAAATTCGTACTCATTTGCGCTTGATGGATATTATGGACCCGACCGATAAAACAGTAGATGCTCTCATGAAATTAGATCTGCCAGCGGGTGTAGATGTAGAGATAAAGCTATAAATTTAAGATACTAAATTTTAGTTAAACATTTTTTGATGGCAAATTTTTAACGAAAATAACTGTGAACTGCCGGTCAATTGTAATCGGCACCTTTAGATAAAGGGTAATTAAAATGAGCCTAGGATTAGTCGGCCGAAAAATCGGTATGACTCGTACTTTTACTGACGATGGAGATAGTCAGTCTGTAACAGTACTTGATGTATCTAATAATCGTATTACGCAAATTAAGACCGTTGATATTGACGGTTACTCTGCAGTGCAGGTAACCTTTGGTCAGCGTCGCGCTAGTCGTGTTAACAGGCCGCTTACCGGACACTTCGCCAAAGCTGCAGTTGAAGCTGGTCATGTACTCAAGGAATTTCGTGTAACACAGGAGCAGCTTGTTGAGCTGAAATCAGGTGCAATAATAAGCATAGATATTTTTCAAATTGGTCAAAAAGTAGATGTGACGGGCACCTCCATTGGCAAGGGTTATGCAGGTGTAATCAAACGTCATCACTTCTCCTCAAATCGCGCTAGTCATGGTAACTCAAAATCTCATAATGTCCCTGGTTCTATTGGCATGGCGCAAGATCCTGGACGTGTATTTCCTGGTAAACGTATGTCTGGACACCTTGGCAACGTACAACGTACTACTCAAAATTTAGAGATTCTACGGATTGATGTTGAGCGAGGATTGCTACTAATTAAAGGCGCGATTCCTGGTCCACGAGGTGGTGATGTAGTAGTGCATCCAAGCATAAAGACCTCCAAGATGAACGTTAATCCAGCTGCAGAAACTAACACTAAAGAAACCGGTAAGAATAGCGGGCAACCCAATAAGAGAGTGGGTGCATAATGGAACTTAAATTCATAACTAACGATGGTCAGTTGGCTACAAATATCTCTGTTTCTGATGCACTGTTTGGGCGTGAGTATAACGAGGCCCTGGTACATCAGGTAGTAACGGCTTACATGGCCAATACCCGTAGCGCCAATCGTGCCCAAAAAGGACGTTCAGATGTGGCTAAATCCACCCATAAACCTTGGCGACAAAAAGGTACGGGACGTGCTCGTGCTGGTATGGCCTCTAGTCCCTTATGGCGCGGCGGTGGAAAAACTTTTCCCAATAGTCCAGAAGAGAATTTTAGTCATAAGGTAAATCGTAAAATGTACCGCGCTGGGATTGGCGCTATTTTATCGCAGTTGGTACGTGAAAATCGCTTACTGGTAATAGAGAATTTTATTGTAAACGAACCAAAGACAAAGACACTAGCGCAGCGGTTAAAAAATATGAATCTACACGAGGTTATGATTATTACCGATAACATAGATGAAAATCTCTATTTGGCGTCTCGTAACTTGCCGCATGTAATGGTAATAGAAGTGGCCCACGTTGACCCCGTAAATTTATTACGTTTTGCCAATATTCTTATCACTCAAAATGCTATAAAAAAAATTGAGGAGATCTTAATATGAGCCTCCAAGTATTTAGTCAAGAACGTCTTATGCAGGTGATATTAGCTCCCCAGATTTCTGAGAAAGCCACTTATCTTACCGAAAAACATAATCAGGTTATTTTCCGTGTAGTACAAGATGCTACTAAAGCTGAGGTTAAAGCCGCGATTGAATTAATGTGGAAAACACAAAACATCGAAGTGCAAAAAGTAAGAGTGGCAAATGTTAAAGGTAAGGAAAAACGTTTCGGTCGTTTTATGGGACGCAGTAGTAATTGGAAGAAAGCGTATGTCAGTATTAAATCTGGCCAGGAAATAAATTTTTCAGAAATTGTGCAAATGGAGAATAAGTAATGGCGCTAATTAAAGTTAAACCAACCTCTCCAGGACGTCGCGCAGTTGTTAAAGTTGTTGACCTTAGTTTGCATAAAGGGGCGCCCTATACCAAACTTTTGGAAAAACAGAGCCATACTGCAGGGCGTAATAACAATGGGCATATTACAACTCGCCATATGGGTGGCGGCCATAAGCAACATTATCGTAAAATTGATTTTCTTCGTAATAAAGATGGCATTATTGCGAAGGTCGAACGATTAGAATACGATCCAAATCGAAGTGCAAATTTGGCATTGCTTTGTTATGTTGATGGAGAGCGTCGCTACATTGTGGCACCAAAAGGTATTATCGTTGGGATGCAATTAATGAGCGGAATGGACGCCCAAATTAAAAATGGCAACGCACTGCCATTACGTAATATTCCAGTTGGTAGTACCATTCATTGTATAGAAATGTTGCCTGGTAAGGGCGCACAACTAGCGCGATCAGCAGGTGCTTCAGTTCAATTACTAGCACGTGAAGGAGATTACGCTCAGTTACGTCTTCGTTCTGGTGAAATTCGAAAAGTACATGTGAATTGTCGTGCGACTATCGGTGAAGTTGGTAACGGAGAACATAATTTACGTTCTATTGGGAAGGCGGGTGCGCAGCGTTGGCGAGGTATTCGTCCCACTGTGCGTGGCGTGGTCATGAATCCAATAGATCATCCGCATGGAGGAGGGGAGGGCAAAACTGCTGCTGGACGTCATCCAGTTAGCCCGTGGGGAACACCTGCTAAGGGTTTTCGTACCAGAAATAACAAACGCACTGACGGTATGATTATACGTCGTCGTTATTCTAGTAAGGGGTAGTGCATCATGGCACGTTCTGTAAAAAAAGGACCTTTTGTCGATCTGCATCTAATGACTAAAATAGAAACTGCAAGGGCAACTAATGATAAGCGTCCAATTAAAACTTGGTCTCGTCGTTCCACCGTTCTGCCAGATTTTATTGGTTTAACTATTGCCGTGCATAATGGTAAACAGCACATTCCAGTATATGTTACTGAAAATATGGTAGGCCATAAGCTTGGAGAATTTTCTCATACCCGTACTTTTAAGGGTCATTCTGGCGATAAGAAAGTAACTGCAGCGTCGACTGGATCGAAGAAATAGGAGCTCTCAAAATGAAAACGACTGCTGTATTACGCGGGGTAAGATTATCTGAACAAAAAGGACGTCTGGTAGCGGATCAGGTTAGAGGTTTGTCTGTGGATCGAGCACTGAATCTACTCTCATTTAGTCCTAAAAAAGCTGCTGTTATCATTCGAAAATTGCTAGAATCAGCTATTGCAAATGCCGAGCATAATGATGGTGCAGATATAGATGAATTAAAAGTATCAGTAATTTACGTGGATCGCGGACCATCACTGATGCGAACCAGTCCTCGCGCTAAGGGCCGTGGCAACCGTATAGTCAAGCCAACGTGCCATATTTTCCTAACTGTTGGTAATGAATAATAGAGGCATATAGAGATATTATGGGACAAAAAATACATCCGACGGGATTCCGCCTTTCAGTACTAAAAAATTGGTCATCCCGCTGGTATGCTAATACAAAAAATTTCCCTGGAATGTTGCATGAAGATATTAAGGTGCGAGAGTATCTAAAGAAGAAACTCGCGCATGCTTCATTGGGACGTGTAATTATTGAGCGGCCATCTAAAAATGCTCGAATCACAATTTATAGTTCACGCCCCGGCATTGTAATAGGAAAGAAGGGTGAGGATATCGAGGTGTTGCGTGGAGAGTTACAGAAACGTATGGGTGTCCCGGTACACATAAATATCGAAGAGATTAGAAAACCAGAAATTGATGCGCAACTTATTGCCGATAACATTGCTCAACAATTAGAAAAACGTATTATGTTTCGTCGTGCCATGAAACGCGCCATGCAGAATGCTATGCGCTTAGGTGCGCAAGGTATAAAGATTATGAGCGCCGGAAGGTTAAATGGTAT
Source organism: Nitrosomonadaceae bacterium (assembly GCA_014190895.1). Classification (GTDB taxonomy): domain Bacteria; phylum Pseudomonadota; class Gammaproteobacteria; order Burkholderiales; family Nitrosomonadaceae; genus BJGV01. Next base: position 11,592 of record BJGV01000022.1, on the reverse strand, counting down.
CGAAATTGCTCGTACAGAATGGTATCGTGAGGGTCGTGTGCCGCTTCATACGCTGCGTGCCGATTTAGATTATGGTACTTCAGAAGCTAAGACTACTTATGGAGTAATTGGCATCAAGGTATGGATATTTAAAGGTGAGGTGATAGGTCGAGATGAGCAAATTGTAAATAGTGTAGAATCTATAGATCAAATGCCTAATTCAGTAAAAGAAATTGAGAAAAAGAAACCAGTTAAGAGGCTAGCTATAAAAAATACCAAGACTATTGAAACAACTAAACCAATTAAGAAAACGGTAACTAAAACTACAGTTAAACCTAAAATAACAAAGACCATCAAAAAAGTTGCTAAAACGACCGATAAACCTGTTAAACCTGTTTCAAAAACCACAACTAAAAAAGTAGTGAAGTCGGGAGCTAAAGATGCAGCAACCAGCTAGAACAAAATACCGAAAGCAACAAAAAGGTCGAAATAAAGGCGTTGCCACTCGCGGGGCTAAAGTTAGTTTCGGTGAGTATGGTCTAAAAGCGGTAGGTCGCGGTCGCCTAACTGCGCGTCAGATTGAGGCTGCGCGTCGTGCTATGACACGGCACATAAAGCGTGGCGGTCGAATCTGGATTCGTATTTTTCCAGACAAGCCAATTTCTCATAAACCAGCAGAAGTGCGTATGGGCAATGGGAAAGGAAATCCAGAGTACTTTGTAGCAGAAATTCAGCCCGGTAAAATGTTATATGAGATGGACGGCGTAGACGAAATTCTGGCACGACAAGCCTTTCGTTTAGCTGCAGCTAAATTACCAATACAAACTACATTTGTTATCCGACAAATAGGCGGCTAATTATGAAAATTAATGAATTGTACGGGAAGAGCCCAGATGAACTACAACAAGAGTTGCTTGCGTTGCTGAGAGTGCAATTTAGCTTACGGATGCAACACGCAACCCAACAGTTAACCAATACGAATCAATTACGCATAGTGCGTCGCAATATTGCGCGAACAAAAACCATTCTTAGTAAAAAAGTGAATCAGTCATGAGTGAAATCAATTTAAGTCGCACCCTTACCGGAAAAGTGGTGAGTGATAAAATGAATAAAACAATTACTGTTCTGGTTGAGCGCAAAGTTAAGCACCCGCTCTACGGTAAAATTGTTGTTCGTTCCAAGAAATATCATGCCCATGATGAGGATAATGCGTTTGTTCCGGGCGATTTAGTAACAATCAGAGAGTGTCGTCCAATTTCCAAGACCAAAGCATGGCAAGTGGTTAAACTACTCAAGAAAGCGGATACGGTTTAACTGTTAGAAAATAAGAAAAGGTTAGTTTTTATTTTAATCTTTTAAGAAGCATCGTTGCTTTTACTTGTTTATTTTCTTGTCTGACTATATAATGGTAAGTTGTTTTTATTTAAAGTTATGATCTGTAGCTTAACTGCTATTTGTTAATATCCTGTATAAATAATACCCAACTGGGTTCCAAAACTATCTAGATCCAGTGTCTAATACTAGAAAAGTTGGATGGAGTGAGTAAAAATGATTCAAATGCAAACTATTCTACAAATCGCTGATAACACAGGTGCTCGCTCGGTCATGTGTATCAAAGTGTTGGGTGGCTCTAGGCGTCGTTATGCTGGTATTGGAGATGTTATTAAAGTAAGTATCAAAGATGTTGCGCCACGAGGTCGCGTAAAAAAAGGCGAGGTATACAATGCCGTAGTAGTACGAACCGCCAAAGGCGTTCGTCGTGCTGACGGTTCTTTGATTAAGTTTGATAGTAATGCAGCGGTGCTATTGAATGCTAAATTAGAGCCAATTGGTACACGTATATTTGGTCCAGTAACACGCGAATTACGTAATGCTCGTTTTATGAAAATCGTCTCGCTTGCACCAGAAGTTTTGTAAGTACGGGACAGGGAAATAATATGCGAAAAATAAAGAAAGGTGATGATGTTATTATCACCACTGGCAAAGATAAGGGAAAGCGTGGAACAATCTTGCGCGTGATAGATGAAGATTTAGTAATAGTTGAGGGTGCTAACAAAGTTAAGAAACACGAGAAGCCAAACCCAAATAAAGCAGTAGTGGGGGGTATTATTGAAATAGAGAAACCCATTCAAGTTTCGAATGTGGCAATTTTTAATTCTGTAACACAGAAAGCCGATAGAGTAGGGTTTAAGACTCTAGAAGATAAACGCAAGGTTCGTTATTTTAAATCGAATGGCGAATTAGTTGATATTTGAAAGAAGAAAGAGAGATGATTCGTTTACAAGAATACTATCGTAATACCGTGGTTAAGAAACTAATGGAACAATTTGGCTATACCTCGGTGATGGAGGTACCAAAGATTCTTAAAATTACACTTAATATGGGTGTAGGTGAGGCAGTTGCTGATAAGAAAATTATAGATAATGCCGTAGGCGATATGCAAAAGATTGCGGGTCAAAAACCAGTGATAACAAAAGCAAAAAAATCTATAGCGACTTTTAAAGTGCGTGATGGCTACCCGGTAGGTTGCATGGTCACGCTGCGTCGTTCACATATGTATGAATTTCTTGACCGCTTAGTGAGCGTTGCAATTCCACGTATTCGTGATTTCCGTGGAATTTCTGGTAAAGCATTTGATGGGCGAGGAAATTACAATATGGGAGTTAAAGAGCAGATAATTTTTCCAGAGATTGAATACGACAAAGTTGATGCGTTACGTGGAATGAATATCACGATTACCACCACAGCAAAAACAGATGCAGAAGCTAAGGCGTTGTTAGTTGCGTTTAAGTTCCCATTTAAAAACTGAGGGTAATATGGCAAAAATTGCTTTAATTAATCGTAACTTAAAGCGCCGTGAAACTGTAAAAAAGTTTGCCGCATATCGAAATGAATTACTTGTTGTTATTAATAGCATTAAGACGAGTAATGAAGATCGGCGCTCAGCCAGAATAAAACTACAGATGTTGCCACGTAACGCTAGCCCAGTAAGAGTGCGCAATCGCTGCTTGTTAACAGGCCGTCCGCGTGGCGTGTATAGTAAATTTGGTTTGGGTCGTAGCAAGCTACGGGATATTGCTATGAGTGGAGAGATACCCGGTGTAACGAAAGCCAGTTGGTGACGTGATAACACTGAACATTTTTCCAGTTACCTCACTTCAAGAAAATAAAACAACTATTGATTATTAGAAACAAATCAAATATGACCGACACACATTTTATAAAATTGACTACCAATGATTACGGTAGACATTTGATTGCTAGAGGTACCCCTAGATGAGCATGAGTGATCCTATCGCCGATATGTTGACACGTATACGTAACGCACAACTCTCGGAAAAAAAGACCGTAGATATGCCTGCCTCGAAGTTAAAGGTGGCAATTGCCCAAGTCCTAAAAGACGAGGGTTACATTGAGAATTTTGTTGTGCGCGAAGTAAAAAGTAAGTCAACATTAAATGTTGGCTTGAAATACTATGCCGGTAGTCCGGTAATTGAAAAAATTGAGCGTGTGAGTCGCCCAGGATTGCGTATTTACAAGGCGAGCGATAAACTTCCCAACGTCATGAACGGCCTAGGTGTTGCGATAATGTCGACCTCTAAAGGAGTGATGACTGAACGCAAGGCGCGCGCTAGCGGGATAGGCGGTGAAGTAATATGTATAGTAGCTTAAGGGGTTTAAAAAATGTCTCGAATTGGTAAGAATCCAGTATCTGTTCCAATTAATGTTGAGGTGATTCTATCTTCTTCTGAAATCTCAGTGATGGGCCCATTAGGTAAATTACAACGCGCCCTTCATTCAGATATCGTTATCGAAAGAAATGGGGATACTTTGTTGGTTAAAACTACTAATAACTCTAAACAGGCAGATGCAATGTCTGGCACTATGCGAGCACTGTTGGCGAATATGGTGGAAGGGGTAACTAAAGGTTTCGAGAAAAAGTTGATGCTTGTAGGCGTTGGTTATCGGGCACAAGCCGCAGGCGAAATTCTTAATTTAACATTGGGGTTTTCCCATCCTATTGCGCATAAAATGCCTAACGGTGTGAAAGCAGAGACTCCAACTCAGACAGAGATTCTGATTAAGGGTATCGATAAGCAACAAGTTTGCCAAGTAGCAGCAGAAGTTCGTGCTTACCGAAAACCAGAACCCTACAAAGGCAAGGGCGTTCGTTACGCAGATGAAGTTATTGTTATAAAAGAGACCAAGAAAAAATAATTAGGGCGAATATGTCAAATTTAATACAGTCTCGTTTACGCCGCGCTCGCGGAACTCGCGCTAAAATTTCCGAGTTAAAGATAGCGCGTTTGGCTGTGCATCGTAGTAATTGCCATATTTATGCACAAGTGATAGACAGTACCGGCAGCAAAGTGCTTATTAGTGCTTCAACTCTAGAGTTAGAAGTTCGTAAAGAGTTAATCAATGGTGGCACTACGGCAGCAGCAGCAGTAATCGGTAAACGAATAGCTGAAAAAGCAAAAATATTAGGCATTGTAACAGTTGCATTCGACCGTTCTGGTTTTAAGTATCACGGTCGTGTTCGAGCCTTAGCTGAAGCTGCTCGTGAAAATGGCCTTAAATTCTAGATGAGGATTAAGTAATGGCTAAAATGCAAGGAAGAGGAAAAACTCCGCAAGGAGATGACCGTGGTGACGGATTGAAAGAAAAAATGGTAGCAATCAATCGCGTTACAAAAGTAGTTAAAGGCGGTCGAATTCTTGGATTTGCTGCATTAACCGTGGTTGGTAATGGTGATGGCAGCGTTGGCATGGGGAAAGGAAAATCGAAAGAAGTTCCTGTGGCAGTTCAGAAAGCCATGGACGAAGCTCGTCGTAGAATGATTAAAGTAAGTCTTAAAAATGGAACATTGCATCATTCAGTTATTGGAAAGTATGGTGCTGCTACGGTTTATATGCAGCCCGCTTCTGATGGCACTGGCATTATCGCTGGTGGCCCAATGCGGGCAATATTTGAAGTGATGGGCGTGCATAATATTCTCGCTAAATGCATTGGTTCAACCAATCCATATAACGTAGTACGTGCCACGTTGCAAGGTTTGCAGGCAATGAACACCCCGATGGAAATTGCCGCTAAGCGCGGTAAAAGTATAGAGGAAATTATGGGGCTATCTCAATAATGAACCAAGACGAAAAGAAAATTAAGGTAACTTTAATTAAGAGTTTAATTGGTACAAAACGTTCACATCGTGCAACTGTCCGTGGATTGGGGTTAAGTAAGATTAACAGTAGTGCTGAATTAGAGAATAGCCCGTCAGTGCAAGGAATGATTAATAAAGTTCACTATCTTGTTAAGAGTGAAATATAAATGCGATTAAATTCAATTAAATCAGCTGACGGCGCAACACATGCTAAACGTCGTGTGGGGCGTGGTATAGGATCTGGCATTGGTAAAACTGCTGGACGTGGTCACAAGGGTCAAAAATCTCGTACTGGTGGTTTTCATAAAGTTGGTTTTGAAGGCGGACAAATGCCATTACAACGCCGTTTACCAAAAAGAGGTTTTATTTCTCTTACCAAAGGAGATACCGCGGAAGTACGATTATCTGCATTAAATAAACTTTCAAAAGATATCGATAAGATCGATATTTTATTATTAAAACAAATGGGAATTATTGCCAACTCAGCCTTAACTGCTAAGGTCATACTTTCTGGAAACATTGATCGTCCAATGAAATTGCATGGTCTTCTTGTAACCAAGGGTGCGAAATCTGCCATTGAAGCTGCCGGAGGCAGTGTTGAATAAAATTAGAAAGGTGTTAATTGGCTGCTAACGAATCACTAGGGGGACTCTCTGGAAAATTGGGCGACCTAAAGCGTCGCTTGTGGTTCTTGTTGCTTGCACTTATTGTCTATCGAATTGGTGCGCATGTTCCTGTGCCAGGTATTGATCCAATAGTTCTGAAAGACTTATTCGAGTCTCAACAGAGCGGAATTCTTGGCATGTTTAATATGTTCTCAGGTGGAGCTTTATCTCGTTTTTCTATCTTTGCTCTGGGAATAATGCCATATATTTCGGCTTCAATCATCATGCAGCTGGGCACAGTAGCTTTTCCTTATTTAGAAGCGCTGAAAAAAGAAGGTGAAAGTGGGCGAAGAAAAATTACTCAGTATACTCGTTACGGTACATTGGGGCTTGCGTTGGTACAGGGTTACGGTATATCTATCGCGTTACAATCTCAACCTGGATTGGTAATTGAACCGGGCCCGGCATTTCTTTTTACTACAGTGGTAACCCTAATAACGGGAACTATGTTTCTAATGTGGTTAGGGGAGCAGATTACCGAGCGTGGTATAGGCAATGGCATATCCCTGATTATTTTTGCAGGTATTGCCGCTGGATTACCAAGTGCAATTGGCGGTACGCTTGAATTAGTACGAACTGGTGCGATGCACTTTTTAGTTGCGATGGCAATATTTTTAGCCATAGCCTTGGTAACGGGAGTTGTGGTATTTGTTGAACGTGGTCAACGCAAGATACTGGTAAATTATGCAAAACGACAAGTTGGTCGAAAAGTATATGGCGGACAAAGCTCGCATTTGCCGTTAAAACTTAATATGGCCGGTGTAATCCCACCAATTTTTGCTTCTAGTATTATCTTGTTTCCTGCAACATTAGCAGGATGGTTTACTAGCGGAGAATCTATGGATTGGTTAAAAGATGTCAGCGGAGCACTGTCTCCAGGCCAGCCAATTTATGTGATTATGTACGCAGTAATGATCGTATTTTTCTGTTTCTTTTATACGGCGTTAGTATTTAATCCTAAAGAAACTGCAGAGAATTTAAAGAAGAGCGGTGCTTTTATTCCGGGTATTCGTCCTGGCGATCAGACCGCAAAATATATCGAACGAATTATGTTAAGACTGACCCTAGCAGGGGCAATTTATGTGACTTTGGTATGTTTATTACCAGAATTTTTAATACTAAAATGGAACGTTCCATTTTATTTTGGCGGTACATCATTGCTGATTATCGTGGTTGTAACTATGGATTTTATGTCACAGGTTCAGGCTTATGTTATGTCACAACAATACGAAAGTTTGCTGAAAAAAACTAGCTTCAAAGGCGGTAGCGGGTTGCCTGCAAGATGATTGCATTAGGAATAGAATGAGCAAGGAAGAAACGATACAGATGCAAGGCGAGATACTAGAAACATTGCCTAATGCAACTTTTCGCGTCAAGCTAGAAAATGGACATGTGGTATTGGGACACATTTCCGGTAAAATGCGTATGCATTACATTCGAATTTTGCCGGGTGACAAAGTAACGGTGGATCTAACACCATACGATTTAAGTAGAGCACGAATTACATTTCGCGCTAAGTAGAGAGAAAGGATAAATATGAAAGTACTGGCATCCGTTAAAAAGATTTGTCGTAATTGTAAAATTATTCGACGAAATCGTGTAGTGAGAGTAATTTGTACCGATCCTCGACATAAGCAACGTCAGGGTTAATTGTAAATTAAATGCTTTTGGTAATTGTAATTAAATAATTTTATTTGTAGGGTGACAGTATGGCTCGTATTGCCGGTGTAAATATTCCAAATCATCAACATGCTGAAATTGCATTGACTGCAATTTATGGCATAGGTCGGACAAGGGCGCGTCAAATTTGCACGGCTACTGGAATTAATGTGTCCGTTAAAATAAAAGACGTAACTGATAGTCAACTAGAAAAATTACGAGATCATGTTGCTAAATTTATGGTAGAAGGTGATTTGCGTCGCGAAGTATCAATGAATATTAAGCGATTGACTGATCTTGGGTGTTATCGTGGATTGCGTCATCGCCGCGGTTTACCTGTACGTGGTCAGCGCACGCGCACCAATGCAAGAACCCGCAAAGGACCTCGCAAGGCAGTTCGTTCAACTAGCGCAAAACCAGTAGCAAAATAAATTTAGTGATAACACGTAAATTGCAGAGCTGAGGGATAAAAAACATGGCAAAAGTAAATACTAGAGTTCGTAAAAAAATTAAGAAAAATGTAGCAGAGGGCATTGCTCATATCCACGCTTCATTTAACAATACTATTGTAACTATCACCGATCGACAGGGAAATGCCTTGTCTTGGGCAACTTCTGGTGGCGCTGGTTTTAAGGGCTCGCGTAAAAGTACACCATTTGCCGCTCAAGTGGCTGCTGAGCAGGCCAGCAAGCTTGCGCAAGAATGTGGAGTGAAGAACTTAGAGGTGCGCATTAAGGGACCTGGTCCTGGAAGAGAATCCGCTGTGCGCGCTTTGAATCTAGCTGGTTTTAAAATTACCAGCATTTCTGATGTGACGCCAATTCCTCATAACGGTTGTCGTCCGCCAAAGAAACGCCGTATTTAAGGAGAGTAGACTGTGGCTAGAAATCTTGATCCAAAATGTCGTCAATGTCGTCGCGAAGGTGAGAAGTTGTTCTTGAAAGGTGAGAAATGTTTCACTGACAAGTGTGCAATTGAGCGCAGAAATTATGCGCCAGGTCAACACGGTCAAAAAAGTGGACGATTGTCAGATTATGGCGTGCAATTACGCGAGAAGCAAAAATTGCGACGTATTTATGGAATATTAGAGCGACAGTTCCGCAATAATTATAAATTAGCTGATAGTCAACGCGGTATAACCGGTGAGAATCTGTTGCAACTATTAGAGTGTCGCCTTGATACGGTCTCGTATCGTATGGGCTTTGGGGCATCGCGTTCAGAGGCACGCCAGATCGTCCGTCATAATGCCATACTGGTCAATGGAATCCGGGTTAATATTCCTTCTTATCAAGTAAAACCGGGTGATATTATAGAAGTAGATGAGAAAGCAAGAAATCATTTACGCATCAAAACTGCCATAATAGCTGCCGAGCAACGTAGTTTTCCAGGGTGGATAGAAGTAGATATTAAAGCCATGAAGGGAACATTTAAGGCCAAGCCGGAGCGCTCTGAATTACCAACAACCATTAACGAATCACTTGTTATTGAATTATATTCTAAGTAATTAACTAATCAGGAACCCTCCTGTAAAAGGATCAGGCTATGTCAAGTAACACATTGCTTACACCGCGTATTATAGATGTCGAAGTCATCTCGCCATTACATGCCAAGATTACAATGGAACCATTTGAACGTGGTTATGGATATACCCTAGGAAATGCGCTGAGACGCGTCTTATTGTCATCAATGCCAGGATTTGCTCCAACTGAAGTTCAAATAAGCGGTGTTGTACATGAATATTCCACACTCGATGGTGTGCAAGAAGATGTAGTTGACATCCTGCTTAATCTCAAAGGCATTGTACTAAAACTACATAATCGTACTGAGGCAGTCTTAATTCTTAAAAAGCAAGGTAAAGGTGTGGTCACAGCTGGCGATATTGAGATTGGACATGACATTGAAATTCTCAATCCCGATCATGTAATTGCACATCTTACTGCCGGTGGTAAGATAGACATGCAAATTAAGGTTGAGATGGGACGTGGTTATATGCCTGGAACAGTCCGACAATTAACAAATGAAACTCGCCCCATTGGCAGCATTCTTCTAGATGCGTCTTTTAGTCCGGTGCGACGAGTGAGTTATGAAGTAGAGCGCGCTCGTGTTGAACAAAGCACTGATCTAGATAAGTTAATTATGGATATTGAGACTAATGGTGTTCTTGACCCTGAAGAGGCGATCCGTTACGCTGCGCGAGTTCTGGTAGAACAGCTTTCGGTGTTTGCAGATCTTAAGGGCACACCCCTACCTGTAGAATTACCTAAAACACCGCAGATCGACCCTGCTTTACTTCGCCCCGTAGATGATTTGGAACTTACGGTGCGTTCTGCTAATTGTCTTAAAGCTGAAAATATTCACTATATCGGTGACTTAATTCAGCGTACCGAAAATGAACTATTAAAGACCCCAAATCTAGGTAGAAAATCTCTTAACGAGATTAAAGAAGTTCTACAACTACGTGGATTTGCATTGGGAATGAAATTAGAAAACTGGCCGCCTGTTAATATCGAGCAAAGTATAAAGGAAGCAATCCATGAGACATCATAATGGACTGAGAAAGTTAAACCGTACTGGTAGTCATCGTTTAGCGATGTTGCGTAATATGACAATTTCACTGTTACGCCATGAGGTAATCAAAACTACGTTACCGAAAGCCAAGGAATTGCGCCGCGTAGTTGAACCAATGATTACTTTGGGTAAAAAGCCCTCACTTGCTAATCGACGATTAGCCTTTGATCGTCTGCATGATCGAGATACTGTTTCTAAATTGTTTGCAGAACTCGGTCCGCGTTATCAGGCGCGTAATGGTGGTTATTTACGCATTTTAAAATTTGGTTTTCGAAAAGGTGATAATGCACCAATGGCCCTAGTTGAATTGTTAGATCGTCCAGAAAAACCTATTGTAGTTACCCCTAATAAAGAAAGTGCGACCAATTAAGTATTGTTGATTTTTAGGTTTATGGAAATAAAAGCCGAGTTATCTCGGCTTTTATACGTGCATATCCCGTAGTAATGATTTTAATTACAAGATGCGATGTTCGAATGCGTGTTTATGTTACTCGGTTTGTCTTATTTGTTAACAGGGACACTCCAATAGTCAAATTAGATACATTACTATTTTCGATAAAATAAAGAGAACAGTAAAAAGTATGAAAAATTAAAATAAGAATAAAAAAGCGCGGCGATAGCAGTGCTCAATTTAGGAGTTTTATGAAACCAGTGGCAATCTTTAGACAATCGCCTGCAGAGGGTCCTGGTTATCTTTCTACATTTCTCGATTCTCATCATATTCCATGGCAACTTATCAAGATTGACGCTGGCGAAGATCCTCCTTCTAGAATTAATCAATTCAGTGGGTTAGTTTTTATGGGGGGGTCTATGAGTGTAAATGATGACCTACCATGGATTGGATCAGAATTAAAATTGATTCGGCAGGCTGTAAGTAGTGATATCCCATTACTGGGACACTGTTTCGGTGGACAATTAATATCAAAAGCTCTAGGGGGGGTTGTTAGCAGAAGTAAGATTAAGGAAATTGGTTGGGGCAAAGTAAAGGTGACGAATAATACCATTGCTCGGCAATGGTTTGATTATCCGTTAGAATTTGATTCATTTCATTGGCATAGTGAAATTTTTACTCTGCCAGATAGCGCAACTCAACTCCTTTCTAGTAATTATTGTGAAAATCAAGCATTTTCAATGGGTATCCATTTTGGAATGCAATGCCATGTGGAAGTGACTGAGGAAATGATAGAGCATTGGTATACAATAGGGATTAATGAAATTGCCAATAGTTCTGGTCCAGGAGTTCAATCATCAGAGTCTGTCCATATAGATATAACTCAACGAGTATTGCAGTTACATGTAATCGCTAAACGTTTGTATGCAAATTGGATTTTAGGTTTAAAACGATAAATCTCACTGCATAATTCCACTAAATAAAATAACCAAGAGAACTTCTTTCATAAAATAACTTCTAATTTTTATAAATTTTTTTATCTTATGAACACATAGCACAAAAATTTGGCATCACCCATCAATTTATAGACGAAGATAATCCAATATAAAAATAAGTAAATTCTTCCTTGACAGCTCATGGGGTGTCGATGTAGTCTGACAAATCTTTTTTAA
>BJGV01000021.1 GCA_014190895.1 Nitrosomonadaceae bacterium | reverse complement strand
AAGAATGTGCGTTTTATGGTGAATTACGACAAAGCCATCTCTGCCAATGGCCTGTTAGTTGATAACATGAAGAAGTTGAATACCGTTATGTTCCGGTCACAGATAGCATTTTAATTGTCGGAGTAACGGATTTGTAAATTCTTGGCTGAGGTGTAATGGGTTAGGTATCGTTATCTCGGCCAAGATTTAACAAAAATTAAACTTTAGAGAGGGGGATGGTAAATGATAAATTTAAAGGGTTTTAAAGGGCGCATAGCATCAGCTGCATTGAGTGCTTTTATTGGCGTGATCATTGCAGATGTTGTAGTTGCAGACACAATCAAGATTGATGGTTCTAGCACCGTCTATCCAATTACTGAGGCGGTGGCAGAAGATTTTCAGAAAGCCAAGAAAAATCTCATTAATGTCACAGTGGGTATCTCTGGTACGGGTGGCGGTCTCAAGAAATTTTGTCGCAATGTAATAGACATCGCTGATGCCTCGCGACCTATTTCGAAGAAAGAAATGGAAGATTGCAAAGCGTCTGGTGTGGAATATATTGAAATGCCCGTGGCATTTGATGGCTTAACAGTGGTAATTAATCCGAGTAACAGCTGGGCTAAAACCATGACAGTGGCAGAACTAAAGAAAATATGGGAGCCGTCCGCCCAAGGTAAAATTAAAAAATGGAATCAAATAAATCCTGCATGGCCAGATGCTGAATTTAAGCTCTATGGAGCGGGTTCTGATTCAGGAACTTTTGATTATTTTACTGAGGTTATTGTTGGTAAATCCAAATCAAGTCGTGGTGACTACACCGCATCTGAAGATGACAATGTATTGGTACAGGGCGTAACAAGCGATAAGAATGGACTTGGGTATTTTGGTTATGCTTATTATGCTGAAAATATCAAAAAACTCACAGCGGTTGCTATCGATGCTGGTAAAGGTGGTGTACTTCCGTCTCCTAAATCAATAGAGGATGGAAGTTATCAACCATTATCACGCCCCATCTTTATTTATGTAAATACTAAAGCAGCATCAAGACCGGAGGTTAAAGAGTTTATTAATTTTTATATGAAAAATGCAGCTGTCCTGACGGCAGAAGTTAAATACTTTCCATTGCCAGAGAAAATTTACAAACTGAATGTGGAGAATCTTAACAAGAATAGGGTTGGAACAGTTTTTGGTGGAACATCCCAGACAAATGTGGATATAGAGAAGGCGATGATGCAACCAGTAAGTCAGTAATTTAATTAGGTAGAGCGTACTATGTTTTAGACGCAAATGTCGAGTCATCAGAATTATTTTTCTAATTAACGCCATTGATTTAGTAAACTAGATCGATGGCGTTTTTAATTTTTAAGATGGAAGAAATCGCGAGTGAAATTGCTAGAATGACTGCAGTAAATTTCTTTATGTAAAATCTAAGGCTCCTTGTTAACTGGCCTCTTAAGTTGAAAGAGCATGCTCTTAATAAGAGCTAAATATTTTATACGGTCAGTTCCACGATCAGACTCTCAAGACCCTTGGTATCCAACCTATAGGTGTCTTTGAGACGTGCTTAAATTACTGTAGAGTATTTGTTGGTAGGCGCGATTGGACTCGAACCAACGACCCCCACCATGTCAAGGTGGTGCTCTAACCAACTGAGCTACGCGCCTAAATAAAGATTAATTTTAACTTAATCAACATCTGGGTTCAAATTATAATACCTGCATTACATCCAGTTTATATTAATTAAATACAATGGTTGATAGGGCACATAAATTTCATGGAAACAATTCGATTATCTAAACTTATGTCGGAACAGGGGCTCTGTTCTCGCAGAGAGGCAGATAACTATATCAAGCGGGGCTGGGTGTTTGTAGACGATCAGCGTATTACTGAATTAGGCACAAAAATCTATCCAACTCAGAAAATAACACTTGATAAAGCCGCACAAGCACAGCAAATAGAACTAGTGACCATGTTAATTAATAAACCTATTGGCTACGTATCTGGGCAACCAGAAAAAGATTACAAACCAGCGATTAGTCTAATTAGCAAGGGATCTTATTTTGATGAAGATAAATCTTCACCACGCTTCAGTCCAGCACATTTAAAAGGTCTGGCTCCAGCAGGAAGATTAGATATTGATTCTCAGGGCCTGTTAATTTTGACACAAGACGGCCGTATTGCTAAACAGTTAATTGGAGTAAATTCCGGAATAGAGAAAGAGTATCTAGTGCGAGTTGAAGGTGCTTTATCTAAGAAAGACCTGGCTTTACTGAATCACGGTCTAAGTTTAGACGGGGTGACGCTAAAACGTGCAGAGGTCAGCTGGCAAAATCAGGATCAATTATGTTTTATCTTACATGAAGGAAAAAAACGCCAGATCCGTCGTATGTGTGAGTTAGTTAGACTGAGAGTAACTGGATTAAAACGCGTCCGTATTGGTCAGATAAAATTAGGCGATTTACCCGTCGGGCAGTGGCGATATTTGCAGAAGCATGAAAAATTTTAATTGAATCGATCGTATAACAACAGAATACTTATTATTTGAAATATAATCAGAAGATATTCCACCATACAGTGGAAGAATTACATCAAATCTTTGCGATTTAAGTACCTAGTAGCAGCGTTTCACAATGACTTATTAAATTTTTTTACTTTACAGCCCTGAGGTTAGCTTCAACCCTTCTCTGTAATGATCTCTTGCTTTTTCTGGGTTACCGATTTTTTCATTGAGTTGTGCTAGGGCAAGATGAGCCAAGTGATTAGGCGTTACTGTTAAACTTGCTTTTAGATAGTTCTGCGCTTTATCCCATAATTCACAGTGAGCTGAGAACTGACCAAGTGCGAATAGTAATTGAGCATCACTTGGGTAAGATTTGAGCCATTCTTCTGCATACTCAATCTGCTCTAGCGTATTATCTCCTATGCATCTTGTATAAAGTCTAATCAAATCTGCATCCCATTGTTTATTGAGACTGTGCTCAATGATTTGACGGGCAATCACATAGTTACCTTGTTCTATATAAACATCAGCGGCTGCTGCCGTTAGTTTACTATCTTCTCTTTCTATTAAGGGGATGTCTTGCCAGAATTCTGCAAACGATTGTACGTCCAGTTCTTTTTTCTTAATTTTTTTAAGATAAGCATCTTGCCGCAATTGTCGAGCTAAGGTTTTATCAAAATCGCCATATTTCTCTAATTGATTAACAAGATCTATCACAGCACTCCAATTCTTTTCTGCTTTCCATGCCCTCAATTTTAGATGTAATAAGGCGGTGTGTTGGTTTGCTTCAGTAAAATGCAAAGCTTGTAGCACTTTCAATGCCTCTCCAGAGCGACCCTCATCCAATAACAATTCAGCCTGGGTCATGAGTCGCAGTAGAGTAGATTCAGGTGCAATACTTCTCATCATAATAATAAATTGATCGCGCTCAGAGTATTTCTTTAATTTGTGGGCAGAGCGGGCTGCAATAATTGTACTTATGGCATTTGTTTCAGGGGATTCTTCTAGTTTTAGTGCAGCAGTCATTGCTATTTCAGCTCTGGTGTAATGTCCTTCAAAAAAAGCCTTAATTCCATCTAACATAGTCGCACGGGCTTTTTCATGGTGACGATGTAAACGAAATTCACGTGCCTCTGTGGGTAACTGCAATGTGATAATAACCAACCTTATTAGAAAATATCCAATAATAAATAACGTCACCAGCATTATTATGAGTAGGTTAAGTGAAAGTTCGATGCGGTAAGGCTGCGCTACTAGCAGAATATAACCACTGTTGTATTTAGCCGCTACTATCATTGTTGCCGTCAAGACGCACAATGTTAGTAGCCAGAATGCTAATTTCATCTGTTTCCTTGATCTCGTGTAAGACGGTAGTTGCGCACTGCGTCTAAACTTGCTGAGATATTTGGCAGTTCAATACCGATTTCGTTACCATACAATTGGCGCAGCGTCCCTAACATGCTGACAGTTGATTTTGATTTAACATCAAAGTATTGATTGACCCAATCCAAAGAGATTTTAAGATCAGCTTTAAAAGCTGCTCCATTTTGAGCAAGTAAAGCATATCGTGCCGACAGTAAGCGCAACTTAAGATTCTCACGCAGAAAATATGTTTGTGATGGAGATAACATGGGTATATCTGGCCTATTCATATTTTGAATGCGCACTAGTTGTTTTACGTCACCCCATGCTTCGCGAGCGAACTGAAGCCATATACTTTCGGTTGTTGGAGTCCGTTTCATGTCAGAATTATTTTCTGGCGGACGAATTTCCATCGCAAGAGGTAATGTGTCTACCATAGTGAAAAGATCGTCAAGGCGCAGGCTGATTCCTGTAATATCCACATAGGGTAATGTTTTTAGAAGATCTATATCTTTTGTAATAATCCTACGTAGCGGTAATAGTCTCGGACGATCAATACGCTGTAGTCGGTTGTCAGCTTCTTCTATTGCGATTAGAGCAGCCTTCACATTTTTTGCTAACTGTAACTGTTGATTAGCAATAAGCAATAATTGTTCTACTTCTTCCAACGTTACTTCGTCACGATTACGTGCAAGTTCGTGATAGAGGGCTTCTAACGCTACTTGTTGATTTTGAGATTCAGCTAATTTAGTCTCGAGAAGATTAAATTTAGCCTGTATTTGTCTGCTTGCCTCTTGTGCCTCAGTAGCAATATCACGTGATTTTTTACCGAAAGAATCTATTTCAGATAAACGTTTGGCCAGCTCTTGTTGCAGATTTGCAATCTGATGACGGGTCTCATACCACTGCCATGCTAAAGTTATGGCCACAATTATAACGGTAACCAACAATGGATTGATATAGCTTTTTAGGCTCTGTGATTTCTCAGTATCTTCAGAGTAATTTTTTTTACTCATCATTTCTTTGAGGGATAATTTTTAAATTTCAATTGTCATTTCAAAATGATCTAATAAGTTTTGTTATAAAATCTTATTTGCGGTCAATCATCTATTAGCATCATTATGTGTAACTTATCTACTTAAAACCTATTTATTCTTTTAGAGCCGCTAAAATTTTTTCAGCCCCTTGCATCTTTAACTTTTTGGCTAGGTATATACCCATTTTTTTACCTGTTTCTGGTGCGCCACTTATTTGATCGTTGATCATACATTTTCCATCAGGACTAGCAACAAATCCACGTAGATGTAGTATCTGATCGGTAATTTGTGCGAAACCACCTAGAGGGACCTGGCAGCTTCCGCCTAATGCACGACTCATGGCGCGTTCTGCTTCTACACACTGGGCTGTTTCTAGATGGTGTAGTGGTTGCATGAGTTTTATCAAATCAGAACGAATAGAAAGACATTCTATTCCTAAAGCCCCTTGTCCTACCGCCGGCAAACTCATCTCAGGGCTTAGTAATGCACTAATTCGGCCAGATAATCCCAATCTCTTTAATCCTGCTGCCGCTAAAATAATTGCTGCATATCGTCCCTCATCTAGTTTACGTAGACGAGTTTGTACATTGCCACGCAGGGGCAGTACTTGTAAATGTGAGAAATGTGCGTGTAATTGACTTTCGCGTCGAAGACTGGATGTGCCAACGATGCTCCCGGCGGGGAGTGTATCGAGACTGATGTATTGGTTTGAGACAAAAGCATCTCGTGGATCTTCACGTTCGGTAATTGCCGCTAACGCATAACCTGCCGGCATATTCATTGGCAAATCTTTCATAGAGTGAACTGCAATATCCGCACGACCATCTTCTAACGCCTGCTCTAATTCTTTTATAAATAAACCTTTCCCTCCAATCTTTGAGAGCGAAGTATCTAGTATTTGGTCGCCACGAGTGGTCATGCCAAGTATACTGATCTCAGTTTGTGGGTATAATTCCATTAACCAGTGTCGAATGAAATTCGCTTGCCATAAAGCAAGAGCACTTTCGCGTGTGGCGATAACAATTTTTCTGGGCATAGACAGATTAAGCATTTAGATCGCAATGAAAAAAATAGCTAGTGAGTTCTTTATTATCTCTTATTTTAGCATGGTCAGAACCTGCTTGGATTGGAGTGCAGATGGAATTTCTTTCTTAGTGTTGTAGGGGGGCAAAGGATGAGTACTTTGAGTGTTGATTCTGGAAAATATTCTATCGAGGATAAAGACCTACCGTTACGTGAGAACATTCGTTTGTTGGGAAGGATGCTGGGCGATACATTGCGAGAACAAGAGGGGGATTCTACCTTTGAACTTATAGAAAGCATTCGTCAAACTGCAATTCGTTTCCATCGTGAGCAGGACCCAAAAGCGCGAGATAAGCTTGATATCGTACTTAATCAATTAAGCAGTCGAGGCACTGTTGCAGTAGCTAGGGCATTTAGTTATTTTTCGCAACTTTCTAATATCGCAGAAGATGTGCATCATAATCACCGTCGACGGACCCATCTTTGTGCCGGATCAGTGTTGCAGGACGGAAGCATGGCATTAACACTAGATCGGATTCTTTCTGACGAAGGAGGCGCTGCTTTATTGATTGAGTTTTTTAATAAAGCATTGGTGTCACCGGTATTGACAGCACATCCTACTGAGGTGCAGCGAAGAAGTATTCTTAATTATCAGCTTGCTATTGCACGTTTGTTAAATGAAAGGGATCGCATGCAACTTACGCCAGATGAGTTGCGCAATAACGAGGAAGGATTGCGTTGTTCTATTCAAGCACTATGGCAGACTCGCATGTTGCGTTCAGAACGTTTATCGGTGAATGATGAGATCAAAAATGGTCTGACTTATTATCATTATACCTTTCTTGCCGAGGTGCCACGTCTTTATGCAGAGATTGAAGATTCTCTTGCAAATCATATGGGTGAAAATGCTCCACGTGTACCCTCCTTTCTCCGCATCGGCAGTTGGATAGGAGGCGATCGAGATGGCAACCCTTTCGTTACCCATCAGGTAATGTTGAACGCGATTGAGCGTCAATCAGCATTAGTGTTAGATTTCTACATGGGAGAAACACACCAGATCGGACAGATGTTGAGTCTCGCGACAAGATTAGTAGATGTAAGCGATGAACTAGAAAAGTTGGCCGCAATTTCACCTGATCGCGCCGCTAGTCGAGCGGATGAACCCTATCGGCGAGCCTTGATTGGAGTGTATGCTCGCCTTGCAGCCACTAGTCAAAAACTTGGCCACGCTATCGCACAACGACGTCCGGTTGGCCCAGCGCAGCCCTACACGGACAGTGTAGAGTTTATTCATGATCTTGATATTATTATCAATTCACTTAATCAGCATAAATCAGGTTGGTTAGCACGTGGGGCAATACGTCATCTAAGACGTGCAGCAGAAGTGTTTGGTTTTCATTTGGCCTCATTAGACATGCGTCAACACAGTAATATTCATGAGCACGTAGTGTCCGAATTATTTAAATCCGGGGGACATCAAAATAATTACTCCGGATTGACAGAAATAGAACGTGTTGAATGTCTGCTGACTGAAATCAGTAGCCCGCGTCCATTGTTATCACCTTACTTGAGTTATTCCGAAATAACCCAGAGCGAGCTTCGTGTTTTACAGATGGCGACAGAAATTCAAGGACGTTTTAGCCGCGACGCTTTGCCCAATTACATTATTTCTAAAACTTCAAGTGTCTCTGACATATTAGAGGCTGCATTATTATTGAAAGAAGTGGGGTTGCTACAGGCCATAGAGCAACCACTTCTGCATCTTAATATCGTCCCATTATTTGAAACTATCACAGATCTACGTGGGTGTAGCGCCATCATGGATGCGTTATTTTCACTACCTTATTATCGTAAGTTATTAGATTCACGTGGCAACGTACAAGAAGTAATGTTAGGTTATTCGGATAGCAATAAAGACGGCGGTTTTCTTACTGCAAACTGGGAACTCTATAAAGCCGAGACCGAATTGACGGGAATATTTATTAAACACAAAGTTGGTTTACGTTTGTTTCATGGGCGAGGTGGCACAGTTGGACGGGGTGGTGGACCGAGTTATCAGGCAATATTGGCTCAGCCACCAGGCAGCGTCAACGGTCAAATACGCATCACAGAGCAGGGTGAGGTTATTGGTAGTAAATACTCTGATCCAGAAATAGGCCGACGTAATCTTGAAACATTAGTAGCTGCAACTATTGAGGCCACTTTATTAGGTTCCAATACCCTCGAAAAACTTACTGATAATTATTATCAGACTATGGAATCACTGGCAAATAACGCTTTTTCTGCTTATCGCAATTTAGTATATGAGACTCCTGGTTTTGAGCAATATTTTCGAGAATCTACACCTATTAGTGAGATTGCCGGACTACATATCGGTAGTCGTCCACCATCACGCAAGCAATCTGATCTTATTGAGGATTTGCGAGCCATTCCTTGGGTATTTAGCTGGAGCGTTAATCGTGCCATGATTCCTGGCTGGTATGGTTTTGGTTCAGCAGTAGAGACTTTTATTCAACATGGAGGCAGCGGTGAGAAGAGGTTAGAGTTGTTGCAGGAGATGCACCGCACTTGGCCCTTCATGCAAACTTTATTGTCTAACATGGACATGGTATTAGCAAAGACTGATATAGGCATTGCTTCGCGCTACGCTGAATTGGTGACAGATGTAAAATTACGTGAAGAAATTTTTGGGCGTATCCGAGCAGAGTGGAACTGTAGCGTAAAATGGTTATTCGCCGTGACGGGTCATACGGAGCTGTTGCAAGATAATCCTACCCTTTCTCGCAGTATCCGTAATCGCACCCCCTATATTGACCCACTGAATCATTTGCAAATAGAGTTACTGCGCCGCTACCGTTCTGGCGATGCAGGAGACACAGTAAAGCGCGCAATTCATCTTACTATCAATGGCGTGGCGGCTGGATTAAGAAACAGCGGTTAAATTCCCTTATCAAGGCATGCAGACCAGTTCAAATTAATAGTACCAACTTGCCAGAGTAAATGCGCTAGTGATTTTGAATTTGCTGATCTTATCTGAAATTATATTTAGAAGTGACGCTTCGTGTATCTGATTGTCGATCCTAGAGCAATCCATTAAAGCAGAGCAAGATATACACACACACATTCAAATAGAAACAGTAATCACCAACATAATTAAATCATAATATTATCACTATGACTATCGTGAAAAAACTCTATATTAAAACTTTTGGTTGCCAGATGAACGAGTACGATTCTAAAAAAATGATAGATGTACTGCATGCCGCACAAGGCATGGAACAGACTAATAATCCGGATGAGGCTGATGTGATTTTATTTAATACTTGTTCGGTGCGCGAAAGAGCCCAAGAAAGAGTATTTCATGATTTGGGGCGTATTAGGCACTTGAAAGACAAAAATCCCAATGTGTTAATTGGTGTCGGAGGTTGTGTTGCTAGTCAAGAGGGAGCGGCTATTGTGGAGCGCGCACCGTTCGTGGATCTTGTGTTTGGACCACAGACACTACACCGTTTGCCACAACTAATTGAGACATGCAGAGCGACTAAACAGCCGCAGATAGACATTTCCTTCCCTGAGATAGAGAAGTTTGATTATTTGCCACAATCATTAGTCAATCAAAAAGATCGCAGCAGAGGTGCGAGCGCTTCCGTTTCTATTATGGAAGGCTGTAGTAAATACTGTAGTTTTTGCGTGGTTCCCTATACCCGCGGAGAGGAGGTTTCTCGTCCATTCAGTCATGTATTAGCAGAGATTGCGGGACTAGCGAATCAGGGCGTCAAGGAGGTAATTTTATTAGGACAAAATGTAAACGCCTATCGTGGCGCCATGACAAGCAAAGAATATAGTGAGACTGCTGATTTAGCATTGTTACTCGAATACATTAATAAGATTTCAGAAATTGAACGTATTCGTTATACCACTTCTCATCCTAGAGAATTCACTGTACGTCTAATTGAGAGTTATTCAAGATTATCTAAGTTAGCGAATCACGTACATTTACCAGTGCAATCTGGCTCCGATCGAATATTGGCAGCGATGAAGCGGGGTTATACAACATTAGAATATAAGTCTATTGTCCATAAACTTCGCGCTATCCGTCCCAATATTTCGATTACTTCTGATTTTATTATTGGGTTTCCAGGCGAAACAGAAATCGATTTTCTGGATACCATAAGATTAATAGAAGAGATAAATTTTGATGAGTCCTATAGTTTTATTTACAGTCCCAGACCTGGTACACCAGCCGCAGAATTACCTGATAATACTCCTTACAAAATAAAGCAAGAAAGATTGCAATATGTACAAGAGAAAATTCAGCAACAAGCTAATACTTTCAGTCAGGGTATGGTGGGAACGGTACAGCGTGTTTTAATTGAAGGTGCATCAAAAAAAGACAATAGTGAGGTTTGTGGGCGCACCGATAACAATCGCACGGTAAATTTTGCAGCTAACCTAGATGCAACTGATCATTTTATTGAAGTTAAAATTATTGCCGCTCTAGCGCACTCATTGCGCGGTGAAGTTGTGTAAAATAATCACCAAGGGCATTTCTTTTGAATACTTATTCCCCTTAGCTAATAATTAACGTTTCTTCAATTTGCGTGAGATTTACTGGATAAAAATATTAAACGTATTGAGATTGTACTTAATTTTGATTCAAAATTAGCGGTAACAGATAATATAAAAAACTGATCTAACTGAGTACTAGAAAAGAATAGATTAGTGGCGAACTAGGAAAGTATTATAGAAATTATAAGGCATTATTTTATTTATCTTGAGGCCAAGGGTGTAACGTGATGCTCATTGGTGTAGAAGGTTATCAATGCCTATAAAAAATATGAAAAGCAGGAGTAAAGCTCGTCAGCCCGTTGCAAAAATAGTTTGTGCAAAATTAAAACTAGAATTAGCGGTACAGTATGCGACTAGTATTTCAGATCTTCTCAAGGAATTTCCTACCCGATCACAGTTTCGTAAATGGATAAAAATAGCATTGACGTTGGATGCAAGAATTACATTACGCATCGTAGATGAGGCTGAAGGATGCAGATTAAATCAAAATTTTTGCGGTAAAGATTACGCTACTAACGTCCTAGCCTTTTCTTACAATACTAGTCAACCTTTATTTGCTGATATCGTGCTGTGTGCATCAGTGATCGATAAAGAGGCGAAACAGCAGCGTAAATCCTTGATGGCGCATTATGCTCATCTTGTGATACATGGGGCTTTGCATCTTCAGGGCTATGATCATGAGAGTGATGACAATGCGAAAATAATGGAGCAATTAGAAACAAAAACTCTAAAAAAATTAGGATATGATGATCCTTATAAAGAATCATAGAAACAGGGTGAATGTTAAGAATCTAGGAACCAGGATTTATGACTTGAGAAAAGATACCAGAATTGATTTAATTATTGTTTTCTTTCTTGGCATATTTACCGTACTTGGGTTTGCTCCTTTCTATCTTTTTCCCCTGCCAGTTGTAACTCTCGCTTTGTTATTTTATTTTTGGAGAAAAAGCGAAACACCCCTGCGCGCAGGCCTACTAGGCTTCTTTTTTGGCATGGGCATGTTTAGTGCTGGGGTTACTTGGTTATATGTATCCCTGCATGATTTTGGCGAAATGCCAGCGTCAATTGCAGCACTTGTCTTATTTTTTCTCTGTGCCTACCTTTCTTTATTTGCCAGCCTGACAGGATGGATATTAGCAAAATTACGTATTGTCAGACCTGTAATATGGTCGTTGACAGTTGCCGCATTATGGACTCTATCTGAGTGGTTACGCGGTGTTTCTTTGATTGGTTTTCCTTGGCTAGCAGTAGGATACTCACAAGCACCAGCAAGTCCATTGGCGGGTTTTGCCGGAGTGACAGGAGTTTATGGTGTTTCGTTAGTATTAATTTTGAGCGCTGCGATTGTGAGTTTTTTTTCTGAGAAAAAATTTCGTACCTGGTTTAACACAGGATTTTTATTAACAATTTGGTGTATCGGTTTTGGTCTACAGCATATAAACTGGAGTGAACCGATTGGTGAACCAGTGACTGTGAGTTTGTTACAAGGAAATATCCAGCAAGATATGAAATGGCGACCAGAGCATGCCATTAATACATTGGCCATATATGATAAACTTATGCATGCAAGTAGTGGTCAACTTATCGTCACCCCAGAAATTGCCGTACCACTGTATCGTAATCAATTATCTGTAGATTACTTTGCACAACTCGTTGCATATGCCAGAAAAAATAATGGTGATATTTTAATAGGTATGATTGAAAAGCCTAATCAAATGGATGAGTATTACAATTCTGTATTTAGTTTTGGTGTTTCACCTCAGCAAAGTTATCGTAAACATCATCTCGTGCCATTTGGAGAATTTATTCCGTTGAAGCCATTTTTTAGCTGGGTTATTAATGTGTTAAAAATTCCAATGTCAGATTTTTCACGCGGCAGACTCAATCAAAATCCTATGAATTTGGTAGGGCAAAATATAGCGTTGAATATTTGTTACGAAGATGTATTTGGTGAAGAGATAATTAGTCAATTACCACAAGCATCATTACTTATTAACGTGAGCAATGATGCTTGGTTTGGACGCTCTATCGGTCCATGGCAACATTTACAGATGTCACAAATGCGCGCATTGGAGACGGGTCGTTATATGTTGCGTGCCACCAATACTGGGGTTACTGCTATTATTAATGAACGAGGCGTGGTGTTGAAAGAAGCGGAAGTTTTTACTACTACTGTGTTAAATGGAACAGTACAGGGGTATACCGGTGCAACACCTTATGTTCGTTTTGGCAATAGTCTGGTGTTAGGGTTTTCTGGGATACTATTACTTATTAGTTTTCTGTTAATCTCCTGCGGTAAAGCTAAAACCCTGTAAGATCGGATCTATTAAGAACACTGTAATTTTACTCAAACGCCGCTATGCTTACATTTCAAGAAATTATCCTTACCTTGCAGCACTATTGGAATAAACAAGGTTGTGCATTACTTCAACCTTATGATATGGAAGTGGGCGCGGCTACTTTTCATACAGCTACTTTCCTACGTGCACTCGGGCCAGAGCCATGGAAAGCAGCTTATGTGCAACCTTCCAGACGCCCAAAAGATGGACGTTATGGTGAAAATCCGAACCGTCTACAACATTACTATCAGTATCAGGTGGCGCTTAAACCATCACCCCCTAATATTCAAGATTTATATCTCAACTCATTGCAAGAATTAGGCATAAATTTTACAGAAAATGATATTCGTTTTGTTGAAGATGATTGGGAATCGCCTACCTTAGGAGCATGGGGACTGGGTTGGGAAGTATGGTTAAATGGCATGGAAATTAGCCAATTTACTTATTTTCAGCAAGTTGGAGGACTTGATTGCAAACCAGTTTTAGGAGAAATAACTTATGGTTTGGAACGTCTCGCAATGTATTTACAAGGAGTGGATAACATATTTGATTTGTGCTGGACAGAAGGTATTACTTACCGTGATATTTATCATCAAAATGAAGTGGAGCAGTCCAAATATAACTTTGAGCACAGTAATATTCTCCTGCTTTTAGAGCAATTCGAAATGTATGAATCTGAGGCAAAACGCTTAATTGAATTAGCTTTACCGTTGCCAGGCTATGAACAAGTAATAAAGTGCTCCCACACTTTTAATTTATTAGATGCACGTAATGCTATTTCAGTGACTGAACGTGTTGCTTATATTAGTCGAGTCAGAGCATTAGCAAAATTGGCAGCACAAGCATACTATAATTCACGTGAGGCATTAGGATTTCCAATGCTTCCAGTACAAGATTAAAAACTACAGATGCAAGATACGTTACTCATAGAAATATTAACTGAGGAATTGCCACCAAAGTCTCTGAAAAACCTGAGTTATGTTTTTTCTCAGAGTGTTTTCAGCGCCCTTGAACAGGAAAATCTCTTAACTATTGAAAGTAAAGCAACGGCTTACGCTACTCCACGGCGTCTAGCAGTTTCCATTACCGCTGTTCTGGATGCTCAGTCCGGAAGAAAAATTGAACGCAAGGGACCATCAGTTACTTCAGCTTTTGATGTTTTTGGCAAACCAACCCCTGCGTTACTTGGCTTTGCGCATTCCTGTAAAACTAATATAAATAGTTTAGAAAAAAGATTAAATAATAAAGGCGTGCTTCATTATATTTATGAGATTGAAGAATCTGGAAAGAAACTTGGAAGTGTACTCATTGTAATTCTACAACATCTTTTACATAAGTTACCGGTTGCCAAGGTAATGCGCTGGGGTACTGGCACCGCACAATTTGTTCGTCCAGCCCATGTTTTTTTTATGTTGCATGGAGACCGTGTACTCAATGAATCAGAAGCTTTATTGGGGTTATACAGTAACAGTGCAGAGACGTTCGGTCACCGTTTCTTAAGCAAAGACCGTATTGTGATTCCCCATGCCGATGAATATGCAAAAACACTGTATGAAAAAGGGCATGTTATCGCAAGTTTTGAAGAGCGAAAAAAATTGATATGGAGCAAGCTACTTAAATCTAGTGAGAGTGAGAATGGAAAAATTTTCCAAGATGAGGCTCTGTTAGATGAAGTTACTGCATTGGTTGAGTATCCAGAAGTGTACGTCGGTAAGTTTAATCAGAAGTTTCTCGATATACCGCAGGAGTGTTTAATCCTAACAATGAAACAACACCAAAAGTATTTTCCTATTATGAATTTGGATGGCAGGTTGTTACCGTGTTTCTTAATAGTCAGCAATATTAGAACTGACAGCCCTACTAATATTATACTGGGCAATGAACGTGTATTGTGGGCACGTTTGGCAGATGCGCAATTTTTCTTCGATCAGGATAGAAAAAGAACATTAGCCTCGCGAGTAGAGGATTTAAACAAGGTGGTTTATCACGGGAAACTTGGTACGCAGAGAGAGCGAGTGGATCGCATATGTGCAATTGCACGAGTAATTGGGGCGCGATTAGGTGACGACATTCTTTCTTCGCAAGCAGGCGAAGCGGCAACTTTATCTAAAGCCGATTTACTTACTGATATGGTCAGAGAATTCCCAGAATTGCAGGGTATCATGGGGTGTTATTATGCTAAACACGACGGAGTAAGTGACAACATTGCATTAGCAATTGAAGATCATTATAAACCTCGTTTCTCGGGTGATGTATTACCACGTAATGCAGTGGCTATTTGTGTTGCTCTTGCTGATAAATTAGAAATGTTAGTTGGCATGTTTGGCGTTGAACAGATTCCTACCGGTGATAAAGATCCGTTTGCTTTACGTCGCCATGCCCTTGGTATTATTAGAATACTAATCCAAAAAAATTTAGATATCAGCTTAAAGGATTTGGTTATTCTTACACAAGAATCCATGCCGCCTAATATTAAAGGCGATTGGATGCTAGTTGTCGATTTCTTATTAGATAGGGCGCGGAGTTACTTCCTAGATCAGGGCCATGACCCCCGAATAATAGAGTCAGTGCTTTCCCCGTTCGGTAAATCTAATTCTTTAGATGTGCTTGCAGATATTATTCCTGCGGCAACAGTATTTTTTCGCACTGATGAAGGCCTTGCCCTGGCTAATGCAAACAAACGTATCAAAAACATCTTAAAAAAATTAAATCAAGAAATTATAATTGGAGCCTCTCCTAAAACTTTTGAAAAGAGACCAGATGAAAGTTTATTTGAGAGTAATGCGGAAGCTCTTCTTTGGGATTGCTTACAAGAAGTGGGTAATAAATCACTGAATTTTAAATCCGAAAAAAATTTTTCGGAGGCTTTAAAAATTCTAGCTCTACTCGCGCCCTTTATACAAGATTTTTTTGAGCAAGTTTTGGTTAATGTCAATGATCCAAAAATTCGAGAGAATCGAATTATTCTTCTACAATTTGTACGTATTTACATGAATCAAGTAGCCGATTTAAGTTTAATGGCTACTTAATCTCTATAGAATGAGTAGTATTTTAGCGACAGTGCGCTCGACAATTTATGCGTTATTGCAGATTATTATTACGCCACCGTATGCGTTAATAATTCTTGCTGCATTTTTATTATCACCACTGAGTCGATACCGCTTAATTTCTGGATGGGCGCATTTGATGTTATTTCTAATTCGCTTTATCTGCGGTGTTCGTTACCGTGTCTTGGGCGCAGAGCATATTCCTAGAACGCCAAGTATTATATTATCGAAACATCAGTCGGCGTGGGAGACGTTAGCATTCCAGAAAATTTTCCCACCCCAAGTCTGGGTACTTAAAAAAGAACTATTACGTATTCCATTTTTTGGCTGGGGATTAGCAATGACTAACCCCATAGCAATAGATAGAGGTTCTGGAAAGACAGCTCTGAGACAAATTGTTCGACAAGGAAAAGAGCGTCTGAAACAGGGATTCTGGATAGTAATTTTTCCAGAAGGGACGCGCATCACGCCCGGAGAGAAGAGTAAATATGGAATTGGCGGCGCATGGCTTTCTACCCACACTGGCGTGTCGGTGGTGCCAGTGGCACACAATGCGGGAAATCTTTGGGGCAAGAATTCTTTTATAAAACTACCCGGTACAATTACAGTAAGTATTGGTGCGCCGATAGATCCGATAGGAATGAAACCAGACGAATTAAATGTAAAAATAGAGAATTGGATTGAATCAGAAGTTGCTCGTATCAATGATTGGAATATAAGGAAGGAATGACAATAGACCCATTCCAGTTTTTAAGAGAGTCAAAGAGTATATTTTTGGGGGAGAAACATTCTGTCAGTTTGAATGGTAGAAAGGTACCCTACATACTTAAACGCTGTAGACGTAAAACTATCGGCATGAGAATAAATGCTGATGGCTTATTTGTTAGCACGCCTCTGAAAGAATCTCTACGTTGGATTGAGTTAGCATTACGGGATAAGGCTTGTTGGATTCTAAAGAAATTAGATGAATGGGAAAAAAAACAATCAAGTAAATTGTTATGGGAAGAGACAGCAACTTTCCCCTTACTAGCGGAACCCTGGAAGCTCTTAATAACCGCACCAGGAAAAATGAAAATGATTAAAGCGCAAACGGAATTTCTTTGCAGGCAATTTACTTTACCGTTTTCACCCATGCTCACCTCACAGCAAGTAGAAAAGATTGTGATGTCATGGTATTACAAACGTGCTCTTATTTTTTTTAGTAAACGTATTGCCC
>BJGV01000020.1 GCA_014190895.1 Nitrosomonadaceae bacterium | reverse complement strand
TACCAAGCTGGCGTATCTCTTTCGATTTTCCTATTAATGAGCGATGAATTTTTGTCGATAAAATATTTGAGATAATTTGCTAGGGTTTGAAGTGATCTGGAAACTAATACTATCTCTTCAATCTTATCTGATGTAATAAGAAAATTACTATTATTATCAATCAAGGTGTTTGTAAGCTCATTAATTGATATCTTAAATTGTATATTCTCGTTTTGATTTGGCACCGACTTCAATTCGAGCGCACATATTATATCTGAGTCGGCTATATTAGAAATGCTTGAGCTATTGTTACAGGCTCCAAAGCTTATCTTTGAAGATATCACTCTCGAGGATAGTAATTTTAAAATTGTATCATTTGTTAAATGAGCAAAGTCCTCAAGACAAAGGTTATTTTCTGTAGTCGGCTGTTCTGAGGAAGAAAATTCTACAATGTTTTGGGGGTCTAGGAAGTATTTGTTATAACGAACCATCGCTAGAATACTTTCATTAAATAAAATATTTCATTCATTTTTTCGCATTTGAGCTGAAAATTGAATGATGTTATGGAATTTTTGTCATCAAATTGTGAAAATATTATGGAGAAGAAATGATATCTAGTTTTAAATCTTCAACGAGTAAATTGAAGTCAAGTTAACTAGTTTACATAAATGATAAAATCAGTCAAGAAAATTTTGGAAGTAATGTAAGAGTGTTTTAATGGCAGTTAAGTCAGATCGATTGGTCGGCGGAAAATTAATATTACTCGTTATATTTCTTGGGCTTGGATATGTAGATGTATTGTCGAATGTCTCCGGTCATTCGATTATGACACCCTACAATGCAGGCGCTCTTGAGGGAGTGACTCCAAGTTACTCTGCTTGGGGCACAACTTTATATCTTATCGGTGTTGCAAATGGCGTTCCGCTTTCAAGAGTATTAACTGCTCGATATGGCGAATATGTCGTTATTGTTGTTGGCTTTTTTTTGTATTCGCTACTATCTTTACTTTGTATAACAAGTGAAACAGTGTATTTTTATACGCCGGTGCGATTTATTTTTGGAATGTTCGGCGGGGTGCTTGCTGTTGTTTGTCAGTCTCTTGCGCTACACGAAATACCAGAAGATAAATATAAAATAGGTCTTGGGTATTGGTCGGCTCTAGGAATGCTGCCCTATACATTTGCAGTTTTTATGGGTGGGTTTTGGGCCGAGTATTTTAATTGGAAGTGGCTCTTTTATGCGAACTCATCAATTGGAATCAGTATTAGTATAATCACTGCCGCATCTCTCTACGGTAGAATACATATTCCAAGTACAATCCATTTTGACACTATAGGCTTTATACTCTTTTCAATATCGATTATCTCACTTCAAATAATTTTTAGTCAAGGAAATGATTTTGACTGGCTTGCTTCGCCTTGGCTGTCAGTTCTGTCACTTATTGTAATGACTACAATACCGCTGTTTATAATTTGGGAGTGGGGGGAGAATTATCCAATTATAGATATAAGATTATTTGCTAGGCCCTCTTACGCGGCTGGTGTGTTCTATGGATTTATCGGATTTTTTACTATTCAGGGATTGATGTCTTTAATGTCAGTCCAGTTGCAGTTGTTGCTAGGATACTCTTCTTCGCAGGCCGGAGATATGTATTTGATAATGATGCTCGCTGGTTTACCGCTAGCGGGGTTTATGTATGAGATATCAAAAAAATTTGACGTTAGATTTATAATAAGTTTAGTATTTCTATGTTCATCGATAACTTTAACCTGGATTGGTCTCTTCGATAAAACTGCATCATTTGACGCGCTATCTACGCCAGTAGTTTTTCTCGGTTTATGTGTCGCAGCACTATCTGCCCCATTGTCTACATTGGCTACTTATGGCTTGAGCGGGCCAGATTATAAAAGAGCCGGTGAAGAATTTCTAATTATGAGATTGATAGGCGGAGCTCTTGGAATTGCTTGTCAAAGCGTCATTTACATAAGACGTCTACCAATCCATCAGCAAGATTTAGCAGATTATCTGGGTGGTAGACGCTTTGCTTCTTTAGATACCTATTCATTATTATTGCAAAAACTTCAATCAGTTGGACTAAGTGAATCAATAGCGAGACGGCAAATTGCCCGTCTAATGAGACAACAGGCAGCAATTTTAGGTTTTAATGACGCCTTTTTAGTAGGAGGTGCGCTGCTTTTCGTCCTTGCCTTGATTGTTTGGGTGGTAAAATTAGATAGTTTGCGTTTAGCTAAGGGATATTGAGTGATTATGAATATACAGCTTTATCTTGGTTGCTAACGATGACTGTCATGGCGTTATTAAAAAAATTACGGGTAAATTTATTTTTCTTGAGAAAAATCAAAAGTATATTTGTTTTTTTAATTTTGCTGAATGCAGTTGGATGTAATTCTGTCACACAATCTGAAAGGTCGCAATTTATTGATAGTCCGAAAATAAGCAAAAGTCTTGCTAACGGATCTTTAGGAATATCAAAGGGTCAGAATTCCTGGCCCAAGAAAAATTGGTGGACAGAGTACAAGAGTAATAGATTAAATCATTTAATTAATAAAGCTATGAATGATAATCAAAATCTCAAGAAAGCGCATAATACGCTAGAAGAGGCGGAGGCGCTTATAAAGGTTGCGGAAGCTCGTTTAGTTCCAGCGCTTCAAACTGATTTGTTGTTTCGTCAATCAAGAGTTCCTTATCGTGGTGTTGTCTACTCTTATAATCAAGGACAGGGTGGCTTATACAAAACATCAGGTTTCCTCTCGCCATTTGTGATGAACTGGGAGATTGATTTTTGGGGAAAAAATAGAGCGGCGCTTGAGGCCGCGCTAGGAGATGCTGCGGCACAAAGAGCAGAGATGGAACAGGTGCGTTTGCTGCTATCTACGAGCCTTGCCCGGGCTTATTTAAGAGGAAATGCTCTGGCCAGGCAGCTAGCAATCGCAAATGAACTGACAAAAATACGAAAGAAGCTGACGCTCGTATCAGAGATCCGCTATAAGTCTGGTATTGATACATATGATGGTATTGCTGCAGCTCAAGCGAATGAAGATATCGCAATTAGAAGAGAAATAACCACAGAAGCAGCGCTTGGAATACAGAAGGATGCAATATCAAGACTGATTGGTGAAGGGCCTGATATTGGGCTTGATTTATTTTCACGCTCTGATGATACAAAACTTCAGCAGCCGGTTATTCCGAAAAAAATACCAATAGAATTATTGCGTCATAGACCTGATCTTGCCGCAGCCTTAGATCGTGCAGAGGCTGCTGCAGAGCGAATACATATTGCTAAGACATTATTTTTGCCGTCCATTGATCTTTCAATTGCAGCAGGATTTGAAGGCGTATCAACTACGACCCAGAATATCGGTTTATTATCGCAACGGCTTTTCAATTCGCAAGCCATTGGGTTTGCTGCAGTCCCTGGTTTGAGGCTGCCAATATTTCAAGGCGGGCGTTTAGCTGGAAACCTAGACGTACAAAGAGCAGATTACGATCAAACCGTAGACTCCTATAATGAGACATTACTACAAGCAGCACAACAAGTGGCTGATGCATTGATAAATTTACGTCGTTTTGACAAAGAATTTAAAGTTCAGCAAGATTTTGTTAATGCAAATGAAAAACAATTATATTTGGCGAATATCCGAATAAGAGATGGTCTAAGAGACCATAGAGAGATGCTTCAAGAACGCGTAGATGTGCTTGAAGCTGAATTTTTCAAAGAAAATCTTAGTGGAGAGAGATTGGTTGCTTCGGTCGATCTCTTTCAATCTCTTGGCGGAGGTTATGACGAAGGACCCGAACCAGGGGCTTCTAAACCTGCGCCAGAACTTGATCCAATCACGCCAGTCAGTGACTCTATTCGCAATATAACAGGTGGCTAGTAAGGTGCATGTGGTACAAGATCAATAATATTGAGTTAAGCAGTAAAACGATATTAGAGAGGCGAGACTTTTTGTTGCGCCTAATTCTTATTGGCTTTGCTCTAGGTGTGATATTAATTTTAATTAAATGGCTGTTTTTTGACCGGGGTTGGGTAACAACTGACAATGCATTTGTTTCTGGCAATTTAATCAATATCAACTCTGACGCCACGGGTGTAATTGAACAGATATTTGCGGAAGAAACACAACTAGTAAAAAAAGACGATATTTTAGTGAAACTTGATGGTCAAAGGGCTGCAGCGAGTTTAGGGCAAGCTGAAGCTGATTTGGCGCGTGCTGTTAGGTCTGTCGGAGCGTTATTTGCAAGTAGGCGTCAAGTTTGTCAGAAAATAAACTCGCGCTCTGCTAACCGCGAGCGCACAAGACATGATATAGTTCGATTTAAGAATGCTGTCCCAAGTGGCGCCGCTTCACCTCAGCAACTGCAAAATTCTGAAGATCAGTTGGCTGCACAGGAAGCAGACATTAAAGAGGCTAAAGCAGAACTTACAGCGATTGAGGTTAGAATTGCAGGCCGAAATAGAAGTAATCACCCAGATATTGAGTCAAGTAAATCTAAATTTCTTGATGCATACATAGAGACTATACGACAAAATATTAGAGCGCCGGTTGCAGGCTATATGGCCAAACGTAGGGTCCAGGTCGGTCAAAGGATAAAACCGGGAGATCTCGTAGCCAATATTGTACCCCTTGATCATCTGTGGGTAGAAGCGAATATATGGGAAAATAGACTTGAATACGTCAGGCCTGGTCAAGAAGTTATAATTAAGCCCGATATCTATGGAGGCAAAAAAGTATATCATGGACGTGTAGACGGTCTCATTCCAGGCACAGGTAGCGTGTTTGCTACATTACCCCCAGACAACGCTACCGGGAACTTCATCCGCATAGTTCAACGGGTGCCTGTGCGTATTGCGTTGGATCGAAAAGAATTAGAGACAGATCCTTTAAGGCCTGGATTGTCTACTATCGCATCAATTAACGTCAATGAGGGCGTTAAATCCCCTAATAGCGCGATTACCACTACTTCATATGAAGAATATAAAACAGAAATTTATAAAAGGGATTTACTAGAAGCAAAAGTTAAAGCAGATAAAATAATTTCTGATAATCTCTACAAGGGTAAGGAGGATATAGATCAGATTTGCCCTACTGAAATTGAAAATAAATAAATTGACTGTAAAATGAGCATAATATCCGGATATTACGAGTGTTGACAATTCGGTTTTCAGAATAGTTTTATAAAATTAATAGTAAAAATAGAATATTTCATTTCTTTAAAACAAACGATAATTTTCGATACAAGCTTGAAAATTTTAATTTATTATCTAGTTAGTTTTGCTGGGCAAATTGATTTAAAAGGCAATAAATTTATGTGGTCTGAAATTAGAAATCTGATAGAAGAAGTAGATTATGGGACGCCGCCACGCGAAGGCAAATTAGTTAACCTAACCATTGATGGTGTTAACGTCTCCGTCCCAGAAAAAAGCTCGATTATGTTCGCAGCCGCGGCGGCCGGAAAACCAATTCCCAAGCTTTGTGCAACAGATACGCTTGAGGCGTTTGGAAGTTGTCGTGTTTGCTTGGTCGAGATTGAAGGTAAGTATGGTTACCCGGCAAGTTGCACTACTCCCGTTGCAGAAGGTCTTGTTGTTCGAACAACGACTGAAAAGTTAGATCAGATCCGCCGCGGTGTTCTTGAGCTATATCTTTCTGATTTTCCGCCAGGTGAAATTGCTGACGGTTGGAGCGAATTTCACGAGACCTTAAAGAAAGAAGGTGTTTCAAGACACAGATATGGTCAGGGAAAAAATCACTTTGATGAATTACTTGATACCTCAAACCCATATTTTTTATTTGATCCATCAAAATGTATCGTATGCAGCAGATGTGTCCGGGCTTGTTCTGAGATTCAAGGTACCTTTGCTTTATCCATTGCTGGCAGGGGTTTCGATTCAGTTGTCAATGCTGGACAGGATGAAAATTTCTTAGAATCTGAATGCGTGAGTTGTGGAGCCTGTGTTCAGGCATGCCCTAGTCATGCGCTCGTTGAAAAAAGTCTCTTTGAGGGAGAATATAAGCATGTCTAACCCTCGTAAACCTGAACAGTCTGTTACCACGACATGTGCCTATTGCGGTGTAGGGTGTGGTTTCAAAGCCGAAACAATCTCTGGAAAAATTGTGAGAATGACACCCTGGAAAGAGGGAAAGGCCAACCATGGTCATAGTTGCGTGAAAGGTAGATTCGCATTTGATTATTATAACCACGCTGATCGGGTCAGGAAGCCACTAATTAGATCGAGCATTTCAGATGAATGGAGAGAGGTCACTTGGGACGAGGCCTTCAATTATGCTGCTTCTGAATTAAAAAGAATTCAGTTAAAGTATGGCAAAAAATCTGTAGGCGCTGTATCGAGCTCACGGTGCACTAATGAAGAAATATTTTTAACTCAGAAATTTGCTAGAGCTGTTTTAGGTAATAATAATATTGATAATTGTGCGCGCATATGTCACTCGCCAACACAGTTTGGATTGACGTCGACTGTTGGCTGGGGTGCGGCAAGTCAGCATTTTGACTCTATTCTACAAGCTGATGTTATCGTTGTTGTTGGAGCTAACCCTACTGAAGGTCATCCCGTATTTGGTTCACTTATGAAAAGACGCATCCGGGAGGGTGCGAAGCTGATTGTTATTGATCCAAGAAAAACAGAGACCGTAACCTCAGCCCATTGCAAAGCAGATATTCATTTGGCTATTAGGCCAGGCACAAATGTAGCTATCCTGGATAGTATTGCTCATGTTGTTGTTAAAGAAGAGCTTTATAATCAGCAATTCATTGATCAGAGATGTGAGGTAGATGAATTCCATAATTGGTGTGCGCTCGTCTCGGCAGAGCGATATGCCCCAGAGGTGATTGGCCCGCAATGTGGCGTTGATCCAGAGTTAATCTACGCTGCGGCCAGATTATATGCCTCGGGACCCAATAGCGCTATTTACTATGGTTTAGGCGTCACAGAACATTCGCAAGGTTCAACAGGCGTTATGTGTTTAGGAAACCTGGCCTTGTCGTGTGGTATGCTGGGACGCGAAGGCGTCGGCGTAAATCCCTTACGTGGACAGGGGAATGTTCAGGGTGGTAGCTGCCTCGGCAGTTGGCCGCATGTTTTTAGTGGTTATCGTTTCGTAAGTGATAAGCCTACCCGTGACAGCTTTGAGCATGAATGGGGTGTTCCATTAGATCCAGAACCTGGTTTGAGATTGCCTAATATGTTTGATGCTGCATTAGCCGGAACTTTTAAGGCTATGTATATTATGGGCGAAGATCCAGTACAGAGTGATCCTAACCAAAATCATGTCATCGAAGCGTTCAAGAATATGGAATGCGTCATTTTGCATGATTTATTTTTGAATGAAACATCAAAATATGCCCATATCTTTCTTCCCGGCTCATCATCGTTGGAAAAGGATGGTACTTTTACCAACGCTGAACGTAGAGTTAGCCGTGTTAGAAAGGTGGTTGAGCCTATTGCTGGTTATCAAGATTGGCAGATTGTATTAAAATTGATGAATAAGATGGGTTATGCTGTCGCATACGATAATGCCGGTGAAGTTCTTGATGAAATCGCCCGGCTGTCTCCCGCCTATAGGGGTATGAGTTTTGATTTAATTGATAAGGTGGGATCAGTTCAGTGGCCATGTGATGAAAATGCTCCTCATGGCACTGAGGTTTTGCACAGAGAGAAGTTTCCAAGAGCGAATGGTTTAGGCACGTTCATGCTAACTGAATATGTGCCCACTAGAGAAAAAACTTCCGATAGATACCCAATGTTATTAACGACAGGTAGAATTCTTTCCCAATACAATGTCGGAACGCAAACTCGTCGGACAGCAAATCAAATTTGGCACCCCGAAGATGTCCTCGAAATAAACGTTGAAGATGCTACTCAGAGATCAATATCAGATGGTGATTTTGTAACCATAAAAAGCAAATTTGGCGAAACTGAACTTAGAGCTAAAATATCGACAAGAGTTAATCCGGGGATTGTTTATACGACCTTTCATCATGCAAAATCTAAAGCTAATGCAGTAACTTCAGATCTTTCTGATTGGGCAACGAATTGTCCCGAATATAAGGTTACTGCTGTAGATGTCATCCCAAAAAACATAACGAATTTAATTTATGAATCTATCGCATCTCATGAAAAGATTGATCAATTAGGGAATTAATATGTCGTTTCAAGCACACAAAGATATTGTTGAAGACGATGTAATGTCGCGTGACCGAATAATTGAAATGATAAGGCAAATTGAGGATTTCTTTAAGCCATATCCAGAAAATAGACGAATAGAGGGAATGCGAAATCATTTAAGAACTTATTGGGATCCGCGGATGAGGGAGCAATTAATACATATGTCCGAAGGGGGCAAATATCTCTTTTCTCCCGCAATAATTAGTACTGTTAATCTGCTGAAAGACGAGCAAACTAAATCAAGTTATTATGGTCCCCCAAAGATATAATTATTCCATATAATTAATCGAGATTTTTTATGAAAAAAATTGAAGATGATCTTAATAATAGACGAATTTTAGCAAAATTAGGTGGCGGACAGAAGCGTATTGATGCCCAGCATTCTCGCGGAAAGCTTACAGCGAGAGAACGAATAGAAATTCTTCTTGATCAAGGTTCGTTTGAAGAATTTGATATGTTCGTGACGCATAGATGTAGTGATTTTGATATGGATTTGGCGGATAGTCCACCAGGCGATGGCGTTGTGACCGGTTGGGGCACTATTAACGGAAGAGTAGTTTTTGTTTTTGCCAAAGATTTCACTGTACTTGGTGGCTCATTATCAGAAACGCACGCACAAAAAATTATTAAGTTGCAAGATATGGCGTTAAAAAATAGAGCACCAATCGTCGGTATTTTCGATGCTGGAGGAGCGCGGATACAAGAAGGTGTTGCCGCATTGGCAGGCTATGGAGAAGTATTTTATCGTAATGTTCTTTCATCAGGCGTTATTCCTCAAATTTCTGTGATTATGGGCCCTTGTGCTGGGGGTGATGTATATTCCCCTGCCATGACGGACTTTATTTTTATGGTTCGTGACACAAGCTATATGTTTGTTACGGGTCCTGATGTTGTTAAAACAGTTACGAATGAAACCGTTTCATCTGAAGAACTAGGCGGAGCTTCTATTCATACTGTGAAAAGCTCTGTAGCAGATGGAGGATACACAAATGATGTTGAGGCGCTTCTTCAGGTACGCCGTTTTATAGATTTTCTTCCCTCTTCCAATTCAGACAAGCCTCCCGAATGGCCAAATTTTGATGATGTAAATAGAGTAGATTTATCTTTGGACAGCCTGGTTCCTGATAATCCTAATCAACCCTATGACATGAAAGAGTTGATTTATAAAACTATTGACGAAGGGGATTTTTTTGAAATTCAGGAAAATCACGCTAAAAATATAATTACTGGCTTTGGACGAATTGAAGGTAGAACTACTGGTATTGTGGCAAACCAGCCCATGGTCCTGGCTGGTGTCCTCGATATAGACGCCTCAAAGAAAGCTGCGAGATTTGTAAGATTTTGTGACTGCTTCAATATACCGATCGTTACCTACGTAGATGTTCCTGGCTTTCTACCTGGAACAGCGCAGGAATATGGAGGATTGATAAAGCATGGAGCTAAGTTACTTTTTGCTTATGCTGAAGCCACGATCCCAAAGGTGACAATAATAACCAGAAAAGGTTTTGGTGGTTCATATGTTGTTATGTCATCAAAACATATTGGAGGAGATATTAATTATGCCTGGCCTTCCGCGCAGATTGCCGTGATGGGTGCCTCAGGAGCCGTGGAAATTATCTTTAAATCCGATATTGGCAATGCTGATAAAATCTCATTACGAAAAAAGGAATATGAAGACAGATTTCTTTCCCCATTCGTTGCTGCTGAGAGAGGTTATATTGATGAAATTATTCCACCAAGAGACACCAGAAAAAGGCTAGCCCGTGCATTAGCTATGCTTAGTAATAAGCAATATCAATACCCCCTAAAGAAGCATGACAATATACCTCTATAGTAGCAAGAATTCTTCAGGAAAGCGGATTAGTCATGGCATATTTATTTGAAATACAGAAAAATACATATCTTTTATTTTTTTAATTTTTGCAGATGATAATAAAGGATCTAAGAAAAATATTAAGATCAAAACTTTAATTGAAAAGAATAAGTCATGAGCGACAAGGGATCCAATATAAATAATACATCAGAAAATAACGTAAATAAATTAGATAAATCTTTTCTACCTAGCCGACATACTACAGTAGGTGCAGAGAGAGCTCCGCATAGATCCTTTCTTTATGCTATGGGTTTATCCCAGAAAGAGATATCGCAACCATTTGTCGGTGTCGTTACGACGTGGAATGAAGCAGCCCCTTGCAATATTAGTTTATCGAGGCAGGCTCAGGCTGTTAAACGTGGGGTAACAGCGGCTAACGGGACGCCGCGCGAGTTTACAACGATAACGGTTACTGATGGTATAGCAATGGGCCATGCGGGCATGAAGGCCTCTCTAGTGAGTAGAGAGGTAATTGCAGACTCTGTTGAATTAACAGTTCGAGGACATTGTTATGACGCTCTAGTGGGGCTGGCTGGGTGTGACAAAACTTTGCCCGGTCTTATGATGGCTATGTTACGACTTAATGTTCCGTCGGTTTTTTTATATGGAGGCTCAATTCTTCCAGGTCGCTTTCGTGGGCGGGATGTAACTGTTCTGGATGTTTTTGAAGCAGTTGGCGCTCATGCTGCAGGTAAGGTGTCAGCAGCTGATCTTGAGGAATTAGAAAAGTCTGCTTGCCCTTCAGCTGGTTCCTGCGGAGGACAGTATACAGCAAATAGTATGGCCTATGTATCTGAGGCTATAGGATTGGCATTGCCACATTCTGCTGGGACGCCTGCATCCTATGAGTCTCGTGACCAATATGCTGAAGCCTCAGGTATTACAGTTATGGAGCTCTTAAAAAAGGGCATACGGCCTAGAGATATCGTGACGAGATATTCTCTAGAAAATGCAGCTGCAATAGTAGCGGCAACCGGAGGATCGACAAATGCAGCTCTTCATCTCCCAGCGATTGCTCATGAAGCTGGTATCAAATTCGATCTATTTGACGTAGCCGATGTCTTTAAAAGAACTCCTTTAATTGCAGATCTCAAACCTGGCGGGCGATACTTAGCAAAAGATGTATATGATATTGGCGGCGTACCAATTATATTACGCGCACTTTTGGATGGAGGATATTTGCATGGAGAATGTTTGACGGTAACTGGTAAAACTCTAGCAGAAAACTTATCAAATATTAAGTTTCCAGAAAATCAGGATATTATATTCAAGACTGATCGTGCTCTTTCCCCTAGGGGAGGTTTGACAGCTCTTAGCGGCAACCTTGCGCCAGATGGTGCAATTGTAAAAATTGCAGGTCTCCGCAAACTTATCTTCAGTGGCCCCGCTCTTATATTTGATCGTGAAGAGGATGCGTTTCGGGCAGTTATTGAGCGGCGTTATAATTCTGGTGATGTGATCGTCATACGATATGAGGGGCCGCGAGGTGGGCCTGGAATGCGTGAAATGCTGGCTACAACCTCGGCCATTTACGGTCAGGGAATGGGGGAAGAGGTAGCCATGATCACGGATGGTCGCTTTTCTGGCGCTACTCGAGGATTGTGTATAGGCCACGTAGGCCCCGAAGCAGCTGTGGGCGGACCAATCGCCTTAATTGAAAATGGTGATATCATCGACATTGATGCAGAAACTGGATCATTATCTGTACGAATTGACGAGAAGGTCCTTTTAGCAAGGCATAAAAGTTGGAAACCACGTAATACTGATTTACAATCTGGTGCAATTTGGAAATACGCTCAGATTGTTGGAGCGGCCAGATATGGCGCGATAACTCATCCAGGCGCGCTAGCTGAGACACATGTATATGCAGATATTTGATAGCAACAGGCCACCTCAAGACCTAATACATGACCCTAGGCAGATAATAATTCGTCAGCCTGATGATTGGCATGTTCATCTTCGAGATGGCGCAATACTAACATCTGTTGTGCCATTTACAGCTAGGCAGTTTGCGCGCGCAATTGTGATGCCAAATTTGGATCCGCCAATTATCTCAAGAACGATGGCTAAGGCTTATCGAGATAGGATAGTGGCGGCGATCCCCAAAGATCTAGAATTTACGCCGTTAATGACTTGTTTTTTGACAGACGTCAGCGATGGTGAGGAGATTGCACAGGGATTTTCCGAGGGGATCTTTGCTGCATGCAAACTCTATCCTTCTGGGGCAACTACAAACTCTAATAGAGGCGTTACTAATATTAAAAATATTTATAAAGTTTTGGATAAAATGCAGACTATTGGTATGCCATTACTAATACATGGGGAAGTTGTAGATAAAGATGTTGATGTTTTTGATCGAGAAGCCGTGTTCATAGATCGTATACTTAAAAAATTAGTCAAAGATTTCCCTAATCTAAAAATTGTACTAGAGCATATCACTACTATAAACTCTGTGGAATTTGTAGAAAGCAGCAGTGATAATGTTGCCGCTACGATAACTCCGCATCATCTTACAATTAATCGCAACGCCATGTTTGATGGGGGAATAAAGCCCCACTATTATTGTTTACCGCTAGCAAAACGAGAAGTTCATAGGCTTGCTTTAAGGAAAGCTGCTACTTCGGGATCTCATAAATTTTTCCTAGGAACAGACTCTGCGCCGCATTCAGTTTCTAGCAAAGAGTCTTCTTGTGGGTGTGCTGGAATTTTTAACGCTCCGTGCGCTATGGAGACTTACGTCCAGGTTTTTGAGGAAGAGGGAAGACTTGAGGCTCTGGAAACATTTTCATCAATAAATGGAGCAAAATTTTATGGTCTGCCATTGAATATTAAATCTATAACACTTCGTAAAATTGATACGCTAATTCCAGGAAATATAAAAATTGATAATCAGTATTATATCCCGTTTAATGCTGGAGAGACCATTAATTGGTCCGTCGTTTAGGATGGTTTGATCTGAGATCTTTGAATCAAGGAAGTTACTAAAAATATCCCTCTTTTTTCTTTTGTTCTAATGATCCTCCGTCTTCACTATCTCCTAATCGTCCTTGTCTTTCAGAAAACCTAGAATTAAGTGTTTCATCAATTATCTCCTGTAAATTACTTGCGTTAGATTCAATTGCTCCTGTTACAGGCCAGCATCCCAAGGTCCTGAATCGTACATTTTTTTTAATAATATTATCGTCTGGTTGAAGGCGCATGAGACTCATATCATCTATCGCTATAAATGCATTCCCTCTGGTTACTACTTCGCGCTCTTTAGTAAAATATAATGGAGCGAGTTTTATTTTTTCTCTCAAGGCGTAATCTAGTATGTCCTGCTCTGTCCAATTCGAAAGCGGAAAAACTCTCGCGCTTTGCCCCTTAGATAATTGCAAATTATAAAGGTTATGAAATTCAGGTCTCTGGTCCTTGGGATCCCAGCCATGATATTCATTCCTGATAGAAATAATTCTTTCCTTAGCTCTAGATCGTTCTTCGTCTCTTCTGGCTCCCCCAAAGATAAAGTCATAATTGCCCATATTTAAGGCGGTCTTTAAGGGCTCTGTGCGCATCACTAAAGTATACCGATCGCCATGGTCGAAGGGATTAATGCCAGATTTTTTTCCGTCTTGGTTTGAAAAAACTTTTAAGTCGAAACCGTAATG
The DNA here is from genome assembly GCA_014190895.1 of Nitrosomonadaceae bacterium. GTDB lineage: Bacteria > Pseudomonadota > Gammaproteobacteria > Burkholderiales > Nitrosomonadaceae > BJGV01. The sequence goes on along the minus strand of BJGV01000020.1, from coordinate 4,247 downwards.
GTTTGCAAAATCATCCCTAAATTTTAGTAATTCTGAAAATTCCCAAGTTGAATCAATGTGTAAGAGTGGGGCAGGCGGCTTCGCAGGGTAGAATGCTTTTACGGCGAGATAGGCTAATACTGTTGAGTCTTTTCCTGCAGAGAACAGTATCACTGGCCTTTCAGCCTGAGATAGGCATTCACGAAAAATATATATTGATTCTGACTCAAGACGATCAAGATGACTAATTCGGCGCAAGCTAATTAATCCTAATACTATTAAGTTATATCTTTTTTCCTGCTTTAATAACTTCATCGAGGGTTTTTAGCCCAGGTTTAGGACAATTTACCAATGCTGCCATATTTCCTGGCAAGTGTTCATTTCTCCACATTTTCATATGCGCAGCCGGAATGTCATTCCAAGAAAAAACTTCTGACATACAAGATCAACACTACGATTTAACACAAATTGATTAGCTTCTGCCGCTTGCTTTAAATGTGCAAAATGCGATCCTTGTATTCTTTTTTGTCTCATCCAAACATAGCGTGCATCGAATGTAATGTTAAAACCGGTAGTACCTGCGCAAAAGACGACCATACCGCCGCGCTTAACCACTAATGTTGAAACTGGAAAAGTTGACTCTCCTGGGTGTTCGAAAACAATATCAACATCCCGCTTATCAGTAATATCCCAAATCGCTTTACCAAAACGTCGTGCTTCTGTTTGCCATTGTCCGTATTCTGTAGAATTTACTTTAGGAAGCTGTCCCCAGCACTTGAAATCTTTGCGGTTAATAACCCCCTTGGCGCCGAGGGACATTACATAATCACGTTTTGTTTCGTCTGATATAACACCGATGGCGTTTGCGCCTGTGGCAGCGCAGAGTTGCACTGCGAATACGCCCAATCCTCCGGAAGCTCCCCAGACTAATACATTATGCCCAGGTTTTAACTCATGTGGCTCATGACCAAAAAGCATACGGTAGGCAGTAGCAAGAGTCAGTGTATAGCAAGCCGACTCTTCCCAACTGAGATGTTTAGGCCTGTGCATGAGCTGCCGATCTTGAGCGCGGCAAAATTGCGCGAAAGAGCCATCTGGCGTCTGGTAGCCCCAAATACGTTGAGAGGGGGAGAGCATAGGGTCTCCTCCATTACACTCCTCATCGTCGCCATCATCCTGATTGCAGTGAATGATTACTTCATCTCCGACCTTCCATCTACGAACTTTTGAGCCAACAGCCCAAACAACTCCTGAAGCGTCAGATCCCGCAATATGGTAAGGATGTTTATGGCCATCGAGGGGTGAAATAGGCTCTCCGAGCGCTGCCCAAACGCCATTGTAATTGACCCCTGCAGCCATTACTAATACTAGCACATCGTGACTATCTAACTCCCAAGTAGGCACGATTTCTTGTTGCATGGCTTGAATAGGATCGCCGTGTCTCTCTTTACGTATGGACCAAGCATACATTTTCGCAGGGACGTGGCCTAAGGGTGGGATTTCCCCTAGCTCGTATAGATCTTTTGTCATGTCCTATTAATCCTAATTGGCAATGAAACTTTTAAATAAAACTTCTACCTAAATTCATAAGTTTTTTTATCATCATTTTCAATGTGATATTATTTGCGGAATTAAGTGACATGGACAAGTATAACATGATTGTTGATAAACCCTCAAAGTTATGGAACGTCTACCCTTACACAATAGTAAGGGATGGTTTATTTCAAAAAAGAGAACGTAATCTTGCATATTTAACAATAATCATCTGAATATTGATTGTAAATTTTTTCATTACAAATCTAAGGGTTGCAATAATTACACCATCTTGCACTTGCCCTGGCGTTTGGGTTTCGTTCATGCCTTTTTTGAGAAAAGCCACATAATTTGCACTTATATATCTCGGCTATGATGAGTGATGTTGGTAAATGACATTCTTCGCATAATAGTCCCTTTTCAACATCAACAAGTCCAAAACCGGGGGCGTGACAATGAGGACAGAGACGACTTAGTCTAAGAGCAAGTTTTTTAGTAAGGATACCGAGACTACGCATTCTGGTAGGATTTAAGTGCGCACGCATATCTGTCTGAATAGAGACCTGGCCTGTTTGAGAGTAAGCAGATAAAGATTTAATTGCTGCTACTAAATCTTCAAAAACATTAATGCCTTTAATTATTTGATTTTTCGCTGTTGTTACCTCTGGTTTAACAATAACAGAATGTTTTGGAAAATCGATTTTATTTAAAAATGATATGATGTTCTCATTAGGTTTAGTAATCAAATTATCATAATTTGTATCAAAACGATGACTAACAGTGACTTCATTGCCGGTTAATGAATCAATTAATACTAATATTTCCAACCCAGATGCTAAAAAAGGGATATAGGGATGGGGGCCAAACGATCCTTCGCTTCCGACTCCAATACGTAAATTCGATCTAAGAATAGCCTGCTTAGCTTTTTCTTTTGCTGTCGCTAACATGTCTTTTTCACGAGGTATTTCTCCTGTGAATGTTCCAAGTGAATCTGTATTAAATTCATCAATACATAGTAATGATAGTCCAAGATATTTTTTAAGTACGGGGCCAATTGCGCGTTCTTTGTGATGAATAGTTGCTATGGCAGCAAATTGATTTTGATAAGGATGATTGCTAATCATGGTTCAGTAATAAGTAATTTATTTTTGAGAGAGTTTCTAAAAAGCATATTTAGTCTTTCATGACAGGAAGTTTTATATATGATTAGATATTATTTACTACACATACTCTTATAGTCTATATGGGTGTCAGTTTCATATTTCCTTTTTAAAAGTTATTAAGAAAAGCATTTGATTTATTAATTAATTCTTGAATAACGGGAGATTCAACCTTTTTTTGAGGATGAAATAAGTAATATGTATTTATTAATTCACTTGTGTCATAAAGAGAGGTCAATTTGTAATGTTTCGAAATTTCTTTTTTAATTGAGGTGGGAGAAAATATCATTCCCAATCCGACGGAAGCAAGGCTTTTAGTCAGGGAACTATCATCAATTTCTGCAACAAGTGTTGGTGCCAATGACTTTTCTTCTAGCCAATTGTTAATTAGTCTTCGTGTATGAGTATTAAATGATGGAAGAATGAAAGGAGCGGTTCTCAGACTCCAGGGCGTATGCTCACTATATTTTCTAGTTAGTTCTTCGGTTGCATAGATAGATAAACCGGATATTCCCAGAGTAGTACTATAAATTTTATTCCTATCACTTATATTAGGTTGTATATCAGATAATATAAAATCAAACCCATTGATGAGCATATTTGAGCTTATTAGTTCTTTCTTTTCATCGATTGTTATTAATTTAATATTTGTTTTTTCATTACACATTGGGGCAATAATTTTACTTATGATAAGTTCATCAATACTTTTTAAAACTCCAATTGTGATGCGTTTCGTCCGTTCCGTTTTTTGACCGGTTAGCGCATGAGTGAGCTGTTGTCCGAGGGAAAATATATCCTCAGCGTAATTAAATACGAGTTTTCCTTTATCAGTAAGGATAATATTACGGCCAGACTTTTTGAAGAGTTGTGTACCAATTGAATTCTCAAAAATTGCTATTTGTCCACTTATTGTGGGTTGGGCTAATCCTAGTTTCTCACTGGCCTTAGTAATACTACCAACTCGCGCAACCTGCCAGAAATAGTATAAATGTTGATAATTTAAACGCTGCACATATCATCCTTGTAATTATACCATATTCAAAATTTGATACTCAAATTCATAATTGAATAAAATGATATAATTTTCGATTTCTTTTTTAAGAACAATATATTTATTTAAACGTAATATAGTTGCTAAATATAGTTTTTTCCCATGTGTTTGAGGGGTGTGATATCTGATATTGCTGATAATTAAGAACGTCTGATTTTAAAATAATGACAGCTAACAGTGCTTTATACCTTGCTTTATGCTAGCCACTCTTTTATTCAAATATTTTGAATATTTTTTTGGAAAATCTGGTAGTTGGTCCAATTAAATTTATCTAGAAGCTATTTGTTAAAGCGTCTACTCAATGACTTACCCGGATTATAAAAATCTAAAATCATAAGTGTGGTCAATTGAGGTTTTTATGCTAAAGGCATCTCTTTGAGGAAGATATAGACCAATTACATTTGAGTAGACAGAATCAGTGCGATGGAATTACACAACGCGTTTATATTTGCTTGATTCGAACGATAATGATGTCCGGTAATTGGATCACCGTGACCCTAATTTTAATTATTTAAAGACTTTTG
>BJGV01000019.1 GCA_014190895.1 Nitrosomonadaceae bacterium | reverse complement strand
TAATTCACCATTTTCCCAAGTTTCAATTGAATGAGCGATGCCCATGTTATGCAACGCAGTGTAGGCTGATAGAATATCCGAATGTATCCAAGTACTAGTTTCTTTCTTACGCGGAAGAGCACAAGCTTGCATCACCTGATTAAAAGCGCTGTCTATACGGATTTCATAATGACTGTTATGTAGGATCTTGCATAGTGAGTGAGAGATTTTAAGTTCGTTTGGAAACAACACCATACGTGGATTTGGGCTCCACCATAAAATAGGTTCTCCTGCATTAAACCAAGGAAATATTCCTTGACGATAAGCTTCAATTAAACACTTGGGTGATAAATCTCCACCTGCAGCAAGAAGACCATTAGGTGTAGTAAGTGCAGTTTCTAGTGGGGGAAAGGGAGAGTCTGGAGCAATCCAAGAGATCATATTAATTAAGGGAAAAAAAGAAAAATCACTTTATTCTACCCTTATTTAAGTTATAAATAATCGTATCGCGATTCATATTTACTGTTGATAGAAAGAGATTTAAGAGAGAAAATAAAGAGGAAAAAAATAAAAAATAAGCGCAAACTGAGAATAAGCTGGTCTATTTTTAATGTTCCATGTTTGTTAGTGTGAATTAAATAATCGAGGAAAATATGGAAGAGTATCTTAACCAGATATCTGGATATTTTAGTCAAGTACCAATGTGGCCTTTAGTTTTGCTTTTTCTAGTCCTTACTTTCGCCAGAATTTATGAATTATTTAATCGCAAGAGTCGCGTTAATGCCGTGAAGGATTTCCATGCCTCTATCGATTCTGTATTGGTTGGTCTGTATCCAGAACCCACTAATTGGCCCAAGAATATTGATGTGTATTTGAGCGCAAGACTAGATGTTATGGAGGAGCTGGTAGTAGGTTTTAAATCCAATATTCGCCAGCAAGATTTATCAGCTTACAACAAAGACTGGGAGAATTACCAACGGTTTTGTCAAGAAATTAGAGATGATCAATGTACCGTGGTGCCATCAGACTCAGATCACGTACCGGATTCAAAGAAAATATTTTATACCCTTGTTTCTAACATTTTACGCCATGCCCGCTAAGGAATTTTATTTATATCCTATGAACAAATGTGACGGCTCATTATTGGTTTAATTTGAAATAATTCATGAGTCCGTTAGTGGATGCATCATGGGATGTGACTGGGGCACTTTCCTCTAATTCAGTCAGAATAATTCCGGCCAGTTTTTTACCTAATTCCACTCCCCACTGATCAAATGGATTGATATTCCAGATGACACTTTGTACAAATACTTTGTGTTCATACAGTGCAATTAACGCACCCAAGGTCTTGGGATCTAGTTGTTTAAATAGAATTGAGGTAGTTGGGCGGTTCCCAGGAATAATTTTGTGAGGTGATGTGGCCTTCAATGAACTTTCTGTAACCTGTTTAATGGATGATTTTGTTGTTAATTGAGTATTTTTTTGATCTCCGTTGTCTCCCCGCATCATTGCTTCTGTTTGAGCAAAATAGTGAGCAAGCGATAATAGCTTATGATTTTTGTTAGCAGGATGATGACTCTTGCAAGACATTAAGAAATCTGCTGAGATAGTTTGCGTTCCTTGATGGAGAAGTTGATAAAAAGAATGTTGAGAACTGATCCCTTGACCTCCCCAGATCACTGCACCGGTCATGTAATCCACTTCGTTTCCATTCCGATCTGTTCGTTTGCCATTACTTTCCATCTCTAGTTGCTGAAGGTAGGCTGGAAGATTTCGCAAGGCCGGATCATAAGGCAGGATAGCGTGAGACTGAGCACCGAAAAAATTGATTTGCCAGATACCGATGAGACCTAACATCACTGGCAGATTCTCTGCTAACGGAGTGGTCGTAAAATGTTGATCCATTGCTCTTGCTCCAGCAAGCAATAGGTAAAAATTACTCATACCAATGGCGAGTGCAATTGGTAGGCCAATAGCAGACCATAAGGAGTATCGTCCACCTACCCAGTCCCAAAATTCAAATAAATTGTCCGAATGAATACCAAATTTCTCGGCCTCTACAGGGTTGGAAGAGACCGCGATGAAGTGATTTTTAGTATCCTTCGTCGTGCCACCATGCGTTAAAAACCAGTCTTGTACAGCACGTGCATTAATCATAGTTTCTTGAGTGGTAAAGGTTTTGGAGGCAATGATGAAAAGTGTAGTTTCTGGATTTAATTTTTGTAATATTTCAGAAAGATGTGTGCTATCAATATCTGAAATAAAATGTGTGGCAAGAGAATGATGAGAGCGATAAGATTTGAGCGCTTCAGTTACCATTGCAGGCCCTAAGTTAGATCCGCCAATACCAATATTGACCACGTCAGTGAAAGGTTGACCAGAATAACCTCTTAATTTACCTTGCTGTACGGCAGTTACAAATTGATCCATCTTTGCTAATACTTTTTTTATATTCGGCATTACATTAAATCCGTCTACCGTCACTGAATTCTCTTGTCGCAGAGCACTATGAAGAGCTGCCCGGTCCTCGGTATCATTTACTTTGTCACCTTGGAACATACGAGTAATTGCATTACTCAGATCTTGTTGACGAGCAAGTGATAAAAGAAGGTCAACTGTTTGAGTATTAATAGGATGTTTTGAGTAGTCCAACAAGATGTTGTTAAATTGCAACGAAAATTTATTAAAACGTTGAGTATCTTGTGCAAATAGGTTGCACAGGCTTTGTTGTCTCATAATTTCATGGTGAGCCTCTAAGGCACGCCAAGCAGGAGATAAGGTGAGGATGGACATATTTTTAGTGATCAGGATTGCAGTATTAGAAGTTTTCCAATGCCCTTAGAGTTAATAATCTGTTTTTAGTTAGATATGGGGAGGAAATAACGAGAATAAGTCTTTCTTAATCAAAGATTTATGTTTGAATAAAATGTTCACGGTAATATTTTAATTCTGCAATGGAGTCATAAATATCCGCTAGAGCCTCATGCTTACCTTGTTTAGTTAAGCCCGCTATGATTTCCGGTTTCCAGCGTTTAGCCAGTTCTTTTAGGGTGCTCACATCTAAGTTTCGATAGTGAAAATAGGCCTCTAGCCTAGGCATTGAACGCGCTAAGAAACGTCGATCCTGACAGATAGAATTACCGCACATGGGAGAGGTGTTCGGTAAAGTGTGTTCTTGTAGAAATTCAAGCATCATCGCCTCCACTACTATTTCCGTCAGTTTAGATGTTTTTACTTTATGAATAAGACCAGATTTTGTATGAGTAGATTTATTCCAGTTATCCATATTATCCAGTACTGTATCCGATTGCGATACCACTAGTACGGGCGCTTCTGCTATTACATTTAACTGTGCATCAGTTACGACTAAAGCAACTTCAATAATGCGATCATTATCTGAGCTTAAGCCGCTCATCTCCATATCTATCCAGATGAGATTGTGGGTATCATGTGTCATAATTAGGGAGAAATGTATAAATTTCTAAGATGTGATTGTGTCACATATAGTAGCGACCCGTCACTTTTTGTTACTTTCTTTACCTTGGATGATTTCCTAAAATATGCAAACATTTACAGTTATTTATCTTATTATTTTGTCACTGACTATTTTTACAAAGATATGGTTAGCCACACGACAAATTCGTCACGTTTGTGAATATCGTGACAGCGTGCCTGAAAATTTTTCCACTCAAATTAATTTAAATGAGCATCATAAAGCAGCAGATTATACTTGCGCCAAAGTCCGTCTAAGTTATATCAATATTCTACTAGGAGTATTACTTTTGCTTGCATTGACTCTGGGGGGCGGAATAAATGTAATAGTTGATTTTTGCGCAGACTGGTTAAATAACTCATTGGCTCGTGGCATGGCTCTTATTGTTATTACAATGTTATTGATGAGTCTAACAGAGATACCTATTGATTTTTATCGTACCTTTGTGGTTGAGCAAAAATTTGGTTTTAATAAGATGACCCCAGCCATGTTTTTTACGGATCTAGCTAAACAAACTTTGTTAGCCGCCCTTTTGGGCATGCCGTTGTTATTTGGTATGTTGTGGTTGACGGAAGAAATGGGTATGTACTGGTGGTTTTATTTTTGGCTTGTATGGATAGCTTTTAATTTGTTAGTTCTGGCTATTTACCCTACATGGATTGCACCACTGTTTAATAAATTTACCCCCCTAGAAGATATTTCACTTAAGACACGTATCGAGCAATTGATGAAGAAGTGTGGCTTTGAGTCCAATGGATTATTCGTGATGGATGGATCTCGTCGCAGCGGTCACGGTAACGCCTACTTTACTGGTTTTGGCAAGACTAAACGCATCGTTTTTTTTGACACTCTCTTAGCCCGCTTAGACCCCCCAGAGATTGAAGCGGTACTGGCGCATGAATTAGGACATTTCAAGTGTCACCATGTTATCAAGCGTATTGTCTGGACTTTCACGATGAGTTTGGTACTCTTGTGGATATTGGGCTATCTGATTCAGCAAAATTGGTTTTATCAAGGACTAGGCGTCTCTTTATCGAGCGAGGCCATTGGATCTTCATCTTCAACTGCGGTGGCTCTATTGCTTTTTCTGTTAGTGATGCCTACTTTTACTTTCTTCTTTCAGCCTTTATCAAGCTTGTACTCACGCCAACATGAATTTGAAGCAGACAAATATGCAGCAGATAACGCATCTGTTAACGATCTCACTCGTGCATTGGTTAAGCTTTATCAGGACAATGCCGCTACACTTACACCTGACCCATTGTATTCGGCGTTCTATGACTCACACCCGTCTGCCATGATCAGAATAGGGCGACTACAGAGTTTGGCGCATGTTGGGAAAATTTAGCAAACTATTAACTGTGTCAATCACACTTAAAATTTACAAGGAAAGATGATGGAGATTTTAACGGGTAATCTGATAACTAAAAAATGTAAATCTTGCGAGGGTGGCATACCAGCGCTCTCTAATACAGAGATCGTGACGTTGTTGCAACAACTTGAAGGGTGGGAGCTTTTCAATCAATCGATAGTTAGAACCTATAATTTCAAGAATTACTATCAAGTGATGGCTTTCATTAATTCGTTAGCATGGATTGCACATCAGGAGGATCATCATCCTGATATAACATTCGGCTATAAAAAATGTCGGGTGGAGTACAGCACTCATGCTGTTAATGGGTTAACGGAGAACGATTTTATTTGTGCAGCAAAAATTGATGTTCTGTTTAAGGGTTGAGTTTCACTCACAGTCATTTGTCTAAATCATCATTACTCAGTACTGGACAAATTGTTGCTGCATTTGGCAGACATTATCTCGTGGAGCCGACAGACGGTGAAATCCTCTCTTGTGTGATGCGTGGTAAGAAAGGTGGGGCGGCTTGTGGAGATCAAGTCACATTTCGCTCCATTGCTTCAGAACAGGGTGTAATTGAAACGATTCTTCCACGTAATACATTGCTATATCGCAGTGACGCATTTCGAGAGAAACTCATTGCTGCTAATGTTACCCAGATCATTATTGTGGTAGCGGCTGTTCCTAGTTTCAGCGAAGAACTGATAAATCGTTACCTCGTTGCTGTTGAAAGTCAGCATGCTCAAGCAATCATCGTACTCAACAAAATTGATCTTGTAGAGCCCACTCGCGTCGCTCTTGCAACTCTTCTTCTTTATCAAAAGTTAGGCTACACTTTGTTGCAACTCAGCGCTAAAAAAGACATCAGTTCATTGTTACCTTATTTGCAGCATCACTTGAGTGTTTTGGTAGGGCAATCTGGCATGGGAAAATCCACACTCATCAATGCTCTTATCCCTGCCGCTGAGCGCGCCACAGCTGAGATCTCTAGCGCACTTGATACCGGGCGTCACACCACCACCCATACCAGACTCTATCATTTCGATAAGAACAGTCACATTATTGACTCACCTGGTATGCAAGAATTTGGTTTGCATTACATTAATGACGCCGACTTAGCCTGGGGATTTATCGAATTTCATCCTTATATTGGGCATTGTAAATTTAATAATTGTTTGCATATGAATGAGCCTGATTGTGCGCTTACAAGAGCCGCACAGGAGAATAGAATTGAAGACAGGCGCTTAAGTTTTTATCGTAAATTAATGGGTACTCGAGACTCTGAAAAATAGAGAACTATGAAAACTACTTTTTTATTTTTCTTCCGGATAATGGGTGATCAGAGAAATTTTGGAATCGCTCCAAACCATTCACAGTGACGATATTATTATTTTCATGGGACTCCGCTTGAAAGTGCTCAAGGAATTCCATAAAAGTGTGGTCAATTAATCTGGCCTGGCTAAAATCAATGATTATTTTTTTGCCAGATTTAAATTTTTTGAATAATTTTTTAAAGCTCATTAGGTTGGAAAATATAGCTTGATCCAGCACAGTAAGATGGTATTCATTCTCCCCTTCTTTTAATTGGTAACATGCTCTAAAGAGACTACTAAATCTAGCACCATTGATCAGGTGGATTACTAATTTCATTATAATTCCTGCAAGCATTCCCACTAGTAAATCAGTAGCGAGAATAAAGGTAATGGTGGTACAGAAGATTAGGAATTGTTCCTTGCCAGTTTTGTAGGCATTCACAAATTCTTGTGGTGAAGCAAGACGGTAGCCAACAAAAATTAATACAGCTGCTAACGCAGTATTGGGGATAAGCTCAATTATAGGAATTAGCAGCAGCATGGCAATAAATAGGAAAAAACCATGGAAAAAATTGGCCCAGCGTGTACGGGCACCAAAACTTATATTGGCTGAGCTACGGACCACCTCAGATATCATAGGCGGCCCACCCAGTATTCCTGTAAGCGTGTTACCCACTCCAATAGCTACCAAATCTTTATTAAAATCAGAATGACGTTTCCAGGGATCCATTTTATCGGAGGCTTTTACTGTGATACTAGATTCTAAGCTACCAATGATTAGAAACATTGCTACAAATTTCCAGAATGTTATGGTTCCTATTGCAGAAAAGTCAGGGTTATAGCCGATAGATTCCCAGAAATTACCAATTCTTATCAGAATGTATTCTGGTTGCGTTGCTTGAAAATCTAGAATAATAGCCGTGGGAATAGCGATTAATAACACGATCATCGGAGCCGGAATTTTCCTAATAAGATCGATATTTAATCTAGGCATGCCAAATAGAATGATTAAACTGATGATGCCAATTAGTGCAATAGGATTGCTGGCATGTAATATAGAATTTGGTATCTGTGCATAGAGCGCCAAAGGTTTCATTCCGACCAATGTAACCGGATCAATACCTAATAAAATATGAACTTGTTTAGAAATAATAATTAAGCCAATTGCTGCCAGCATTCCATGTACTACAGCATGAGGAAAGAAGTTACTGAGTGAGCCGGCTTTCAACAGACCAAGAATGATTTGAAGAATTGAAGCAACCACACATACTCCAAGTGTTAGATGCCATCCTTCCAAGCCAGCACCTAGTGCGGTCACGCACCCTGCATAAATAGTTGTTAAACCAGCTGCGGGTCCCTTAACGGTAATTTTTGAGCCCGCCAAGAAACTTACAAACATACCTCCAATCATGGCAGTGAGTACACCCATTGCAGGGGGAAATTCACCTGCCTGAGCAATACCTAGACTAAGAGGAAGTGCTAATAGAAAAACCAAGAATCCGGCAAGAAGGTCAGACTTAAAATTTTCCTTTAATCCGGCCATGCCATCTTTTGGCACCGATAATCTATCTGAGTTTGCGAAAGATGATCGGGATTTCTGGGATGAGTGATAAGTTTTCAAATAGAAGCCCTAATATTTCCAAGTAAGATATTCAATGCAGCAATTTAATCTCATTAATATTAAAGATAATTTCACTCAGAGGCTTTATTTTTGAGATCAACCAACGTTTACTGGGGACAACTTTAAGAGCAACTTAAATGATCAATGGTAAAGTTTCAGAAGTTTTAAGTATGTATTTGGAGGCACGATAGTATTTTCAGCGTCAAATATTTACTTACTGGTACAGTGATGCGGTATATTTTCTAATTTTACCAAGAAATGACAAAACACAGATAGAGTGCTTACTCTTCACTTTAAAAAATAGACTTCGTTGAATTAGTTCAATGTCTAATTAAGTAAGAAGAACTAAGTGACAGTTTCCACCGTTCCATCAAGCGCCATAAGTAACGACTCAACACCAAGCGAGGGATATCGTTTATTAATCATGGCGCGAAGATTTTTAAGGTAGTGTGTATGGATAGACATTTCATCTGCTGGGTTCTTAAAAAAATCTTTATTGAGAATAGTTTTATAGGCACCACAGTCTCGATGATCCATCACCATTACTTTATTAATACTATGCAGCTGAATCGCTATTTCAAGGTGTTGCCAAAAAGTCTTATTCCAAGCTGGAAACTTTGTAGTTAGTGCGCCGAGAGAAGCCCCAGCTAGAATAATGTGGTCATAATTATTACTGTAACCACGGTTTTGCATATAATCTTCGATCTTGTGCATTAAACGGAAATCCATACAAGATAATAAAAGCAAATCACTATGACCTGATGCCATTACCGTAGAAGTTGGTAGCGCTAAATTGAAGAGACTGGCGCCGCCTCCCAGAGCCGCTAGCTTTAAAAATTTCCGTCGAGCTGATTTAACAGGCTGAATTTCTCCATTAATATTACCGATTTCTTTAAACATGCTTATTGTCCTCGAGTTAGATTAATCAAATACTGGTTTAGCGTATACTGGTGTATGGGTTTAATTTCTAAAATACAGATCCATTACTGGTGATATTTCCGACTAAGGGTGTGGACGGCCTCTACGAGTACCAAAGCACTCTCTGGTGGAGTAAATTGAGAAATACCATGACCTAAATTAAATACATGACCATGACCATGACCATACCCTGTAAGAATCTTTTCCACTTCAGTAGTAATGATTTCTGGCGCTGCAAATAATACTGCGGGATCAAGATTGCCTTGTAGTGAAACTTTGTGACCAATGCGCCGACGAGCCTCAGCAATATCTGTGGTCCAGTCGAGTCCCACCGCATCACAGCCACTTTCTGCAATTGCCTCTAACCATAATCCACCCCCTTTAGTAAAAATAATACTGGGGATACGCTGACCATTATGTTCACGTTTTAATCCTGCTACTATTTGATTGATATAGTGTAAAGAAAATTCACGGTAGGCAGCGTGTGATAATGCCCCTCCCCATGTGTCAAAAATCATGACCGCCTGCGCACCAGATTCGATTTGTGCATTGAGATAGGCAATAACCGCTTGGGCGTTAATATTCAGAATGTGATGTAACAGTTCTGGTCTTTGATAAAGCATGGTTTTTATTTGACGAAAGTCGGTACCACCACAACCTTCAACCATGTAACAAGCGAGCGTGAATGGACTGCCTGAAAAACCAATCAACGGAATTTGATTATTGAGCGCTCCGCGAATCTGTGAGACTGCGTCTATCACATAACGTAAATGTACCGCAGGATCTGGTACAGAAAGTGCATAAATTTCTCGTTCTTCTCGCAAAGGCCGCTCAAATTTAGGCCCCTCACCCTCAGCAAAATAAAGTCCGAGTCCCATTGCATCTGGAATAGTCAAAATATCAGAGAACAGTATTGCGGCATCTAGTGGGAATCGTGCCAGGGGCTGCATAGTTACTTCAGTCGCAAAATTCGGATTCTTACACAGCGCAAGAAAATTACCAGCACGTGCACGTGTTTGGTTATATTCGGAAAGGTATCGTCCAGCTTGACGCATCAGCCACACAGGCGTGTATTCGGTAGGTTGTCGTAATAATGCCCGCAGCAAAGTATCGTTTTTTAATTTCTTCATTTTAAGGCCACAAAATTAGAGTGATCTAGAGCAAATTATCCTCTGCATGGCCCACAATATAATGAATGTGCAAAAAAGCCATGTAGAACTATTCGGGTTAAATAAGTCAGAATTTAGATAGACTAAATTGTCTGTAATTTATGAAGTTTAACAGTGATTCACTTTCCCGTATACCGCGTGTTGAGAGGTATTGTAGTCAGTGTTGCCATGCCTAAGTTATTGAATCATTCTTACCACATATAACTCTTCTAAATAAAACAATAATCAGTGATTCTGCACGTCACTCATCTAATTTTCTTCAATGACGAAAAGTCGCTGGTACTCCCTAATTGCATAGCGGTCAGTCATGCCAGCGATATAATCCGCTATGGCTTGATTCTTGTCCTGATGAGATCTAATTTGGTATTTTGGGGGAAGTAATTGCACATTTGAGCTGAATGCATGAAATAATTTCTCCACGGTATGACGCGCTTTGTGACTCATGCGCATTACTTGATGATGTCGGTAAAGATAGTCATTGAGAAATTTTTTTAATTCTTGCTGTTCTTGTTTTATTTTCTCACTAAAATTAATAAGGGATGGTGCTATCATCACTGAAGTTAAGTCAGATAACTTGGCATGAGCGATATTGAGTGTACTTTGTTGGATGAGGTCTGCTACTAAAGTGTTAATCATGCGTCTTACAGTTTCATGAATTAAACGTCTTCCAGAGATTTCTGGATAGTTCTTCTTGGCGATTGCTAAATGTCTAGAAAATAGATCTATATTCTCGAGCTGCTCTTGTGTAATAAGACCGGAACGGAGTCCGTCATCTACATCGTGATTGTTGTAAGCAATCTCATCGGCGAGATTAACAAGTTGAGCTTCTAACGATGGTCTTTGATTCATAAGAAAGCGTTCGCCCACATCCCCTAATTTCTCGGCATTTTTCTTTGAACAATGCTTGAGTATGCCTGCACGGGTTTCAAAGCATAGATTCAGGCCATGAAAATTACCATAACGCTCCTCTAAAGTATCGACCACACGAAGAGACTGTAGATTGTGCTCAAACCCACCGTAATCTTTCATACATTGATTGAGGGCATCTTGACCCGCGTGTCCAAATGGGGTGTGACCTAGGTCATGAGCTAAGGCGATTGCTTCAACTAAATCCTCATTGAGGCATAGGTTTCTAGCAACCGAGCGACCAATTTGAGCAACCTCTAAGCTATGGGTCAGACGCGTACGAAATAAATCCCCTTCGTGATTGACGAAGACTTGAGTTTTATATTCTAGCCTACGGAACGCAGTGGAGTGAATGATGCGGTCTCGGTCACGCTGAAATTCAGTACGACCCAGTGGCGACTCTTCTTGAATTCTTCGTCCACGTGAGTTTGTTGATGATACCGCATAAGAGGTTAAGTTATGCACTGTCGGTACATTCCATAAGGGTTTCTGTCAGCATTGTCATGGGTACATCGGAACATATTGTCGCTTCACCAATTTCTTTAAGTAGAATAAAACGTATTTTTCCGCTCTCCACTTTTTTATCTAACTCCATGAGACGTAAGTATTTTTCTGGTCCAAGATTGGGGGCAATCACAGGAAGCGAGGTTTGCAAGTAAAGCTCACGAATGCGATCCACCCCGGTTTTATTGATCATACCCATACGTTGCGATAATTCTGCAGCCAGAAGGGTACCTGCGGCTACAGCTTCGCCGTGCAGCCATACGCCGTAACCCATCCCATTTTCAATAGCGTGGCCGAAGGTATGGCCAAGGTTTAATAATGCCCTGACATTTTTTTCGCGCTCATCGGCAGCGACAATCTCAGTCTTGTTTTGACAACTTTTTTGTATAGCCTCATTCAGTATGTTTGAATCTCTTGCTAAAAGCTTCCCCATGTTATTTTCCAACCATTCAAAGAAAACTAGATCTCGAATAAGGCCATATTTAATGATTTCAGCAATGCCACTCTGAAATTCTCTTTCTGGCAGACTATTAAGTGTTCCTGTGTCTATCAGTACCATGCATGGTTGGTAGAACGCACCTATCATGTTTTTACCAAGGGGGTGATTAATACCCGTTTTCCCACCCACTGAAGAATCTACTTGCGCTAACAGCGTAGTAGGAATTTGGATAAACGGCACTCCACGTAAATAGGTGGCCGCAGCAAATCCAGCCAAATCTCCAATGACCCCCCCGCCCAATGCAATAACCGTGGTATTACGTTCACAGCGATTTGTCAGGAGAGCATCAAAAATTAAGTTAAGTGTCTGCCAGTTTTTATATTTTTCACCATCTAAAAGAATGATAGGGACAGAGGTTACGCCATGATTCTCTAGTGATATACGTAGTTTTTCCATATACAAGGCCGCCACTGTAGTGTTAGTAACAATGGCCACTTTTTTCTGTGGAAGGTGAGATAGAATGAGATTTAATTGACTTAATAAGTCATCGCCAATATGTATTGGGTAGCTACGCTCGGGAGTGAGATTAACAGTAATGGTTTGCATGGTATTTAATTGATTCGCATAGTATTCATCGACTGGCTGAGTTCATGAAGTTATCGCTACGATTCGTAGTCAGTGCCACAAGTAAATTCAGTCAGTTTCTGTATAAGTAGTTGAGTGCATTGACTGGCACTATGGTTGCCACTTGCAACAATAATATGGGCTATATTAGAGTAGAGTGAATCACGTTGGGCATATAATTTTTCTAACTGTTCTTTAGGATCTTCAGTTTGAAGTAGAGGCCTGTTCTTGTCGTATCGGGTGCGTTGCCATAAGTCGTGGACGCTTGTTTTTAGATAGATAACAGTACCGGAGTGTCTTAAGAGTTCGCAGTTTTCTGGGTTGAGTACTACACCACCACCTGTCGCCAGTACAATTTTTTTAATTTTCACTAATTCTCGTAGGATTTCGGTTTCGCGTTTACGAAATCCAGCCTCACCTTCAATTTCAAAAATAACTGGTATTGTAACACCGGTGGATTTTTGGATTTCACGGTCGGAGTCAATGAATTTTTTATCTAAGCATTCAGCTAACAGTTTTCCAATAGTAGTTTTGCCAGCACCCATCATGCCTACTAGGTAAATATTACCTACCACCCTCTCCTGGGTAAGATTTTTCTTTAGTGCCATTTCGATCAACTCGGTAGATTTCATCTGAGTAATTGTAACGGAAATGTGACAAGCCACGTAAGTGCGGAGTCATCGCTCCAAATAAAATTACATAGATGTAACTTTATTCTTCCAATATCTCTCTATAATGATTGTATGCCTAAACAGACTCATCATGACAGTATTGAGATGTGACTACCGATCCCAGATGGGGTATGTTTCCATTAAAACCCAGATATTAATTTTAATCTCTTATCTTGATGTTAGTTTCCTATGTTGACACGTTGGTGGTTGTACCCGTTTTTCTTATTAGCTGCCCTGAGTGTGCTAGGTGTTTTGCTGTTTAGTTTTGCGGCACTGGTGACTATACCCACGTTGCCCTCGCTAGAGACCTTGATCGATTATCGCCCAAAAATTCCATTACGAATCTATAGTGTAGAGGGTATATTAATAGGAGAATTTGGCGAGGAGCGTCGTGATGTAGTTAAAATGAGTGCAGTACCAGAGCACCTTAAACGAGCCATTATCGCCGCAGAAGATGATCGCTTCTATCAGCATGGTGGCGTAGATTATGTTGGGGTCATGCGCGCTGCTTATTCGAATTTTACCGCCGGTGAGGTGAGTCAGGGCGCTAGTACCATCACGATGCAAGTAGCGAGAGATTTTTTCTTGACCAA
Source organism: Nitrosomonadaceae bacterium (assembly GCA_014190895.1). Classification (GTDB taxonomy): domain Bacteria; phylum Pseudomonadota; class Gammaproteobacteria; order Burkholderiales; family Nitrosomonadaceae; genus BJGV01. Next base: position 5,719 of record BJGV01000019.1, on the reverse strand, counting down.
AGAAAAAACGCTCATGCGGAAATTTAGCGAAGCTTTGCTTGCGTTTAAGATTGAGCATAGTTTAAGTAAAGATGAAATTCTAGAGCTCTATATGAATCAGATTTATCTTGGGCAGCGTGCTTATGGATTTTCTTCTGCAGCTCAGGTTTATTTTGGAAAAAGTTTAGGTAAAATAAATTTATCTGAAGCCGCCATGTTGGCAGGTTTACCCAAAGCTCCTTCACGTTTTAATCCTGTAGTGAATCCGAAGCGTGCAAAAGTCAGGCAACGTTATGTGCTTCGAAGAATGCAAGCATTGGGCTATATTTCCAATCAAGAATATAAAGAAATAGAAAAACAACCCCTACATATCAAGCACCGTTCACAGGAATTTTCAGTGCATGCTGATTATGTCGCAGAAATGGCTCGTCAAGAGGCATATGAACGTTATCAAGAGGAGGTCTATACCAAAGGTTTTAAAGTCTACACAACAGTCAAACAATTAGATCAAGAAGCTGCTTATAAGGCTTTGCGTCGGAGCGTGATGGATTATGATGAACGTCATGGTTATCGGGGACCTGAAGCGTGGATTAATTTACCCGATAAGGATCTCAATAGCGAAGAGAGTTTAGAAGATGCAGTACAAGATATGATCGATAGTGATGATATCTATGCCGCCGTCGTACTAACTGTTAATGCTCAGTCTGTAAAGGTATACCGTAAAGGTGGAGAGAGAGTAGAAATTAGTGGGGAGGGTCTCAAATTTGCACAAAAATTTCTAGTCAATAAAGTGGGTAAGGGTCAGAAGAGTATTCGTTCTGGTTCATTGATTCGAATTATGAAGAATGACAAAGGGATATGGCATATTGTGCAGCTTCCACAGGTTGAAGCCTCTCTGGTTTCAGTGAATCCAAAAGATGGGGCAATTCGTGCATTGGTGGGTGGTTTTGATTTTAAACGCAACCAATTTAATCACGTTATGCAGGCCTGGCGTCAACCAGGCTCCAGCTTAAAACCTTTTATTTATTCAGCTTCTTTAGAAAAAGGTTTCACACCTGCGACCATCATTGATGATGCGCCACTTTTCTTTAGTGCTAAAGAGACAGGGAGCGAGCCATGGGAACCTAGAAATTATGATGGTAAGTACGAAGGTCCTTTACGTATGCGTGAAGCCCTGACTAAATCTAAGAATTTAGTATCCATTCGCATTCTTCAGGCTATTGGAGTTCAATATGCTCAAGATTACATCAGTCGTTTTAGTTTTGATCCAAAACTTCATCCACCTTATCTGACGATGGCGCTAGGTGCTGGTTCCGTCACACCAATACAGATGGCAACAGGCTATGCGACATTTGCGAATAAAGGTTTCCATGTATCACCTTATTTGATTGAGCGAATAGAAGATGGAGATGGTCATGTATTGGAACGAGCCCAGCCATTATTGGCAGGGGAGGGCGCTCAACAGGTCATAGATCCACGCAATGCCTATCTAATGACCAGCATGATGCAAGATGTAGTGCAACGGGGCACCGCAATGAAAGCTAGGCAGCTTGGTCGCAGTGATCTGGCTGGAAAAACAGGGACTACCAGTAATTTCGTTGATGCATGGTTTTGCGGTTTTCAGGCTGATTTAGTTGCAGTAGCCTGGCTTGGTTTTGATAATCCAAAATCTTTGGGTGATAAGGAAACGGGGGGGCAGGCTGCCTTGCCAATGTGGATCAGTTACATGGAGAAAGCATTGAAGAACGTTCCCAGGGCCATTGAGATTGTTCCGGAAGGCGTGATGATCGAAAGAATTAATCCAAAGACAGGCGCTAAAGAAACAGATGGCGCAATGATTGAATACTTTCTTCAGGAGCAATCGTCAGCAGAGTCTGTGGAATAGACCTACGATATTCTGCCATCTGTTAATAGTGTCAAAGATAGACTGTCATTAATTTCTATAAGAAAACCTGTCGCATTAAGATCGTTATGGTTATGTTTTTAAGTTTATTTCGAAGGCAGGTTATTTGTTTAATGTTGATGAAGTTAATTATAAAAAATGTGTGGTACGGTATTATTTTTTTTGTTTTAACCAAGCAGCAACCTCCATTGCGTAGTATGTTAGGATGCCATCTGCCCCCGCACGTTTCATAGCTAACAATGATTCAAGTACGCAAGTTTTTTCATCCAACCAACCGTTCTGTGAAGCTGCTTTCAACATGGCGTACTCCCCGCTGACCTGATAAACAAAAGTGGGGGCACCAAATTGATCTTTTACTCGTTGCACAATGTCAAGGTAAGGCATGCCGGGCTTAATCATGATCATGTCAGCACCTTCTTCTAAATCTAATTGCACCTCCCGTATAGCTTCGTCGGAATTAGCTGGGTCCATCTGATAGGTATATTTATTTCCAGAACCTAGGTTTCCAGCAGAGCCTACCGCATCACGGAAGGGCCCATAAAAACCAGAAGCATATTTTGCTGAATACGCCAAAATACGGGTGTGAATATATTTCTTATTGTCTAGAGCGCTACGTATTGCAGCGATTCTTCCATCCATCATGTCAGAGGGTGCTACTACATCAGCCCCGGCTTGTGCATGCACTAGTGCTTGCTGTGCAAGTACCGCGACTGTTTCATCGTTCATTACATAGCCATTCGCATCGATTAAACCATCCTGACCATGACTCGTATAAGGATCTAGAGCAATATCGGTGATGATGCCCAGCTCAGGAAAATTTTTCTTTAGTGTGCTCACCACCCGTGGCACTAATCCTTTCGGATTGATGGCCTCAGTGGCCGTAAGATTCTTTAAGTTAGGTTCAATGACTGGAAAGATAGCTAATGCAGGAATACCAAGTTGCAGACATTTCTCAGCTTGATGCATGAGAATATCCAGGCTCTGCCGAGTGATTCCAGGCATTGAGGCCACCTTTTCTTCGCGTTTTTTCCCCTCAAGTACAAATACTGGATAAATTAAATCATTGGCACTGAGATGGGTTTCTCTGATGAGGCGCCTAGAGAATTCGTCGCGCCGCATGCGCCGCATTCTTTTTTGGGGAAACTGGTGAGAATTTGGCATAATTTTTCTACATTCCTACAATAAAGAAAGTAAATTTAACAAAAAATAAAGATTATCACTAGCATTAAAATTAGATGCAATGATTGAGCGGGTATGAGGGTCATACTAATTATGGTTGAAAATGTTTTAAAGAGCCGGATTTTACGTATATCAATCCATAGTATTATTCTTATGAAACAGCAATCTATAATTTTTTTATTTTATATTTTTATTAGAATGGAACTTATTCTCTTTAATAGCATCTTACACACAGATAATGTTAAATTGTCGTCGTTTCCTCCCTGAAACGAGTTTTAGACTTGTTAGAGTGTTTTATCCCCCAGTTTCTTTCTGATCCTGGGGGATTTTTTTAATTTTGATTCAGATACTGGATTTGGTTCTTGAGCTGGGATTGTATTGAGTCCAAACCAGTGGCTAATGACCGCAGTAGCTTCCTCCACCCCTTGTTTCTCCTTACTTGAAAAAAGTTGCGCGCTACACTGTGGATAAGTCTCCCGCAATAATGTCAGTACGCTTTGGAGTGTCACCATAGCCTGTTGTCGAGAGAGTTTATCTGCTTTAGTAAGCAATATATGCACAGGCTTTTCTGTGAATGCAAACCATTCTAGCATCCGTTTATCAAGGGGAGTTAAGGGGTGACGTACATCCATGATAAGTACCATGCCATGCAGTGATTCTCGAGTTTGCAAATAGGTGCTTAGAAGATGTTCCCAGTGTTGACGTATTTCAGGTGGCACCTTAGCGTAACCGTAACCAGGCAAGTCCACTAAAAAGTAACCGATACCCAATTTGAAGTAGTTAATATGTTGAGTACGTCCCGGTGTTTTGCTGGTAAAGGCGAGACGACCACGGTTAGTAAGCGTGTTAATTGCGCTGGATTTGCCAGCGTTGGATCGGCCAGCAAAGGCAATCTCTATCCCATCAAATGAGGGTAAATCACGCAGATGATTCACTGTAGTGTAGAAAGCGGTATGTTGAAAAATGGACATAAACTTTTGATTTGAATGCACTGAATTTAGAATGAAGGGTTGGGTTAGAAATGAATATCAGTCACGAGTTAATTGACGTGGGTGTTGATATTTTTTGATTATCCATCGCGATTAATACTAAACCTTGTAATACTAGATCATCTACTATCTCTGCGGATATATTTAATTGAGAGTGTAATGAGTATGATGCGCCACCGCTAATAATACAGCTAGGTACGTGACCCAAGGTAGCCGAAAGGAGCGTAGCCATGCGCTCTACTGCGCCCACCAAGGCCTGCATTGCCCCACTATGAATGGCATCAGCAGTATTATCCGGATAATCAGAGAAATTTCCTTTCTCCTGTTTTAATAGAGCGGTATGTGTTGTTAATGTTTGTTGCATGAGATTTAAGCCGGGCATAATAATTCCGCCTAGAAATTCTCCTGTGTCCGAAAGGGCATCCACAGTCATTGCTGTTCCTGTATTCACCACCAAACAACCTTGTTGTTGAATCTTCCACGCTGCGATCATCCCCGCCCAACGGTCGCAACCTAGTAGGGTTGGGTTCGCATAATAATTGCGTACTCCGCACTGGTAGGCGGTGGCAGTCATCCACTCTGGTTGTAATTTCCAACAGGATATCAACTCAGACAGCATTACTTGAGCTTCAGCGCCTGCAACGTTGGCAATGATGATGTGCATCGGTTTTGGCAGATCTTGCCATGCTTGGTGTAGCGATGCCCTGTTATCGTGCAATACTACTCCTTGCTTGAACCAAGCGAGACCATCATGCAACCCCCATTTAATACGGGTATTACCAGAATCTATTGCCATTAAGTAGGTCATATTAGAGTGTCTGACGTAGCATGATTTCCCCGTTACTAAAGCAACGTCTGCCTAATGAGGTTTGGAGTTGTAATGAACCATTATCTGCAATTCCATGCACCACACCTTCTTGTCTTGAGCCATCAGGTAGATGAAGAATGATTGGTTTATTGTCCAAGTTATGGTGATGCACCCATTCCTTTTTAAAGGGTAAAAAACCTTGGTGTGAAAATTCTTTGAGTACCGATACCAGTTCAGTCAGTAGGCTAGCAAGTAACTGATTACGCTCCGGTATTGAACCTGTGATGGCATGTAAATCTGTGAATGCTTGATCTATCTGTGATTCCACATAATCTGATAATTTCAGATTCAAACCTATGCCAATCACTACAGCAGTGGGACCCAGCATGTCCCCTTGTAATTCAATGAGGACACCTGCTAGTTTTCGATCACGAGACATTACGTCATTTGGCCATTTCAGCATCACATCTTTGATGCCTGCTAATTTCAGAGTCCGTATAATAGCCAAACCAACTGCCAAACTTAGGCCAGATAAGAAGCTCGCACCTTGTTGAAATCGCCATAGCAGAGAGAATGTGAGATTGTTACCCAAACCTGAATGCCATGGACGTCCTTGTCGTCCCCGTCCATGTGTTTGTAATTCAGTTGCAATCACGCGTGTGGCGGTAATATCCAATTTCTTTTCTGCTGAGGCTTCTTTTAGCAACTGACTGTTGGTTGAATTGACGGTATCAAGTATTTCAAGATGGAATTCATTCGCCATCTGGCCAAGGTGTTTTAAGATAACATCTTTCTTTAACCACTGAATGGGTTCAGGTAAACGGTAACCGCGACCATGAATTTTATGCACATTCATTCCTA
>BJGV01000018.1 GCA_014190895.1 Nitrosomonadaceae bacterium | reverse complement strand
AGCGCAGATGTTACCATTTATTAGCTCCAAACCTGTTGATTTAGAAGCGCTACAACTGATCTATCAACACGGAAGTTATTGGGTATACAAAATTCCCTCCGCACAGCCTTCTGGTGGTTGATTTATTTAAGATAATTTTTGCTCCAAAGATTTAATAATTTTTTTCAGTCGATCGATCTCTTGCTCTCCATAAACTTGCTCAGTTATGTCATATTGAACCCCTAGAAAATATAGAATATTTCCTTTGCTATCAAATAACGGTGTAAGGTTTAGGTGGTTGTGAAACAATTTTCCATTTTTATGATAATTCTTTAATACTACCTGAATGGGTTTTAAGTTTTTAATTGCCTCTTTCATTTCAAATCGTTCTTTTTGTTCACGATCCGTACCCTGCAAAAATCGACAATTTTTTCCTATTACCTCTTCCTGAGTATAGCCAGTCATAACTTCAAAAGCTTTGTTAGCATAAACAAGTGGGACGTCCTCTAGATCTGGATCAGCTAGTGTTATTCCATTAATAGAGGAATCTAGGATAGTAGCTAGAATTTGTGGAATTAATCCAGAATCTTTTTGATCTACAAAATGCATTTTTTATCCCCTCATATAATTTTTAGAATTTCTGTATAAATTAAAATAATGGCGGCCATTAATTTCATGATTTGATTTTGTCAGCCTCAAGTAATTGCTTAATATTTTTGACCGTTCTTTCTGTGCCATCTTGAATAGCAATTCGGATAAGTTTTTCAAAGGGTCTCATATAAAGTTCAAGACTGAGTAATTCAAAGGTAAAGGTAACTGTTGATAAGGAGTCGTTAGATTGAAGCACGTAATCACAGCGGTAGGGATTTGAGATACCCTCAAAACAGATGCGCTTTGCCGCCTGGAAGACTGTGACCTTAAAAGTCGATTCGGAGCGATTCCCCTGATCAATACGGACTTGTCGAACCATGCTCCCAATTCCCACTGGACCTTTTGTTAGTGCTTCTAATTCAACAACTTCAGATGACCATTTAGGGTAGTTTATTAAAAAATTGGTGCCAACAAAACCAAAAATATGCTCGCATGGATGTTGAATTGAAGTAACGGCCTTTCCAATCACCGGGGTATTCTTAAGTAAACCAAACATACCTTATTCCTTATAGTGGTTGATATATCTCATAGTCGGTAGGTATCTATTCCCGCCAATAATAGATCGTACTGTGATTCTACCATTTCTTTAATTAAAAGAGCTGCGGTGCCTCCAATTGAGTTCCCTTCTAACCCCAGCCAGCCTACTGCATCTGTCGGACCCAAACTAACAACGTACCCTAGGTCACAATGTAGATAGGGTTCAAGTAATTTTAGAATACCAGAGTTTCGTAAGATATTATGCGCAGCTAGTTTTCCCTTACGTACGGCAGATTGAGCAGTCATAGTATTAGAGCCATAAGCATGATAAACAGAACAGTCGCCTGCTGTAAAGATACTCTGCAAAGCTTGCTGATTAACTATAACTTGACCAAAAGTATTGGCAGAAAGTAAATTTTTGGATTGCTTGCCAAGAAATAAAAGTGATAACGCAGAAGGAAGGCTGAATTCCTTCTTTAATCCCTTCTCTTCTAGTAAGATTGTATTAGCTCGCTGTTCTTTGTAATATGTATTGGGATAGAAATCTATGTCCATTTCGTCCATACGGGTCTCAATATAGCGAGACAAACTCTCTGGAAATTGTTTGAGTACCCTATCTTCGCCATTAATGAGACGTAATTTGCTTTTAATTTTCTGACGTCGGAGGAAATGAGAAATTTCAAAAAGAAACTGAATGCTGGTTGCGCCTCCGCCCACGACAGAAATACAGTGCTCATCTTTATTATTTTTTGTTAAATAATTGTTTAATAAATCTGATCCAGCAGTATCCAGAAAATCATTTAAATTAAGAGTATTTTTTGTCTTTTTTGTTTGATTTCCTTGATTTGAGTTGACTCCCGTTGCAACTAGAAGATAATCAAATTCTATTATCTCATCTTGAATAGTCATAAATTTATCATTTTGCCATTGTAAAAGAGTCGATTCTTCAAGTGCAAGCTCGGCACAAATGTGACGACAATGGAAACGTTTTTCTAGAGTAGAGAATGGCAGCAAGATATCTTGTAATGGATATCTAAAAGTTTCATGCAAGTGAGTAATTTTAATATGTTGAGATCTGGGATCGATAATGGTAATACTAGCATCTGGCATATGACGTAAGAAGATGACTAGTGCTGTAATTCCAGCATAACCACCTCCTGCAATCACAATTTTCAATTTTTTTTCTGCGGGTATATAGAACGGCAAACAAGTCATGATTTCTTCAATGCATCGCTGTTAATAGATAGCAACATCGGACTCTATGCAGACATATTAGCTGATTTTTAAATTTTTTTCTCTATTTGAGAGTGTCCGGCACGCACCAATAATAATAATTCCAATTTTTAATATATTTTTTATACGTAATCGTACCAGATAATTTGGGCAACCCCCATAATTCTTATGTATTCTACCTCAGAGTGTTTATTAAAGGAATTCGAAATATGAGCCAACATATAGTTTTTCTTGATCGAGATTCAGTTAGGACTGAAGTGCATCGACCAAGTTTTAAACATACGTATAAGGAGTATTCTAACACCCTGTCTGATCAAGTTGTATCACGTTTGCAGCATGCAACAATAGTAATCATTTGTAAGATCTCACTAAATGAGAAAATGCTTGCGCAACTACCCAAGTTGAAATTAATTGCAATTGCTGCCACTGGCTATGATTGCATAGATATTTTAGCTTGCCAGAGGTACGGTATTGCAGTAATTAATATTCGAAATTATGCGACACATGCGGTACCGGAGCACGTATTTATGATGGTGTTGGCACTACGTCGAAATTTGCTGCTGTATCGGCAAGATGTTGAAGATGGAATGTGGCAGAAATCAGAGCATTTTTGTTTCCTTGGACATAGTATTAATGATTTGTTTGGCTCCACCATTGGTATTATTGGAGAAGGTGAAACGGGAAAGGGCACTGCTAAGATTGCGCGCGCTTTCGGTATGCATGTACTTTTCTCCGATCACGCATCACCGAAAAAAAAGAATGTGAAACTTACATCATTTGAGCAAATATTAATTAAATCGGATGTAATTTCATTACACTGCCCACTGACAACAACAACACGTGATTTAATTGGTATTAATGAATTGCGTAAGATGAAGCGCAACGTATTATTAATTAATACTGCGCGTGGAGGATTGGTTAATGAAGAAGCTTTAATTCATGCATTAGATGAAGGTTTGATTGCTGGCGCTGGTTTTGATGTTATTACTAATGAGCCACCTACGAATGATCACCCGCTGCTTCGGGTGAGTCGTTCTAATTTTATTCTTACCCCACATATTGCCTGGGCATCGGATGAAGCATTAAGAATTCTTGCTACCCAATTAATCAGTAATATTGAAGCTTGGGTGGCAGGAAATCAATATAATCTGATTGTTTGATTGAACGATTTTCTACGCTGAGTAGTAACTATACGATTAAGATATACTTCATTCACAAAATATTTTTATCAAAGTATAACGGGCAGAGATATGAAAATACACGAGTATCAAGCTAAAGATATTTTACGTGAATTCGGTATTGCTACTTTGCCAGGGGCCCCCTGTTTCAGTGTTGATGAAGCGGTAGAGGTAGCTCGGAAATTGGGTGGAAATGCATGGGCAGTAAAGGCACAGATTCATGCTGGCGGACGCGGTAAAGGAGGTGGAGTAAAAATAGCGAAATCATTAGACGAAGTAGAGTATTTTGCCAAAACAATTTTAGGTATGACGCTTATTACTCATCAAACTGGCGCGCAGGGTACTATTGTTCGGCGGTTATTAGTTGAGCAAAGTATTAATATAGAAAAAGAGTTCTATATTGGTATGGCGATAGATCGTCTAAAGCAACAAGTGTGTCTTATAGTTAGTTCAGAGGGCGGCATGAACATCGAAGAAACTGCTATTCGCACACCAGATAGAATTCATAAAATCTTTTTAGATCCAATTATGGGATTGTCTGATGAAGACGCAGACAGACTTGTTTGTAAAATCAACTTTCCAAAATATTTCGAAACAGAGGTGCGGTTATTATTACAGAATCTATATCAACTATTTGATAAGAATGATGCGACTTTAGTTGAGATAAATCCACTGGTTCTTACCACCGATAATCGCATTCTAGCACTTGATGCAAAAATGAATTTTGATGATAATGCCTTGTTTAGACATATAAATATTATTGAATTACGTGATTTTAATGAAGAAAATTTAATAGAAATAGAGGCGTCTAAATATAATCTTTCATACATTCCTCTTGATGGAAACATTGGTTGTTTGGTAAATGGAGCCGGTCTTGCAATGGCAACTATGGACATCATCAAGCTTTTTGGAGGGAGCCCTGCTAATTTTCTTGATGTAGGGGGCGATGCTACCGTAGAAAAAGTAACGGAGGCATTTAGACTGATGCTGCGTAATCCAGGGTTGAGAGTTATATTAATTAACATATTTGGTGGCATCATGAAATGCGATGTTGTTGCTGAAGGCGTAGTTAGGGGGGCTCAAGAGACGAAACTTTTAATACCCTTAGTGGTTCGTCTCGAGGGTACCAATGTTGATTTGGGCAAGAAAATTCTAATTGAGTCTGGATTACCGATTACTCTAGTAGACAACATGGCAGATGCTGCACAGTATGCAGTTACAGCTGCGAAAATAAGAGAATAGGCATGGCAATTTTAATAAATCAAGATACTCGAGTTATGACCCAAGGAATTACCGGAAAAACCGGCCAGTTTCATACCCGTATATGTCGCGAGTATGCTAACGGAAGGGAATGTTTTGTTGCGGGAGTTAATCCGCATAAATCAGGAAATATTTTTGAAGGAATTCCAGTTTACGCTAATGTCATAGAGGCCAAAGAAGCCACAGGTGCAACAGTTTCTGTAATTTATGTACCACCAAATTTTGCTGCTTCAGCTATTGAGGAAGCGGTAGATGCTGGGCTCGATTTAGTGATCTGTATTACTGAAGGAATTCCCGTACGCGATATGTTGCATATTCGTTATAAAATGAGAAAGGGAAAAACTTTACTAATCGGCCCTAATTGTCCAGGTATCATTACGCCTGACGAAATTAAAATTGGCATTATGCCCAGTTATATCCATAAGAAAGGGCGTATTGGGGTAGTTTCGCGTTCTGGCACATTAACTTATGAAGCGGTGTCTCAATTAATGGAGCAAGGGCTTGGACAGTCTACCTGTATTGGCATAGGCGGCGACCCGATTAATGGGTTAAAACATCTAGACGTGATTAAATTATTTAATGACGATAATGAAACTGACGCAGTTTTGATGGTAGGGGAAATTGGTGGTTCCGATGAAGAAGATTGTGCTCGCTGGATTAGTCGTAATATGAAAAAACCAGTTGTTGGTTTTGTTGCCGGAGTTACTGCGCCACCCAATAAAAGAATGGGGCATGCCGGAGCCATTATTTCCGGAGGCAAAGGTACTGCACAGGAGAAGCTTGTAGTGATGGAGGAATGCGGAATTAAAGTAACGCGCAACCCAGCCGAGATGGGAAAATTAGTTAAGTCAGTGTTGTAATAAACCAGAATAGAGTAATGCCATAACCACTCCAACATGACATCCATTTCTTTAATTGGCGCTCTTTTATGGGAGCAATGGCGCCCCGTCCATGACCGCAATCAACTAGCTATTTCATTGCTTGCCTATGTTGATCTACTCAAGAACTATTTTAATACAGGTATTCGTTATCACGGTACATTAGCATGGTTCGTAGCGGTAATACCGATACTTTTTTGTACTGGTATCATTTACTATTTGCTAGATACTTTTAGTCCTATATTGGGATGGATGTGGAATATAGTAGTGTTATATTTCACAATGAGTTTCCGTCAATTTAATCAGTCTTTGGCTGATATCGCCCAAGCTTTAAAGAACGAAGATTTGCCACAAGCTAGAGAGTTATTGAAACAGTGGAGCGGGGTATATGTAGAGAAATTAAATGGCACAGAGATTATAGAAGTTACCATTAGATCTGGGCTGATTTACTCGTATCATCGTTTGTTTAGTGTGCTCATTTGTTTCGCTATTTTACCAGGACCAATTGGACCAGTTCTATATCGTCTTGCAGAATTAATGGGGAAGCGCTGGGGTAGCCTCACACAAGATGAAGGTGATTCATTTGGCCATTTTTCTACGGCAATATTAAAGACCATAGATTGGTTACCAACAAGATTAACTGCTATAAGTTTTGCCATTGTTGGTAATTTTGAAGATGCAATCTATTGTTGGAAAATGCAAGCTACATTACTTACAAATCGCGCTGATGGGATAATTTTTGTTAGTGGGGCAGGCGCGCTTGGCGTACGTCTAGGAGATTTTACACAGAAGAATACTGATGAATCTCCTCGGCTCCAATTAGGGGGAGAAAAAGAAGCCAATATAAATTTCTTGCAGGGTACCGTAAATCTCATTTGGCGCGCCCTAGTGCTGTGGCTATTATTGCTACTGGTTATAGGCTGAATGTGATAAATAAGGAAATAGAGGGAAAGGATATGATCTTTAGGAAATTTTTATATTTACCTTTGTCAGTGTTATATTTTTTCATACCTTCGGCATTTGCCCAACAATTCATCGCACTACCGCAACCAGTTTTAACTATAGCTGCCGAAACTTACATACTCACTGATTTTCAGAGTGGGCAAGTTTTAGTCAGTAAAGATACTCAAAAACGTGTTGAGCCTGCATCGCTCACCAAACTGATGACGGCATATATCGTGTTTTCAGCTCTTAAACAAAAAAGTATCAGCTTAACGCAAAGCCTCTCTGTATCAGAAAATGCATCGCGTGCACAAGGTTCGCGCATGTTTATTGAACCTAATAAATCTGTTACTGTAGATGAATTATTACGCGGGGTGATTGTCCAATCTGGTAACGATGCCTGTATTTTATTAGCAGAAGCCATTGCTGGCTCAGAAGAAAAATTTGCGATGATAATGAACAAAGAGGCTCTGCGCCTAGGAATGAAAAATACTCATTTTACCAACTCCACCGGATTGTCAGATCCAGAGCATTACACAACAACCCAGGATCTCGCTTTATTGGCAACCGCTGTGATTCGTAATTTTCCAGAGTACTACTCACTTTATTCTTTAAAAGAGTATACGTATAACAAAATTACTCAGACTAATAGCAATCGTCTATTGTGGCTAGACCCCAATGTAGACGGCCTAAAAACTGGACATACCAAGACCGCTGGCTACTGTTTAGTTACCTCAGCCAAACGTAATGAACGAAGATTAATTTCAATTTTAATGAATACTTCTTCTGATAATGCGCGGACTATGGAAAGTCAGCGTCTTTTAAATTATGGATTCCAGTTTTATGATACTGTGCGTCTCTATCAAAAAGGGCAAGAGGTAGAAACTATTCCATTATGGAAGGGCTCACAAGACGCAATTAAGGCGGGAGTTGACCGCGATCTTTATTTTTCCATACCAAAAAATCAGGCCAATAAATTGAAGGCTACAATGGAATATAAGCGACCACTTGTTGCTCCGATTAGCATTGGGCAGAAAGTAGGTATAATAAAGTTAGTTTTTAATGACAGACCAGCGGCCGAATATTCCTTGGTAGCACTAGAGAATGTCGATGTTTCTAATATCTTGAGTCGTACTTGGGATAGTTTGCGTTTATTTTTTAATTAATATTTGGTTATAAGAATATATTTATCTGTCATAAGTTGATATGAATAATCAAGGATTAACATGATTTATCTTAATGGGATTTTTATGCCCATTGAAGATGCTCGTATTCCAGTCTTAGATCGTGGATTTATTTTTGGAGATGGAGTGTACGAAGTAATTCCCGTTTACTCGCGTAAACCATTTCGTCTAGCTGAACATCTACATCGCTTACAACATAGTCTTGATGGCATACGTCTCAGTAACCCTCATTCTGATGCTGAGTGGAGTCATTTGTTAGGACAATTAATCGCCGCTAACGCAAGCGAGGATCAGTATATTTACTTGCACATTACTCGCGGCGTAGCTAAACGAGACCATGCTTTCCCAAAAAACAGCACACCTACAATATTTATCATGAGTAACCCGCTGTTAACCCCACCAATGGAATCCCTGATTACTGGTGTTTCAGCCATTACTGCCAATGATAATCGTTGGTTGCGTTGTGATATTAAGGCAATCTCATTGTTACCGAACGTGTTGTTACGACAGATGGCTGTGGATGTAGATGCGATTGAAACTTTGCTATTAAGGGATGGTTTTCTGACAGAAGGCGCGGCTAGTAATATTTTTGTTGTAGGAAGCGGCGTTCTTTTGGCTCCACCAAAGAATCATTTAATGTTGCCTGGTATTACCTACGACATTGTATTAGAGTTGGCAGAGACACACCATATTCCTTATGAAGCAAGAGAGATATCTGAGCATGAAATGCGCAACGCGCAGGAGTTGCTATTGACATCATCGACCAAAGAAATCATGCCAATTACTCGTTTGGATAATCAGCCGGTGGGAGATGGAAAACCTGGGATAATGTTTATGCAATTGTACCAGCTCTATCAAAATTACAAGATTACGGTAATGCGAGGCAATAGTTGAGCATCAGAAGATTTCTGATTACGTTACTCACTTGATTAGTTGAGCATGATCGCACAACCTTCGTTAATTGAATATCCTTGTGACTTTCCCCTTAAAATTATAGGACATGCTCAGCAAAATTTTTCTGAATCTGTATTGACCATAGTTAAGCGTCATGCGCCTAATTTCGATAGCGCTACTATGGAAACAAGAATCAGCAAACAAAGTACGTATGTAAGTTTTACCTGTACCATTCAAGCGGTCTCGCGCCCCCAGTTAGATGAGTTATATCGAGAATTATGTGACCATCCAATGGTAGTGATGGTGCTTTAAATTTTCTTAGCCTTTATTATCTAAAAATGTAGAATTTATGTATGGATATCTCTGATTTAAAGTTAAGATCTAGAAACGTGACGCCACGTATTAGATATTTTGGGTTAGTAGATTACCTCACCACTTGGCAAGCAATGAAGGACTTTACTGCGTCTCGTACAGAAAATACCCATGATGAGATTTGGTTATTGCAGCACCCGTCAGTTTATACACAAGGAATCGCAGGCGCATCGGAACATCTGCTCTACAATAATGAAATTGCTGTAATAAGAACAGATCGTGGTGGTCAGATTACTTATCACGGCCCGGGGCAAATTATTGCTTACTTGTTAGTAGATATGCGTCGTCTTAAGTTTGGTGTACGTGATTTAGTAAGGAGAATGGAAGGCGCTGTGATAGATTTACTGCAAGATTATCTTATCTGTGCAGAGAGTCGTGTAGATGCGCCTGGTGTATATGTAAACAACGCAAAGATTGCGGCATTGGGATTAAAAATAAAGAATGGCTGTTGTTATCATGGTCTGGCACTTAACGTGGATATGAATTTAGAGCCATTTTCCGCTATTAATCCTTGTGGCTACCCTGGTTTACAGGTTACTCAAACCAAAGATCTCGGCATAGTTGATAGCATGGAAGCCCTGAGCAGTAGATTGGCAGAGAAATTACAAGCAAGAATAAACAACTAAGGATTCTTCGTTATGACTAATGAGATTCGTCAGAAAGGAGCGCTCAAGACCTCACGAAATCCAATAAAGATTGAGCCCCAATCTTTTAAGGAGTTATTAAAAAAACCATCATGGATAAGGGTGCGTCCATCTCGTAATCAGGAATTTTATGAGGTCAAGCGTATTTTGCGAGAACAGAAATTGCATACAGTTTGCGAAGAAGCATCTTGTCCTAATATAGGGGAATGTTTTGGCAAAGGTACGGCTACTTTCATGATCTTAGGTGATCTCTGTACCCGTCGTTGCCCGTTTTGTGATGTAGCACATGGCAAACCATTGCTACCAGATGCAGAAGAACCATTACATTTAGCAACATCCATTGCTGCTATGAAATTGAAGTATGTAGTGATTACTAGTGTTGATCGTGATGATTTGCGCGATGGTGGGGCTCAGCATTTTGTTGATTGTATACGTCAAATAAGGCTCCACTCTCCCCAGACAAAAATAGAAATCCTTGTTCCAGATTTTCGTGGAAGATTAGAAGTTGCGCTGGAGAAGCTATTTATTTGCCCGCCAGATGTATTAAATCATAATCTGGAAACTGTACCGCGTCTTTATAAGCAATGTCGGCCGGGAGCAGATTATGCACATTCATTAAAATTGCTAAAGAATTTTAAGGCGTATTTTCCCAGAATTACTACTAAATCTGGATTAATGTTGGGCTTGGGTGAGACTGATGAAGAAATTTTAGATGTGTTAAGAGACCTGCGAGAGCACGATGTCGAAATGCTTACAATCGGACAGTATTTGCAACCTAGCGGCGGACATTTGCCCGTATTACGTTATGTGTCGCCAGAGGATTTCAAAAAATTTGAACTTACTGCGACTAAAATGGGTTTTAGTAATGCGGCCTGCGGACCAATGGTCCGTTCAAGTTACCACGCTGATCAGCAGGCTCATTTAGCAGGCGTGACATAAAGACACAGTTTTAATAAATTAACTTTAGTGAAAAAGAATATAAGTCTTTGCAGATGAGATTGATGTCTCAATACTAAATTTTTTACATTTTAATCTTTAGCAGCATCGTTTTATTCCATTCCATTTCCTGTCTTGCTCCATCTGAAAAAATGTTTTGCAATCTAATGGCTTATCTCCGTTTTTTGCATGATATGTATGCCAGTGCTCTAAATAACGCTCATATGCATCATCACCGCTGATGGTGCGGAGTAATTCCCAGCCACGATTTATATTTTTTTTAAGATAGTTCATGATAATAATTCTTAAATTTAAAGTTTAGTTCTTAATTATTAATCTAGATTTAGTGGTAATTTTTTGACTCAATTGATAAGGTGCCTCGGAAAGCGCTAGATGAGATTTACCGGTAATAATACGGTATGAAATGCGCAATGTTTCTAATACCAGTATCCAAGTGGTGATTAAGAAAAAAGTAGTAAGTGCTGCAGCAAGGTAATCATTGAAGATTAGTTGCTGAGCCTCAATAACAGTTATATCTGATGGCAGCACACCCCCTGCTAATCTTGTTGTTAGATCTTGTGCGTGCGAGAGAAAACCTATGCGTAATTCAGGGTTGAAGAGTTTCTCCCATGCGGCAACGCTAGTTACAATCACGAGCCAGGTGAGTGGTGCAGCGGTGATCCAAACATAACGCAGCTTATCGGATTTTATGAGAATAATAGTAGCGACACATAATGCAATTGCAGCAAGCATTTGATTAGCGATACCAAATAGTGGCCATAAACTATTGATTCCACCGAGTGGATCAAGCGTGCCGATATAGAGAAAATAGCCCCATGCACTCACAACAAGAGCACTAGTAAAAAATACACTTGGATACCAACTAGTGCGTCCCATGGGTTTGTAAAGATTGCCAAGTAAGTCTTGTAACATAAAGCGACCAACTCGTGTACCAGCATCAAGAGTAGTAAGAATAAAAAGTGCTTCAAACATGATAGCAAAATGATACCAAATAGCCGTCATGTTTGTGCCAAAGGTGTTGGCAAAAATACTGGCCATACCGACCGCAAAAGAGGGCGCTCCACCGGTGCGCGCAAATAAACTGGCCTCTCCCATATCAGCGGCAAGTTGATGCATTTGTGCAATATTTATTGGGAATCCCCAGCTATTAATTACAGCTATAGCGTCTACGGCTTCTTTACCAACAATACCGACTGGACTGTTAATAGCAAAGTAGACACCAGGATCCATTATAGTGGCGGCAATTATTGCCATGATGGCGACAAAGGATTCCACTACCATTGCTCCGTAACCAATTAAGCGCGCATCCATCTCATTAGAAAGTAATTTAGGCGTGGTGCCAGATGAGATGAGTGAATGAAAGCCAGAGATTGCGCCACAGGCAATCGTAATAAATACAAAAGGAAATAGTCCCCCACCAAAGATCGGACCAGTCCCATCTATAAACTGCGTTAATGCAGGCATTTTTATCTCAGGTCGGAGTACGATAACCGCAACAGCAAGCATTAGCATCGTACCAATTTTCATAATAGTCGATAAATAATCGCGCGGTGCGAGTAATAACCATACCGGAGCAGCTGCAGCGCTGAAACCGTAAGCGATAATTAACAATGCTAATGTTGGTCCGTCATAATTAAACCAATGACGTAAATTAGGTTGTTGATCTATCCAGCCACCCCCTACTACAGCCAGCAATAGAAGAATTACACCAATTAACGTGCCCTCCATTACACGACCGGGACGAATATTGCGCATATATAAACCAATCAGTATGGCAATTGGGATAGTAGCCGCTACGGTGGAGGTCGCCCATGGACTATATTTCATGGCATTAACAACTACAAGGCCAAGTACAGCGATAAGAATAATCATAATTACCATTACACCGACTAAGGCCGCGCTGCCTCCAATGATACCGAGCTCGTCATATGCCATCTGACCTAATGAGCGACCATTGCGACGAGTGGAAAAAAATAAAATCACAAAGTCTTGCACGCAGCCGCCCAGTACAGCTCCAACTAGGATCCACAGTGTGCCTGGTAAGTAGCCAAATTGAACTGCAAGGGTTGGACCAATCAATGGCCCTGGTCCAGCGATAGCGGCAAAATGATGGCCGAAGAGCACCCATTTATTGGTGGACACAAAATCGCGATTATTGTTTAGACGTTCACTAGGAGTGGCGCGAGTAGGATCTAACAACAATACCTTGGTGGCAATAAAAGCGCTATAAAAACGATAACCAATAGCATATACACAGACCGCTGCAACAATGAACCATACACTATTAATGGTTTCGCCTCGATGTAATGCAATAGCTCCTATAGCACCGACACCAAGAAAAGTTACAAGAACCCAGGCAATAATTTTCAGTGATTTCATTTTTTGTATTGATCTGATTGGTATCACTATATTATCTTATTAAAAAATAAATAACTTGCGCGTTACTGTGCATGATACTTTTTTAGCAAACGTTATAATGAGAGTTATGTTGATGTTGATCTAGTATTTTTTTAAAAATTGTTCTGTAAACAATAGAAACTAGGTAATTTAAGATGAAACTCATTAGAGAGTGAGGTGATGCGGCATTTTGGTGAGGCGGACTTAGGTTATAATTGGTCTGTGTGTAGAATTTTCGAGCATAGCATTTTGAAGAGAGCCTCTTTGGATATCAAGGGGGTGTATGATTTAGGTGTAAAAAATGATTATGATCTTCATCACACTTAATGGTGCCCAGAAGAGGACTCGAACCTCCACAGTGTTGCCACCGCTAGGACCTGAACCTAGTGCGTCTACCAATTCCGCCATCTGGGCAATACGAGCATCTAGATCTAAGGTGCTGATCAGAGACGTAATTCTATAGGAAATCATTGTTTTGTCAAACAAAAAAGGATACGAATTACGCAATCTTGATCCTCATTCTGAACGGGAGCGGGAGCGCTATGGCCATGCATTACCAAGCAGAGAATTTATTCTTCAAATTTTAAAAGAACAGGGTGTTCCTACTACTGAAGAAGCACTAGGGGCGCTATTCAAAATTAACGAAGAAGAGTACAAAATTTTCTGTCGACGACTGTCTGCAATGAGGCGCGAAGGGCAGATTATGCGTAACAGAAAGGGTGATATCTATGTAGTAGAAAAGCTTGATCTAATTAAGGGGAGGGTGCAGGGCCATGCCGATGGTTTTGGTTTCTTAATCCCGGATGATGGCGGTCTCGATCTTTTCCTGGGGCCCAAGGAAATGCGAAAAATGTTGCATGGCGACCGCGTGATGGTGCGTGAAATTGGTGTCGATCGTCGCGGACGAAGAGAGGGAGTGATTGTGGAAGTGTTGGAACATAGCACAACACAACTTGTTGGGCGATTGCATGTTGATCACGGTATTTTATTTGTGGAAGCCGAGAATAAGAGGATTAATCAGAGATTTTTGGTGCCGCCGGAATTAGCTCTGGGTGCCATAGCGGGCCAAGTGGTAATGGTAGAAATTATTCAACAGCCCAGTAAAAGCAGTCACCCCATTGGTCGCATTATTGAGGTATTAGGTGATTATTCTGCACCGGGTATGGAAAATGAGATCGCACTTCGTAAGCACGAATTACCTTTCCAATTCTCGGAAGAAACTCAAAAACTTGCTGCAAAACTTCCAGAAAAAGTGTTTAAAAAAGATTTGAGCGGGAGGGAAAATATTTGCCATTTACCTCTAATAACAATAGATAGCGAGACTGCCCGTGATTTTGACGACGCAGTTTATTGCGAGCAGGAGGGTAGAGGTTATAAATTGTATGTCGCTATTGCTGATGTTAGTCATTATGTGCATCCTAATGATGAGATAGATAAGGAGGCGTTGAATCGCGGTAACTCGGTGTACTTTCCGCGCCGAGTAATCCCTATGTTGCCAGAGATTCTCTCTAATGGTTTATGTTCGCTGAATGAAAAAGTGGAACGTTTATGCATGGTGTGTGAAATTACCATTAACACCGAGGGTGATTTCTGTAAGTATCGTTTCTATCCAGCAGTAATGAACTCTTATGCGCGCCTTACCTATACTGAGGTTGCTGCAATATTAAATAATTCAGAAGGGGATGAGGGCAGGCAACATGTAGCACTCTTGCCCCATATCCAGATGCTTTTTCAATTGTTCAAAGTATTATTACAGGCACGTGAGAAGCGCGGCGCTATTGATTTTGAAACTATTGAAACTCAGATCATTTTTAATGATCAGGGCAAGATTGAACACATATTGCCCGTGAAGCGTAACGATGCCCACCGCATAATTGAGGAGTGCATGTTAGCGGCTAATGTATGCGCATCAGATTTTTTGAAACAACACAATCAATCTACACTGTATCGTATTCATGAGGGCCCTACGCCAGAGAAACTTACTGCCATGCGTGGATTTTTTGGAGAATTTGGTTTGCATCTGAGCGGAGGAGATGAGCCCCATGCTAAGGATTACGCTAAGCTATTGCATGGAATTAAAGACAGACCAGATGCACAGCTATTACAGACAGTAATGCTTCGATCTTTACGTCAAGCGGTTTACAGTCCAGATAATGTTGGTCATTTTGGACTTGCTTATGAATCCTACACTCACTTTACTTCGCCCATAAGACGCTATCCAGATCTATTGGTTCATCGTGCCATTAAAGCAGTACTAAATGGCATGACATACTCTCCTGGCGATTGGCATGAATTAGGTAAACACTGTTCTCAGATGGAACGTCGAGCTGATGAAGCTTCTCGAGATGTGGAATCTTGGCTAAAATGCTTCTATATGCAGGATAGAATTGGTGAGTGTTTTAATGGTGTTATCAGTAATGTTACTGGTTTTGGTTTATTTGTGGCACTGGATGGAATTTATGTGGAAGGATTGATTCATATTTCTGAACTTCCTAAGGACTATTTTCATTTTGATGCCGCAAAACACATGTTGTTGGGAGAGCGTAATGGCAAACGTTATCGTCTAGGCGATCGGCTACAAGTAAAAATTGTACGAGTTGATCTAGAAACTAGCAAAATTGATTTTGTATTAGCTGATGTATGCAAATAATATTTATTGGATAGATGTTATTTTCTCCCATCTTCCATCAAAAAATAATTATTTTAAATTTACGCAGATAAAATCAAACCTATTAATTTTTGTATGCTCCGTTAGATGTCTAATACTCACTCTATATTTGGTTTCCATGCCATTACTAGTCGCTTACGACAGAATCCCGATAGCGTTCAAGAGATTTTTCTTGATTCAACTCGTCGTGACCAGCGCGTACGTGATCTAACAAAACTTGCTGAAACTCAGGGCGTACGAATCATTCTTTGTGATGAAAAAAGACTGGTCGCGTTGTCCGGAAGCAATTTTCATCAGGG
This sequence comes from Nitrosomonadaceae bacterium, assembly GCA_014190895.1. Lineage (GTDB taxonomy): Bacteria > Pseudomonadota > Gammaproteobacteria > Burkholderiales > Nitrosomonadaceae > BJGV01. The sequence continues at coordinate 7,048 of BJGV01000018.1, read as the reverse complement.
CGTGGTTGCAAATATAGATATAACTCGTAATCACATCGATATCGAAGATGTGCTTGAGACCTTAACTGAACCAGCGTTGTTGTTGGTGTTAGATGGAGTTCAAGATCCGCACAATTTGGGAGCATGTTTGCGAGTTGCGGATGCTTTTGGTGCTCATGCTGTAATTGCACCCAAAGATCGTGCAGTAGGTCTAAATGCGACCGTGCATAAGGTAGCGAGTGGGGCTGCCGATGTGGTTCCGTATATTGCAGTGACTAATTTAACTCGTACCTTACGAGAACTAAAAAAACAGGGTATATGGATCATTGGAACTTCAGCTGACGCAGTTACTGACCTTGGTTCTTTGAAACTTGATGGCCCCATTGCATGGGTATTTGGTGCAGAGGGCGAGGGTATGCGACGTCTCACCCGAGATACATGTGATCAATTGATCTCCATTCCTATGCTGGGCAGTACTGAGAGTTTGAATGTTTCGGTTAGTGCGGGCATATGCCTATTCGAAACTCGTCGACAAGAACGGGACAAAAAGATAAGAATTGATTAATCACTTTATTTAAAGATACCAAAAAGTCGCGGAGAAAAAGTTTTAAATAATAAATCGTTTGGTTGCCTTATGATACTTTGATCAGGGTTGATACTATTTTATTAGTTTGTTAAAATACCGTTTTACTTAGTCCTTGTCTTACTGTGTTCGTATCACAGGAGACCCTACCCATAAGGAGATTTATGCGACATTACGAGATTGTTTTTATTGTTCATCCTGATCAGGGTGAACAAGTTCCCGCCATGATTGAGCGCTACCGCAATATAGTGACCATGAAAAACGGTCAGATTCATCGTCTAGAAGATTGGGGACGTCGTCAGCTCGCTTATCTGATACAGAAAGTTCATAAAGCACATTATGTGCTGATGAATATTGAATGTGATCAAGAGACCTTGGATGAACTAGACCATGCTTTCAAATTTAATGATGCAATACTGCGTCATTTAACTATTAAAATGAACGGTCCTGTAACCGAACCATCAGCAATGATGCGTAAAGATCGTCCAGAAACTCGCTTGCAGGCAGAAGAAGCCATAGAGCTTAACATTTGAGTTTAAATAAGGTCGGGTAAATTGGGCTGTAATCAACTTGAAATTTGCGGAAAAATAATTGAGATGAAGAAATTACGCTATACCCCAATAGGTATAGCGATAGCAGAATTCAAAGTCAGCCATATCTCACAACAATTAGAAGCGGAGGTATTGCGTCAAGTTGAGTGTGAGATCTCCGCAGTGGCTTTGGCGCAGATAGCAAAAAGTATGACTGACATGAAGATTGGTACGGTATTGAAATTAATTGGTTTTTTAGCGAGAAGAAGTCGTATAAATTTACAACTGGTACTGCATGTAAACAGCATGCATCCAATTTAATCAAAGAATAGGAAAATTATGGCTCGTTTTATTTCAAGACGCAAAGATGGTAAAGATAAGGAAAAAGATAAAAGTGCGAATCGTCCACTGTTTAAGCGGAGGAAATTCTGCCGTTTCACAGCAGAAGGTATTAAAACAGTTGATTACAAAGATGTTGAAGTGCTAAAAGATTTTATCAACGAGAATGGTAGAATTATCCCTGCACGTATAACTGGTACGAAGTCACGTTATCAGCGTCAGTTGGGCGTTGCTATCGAGCGCGCAAGATTTCTTGCGATGCTTCCTTACACTGATTTGCATTAAGGAGAAATAGAGTGCAAATTATTCTGATGGAGAAAATTACTAACCTTGGCGAATTAGGCGATATAGTCAAAGTAAAAAATGGCTATGCTCGAAACTTCTTAATTCCACAAAGCAAGGCAAAGCGAGCAACAGCGATCACTATTGCTGAATTCGAGCTCAAACGGGCTGAGCTAGAAAAAATACAAGCAGAGACCTTAGCTGTCGCTCAAGCTTGTCAAGTTAAGTTAGATGGTCTGATAATTCAAATTACTCAGAAGGCTGGAATAGATGGGAAGTTATTTGGTTCGGTGACTAATGTGGATATCATGAACGCAATTAACGCTAAGGATTTTCTTGTTAAAAAGACCATGCTTCGTATGCCACTGGGACCAATAAAGCAGGTGGGAGATTATCCATTCATTATTGAATTAGATAATGATGTATTGGCTCACATCACGGTGTCTGTTATAGGTGAGACCACTACTTGATCCCGTATTTTCGTATCAAAAATAAAAAAGGGTCGATAATGACCCTTTTTTATTTCCCTCGTGTCAGCTAATGGTAGAATTGTTTCTTCCTGATACTTCTCAATTTACATAAATTTTATGGCTCAACCTCTAATCGCCGCTGACATCGATCGATCGATCGAATCTTATAAGACCCCATCACATTCAGTTGAAGCTGAGCAATCAGTACTTGGAGGATTGTTACTTGATAATCAAGCCTGGGATAAAGTAGCTGATATTATTACTGAGGAAGATTTCTATAGGTTGGATCATCGTCTTATTTATCGCCACATCTGCAAATTAATTGAGCGTAGCAAACCAGCGGATGTTGTGACCGTTGCTGAGTCGCTTGAAAGTTCAGCTGAATTACAAAATGTTGGAGGTTTGAGCTACGTTGGCATGATGGCTCAGAATACACCATCAGCAGCTAATATTCGCCGGTATGCGGAGATCGTACGAGAGCGCTCCATTATGCGCAAACTTGCTCAAGTTGGGGTGGAGATTGCTGATTCATCTTACAATCCAGCAGGACGTTCTGCTGCCAATCTATTAGATGAAGCCGAAACAAAGGTATTCGAAATTGCTGAGGCGGGAGCACGCGGTAAACAAGGTTTTGTTGACATTCAACCACTTCTTAAACAAGTAGTTGAGCGTATTGAGATACTTTACAATCAGGATAATCCCAGCGATGTTACAGGCATTGCAACTGGGTTTCACGATCTTGATCAAAAGACCTCGGGTTTTCAGCCAGGTGACTTAATTATTGTCGCTGGTAGGCCATCTATGGGTAAAACCGCTTTCTCGTTAAATATTGCTGAACATGTTGCCCTCGAATTAAAGAAACCAGTGGCGGTGTTTAGCATGGAAATGGGAGGTGCGCAGTTAGCCATGCGGATGTTAGGTTCTGTTGGAAGACTGGATCAACACAAAGTGCGTACCGGACGCTTGCAAGATGAGGACTGGTCTAAATTGACTTATGCCCTTGGAAAACTAAATGATGCGCCTCTATTTATCGATGAAAGTGCGGCCCTGAATGCTTTGGAGTTAAGAGCTCGAGCACGACGACTGCATCGCCAACATAGTGAGTTGGGTCTAATCATAGTAGACTATTTGCAGTTGATGTCTGCCAGCACCCAAGGTGAGAATCGCGCCACTGAGATTTCAGAAATTTCGCGCTCTTTGAAAGCGTTGGCCAAGGAATTACAGGTTCCAGTAGTTGCGTTATCACAATTGAATCGAAGTTTGGAGCAGCGTCCGAATCCACACAAACGTCCAGTGATGTCAGATTTACGTGAATCAGGTGCCATTGAACAGGATGCAGATTTAATTTTATTTATTTATCGCGATGAAGTCTACAATCCAGAGACACAGGATAAAGGAATTGCTGAAATTATTATTGGTAAACAGAGAAATGGTCCCATAGGAAAAATCGATCTTACTTTCTTGGGCGAGTACACAAGATTCGAGAGTTACGCTAGGTCTATGCACAATTAAATTTCTTAGAAGCGCCTTATCTTGATTATTTTTCTGGCTACACGTGCTCTCCTCAAATAAGTTTTGCATGGAAAAGAAGTCGTGTCATGCGAGTGATTTGTAGAGTAGGTTAAACTCCCTCTCGGGTTGCATCTGCCCAGCAATTCGGTGTTTCAAATAGACGCACTCGTTCTAATTTAAGATTATTGCCATAAATATCTTGATAAGCTGGGTCGAGTATACTGAATGCTATTAACGCTAGATTCTCAGCAGTAGGTGGGACACTTAGAATAACTGTTTTATGGTCCTCAAGTGACTGTAAGAATTTTAGTAATATGGTGTCTCCGGCGTATACTAGAAAAGCGTGATCCCACTTATCTACCAATGAATTTTTTGCGATAGATTTTATTTCAGAATAATCCATTACCATGCCTTGTTTAGCGGCGCCCTCGTCAGTAATGACGTTACCAGACAAGCTAATTTCAATAGAATAGCGGTGACCATGCAAATGACGGCACTGGTTTTTATGAGAAGGGATGCGGTGGCCGGCGTCGAATTCCAGCTTACGAGTTATTAACATTAGTGAGATTATAACATTGCAACGCACTTTCAGACCACTGAATATCTTTGACCATAGTCGCGATAGCATTGGAATGACTTATGTGTATCCAGTGGTATCACGTCGCTCTGGCGGAATATCAATTGGTATCAATCTTAATCCTAATAACGCTTGTAACTGGCGATGTATTTATTGTCAGGTGCCAGAATTAAAACGTGGCGCAGCACCTACAATTGATCTAGTTAAACTTGAAACAGAGTTACGTACTTTTTTACATCAGATACTGCATAGTAATTTTATTCAAGAGAATGTTTCATTGGAAGCGCGAACTGTTAATGATATTGCTCTGTCTGGCAATGGTGAGCCTACTAGTGCTAGAGAGTTTAAAGAGGTGATAGATTTGATTGGGCGAGTTAAGAAAGATCTAAACTTACCCACAGAGCTAAAATTAGTGTTAATAACAAACGGTAGTTTGATTGATCGGCTAGGCGTTCAAGATGGATTGCGTCAGATGGCCAGACTCAATGGCGAGATTTGGTTTAAATTAGATAGTGCCACTCGTAAGGGCAGGAGAAGTATTAATAATACCCAGATAAGTTTAGAGCAAATAAATAATAATCTGCAGTTAGCCGCATCATTATGCCCAACTTGGCTGCAAACTTGTATCTTTCAAATTGACGGTATACCGCCGACTGAAATAGAATCCAGTGCCTATATAGAGTTTATTGAGGTATTATTACAAAAAAAGGTGCCATTAAAAGGTGTTATGTTGTACGGACTCGCTCGTCTTTCAATGCAACCCGAGGCACCAAGGCTTAAAAATATTCCTCAAGAGTGGATGGAATCTTTCGGAAATAGAATTCGCATCCTCGGTCTTCCTGTTAAAATTGATCCATAAGGATTAGCGCATAATTTTTTATTAAACAGCATTGTCCATGTTTAGTTTTTAATTAAATAATCGGGTAGAATTCTATTCCCTTGTTGATTTTTTTCAGAGGAAACACTAGTAATCGTGACGCTCATTGTCCAAAAATACGGCGGTACATCGGTTGGTAGCGTTGAGCGCATTAGAAATGTTGCTCGCCGAATAGCGCAATCACAGTCCCTGGGACATCAAATAGTGGTGGTGGTCTCTGCCATGAGCGGAGAAACCAATAGACTGATTGCTTTGGCTCATGAAATTCAGAAATATCCAGATCCGCGAGAACTGGATGTCATGATTTCTACAGGCGAACAGATTACCATTGCATTGTTATCGATGGCATTAATTGAGATAGGTGTTAAAGCCAAGAGTTATACTGGTGGACAGGTCAAGATACTCACCGATGATGCTTATACTAAGGCTCGTATACTCAAAATTGATGAAAATAGATTACGTAAAGATCTGGAAGATGGATACATCGTAGTAGTTGCTGGGTTTCAGGGAGTTGATGAGAGTGGCAACATTACTACGCTGGGTCGTGGAGGATCTGATACAACGGGCGTAGCTTTGGCAGCTGTTCTAAGAGCTGAAGAGTGTCAAATCTATACTGACGTGGATGGAGTCTATACCACCGATCCACGTATTGTGCCAGAAGCACGACGATTGAAAACCATTACTTTTGAAGAAATGTTGGAAATGGCAAGTCTTGGTTCGAAGGTGTTGCAAATCCGTTCAGTTGAGTTTGCGGGAAAATACAAAGTTAAGCTGCGGGTGTTATCTAGCTTCCAAGAGGGGGGAGATGGCACTTTGATTACTTTTGAAGAGGATAGAAATATGGAGCAAGCTATTATTTCAGGTATTGCGTTCAGCCGAGATGAAGCAAAAATTACCGTGCTAGGTGTACCCGATCGCCCAGGCATTGCTTATCAAATTCTTGGTCCTGTGGCTGATGCTAATATCGATGTAGACATGATTATTCAGAATATCGGTCACGATGGTCTAACAGATTTTTCATTTACTGTGCATCGTCATGAATTCGTTAGAACAATGAGTATGTTAAAAGATAAGGTGCAATCTCATGTTGGTGCACGTGATGTAATAGGTGATGACAAAACAGCCAAAGTGTCGATAGTCGGTGTGGGTATGCGATCACATGTCGGTATTGCCAGTAAAATGTTTCGTGTTTTAGCAGAGGAAGGTATTAATATTCAAATGATCTCTACCTCTGAAATAAAAATTTCTGTAGTAGTAGACGAGAAATATATGGAGTTAGCTGTCCGCGCACTTCACAAATCTTTTGATCTAGATCAGATACCTTAAAAGGTTGTTAAACAAATAGATTCAGTTTGACCGAGAAACTTTAAACCGTTATCCTGGCTTGAAATTTCATGGAGAGATGGCCGAGTGGTCGAAGGCGCTCCCCTGCTAAGGGAGTATAGGCTCAAAAAGTCTATCGAGGGTTCGAATCCCTCTCTCTCCGCCAACATTGTTATAAATAAAGCTATTGCAGGCTTTTTTTATTTTAGACTACCCAAAAAACTATCCAAAGCTAAACTGCTTGAATGCTCACTTATAACTAGAAAGTTATTCGGTTCCTTGTTTAATAGACACATCACACCCCCCCCACCATCCATTTTTACCAAGTTTAGCACCCTACCTACCCGGTACCCCCTATTTTTGCTTGATGTACCTAGTTTCTCTATACAGTCAAATTTGGACGTCCGATGGGGGTAATTTATGGTTTCAGTAGAGTGCGTACGGGTAGGGCCACATGGTATGTCTTGCTAGTACCGGACTACTTTGCTCCATAACAGACATCAGAGTATATTGAAACTTGGATGGTAACCATCAGATGGTTTAATGAAGGAGCTAATCATGAAAACAATTACTTTG
>BJGV01000017.1 GCA_014190895.1 Nitrosomonadaceae bacterium | reverse complement strand
CATTGTGGGCACGTGGGGGTGGGGGTGGTCATTACTATGGTGGGGGTGGTTATCGTGGAGGACATGGGGGTTATGGTGGAAGAGGGTATTACGGTAGATATGGTGGTTATGGGTTAGGGTTAGGGTTAGGGTTAGGGTTAGGGTTAGGGTTAGGGTTAGGTTATGGTGGCTATGGGTTAGGTTATGGTGGCTATGGGTTAGGTTATGGTGGCTATGGGTTAGGTTATGGTGGCTATGGGTTAGGTTATGGTGGCTATGGGTTAGGTTATGGTGGCTATGGGTTAGGTTATGGTGGCTATCCACCAATATCGATACCTGAAACGCCGCCGGTTTATATCGAACAACAAGATTTTGTAAAATCGACCGCAGAATCACAAAAAAATTATTGGTATTACTGTCAAGATCCGGCAGGCTATTATCCGTATATCCTAGAGTGCCCTAATGGCTGGTTACCAGTCTCTCCTCAACCATTAGACAAGTAAATGGAAAGATTATGTGGAAAATAGTTAAAGCATCTTTTGTTGTAATAACAGGCTTATTTCTTCTCACTGCATGCGTAAGCATGCCAACTGGTCCTAGTGTTGTTGTTTTGCCAGGTTCAAATAAGAATTTTAACCAATTCCGATATGATGATGATCAATGCAGACATTTTGCCTACGAGCAAATGAGTGGCGTGACCCCAAATAAAGCTTCTATATCTAGCGGGGCGACTAGCGCTGCTATAGGCGCTGCACTTGGTGCAACAGCAGGCGCCCTCATTGGAGGCGGGAAAGGAGCCGCTATTGGTGCGGGTGGTGGTCTGCTAACAGGGGGAATGGTTGGTACTGCGACAGCGACAACTTCAGGGTACATTAGTCAACATCAATACGATACTAGTTACGTACAATGCATGTATGCACACGGTCATCGTGTTCCCGTATATGGTCAGTTTACAGAGTTCTTTTCTGCAAATAAAGATGGTAAGGATGGAAATATTCCGCCACCGCCGCCTGGAAACTCACCACCACCGCCTTCATTTTTGCCAAAGAAATAGAATCTTAATTTAGTTTGTCCTTAAAATAATAGCTGCTTTAGAGATATCTGCATCTAAGTCTTCTACTGGAATCTTTATAAATAGGGCTGCACACAAGAATTTAATAATGCAATTTAGCTATTTTAGTTAGAAACAAATTGCAGAAACTTAGGCTGGTAAATTATTAGGGTCTCTGATAATACCCAATGAGTTCGGTATATGAGATGATATGACCCAGCATTGCTTGCTCTAAGTTATTTTTAGTAGGTTTCATTAGATCAGGTAACACGATATCTATAGCGTAGAGCTTATGAAAATAACGATGATTCCCTACCGGCGGACACGGCCCGCCGTAATCAAGATTCCCCCAGTCGTTTATTCCCCGTAAAGTGCCAAATGGTAGAGATTCCGGTGCAATCCCATCTAACAGATTATTATTCTCAGGAGGTATATTATACAATAACCAATGCACCCAAATCATCTTGGGGGCAGCAGGATCAGGAGCGTCTGGATCATCAACAATTAGAACTAGACTTTTTGTACTGTTAGGCACTCCTGTCCAAAAAAGTGGAGGCGAAATATTTTGGCCATCACAGGTATAACGGATGGGAATTGCACCATTCTGAATAAAGGATGTCGATGTAAGTGTTAGAGTCACTACTTTTACTCCGCTTGTTAAAGAATTCATCTCCACTATTTCAATAAAAAATTGGCACTTTAATCGCAAGTTAACTTTTTGTACCAAAAATCATCCGACGCGTCACAGAACGTTTGATTAATGGCATACAATCAAGAACACTTAATCCTATACCACGCATACTTCGTAGTCCGGGGATGTCATTAGAAAAAATTTTTACCAAGGAATCAGTAAAAATTCGCCCCGCTCTTCTGTCTACCTGTCGTTTATGATTATATTTTGAGAGCATTGCAGGCGTACCCATTTTTACTGGCTCTACAATAATTTCATTGGCTAATTCCCAAGCATCTCGTAATCCAAGATTGAAACCTTGTCCTGCTACGGGATGTAGGGTCTGTGCCGCATTGCCAATCAACGCAATACGCTGAGCTGTGATAGGTGTGACATATTTAAGTATAAGCGGAAAACTGGAACGCTTACCAACTCCAATAAATTTACCTAGACGGTCACCAAAATGTTCATATAAACGAGTTAGAAAAGTTGTGTCATCTAAATTAATAATTTCTTGTGCTACTGATGATGAGACCGTCCATACCAAAGCAAAATACTTACCCATGGGTAACAATGCCACTGGGCCGTCTGGAGTAAAACGTTCATAAGCCCTACCGCATTGGGGAAGCGAAGCCTTGATGTGCGTAACAATTGCCCACTGTTTGTAATCCTGTGTATATTGGGTCACTCCCTCAATTTGCGTAGCAAGACAACCTCCATCAGCTAGCACCAATAATCTTGCTATTGCCTGCTTTAATACTCCAGTGTGCTGAAATTCAACTCGTCCATTTTCCGCAGTTGTCTCTAGATGCGTTACCTGGGCTTCCGTCAAATAATTAACGCCGGAACCTCTCAATCTCTTGTGCAAAGATCGAAATAAATCATGATGATTCACCACATAACCCAAAGCTGGCACATTAACATCATGAGCTGTAAGCAAAGTGCGTCCAAAACCGCCTCGATTAGAGATGTGTATGGTTGTAATGGGAGTTACTCCTGGTAATTCATCCCACACACCCAAACGTTGCAGAATTAAGCGGCTGCTATGAGACAGCGCTAACGGACGAGTATCTTCCGTTTTCTCAGGTAGTCCACGCGCTTCCAGAAGTGTTACAGATATCTTGCTATCATGCAGTGCAAGTGCCAGGGCCATGCCAACAGGCCCGCCACCAATAATGACGAGATCGTGATAATTATTTATTACAGCCTTTGAATCTGTCTGCATTTGCCTTATTTGCCCTTTAGTTTTATGGGTCTATTTTTTTAAATCTAAATTTTTTCAATTACAACATGCTCACCCTCTACTGCATTTATATTCTCTAACGTATCTCCTGTATTTTCCATAATCATTACTTTCATTAACTGACGTCGCAACCACCAAAAATGGAATCCAAGGCCGACGGTAGCAACTACAACTATAATAAATAAAATAGAAAAAAATAAAATACCAAGAGTTACTGTACTGATCAATGTAAAAATTAACATCAGATAATTTTTCCAATGCCCAAGAAAGAGAGGCCGGTATGTTTTATCTTGAATTTCATCTTCTTCATGTTGCTGCACTTTTTTAGTCGTCATCTTTCAGCTTCCGCTCATCGCATTAGCGCTTCAATTTCTAGCACCGTCTTCGGCGCTGATACTGTGAGCACCTCACATCCTGTTTCTGTAACTACCACATCATCCTCAATACGTATTCCAATATTCCAGAAATGTGAAGGTATGTTATCTGCTGGACGAATATAACAACCAGGCTCTACTGTCAATACCATACCTGGGTACAGCAAACGTGACTCGCCATTATGCCCATATTCGCCTGCATCGTGTACATCTAGACCCAGCCAGTGACTGGTACGATGCATGTAAAAACGTTTGTAATCTTTGGATTGAATTACACCATCTACACTACCTCGACACAGACCTAAATCAATAAATCCCTGCACCAAAACTTTTAATGCTGATTCATGTGCGGCATCCCAGGGATTACTTGGTCGAATTTTATCTATTGCTGCGATTTGCGCGGATAATACCAATTGATATAATTCTTTTTGTATTGCACTAAACCTGCCATTCACTGGAAATGTACGAGTGATATCGGCAGCGTAACCATTTAATTCACAACCTGCATCAATCAATACTAAGTCATCAGATTTTAATTCTGCATTATTCTCAATATAATGAAGCACGCAAGCATTGGCTCCGCCTGCTACGATTGGTGTATAGGCGACTCCTTGCGAGCCATGACTACGGAATTCATGCAACAATTCTGCTTCCAGTTCATATTCTTTAATGCCTGGCTTTGTTTTTCGCATTGCGCGACGGTGAGCGCCGGATGAAATTTCTGCAGCTTTTCTCATCACCTCAAGCTCTTCCTTACTTTTAAACAAACGCATTTCATTTAACAATAAATGACTATCAAGAAAATTAGCAGCTATGGAGATGCTGCTACGCACTTGTTCTTTTGCCTGCTTAATCCATCCGGTAACACGCAAATCCCATGCCGAGCTCTCCCCTAATGTGAAATAAATTACAGGTTGGTCAGTAAGTAGTGTGGGCATTACTCTGTCTAATTCTGAGATAGAGTAAGCTTCGTCAAAATTAAATGCTTCACATGCAGCCTCTGGCCCATAACAAAATCCATTCCAAATTTCACGATCTACATCCTTATTGCGACAGAATAATATATGTTTTGTTTTTTTCTTGTCGGTCTCGGCTACTATGACCAATAACGCTTCTGGTTCAGTAAAGCCTGTGAGGTAATAAAAATAGCTATCGAAACGATAAGGGTAATGTCCGTCTCGACTTCTCACTTGCTCCGGAGAAGTGGGAATGATTGCTATGCCATTATGCATCCGTAATGCAAAATTTTTACGGCGTTCACTATAAGATTTGATTGGAATTATCATAGATAAAAGTCTTTTGAAGATTTGTTCAATTAAATAAAGTAAGCTATTTTTTCTGTGTGTTAATGAGCTCAACATCAAGCTGATTTAAACGCTCAGGTGTTCCAACATCTATCCACATACCAGAATAATGCTGCCCACTTACTTTCCCTGCTGCGATTGCTTGAAACAATAATGGCGCAAGCTTTGTTACCGAACCAGGCATAACATCCCTAAAAAACTCTGGTCGATACACGCCAATTCCACTGAAAGTAAGTTTCTTCATTCCCGTCAACGTTACCTGGTTAGCATTTAATACAAAATCGCCATCAGGATGGTGGTTTGGGTTATTTACTAATACCAAGTGCGCAAGATTCTCACCTAAATTAATCTCCATTGCTTCCAAAGTTGGTAGCAATGCAGAGAAATCAATTTCGCAATAAATATCTGCATTAATTACCAAAAATGGGAGCTCACTTGATTCTTGATATATTTCATTATTTAACACCGATAGTGCCCTGACAATACCGCCCGCAGTTTCTAAGGCTACCAATTCCCGTGAATACAAAATTCTAACACCATAACGTTTGCCGTCTCCTAATACGGTCTCAATCATCTGGCCAAGATACGCATGGTTAATAATAATATCAATAAAACCTGCGTTTGCAAGATTGCAAAGATGGTGCTCAATCAGTGATTTATTACCTACGCGCAACAGTGGCTTGGGTAACGTATCAGTTAAAGAGCCCATGCGCTTTCCTCGCCCAGCCGACAAAATAATAACTTTAAATGCTGCTGCTCTAGAAAGTATATTCAATTTTTGTTACCGATTTGTCGTCTTCCAATTGATCAAACAGTGCCAGCAAAAAACTAAACTCGCGATAACGTCCGCATGTTTCACGCAAATAAGCCTTTACTCGGGGTATGCTTTGGAGATAATTATGCTTACCATCGCGTTCTGACAGACGCGCAAATATACCCAGAATTTTAATATGACGTTGTACGCCCATCCATTCAAAATCACGATAAAAATCTGAAAAATCAACTGCCACCGGTAATCCAACTTTTCTTGCTTTTTCCCAGTAATAAATTACCCAATCCAGTATACGCCCTTCATCCCAGTGAATGTAAGCATCCTTGAATAAGGATACGAGATCATAAGTAATAGGGCCATAAACTGCATCCTGAAAATCTATAATGCCTGGATTAGGGACTGTGATCATCAAATTACGCGAATGATAATCACGATGAACGAAAACTTTTGGCTGAGCAAGGTTATTTTTTATAATTTGCATAAAAACTTTATCAAGTTCTATTTTTTGATTTGCACTCAACTTTACCTGCAAATGTTTCATCAGATACCAGTCCTGAAAAAGACTCAACTCTCTCAGCAGGAGAGTATCGTCGTAATCTGGGAGTATATTTTGATGACTTATTAATTGAATTTTAATGAGCGCATCTACTGCATTACGATAGAGGTGATCCGCTTCTGAAGTATTGGATTCTAATACCTGCAAATAATCAACATTTCCAAGGTCTGAAAGCAGTAAAAATCCTTGTTCTAGATCTTGTGCTAGTACATCAGGTACGTGCACTCTTGCCCCAGCAAATATTGCAGCTACATGTAGAAATGATGCACAACTCTCTTGCTGCGGAGGGGCATCCATCGCAATTAATGTTTTATGGGTGTAGTCCGCATTAAAAGTTACACGAAAATAACGACGGAAACTGGCGTCAGAAGAGGCTGGAGATATTAAGAATGGGTTATTCTTAACCTGCGTTTTAATCCATTTCTCTAAACATTGAAAACGTTTTAATTGTTCCATATTTGTTACCGTCTAGTTAATTAGGTAGAATATAAGATCTTTATCATGTAAACAAGGTTTGTCCGATTAGGCGATGCTTAAGAACTATAGGAAAAATTATGCTAAACCAGAAAATACTAGATGAGGTCACATCTAAAATTAATGATTTAATGGCACAAAGTCCAGTGAAAGATGTTGAAAAAAACATACGCGCCATATTAGCCGGAATTTTCACGAAACTAGATTTGGTGACGCGCGACGAATTTGAAGTACAGCGGGAAATTTTGAAGCATGCACGTGAGAAATTAACTGCTCTAGAAGAGAAGATGGCGATATTGGAAGGGGGTGCTACGAATACGCAAGCGCCAGAAAAATAAAGAATTAATGCTCAATCTTATTCTTTTATACCAGTCAGATAACGTCAGATCAACGCCCATCAATAAACATAATTTTCCCTGATATCCCGCTTCATAAAAAAAGCGAAGTCAAGGTGCCAGCATTTACTAAAATTTAATTTCTATTGAGCCGCAACTTCGACATAATCAGTCTAAAATTATACTTCTATAATTTTTCATTCCACGTCCGTTCAATTTCTAATTGCGGCCACTGTTCGACAATGATTGCAACTCGCATCTAATGATTCTTTTACATCTGTATGTCATTGCGGTTCGGTCTAGATAGTCATGCTAAAATAATGTTCTGGTTAAAGTAAGGTTTAGTTATGAACGATTCTTCTCGCACCACTCTGCTCAAAAATTTACTTACTCATCGCATTCTGATGCTAGATGGAGCGATGGGCACCATGATTCAAAGCTACAATCTCAATGAAACAGATTATCGCGGTATACGTTTTGCCAATTTCCCGCATGATCTTAGGGGAAATAATGATTTATTAACGCTCACTCAACCACAAATTATTCGTGCAATTCATACCGGATACTTGGAAGCGGGTGCAGATATTATCGAGACCAATACCTTTAATTCCAATATTGCTTCAATGACTGATTATCATATGCAAGATTTGGTATACGAATTAAACTTCTCTGGTGCAAAATTAGCACGGGAGGTTGCGCAAATAATGGAAACTGGCACTCCAGATAAGCCACGTTTTGTAGCTGGGGTACTGGGACCAACTACTAAAACCACTTCAATCTCTCCAAGTGTCAATGATCCTGGTTTCCGTAGCATCACTTTTGATCAATTGGTAATTGATTATTCTGAATCTATTCGCGGTCTAATAGATGGTGGTGTTGATATTCTAATGGTAGAAACTATCTTTGACACACTAAATGCTAAAGCTGCGCTATTTGCGATAGATCGCTACTTCGAAGTACACGGTATTCATGTTCCTATTATGATCTCGGCAACTATCACCGATGCTTCAGGACGAACACTTTCTGGACAGACGCCAGAAGCCTTCTGGAACTCTGTGAGTCACGCTTGTCCATTATCAGTAGGGTTAAACTGTGCACTAGGGGCAGAATTAATGCGTCCCTATATTGAGGAACTTTCGAAGATTGCCGGCGTGTATGTTAGTGCGCACCCTAACGCGGGCCTACCTAATCCTTTAGCGGAAACAGGCTACGACGAATCACCAGAATATACTGCAAGATTAATAAAAGAATTTGCACAATCTGGTTTTGTTAATATTGTTGGTGGTTGTTGTGGCACGACTCCTGCGCATATAAGAACTATTGCTGATGCGGTGGCATTGATTGCGCCACGTGTCATTCCAAATATTTCAAAAAAATTACGTCTATCTGGTTTGGAATCACTCAATATTAGCGATGAATCTCTATTTGTAAATGTAGGCGAGCGCACTAATGTCACCGGCTCTAAAGCTTTCTCTCGTCTGATACTTAATGATAACTATACAGAAGCATTAAACGTGGCACGCAATCAGGTAGAAAACGGCGCTCAAATAATTGATATTAATATGGATGAAGCCATGCTTGATTCGCAAAAAGCAATGGTAACCTTCCTTAATCTGCTTGCTGCGGAACCAGATATTAGTCGCGTCCCCATTATGCTTGATTCTAGCAAATGGTCAGTAATTGAGGCGGGGTTAAAATGTGTACAAGGTAAATCCATAATTAATTCTATCAGCATGAAAGAGGGTGAAGAAGAGTTTATTGAGCATGCTAAACTCGCTCGTCGCTACGGTGCAGCGA
Source organism: Nitrosomonadaceae bacterium (assembly GCA_014190895.1). Lineage (GTDB taxonomy): Bacteria > Pseudomonadota > Gammaproteobacteria > Burkholderiales > Nitrosomonadaceae > BJGV01. The sequence continues at coordinate 22,947 of BJGV01000017.1, read as the reverse complement.
TTATCGTAATGGCCTTTGACGAATCTGGTCAAGCCGATACAAAAGCACGAAAAATAGAAATTTGTACTCGATGTTATCGCATTCTAATTGATCAATTAAATTTTCCGCCAGAAGACATCATTTTTGACCCTAATATTTTTGCAGTGGCTACCGGTATTGAAGAGCACAACAATTATGGTGTTGATTTTATTGAAGCGACGCGTGTCATTAAACAAACTTTGCCTTATGTCAAAGTGAGCGGCGGCATATCTAACGTCTCTTTTTCTTTTCGCGGAAATGAACCAATACGGGAAGCAATTCATACGGCCTTCTTGTACCACGCTATCCATGCAGGCATGACTATGGGTATTGTCAATGCCGGGCAATTAGGTGTGTATTCAGATATTCCACAAGACTTGCTAAGACGAGTTGAAGATGTACTACTTAATCGAAATTATGATGCGACTGAAAAACTAGTTGAATTCTCGGAAGGTTTTAAAGGAAAAAGCAAAGAAAATATTGAAGATCTTACTTGGCGAAATCAATCGACCCAAGAGCGATTGACTCATGCGTTAGTTAAAGGTATCACTACTCACATTATTGAAGATACCGAAGCGGCAAGACTTGAAACCGAGCTTCAGGGAGGGCGCCCAATTCAAGTCATAGAAGGCCCATTAATGAATGGAATGAACGTAGTGGGCGATTTATTTGGCTCTGGTAAAATGTTTTTACCGCAGGTAGTTAAATCGGCGCGAGTGATGAAACAAGCAGTCTCACATCTTTTGCCATTTATTGAAATAGAAAAAAAAATATCTGGTGATTCAAAATCAAAAGGTAAAATTGTCATTGCTACCGTTAAAGGTGATGTACATGACATCGGTAAAAATATTGTTACAGTAGTGCTTCAATGTAATAACTACGAAGTAATCAATATGGGCGTAATGGTTCCTTGTGCAAAAATTTTAGAAACAGCGCGGCGTGAACAAGCTGATATTATTGGCTTATCTGGTCTCATTACGCCCTCGCTTGAAGAGATGGCGCATGTAGCAAAAGAAATGCAACGTGAGGGTTTTACTATTCCCTTATTAATTGGCGGCGCAACCACCTCACGTGTTCACACTGCTGTAAAGATTGCACCTCATTATCATGGCAGCACCGTATGGGTTCCAGATGCAAGTCGTGCTGTAAGTGTATGCAGCAACTTACTCTCTCGGGACTTACACGCAGACTACATAAAGAACATAAAAACTGAGTATGAGAAGGTTCGTACTCAACATAAAAATAAGAAGGGGCAGGCGCCAATGCTCTCAATTACAGAAGCGAGAAAAAATGGACTGAGCATAGATTGGAAAAATTATACTCCTCCTAAACCGAACTTTATCGGCGTCAGATCTCTGAGAAATTATCCACTTGAAAAACTTGTGCCTTATATCGACTGGACCCCATTTTTTCAAGCCTGGGAATTATCTGGACGATATCCAGAAATTTTACATGACACAATTGTAGGCGAGGCTGCTGCAACTTTATTTCGCGATGCCCAATCTATGCTCAAGAAAATTATTGCACAAAAATGGCTGTCTGCTAATGCTGCTTTTGGTCTCTTTCCTGCTAATTCAATGGGTGATGATGATATTGAAATTTATAGTGACGAATCACGTACTAAAATTGCAATGACTTACCATAACTTACGACAACAAATAACTAAGCCAATGGGCAGACCCAATCTATGTCTGGCGGATTTTATTGCCCCAAAAGAGACCGGTATTCAAGATTTTATTGGTACATTTGCCGTCTCTACTGGATTTGGTATCGATGCACTAATAAAAAGCTATGAGAAGAAAAATGATGATTACAGTGCCATCATATTAAAAGCATTAGCTGATCGCTTAGCAGAAGCTTTTGCTGAACATTTGCACGCACGCATACGTCAAGAATTCTGGGGTTATGCGAACAATGAAATTCTTAGTAACGAACAACTTGTTGCAGAAGAGTATCGTGGTATCCGTCCTGCACCAGGTTACCCAGCTTGTCCTGATCACACTGAAAAGGGTCCATTATTTGAATTATTACAAGTACCAGATAGAACTGGTATTACTATAACCGAATCTTATGCCATGATACCTACAGCAGCAGTATCGGGTTTTTACTTCTCGCACCCAAAAGCTGATTATTTTGCAATTGGAAAAATTGACAAGGATCAGGTAAAAGACTATGCAAAAAGGAAAAATTGGACACAAGAAAAAGCAGAAGAATGGTTAGCACCGGTACTTGCATACGAACGATAATCAGAGAACAGTCAATCGATATTCTCAAGATTATAGCTAGAATTTAATACCTAGCAGTCGGTCTTGCAGTAGAGATAATTAAGATGAGTACATTGGATGTTTTATATCACTTGTCTATACCGTTAAACTACCCTCTTATCCGGTTAATTCTTACCACTTCCTGAATACGTTTTAGATCTCGTATAACTGTCGCAAGATGCCTGCGATTACTAACCTGTAAGGTAAAATTAATAACAGTATGAGCCCCGTCGCTTTCTATATTAACATTATCAATATTAGAACCCATTTTAGCAATACTTGTAGTTAATTTTGCCAAAACGCCGCGTTGATTAATTACTATTATTTTAATACCAGTTTCAAAAAATTTGGCAGTCTCTTCACCCCACATTACATCTAACCAACTGTCTGAATTACTCCTATATTTCACAATAGACTCACAGTCGTGAGTATGCACTATTAATCCCTGAGATTTTTTAATAAAACCCACAATAGAATCACCTGGAATTGGTCTGCAACATTTTGCAAATTGTACCGCAAATCCTTCGGTACCAAGAATACTAATAGGATTATTTACAAGGTGCTCACTAGGAATAATATTTCCTGGCAATGTTAAACGTCTTGCTATAATTATTGGTAAATATTTGCCTATGGCTATATCTGCCAATAATTCTTTTTCTGAGTTAACTCCACTCTCACGTGCAATTCTCTCCCATTGAACAATATCTATAGTTTTTGGGTCAATCTTTAAAGACAGCAACGCTTGATTTAGTAAACGTCTGCCTAATACAATAGATTCTTCATAATGCATTGTTTTTAAAAAATGGCGGATGCGCGAACGTGCTTTGCCAGTGGATACATAAGTAAGCCAAGTAGAGTTTGGTTCTGCATGCGGAGCAGTAATTATTTCTACGTGATCACCACTTCTAAGTTTAGTACGTAATGGCGCATTCTCCCCGTTTATCTTCACAGCCACACATCGATCCCCGATATCGGTATGTACCGCATAGGCAAAATCCACAGCTGTCGATTCTCTGGGCAACGTTAAAATTTTACCTTGCGGGGTACATACATAGATTTCTCTAGGAAATAAATCAATTTTAAAATTTTCTAAAGATTCTAAAGAGTCGGCAGAATTACTCAAAATCTCTAGGAGATTTTTTAACCACTGACTGGTCTGCATACGCAAATCATCGGGATTCGTATCTAAATTCTTGTACAACCAATGTGAAGCAACACCAACTTCAGAAATTCTGTGCATATCCATAGTACGAATTTGTATTTCGATGGGGGCGCCATAAGGTCCTAATAAAGTACTATGCAAAGATTGATAATTATTTATTTTAGGAATTGCTATATAGTCTTTAAATTTTCCTGGAATGGGTTTATAAAGATTATGTAGTATGCCGAGAGTTGCGTAGCAGGAAGAGACGTCCTTTACAAGAATACGAAGACCATAGATATCTAATATCTCTGAGAATGCCAGATGTTTCTCCAGCATTTTTTTATAAACACTATAAAGTTGCTTCTCTCGTCCGCTAATTTTTGCGTCAATCCCCGCCTCTTCTAAACATTGCTTAATAGCACCGAGAACTTCTTTTATCGCTTCTTGTCGATTGCTACGTGTTATCTTAATAGCCTTTTTTAGAACTTTGTAACGTGTTGGAAAAAGATAATAGAAGCTAAGCTCTTGTAATTCTTGATAGATATTGTTCAAGCCAAGTCGATCAGCAATAGGTGCATATATCTCCATGGTTTCACGAGCAACACGACGCTGTTTTTCTGCTCCCACTACTTCTAACGTCTGCATATTATGAAGTCGGTCGGCTAGTTTTATAAATATGACGCGAACGTCTTGCGTCATTGCTAACAACATCTTGTGAAAATTTTTAGCTTTGGCATCTGCGTGAGTTCTAAACTCCATTTTATCAAGTTTAGAAACACCGTCCACTAGCTCTGCTACTGATTCTCCGAATCGATTGCTAATCTCTGTTTTTGAAACATGAGCATCCTCCATTACATCATGAAGCAAGGCTGCGGTTAATGTTTCTACATCTAGATGCAGCCTGCCAAGTATACCGGTCACTGCTAGAGGATGAGAGATGTAAGGTTCACCAGATTCACGAAATTGCCCAGAATGGGCACTTTGACTATAGAAGTAAACGTTTTTAAGTTGGTTAATGTCTTCTGGCTCAAGATACTCAGATAATTCTTGAAATAAAACCTCCGCTTCAGAAATACCAGCGATTGAGTTTAGTTGACTCTCTGCTAGTATTAGGATGTCCTTCATTTCTTATCTCTTTAATTAATTTTTCATATTAGTTTTCTTGAATATACAACATTTCAATAACATCACCTATTATGCAAATTTATATAAAGAACTTATCTATTAATACCACATGAAAAATTTATACATATTTTTAAATGCACTCCAGATGCATAAAAAATATTAAACGAATCCTGTGCTAAGAATCTCTAGTCCGAATTTTCCTTGAGCCAATTCACGCAACGCAATCACAGTTGGTTTATCACGTGCAGGGTCTACCATAGGAAGACTACCAACTGAAATCTGTCTTGCCCGAATAGTCGCAACCATAGTCATATCAAATCGATTTGAAATTTTTGTTACACAGTCTTCAATGGTAATACGTGCCATGGTCTTACTCCTTTTATTTTATAGGAAGATAATGAACGGGGACAACAGAAATAGCGTATTAACGGTATCGGTACTTACCAAGAAAAATACAATAAATATCCTAAAGAGGGTCTATCTACGGGATACCGTTTATCGGAATCGCATTACTAAATCATGATGACACTCAAGCTGTTTCTTCATTCTTAAGCGTTCAGTGCATACAATACAAGCAAGATCCTTGCTTGCTCTGTCTAAACTCTCATTAATAATAACATAATCGTATTCATCTACATAGCTGATTTCATGACGGGCAGCAAGTATACGCCGTGCAATCACCTCTGTGCTATCTTGATTTCTATCTCTCAAGCGCTCTTCAAGAACCTCTGGTGAAGGGGGAAGAACAAAAATACTAATTGCATTGGGAAAAATATGTCGTACTTGTTGTGCCCCTTGGCTATCAATTTCCAGTAAAATATCGCGCCCAGAAGTTGCAGTTTCGTTAATCCATTTTCGTGAAGTACCGTAAAAATTTCCATATACTTCTGCGCTCTCCAAGAACTCATTTTTCTCCAGCATCTGTTTAAAAATTTCTCGACTTACAAAGTAATAGTCGCTCCCGTTTAATTCTTGAGTACGTGCTGGTCTCGATGTATACGAAATAGACAGACGCAAATTAGTATCAGTCTGGAGTAATAATTTAACTAGACTAGTCTTTCCGGTACCAGAAGGAGCGCTGATGATAAATAAATTACCCATCATTGTCATACTAGGTTGCTTTACAGACATATTAGGTCGCTTTACAAATACTACTTTATCTAGGTTCTAACCAAATAAGTTCTAACCAAAAATCTCATATCGACAATCAGAAATTTATCTTGCGTTACCAATACTTCTACAGAGACCGTATTGAGCCACTCTTTATTTGAGACTTATCCTGTAAAAAATCTGGGCACTAAACTTCTTCATCAGCCATTAATATACGCGCCTCGTCTTCTAACATCACCGGAATACCATCTCTAATAGGAAAGGCTAGCCGATCACCTCTGCAAATTAATTCGTTCCCGGATTTTTTGTACAGAAGTGAAGCTTTGCATAAAGGACATACCAGAATGTTGAGTAGTTTTGCATCCATGCGCTGATTTCCTAAATACTTTTAATTTTTTTAGAAACATTTCTCTAATTTTACAACAACTCAAATCAGAAACAAGATAATTTATTGAGCGCTAAAACTTATACATGATAAACATACAATGTATCTCACCTGTTTACTTTCGGCAAGAATAGTAAAAAAATTTTGTTAAAATAGAGCATATTTTCTACATTCATAAATAATATGCGTTTATTTATCGATACATTCTCTTAAATGCTTATTTGTAGTAGTCTTCATGATCTAATGCACTCATTATTTAATTACTATCCAAAAAATATATCCTCGTAATTAACTTTTATGTACTACGAACCCATATGACCCAGAAATTGCATCTTAGGTGCGAGTCACTACAGGACATTACAACCAACTCTTCGATTCAAGCAGATGGTTGTCACAACATCTTAAGTGTTAGTGAGTTAAATAAAAATGCCAAGATTTTTTTAGAGCGTGCATTTTCAATATTATGGGTCGGTGGTGAGATTTCTAATCTTAAACGTTACAACTCTGGACACTGGTATTTCTCTCTGAAAGATACAGATGCACAGATACGCTGCGTCATGTTCCATCACAAAAATCAATATTTAGAATGGAAACTAGAGGATGGTATGCAGGTCGAGATACGTGCACTAGTGACTCTTTATGAAGAGCGCGGAGACTTCCAATTGAATGTTGAGACTATCCGTCGAGCAGGTCTAGGTGAGCTATTTAAAGCATTTGAAAAACTCAAGTTTAAATTAGAGAAAGAGGGACTATTTGATTCCGCTCGTAAAAAATTATTACCACCCTTCCCGAAACAGATAGGCATCATAACCTCTCCCAGTGGAGCTGCGTTACGTGATGTACTGTCTACATTACAAAAACGTATGCCCTACTTATCAATAATTATTTACCCTGTTCCAGTACAGGGTGACAGTGCTGCAATAAAAATTGTCAAGGCGATTCAAATAGCACAAGAACGTAATGAGTGTGACGCGCTGATTCTATGTAGGGGTGGCGGCAGCATTGAAGATTTATGGACATTTAATGAGGAGATTCTGGCGCGTGCAATTTTTTCCTGCACTATCCCTATTATTAGCGGCATAGGTCATGAGACTGACTTTACTATCGCTGATTTTGTTTCAGATGTCCGGGCACCAACCCCCACCGCGGCATCACAACTTGTTTGCCCAGATCGCCAAGAATTATTACGTTATATCGCAATTCTGCGTGACCGCATACAACGTTCTATGCAGCAAAATATTGAAAATCGTATGCAGTCCGTCGATATACTTTTGCATCGTTTAATAAATCCAAGTGAGCGAATTAATAGTAGACTCCAACACCTCGATTATTTATACAAAAGAATCGCTAGTATTCAATCCAGATATCTCGAAAATAAATGCTGGTATTTGCGTGAACTAAATCAACGTCTCCTGACTGCGGGACCGGATATAAATCGTCTAATTGAAAAGCAATTAGAATTAAATCTACGTCTACGTCAGAGCATTGCTCGCCATATCAATACGCTTGTAATTAATTTGCAGCGACTACAGACTCATCTTGCACACTTAAATCCACAGCTTGTATTGGAGCGAGGTTATAGCATCACTCGTCTTACTGATGGCACTGTATTGCGCGATAAAAATCAAATAGCCATTGGCGATACTATTCAAGTAACTTTTGCCAAAGGATGGAGCAAGGCTCAGGTATCAGATAAAGGTGAGTAGAAATAGAGAGCCCAGTATGATCATAGAAATCTGCAATCAATATAGACATTCATAAAATAGCAGTGCAGAATGTCAAAGTAATAACACTCTACATTCGCACCAAGTAGAGTTGGGTAACATTTGTACTGCCCAAATCTTATATACCAATTAGCTAGCCAAAATATTCCTTATTAAAAAATATGTCCTCTGCATCAAAAATATTTCTTTTACTTGGGGCTATTAATGCCTTCTTGTGCGTTGCCTTGGGTGCTTTTGGTGCACACGGGTTAAAACAAAAACTCTCTGTAGATATGCTTGCGACGTACCAAACTGGTGTGCAGTATCATTTTTACCATGCGTTAGGTCTCATTATGGTTGGTTTGATATTACTACACTGCCAAAAATCGAGATTTGTAACTCTGTCAGGTTGGCTAATGTCCGCGGGTATTGTCTTGTTTTCTTTTAGCCTGTATACCCTCAGTCTTACTGAATTACGTTGGCTTGGCGTAATTACTCCATTTGGTGGGGTGGCATTTCTAAGTGCGTGGATAACGCTTGCTTATGGCGTATGGAAACACGAAACAAATCTTCCGACATCGTAATCGGTATTGCAACAGTATCCTATCATGGCGCTCTATCATTTCTTCGCACCTTGCCCACGTGGATTAGAATCTGTGCTCGTTACAGAGTTACAGAAAATTGGCGCCTCTTCTCTGCAGATATGTGATGGTGGGGCAAAATTTCAAGGTGATTGGCATGCCTGTTATCGCATTAATCTTGAAAGTCGCATTGCTAGTCGTATTCTATGGCAAGTTGTGGATCGACCTTATAGAAATGAAATTGACATCTATAACATTGCTCGTGCGCTACCCTGGAATGAATGGTTCTCTAAAGATCTTACTCTGCGCATTAATATGGCAGCAATTAAATGCCCATTGCGTAGCCTTGACTTCATTACGCTCAGAGTAAAAGATGCGGTTTGTGACAAATTTAGAGAGCATACTGGCGGTCGTCCAAGTATAAATACAGAAAAACCAGATGTACGCATTCATGGCTTTTTGAATGCGCAAAAACTTACTTTATATTTGGATACCTCTGGTGAAGCTCTATTCAAGCGCGGCTCTAGAAAAATCTCTGGAGACGCGCCTTTACGAGAGAATCTTGCTGCCGGTATCTTACAATTGATCGATTGGAAACCAGGCACTCCATTACTAGATCCAATGTGCGGCAGCGGCACATTTCTTTTAGAAGCGGCAAGAATATCTTTAAATATACCGTCTGGATTAGGTCGAAATTTTGCTTTTGAAAAATTTAAAAAATTTGATGACGCGCTATGGCGTGAGATCAAAAATCAAGCGATAGCTAGACAGAAGCCAGTAACATCTCAGCCAATATATGGCAGCGATTTATATGGCGAAGCTCTTGTTAATACACGCACCAATTTCTTGGCAGCAGGACTACCCGAAATAGTCAATCTAAAACAAGTCAATATACTCGAAATCTCGGCGCCTACAGAAACCGGCATAATCATTACTAACCCGCCTTATGGGGTGCGCATGGGTGAACAACAAGAACTTATGCAACTTTACCCACGATTAGGGGATGTACTAAAGAAAAAATTTCACAATTGGAAGGCTTACATTCTTACTGCCGACCCATCCCTTCCGAAATTAATACGTCTAAGTTCTTCACGTCGAACTCCCTTATTTAACGGTGCGCTAGAATGTCGTTTGTTGGAATACAAAATGGTACTAGGTGGAATGCGAGAGATTAAAAAATCAAAAGCTATGTAACTCGCAATATCACATTCTTCAAATTAGTTAAATTAAGAATATGCAAATAACAAGGACTAAAATAATTTTTATAGCAATCTTTCTAATTTGCACAAATCTGCTTGGTTATGCCTTTTACATCCAGAAAACGGAACAGATTTTACCTTGTCCGCTCTGTGTAATCCAAAGAATATTTTACTGGCTGATAGGCTTGATCGCTTTACTGACGATTATCCGAAATCCACGGAAATTAATTTTCCGAATATGCGCCGTTCTCATGGTTATATTCTCATTCTCAGGGGGGGTGGTTGCAATTCGTCAATCTTGGTTAGCGCAGCACTCCAGCTCACTTGAGTGCGGAATGAGTTCAGAAGAAAAATTTCTTAATGCTCTGCCATTTGCTAAATGGTGGCCAGATATGTTTGAGGCTAATGGGGATTGCGCCGACGTGACTTGGAAACTTATATCATTAACCATCCCAGATTGGTCAATTCTTTGTTTTACGGGGCTTTGTTTAATGGCGATTTACACCTTACTCTCAAATCGGAATCAGAGTTAAATAAATGCGGTAACTTACACTTTATAATTACTTATTAATTAGAACAAGACTCATTACAATTAATAATTAAAATAGTTATTTTTAATAGCAAGACTAAGATACGGGCGCTCAAAAAATAGTATAACGTTTAAACGTCATTTCTTATGGTCATAAGAAATTTTCTTTGAGATTGAGTGAATGCGGAAATTTGATTAAACCTCCCCTTCTGCTCTAAATTATCTATAAAAAACTTATTAAAGTTAACTCTATGTTAAAAACTAACCCCCCACTTGAAAAATAAATTTATAGCCCAACGTAAACAATGATTCCTATTACTACAAGGATATAAATCTATGAAACGAGTTCTTCTTTTCGTGATTACCAATCTAGCTATTGTATTTATATTAAGCATTACTCTGAGACTCTTAGGTATCGATAGCATTCTAAATGCCAATGATAGCGGTATCAATTTCAATTCTTTGCTCTCTTTGGCAATTGTAATGGGCTTTGGCGGGTCGCTAATCTCACTCATGATTTCCAAATGGAGCGCAAAACGCATGACTGGCGCAAGGGTTATTGAGGAGACTAAAGACCTAACTGAGCAGTGGTTGATAAAAACGATTCAGCATCAAACAAAAATTGCCGGTATCGGCATGCCAGAGGTAGCAATTTTTGAAACTCCAGAAATTAATGCTTTTGCTACCGGCATGAATCGCAATAACGCCCTGATTGCGGTAAGCAGCGGTTTATTAAAAAATATGTCTAGGGATGAGATTGAGGCTGTTTTAGCACACGAAGTTAGTCATGTGGCAAACGGGGATATGGTGACTCTTGCTCTCATTCAAGGCGTAGTTAACACCTTTGTAATTTTTCTATCAAGAGTGCTTGGTCATACGGTGGATCGGATTATATTTAAAAATGAACGTGGGCATGGTCCAGCCTTTTGGATAACAAGCATCGTGGCACAAATGCTTTTAGGGGTACTTGCTAGTATGATAGTAATGTGGTTCAGTCGTCAGCGTGAATTCCGCGCCGATGCTGGGGGAGCAAAATTAGCTGGACGTGATAAGATGATTGCTGCATTGGAATGTCTGAAGAGACAACATGAGCCATCACAATTACCTGAAAAAATAGCTGCTTTTGGAATCTCTGGCAAGACCGGTATAGGAAATTTATTCATGTCACATCCCCCGCTTGAATCTAGAATATTAGCCCTGCGAGAGATGCCTTAATCACGCTAACGAGAAATCTGGTGCGTTTTCCGAATGAGGTTTTGTGTTTGTTTGCTATGCGATACCGATCTTTTAATTTCCTTTTACAGCAACAGGGTCAGTATATTCTACAACGACAGAGTGCTTAGGTTCCGTGTCTTCCAAAAATGCCTCATCATTTGAGAGTGATTTGGGAGGATTGCCGTCATGCACCAAACTACGTCGCCTTTGAAGATAAGCATCACGAACAAATTCATACTTGTCTAACGCGGCCTCTTCCAATGTTTTATCAACATCCATCAATTGTGAGCGCGCATCAACAACTCTTCCTCCGCCTAACGATGGAGCAATAAATGCAGGCATAAAAAACCCGCCATAAAAGATAGGGCTGGTGGCAGAGTCTACTATACCGCCCAGCATATCACGTGCTGAGTTTGCTCCGACAACCGGCAACACCATATAAGCTCCATCTGGAACGCCATAATGACCAAGTGTTTGACCAAAATCTTCATTACGTTTTAGAAAACCATAGTCCGTAGCAAAATCAATAGTGCCACCGATTCCAAGGAGGGTATTAATCAGAAAGCGTGCACTATCAGACCCTGCTTCAGTAAATTTAAGTTGGAGCACATCATTTACTATGACCACTACATCATTAAGATTAGAAAAGAAATTTCCCACGGCCGTTTCGATAACATCAGGCGTTACTGCTTTATACCCACTAGCTACTGGTTTTAATACGTTCTTATCTAATTTTTCATTAAAATCAAATATGGAACGATTCATTGACTCCATCGGGTCTTTTTGACCACCAGTAGTAGCGCAACCAGTCAAAAAACCTCCTAACAACACTATAGAGGATAGTTTAACGAGTCTGAGGTAAATTTTATTCATAGTATTTAATGCTCTCTAGTATTTATTTGCCGTAGTTTGCCATAAAAATCTATCTAATTCAACCTAGGCTCATGACTTTTATTAAAATATCTAGAGTACGGTAAAATTGACTGCATGATTTATTTGTCATATGTAATCGCGGTAAATAACAATTTAGGGATTTGATTAACATAATTTATATTCTGATTTACTGGCCACGATTTAATCTGCCCTGTATTTAGAAAAATCTTTAAGTCGAAAACCAAGTACCCATAAAACAGAAAAGTAGCTTATTACTCCCGTCATTACCACCCATATCAGTCGATTAATGCGTTCTAATGTGGTATTTTGCAACCACGATGCGCTGTTGCCCCTGATAAACCATAGAACTGCGCCCATTACCGCTAATGCCAAAAGTACTTTAAGAAAAAAGATTCCCCATCCTGGTTGTGGCTGATAGATTCTGTAACTCCGTAATTTATAATAAAGCAAACTGGCATTAAGGCACGAACCAAGACCGATAGCTAATGCAAGTCCAGCATGCTGCAGCTGAGTAATAAACGCAAGGTTCATCAATTGTGTAGCGACAAGAGTTGTTATTGCTATTTTTACCGGGGTTCTGATGTTTTGTTGCGCATAAAATCCAGGGGCCAGTACTTTGACTAAAATTAATCCCAGAAGCCCAATACTGTAGGCCACTAGTGCATTATGCGTCATCCACACATCATTAACAGAGAACTCTCCATGATAAAATAACGTTGCAACTAATGGAATGGCAAGTAATGCTAGTGCTAGCGAGGCCGGTAACGTCATCATCACGGTAAGACGTAAACCCCAATCCAGAAGTCGAGAATACTCTTCTTTATTGTTATTGGCATGGCAACGAGAGAGTGATGGAAGCAATACCGTTCCGAGCGCGACTCCCAGAAGAGCGGCAGGGAACTCCATTAGACGGTCTGCATAATAGAGCCAAGAAACACTTCCGGTAATGAGAAAAGAAGCAAATATAGTGTTTATCAATAAACTGATTTGGCCAACAGACACGCCAAACACCGCCGGCCCCATTTGTTTCACTACCCGCCATGCACCAATATCGCTAGATTTAAAACATGGATTTGGCATCATTTTGATGCGCATAAGGAACGGTACCTGAAAAACAAGTTGTAATATGCCGCCAATAAAAACTGCCCATGCTAGCGCCATTACTGGTTCATTCAATAGCGGTGCAAGTAATAAAATACAGCCAACAAATGACAGGTTAAGCAGTGCTGGAGTAAATGCAGGGACAGAGAACTTGCCATAAGTATTAAGTATTCCTCCCGCCAAAGATACTAGAGAGATAAAAAAAATGTAAGGAAAAGTTATACGCAATAATGTGACCGTTAATGAAAATTTTTGAGGGTCGGCAGAGAATCCAGGTGCGCTTATATAAATTATGAATGGTGCAGCAATCACACCGACAAGCGTAACAACAAATAATCCAGTGCCCATTAATGCAGAGACATGATCAATTAGCTGGCTCGTCTCTTTCTGAGTACGGCAATTCTTGTATTCTGCGAGTATCGGTACGAATGCCTGCGAAAAAGCGCCCTCAGCAAAGAGACGACGTAATAAATTAGGGATACGAAAAGCAACAAAGAAAGCATCAGTAGCAATGCCTGCACCAAAAACACGAGCAATAAGCATATCTCGTATAAATCCAAGAATACGGGATATCAGAGTCATGCTACTTACCGCTGCGATAGTTTTTAGTAAATTCATAGAGACTGCTATATTAACCCTAATGCTTCGTTCAATAAAATAAGCCGGTCTCTACTTAGTTTAGTAAAAAAAAATTGTAGAAAAACCAAGTGCCTCTGTACCCATCTTTTCCATAATTTATACAACGTATCTATTTTACAGTCTATTCCTACACTTGCTTTATTTCTCTTGCAATATAGTGAAAGTAACCGTAAAATTATTGGTTATTTAGTGACAAGGAACTCAAGGATTTTCATGGCTAATACTGCACAAGCTAAAAAGAGAGCAAAACAGAACGTTAAACAGCGTCAGCATAACACGAGCTTACGCTCTGAATTGCGTACTGCAATTAAGCATGTAATAAAAACCGTTGCGGCTGGTGACAAGACGGTTGCACAGACTGCATTTCATGCTTCCAGCGCCACATTAGACTCGATTGCTGACAAGAAAATTATTCACAAAAATAAGGCTGCTCGACATAAAAGTCGCTTATCTATACTTATTAAAGCAATGGTCTAAAAATTTACTGTTAAAAGAGAACATTTTTTAACTACTTCGTTATTTCCTCAAATACTTTTTTTATATAAAGCTATCTCTTGTATAAATTCAGTAAAGCTATATGAGATTCTTCCGTAGATCTTGTACTTCTCTTTCTCCGCACTCTTTCAATACAGAAATATTGCCTCTCTTGAGATAGACTAACAAGAAGAAGGGGCATAAACTCGTCTCGGTAACATAAAGCATTGTCAAGAATACTAAGTTACCAAACATCATTCTACCGACTCTCCACTTCTTTATCTGAGATCGCTTACCACTACCAAGAAAAAGGCTTGAAAAAAATAGCTAAATAGGTAAAGATACTCCCAGTGCTCAAAAAATATTCGCGGCGGCTTTGTGTCGCCGTATTACATTAAAACTCCTTGATAATAAGTATCGGTATATGTCAAATCTAATGAATACCTATATGCAATTGCCAGTAACCTTTGTTAAAGGGGATGGCATGTGGTTATGGGACGAACATGGTAAGCGTTACCTTGATGCACTGGCTGGTGTTGCTGTATGCGGTCTAGGACATTGTCATCCTAAACTGGTCAAAGCAATTTCAGAACAAGCGGGCATGTTAATCCATACTTCTAATCTATATCATATTGATAAACAGGAGAAGTTAGCCAGTAGATTGGCTGCTTTATCGACCATGGATAAAGCATTTTTTTGCAACTCTGGCGCTGAGGCGAATGAAGCTGCAATTAAATTGGCTAGATTATATGGTCACAATAAGAATATAGATTTACCAACCATTATTGTAATGGAAAGATCTTTCCATGGACGCACCATGGCAACTCTAACTGCGAGCGGTAATCGCAAAGTACAGGCGGGTTTTGAACCTCTTCTCACTGGTTTCACACGGGTTCCATATAATGATGCAACGGCAATAGAAAAAATTGCTTCCCATAACAAAAATATTGTCGCCATACTTGTGGAATCATACCAAGGCGAAGGTGGCGTCAATCTACCGCAGGCAAATTATTTACAAGATTTACGGTATTTATGTGACAAAAATAATTGGTTATTAATGTTAGACGAGGTGCAGTGTGGCATCGGTCGCAGTGGAAAATGGTTTGCTTTCCAGCACAGCGCTATCACTCCGGATGTGATGACGTTAGCCAAAGGTCTGGGTTCTGGTTTTCCTATTGGGGCCTGTCTTGCAAAAGGAAAGGCTGCAGAGGTATTTAAACCCGGTAATCACGCCTCTACTTTTGGCGGCAACCCGTTGGCTTGCGCTGCCGCGCTAACTACGTTAAATGTAATTGAAGAAGAAGATTTGATGCGCAATGCAACGGATGTGGGTAATTTTATCCGTAGTGAATTTAGAGCCCAGTTAGACAACGTCACTGGTGTTACACAAATTCGTGGTCAAGGGTTAATGATTGGTATTGAGCTTTCGAGACCCTGTGGTGAGCTAGTAAGAGAAGCTCTCATACATGGGTTATTAATTAACGTAACTTCAGATAAAGTGATACGTCTATTGCCATCACTAATAATACAACGAGATGAAGCCACTCAAATTGTGAGCGTTGTCTCAACTTTAATAAAGAAATTCTTAGAAATATAAAAAAGGGAATTTTTGGCTCACAAACACTATGGAACTTAAACATTTTTTACAATTCAATGATTTTACACGCGAAGAATTTGAACACCTCTTTGAGCGCACCCGTTGGATCAAAAGAAAATTTAAAGAATATCAACGTTACTGGCCGCTAGAGGATCGTACGCTAGCGATGATTTTTGATAAGCACTCGACTCGCACAAGACTATCATTTGAGGCTGGTATACATCAGTTAGGCGGGGTAGCAATTTACCTCTCCAATAAAGATACTCAATTAGGGCGGGGCGAAACAGTAGAAGATGCAGCGCGCGTAATTTCACGCATGGTTGACATTGTAATGATCCGTACTTATGAGCACGATAACATTAAACGTTTCGCTGCACACTCTCGGGTACCAGTCATTAATGGATTAACTGATGAATACCATCCTTGCCAAATTATGAGTGATATATTCACTTTTATTGAGCAACGTGGAAACATATCAGGCAGAACAGTAGCTTGGATTGGTGATTCAAATAATGTTTGCAATACTTGGTTACAGGCAGCTGAAATTTTTGATTTCAACGTCCATGTCTCTACTCCGCCAGGTTATGAAGTCGAACCAGAAAGAGCTGGGCTCTACGGAACCAACCATTATGAAGAATTTTTAAATCCGCATGACGCAGTTAAAAACGCTGATCTCGTCACTACAGACGTCTGGACAAGCATGGGTTTTGAAGCCGAGGCCGATGAACGAAAGAAAGATTTTGCTGAATTCCGAGTAGACGCTAAAATGATGTCTTGTGCAAAGAAAGATGCTTTATTTATGCATTGTTTGCCCGCCCATCGCGGTGAAGAAGTGGCTACAGAAGTAATTGATGGGCCGCAATCAGTTGTGTGGGAAGAAGCAGAGAATCGATTACACGCACAAAAAGCGCTTATGGAATATCTACTATTAGGAAACATTAAATCATGAATCTGCTTCGGGAAAATTATGAAACAGGGCATTTGTTAAAGAATCAAGCATGAAAAGAATCAATCCACCTAAAATTAATAAGATTGTTTTAGCTTTTTCCGGCGGGTTAGATACCTCTGTAATTCTCAAATGGTTACAAGAAAAATACCAATGTGAGATCGTTACCTTCACTGCAGATATTGGCCAAGGTGAGGAAGTGGAACCTGCCAGAATTAAAGCAGAGAAGCTAGGTATACAAGAGATCTTTATTGACGATTTACGTGAAGAATTTGCACAAGATTTCGTATTTCCAATGTTCCGTGCTAATGCCATTTATGAAGGTGAATATCTGCTCGGAACCAGCATAGCTCGTCCATTAATCGCTAAAAGACAGATTGAAATTGCTCGAAAAACTAAAGCAGATGCGGTTTCTCACGGAGCTACAGGAAAAGGCAATGATCAAGTGCGTTTTGAACTTGGGTACTACGCACTTCAACCTGACATTCTCGTGATTGCGCCTTGGCGGGAATGGGATTTAACATCAAGAGAGAGTCTTTTGCAGTACGCTAAAAAGCATAACATTCCGGTAGAAATGAAGAAGAAAAGTGGTTCGCCCTATAGTATGGATGCCAATCTGTTACATATTTCTTATGAGGGTCGCATGCTAGAAAATCCCGGGCTAGAACCAGAGGAATCTATGTGGCGCTGGAGCGTATCGCCAGAGAAGGCGCCTGATAAAGCAGAATATGTGGACATCGAATTTAAACGGGGTGACATTATTGCATTAAACGGTAAAAATTTCTCTCCTGCAAATGTAATGATAAAACTCAATCAACTAGGCTGCAAACATGGTATTGGACGACTAGATCTAGTTGAAAATCGTTATGTCGGTATGAAATCTCGTGGATGCTATGAAACGCCTGGTGGCACGATCATGTTAAGGGCTCATCGCGCTATTGAATCTATCACCCTAGACAGGGAAGTAGCTCATCTAAAAGATGAGCTAATGCCGCGCTATGCCTCCCTGATTTATAATGGTTACTGGTGGAGCCCGGAACGAAAAATGTTACAAATTATGATTGATATGTCGCAAACTAGTGTCAGTGGCTGGGTACGATTAAAACTCTACAAGGGTAACGTAATTGTAGTTGGAAGGGATTCAAAAACTGATTCACTATTCGACTCTAATATAGCTACTTTTGAAGAGGATAAAGGTGTTTATGAACAAGCGGATGCGGATGGGTTCATTAAGTTAAATGCGCTACGAATGCGTATTGCATCAAAGTTAAAGAATCGTCATTAAATTACCTCTTTCTTCCTTAGATAAAGAAGAAAAAATAGAAACTAAAAAAATTATTGCTCTGGGTCTGCTTGCAAGTAGTCAATGCTTAACATTTAAGTAGAGAAAATATTATGCCTTCATTTGATATCGTGTCAGAAGTTAATAAACAGGAAATTAGAAATGCAATTGATCAGGTAAATAAAGAGGTAACTACCCGCTTTGATTTCAAAGGATCGGATACACGTATAGAGCAGATAGATTACAAGATTACCATTCATACTGACAATGAATTTAAACTTGATCAAGTATTTGGTATCATTGTAGCTAAGTTTACTAAGCGCAACATTGATACACGTTGTCTAGATAAGAGCAGTGTAGAGAAAACTGGTGGCGATAGAGTTAAGCAACTAATTACTACAAAAGTAGGGATAGAAGCTGAGCTCGCTAAGAAAATTGTTAGACTTGTTAAAGACAGTGGACTTAAGGTACAGGCTAGCATTCAGGGAGAATCTGTGCGTATTTCTAGCCTGAAACGCGATACATTACAAGAAGCTATACAACTAATCAAAAAATCTATCACGGAATTTCCTGTACAATTCCAAAACTTTAGAGACTAGAAAATAAAGATTAAATTGCTAGTCTAATGAGCATCCTTTCTTCTAATCATGACTGGTTCGGCATAGCACTCCTTTGAATTGTAGAATTCTGTAAATAAGAGCGTTCGTATCTTAATAAAATATCGTAATAAATCCGAACTGATTCGGTCAGAGAAACCGCTTCTCCACCCCTTGCATAACCGTGTTTTAGATTCTCGTAATATTTACTGTCATCCAGTAATGGCAAGATCTTTTTCAAACTTACCCAGGAATCTGAATTTAATTTAAGTTGTTGTGCCAGAATACGTGCATCTTCTATGTGACCGTACCCTTGATTATATGCCGCTAAAGCAATCCAAGTACGATCCGGTTCTGTAATACGTAACGGTAGCATGCTCTTTAAAATCAATAGATAACGTGCGCCAGCAAGTATGCTCTGTCTTGCATCTAAACGATCGGTGACATCCATTCGATCTGCGGTATCTTCTGTCAACATCATGATACCGCGTACATTTGTAGAAGAGGTCGCCAATCGATCCCAGCGAGACTCTTGGTAAGCTAAAGCAGCAATTAAACGCCAATCTATTTTTGTTATCTCTTCTGCTAAGTAAAAATAATGACGCAGACTGGGAAGTAAATTGCGCCTCTTCTCTAAGATATCATCTATATCAGACTTCTTAAGATTGTAAGTGCGGCCATAATATTTATCTAATAAGCGCTCTAGAGTTCCATCTCTTTCTATTCTCTTAAAGAATTTATGAACTTCTTTTGCTAAATTTGGTTCAGCGTCAAACGAAAGTGCCCATGCCTTTTCATTTTCTTTGTTTAAATCTAAAGCTACACCCACATCTGGATAAAGATTTCCTATCGAATCCATTTGAGAAGAATCGATGACAGCATAATTAACTTCTCCTTCGGTGAGTTTAGTGAATAGATCTTCGCTCGTAACATTCATTTCTCCCCACTTTAAATCAGGAATTTTGAGTTCTATCTCATGCAACCATTCTGGATTAATCGTTCCATTCATAACCCAAATATTTTTTCCGGAAAGATCCTGAATATTTTTTGGTTTAATACCATTTTTATTATAAACCACCTGTATTCTTGATCGCTGATAAACTGGACCAAAGAGAACGCGTGAAATTTTCTTGTCGATAGTGTTTATACCAACTACAAGATGCCCTTGATTCTTTTCTAAGATCAATAACGCTTCATCTAATTCTGATGTCGTTATGAATTTTAATTTCATGCCGAGTTCACGAGAAAATTCCGAGACAAGATCAAATTCCAGTCCAGCATGGCTACTCTCAGGGCTCTTCTGAGAAACATAAGAATTATCAATGGCAATAACTACTAATTCATCAGTTTTATCAATAGATGGCAAGGAGTTATCAGGAGAATCGCAGGCGACAAGCAGAAAACTAGAAACAAGAAAAAAAGAAAGTGAGCGACGAATAGGCATCAGAAAAATAAATTAGAATAATAAAAATATCTCATAACACTTCTTTCTGTAAATAAAAACAAAACTAGCTGGTAGAATATAAAATACCATAAATATGGAGAGGTACCGAAGTGGCCATAACGGCGCTGACTCGAAATCAGATGGTCAGGGCAACCTGGCACGTGGGTTCGAATCCCACCTTCTCCGCCAGATACCCAATGAATTAGAGCCTAATTTAATTATTCACTAATTGACTTACTTTGGCAAACACTATGAGACATTATTCAACCTCTCTTTGTTGGTTTCGTAGGGACTTACGTTTATATGACCACGTAGCGCTATATCATGCTCTAAAACATAGTTCCATTGTATATTGTGTATTTGTATTTGATACAGACATCTTACACAAATTATCCGATAAGAAAGATCGTCGTGTTGAATTTATTTGGCATAGCGTACATGAACTCAGCCTAGCTTTGCGTAAGAATGGAAGTGCTTTGTACATTTTGCATGGCAGCGCATGCCAATTAATCCCCCAATTTGCCTTACAGATTAACGCTCAGGCAGTATTTATTAATCGTGACTATGAACCAGATGCTATTAAACGTGATGAAAACATAGCTCAGCAACTGGCTCAGCACCATATTCCAATAAACGTTTACAAAGATCAGGTTATTTTTGATCGCAATGAAGTGCTTACGGGCACAAATAAACCATTCAGTATATTTACGCCATACAAGAATGCTTGGCTAAAGAAACTTAAGAATTCTGACTTGCATGCATATCCAGTTGAAAAATATTTTTCAGCACTAGCAAATCAAGATTCTCTCAATACATTTAATCCCAAAGAATTTACCTTTCCTACAATAGATTTAAAAAAAGCACAGAAAATTATAAGTCTATCGCTACTAGGTTTCAAAAAAACTGACTTGACTGATCTGGCCTTACCATTGGGTATGTCTGGTGCGCAGGAGTTGTTTGAGAATTTCAAATATCATATGGCGCATTACCATGAGTGGCGCAACTTGCCTTCTATGAAAGGCATGTCATATCTTTCTGCACACTTACGTTTTGGCACAATCTCTATCCGCTCTTTGATCTCTTATGCTTATCATGCAACTGGACAGGGTGCGCAAACTTGGCTATCCGAATTGATCTGGCGAGATTTTTATAAAATGCTTCTTTACTATCATCCATATGTAATGGATCATGCCTTCAAAACACAATTTGAAAATCTGGCTTTTACCAATAATATGGAACGCTTTCTTAGTTGGAAGAGTGGCTTAACTGGTTACCCTCTCGTAGATGCAGGAATGCGACAATTAAATAATACTGGTTTCATGCATAATCGTTTACGTATGGTTACTGCATCTTTCCTGGTAAAAGACTTACAAATTGACTGGCGTTGGGGTGAAAAGTATTTCTCAGAAAAACTAATTGATTTTGATTTATCTTCTAATAATGGGGGTTGGCAGTGGGTAGCTTCCACAGGTTGCGATGCACAACCATGGTTCCGTATCTTCAATCCTGTAACACAATCCGAAAAAGTTGATCCGAATGGAGACTTCATTCGTCTTTATTTGCCAGAACTTATCAAATGTCCGAATCAATTTATTCATGCACCCTGGAAATTATCAATAAATCAACAAAACTCATGCGATCTAATTATTGGTAAGGACTACCCTGGACCAATAGTAGATCACGCTATCGCGCGAGAAAAAACATTACTACTTTATAAGAATACTAAATCACCATAATCGACTAAATTTTACATATGATTGAACATAGAAGATGGCACTTTAATATGAATAATCTATTGTCATCTATCTTATATAATTACATAAGTGACTAAGCAAGACTCAAGCATCATGGAACAGATAGCCTACTAGGATTAAAGAGCATTAGAGTCATTGTCAAAAATTAATTGAATACAAGATAATTTTTAGTTAATTTATTAGTAATGGAACAAATTAAACAGAGAGCGTCATGATTAAAAAATTAATAAGTATCACACTTATCACACTAGTGCATTTGTGGCCAATTTCTGGCTCGACACAAAAAACCAAATCACAGTTAACAGTCAACGGGGATGGTTGGCGTCTTGTTCGGTCAGTCCAACTCGGAGACTCTGGAAAATATATCCATATGGTCTTAATTAATTTAGAGCGGGATACAGACAAATCCGTATATGGTGCTGCAATTAATAAGATATGTAGCTCCGAAACAGATTTTTGTAGAATACGATTTTGGAACGAGGAGCGTTACATTCCACAATCAACTTCTTTTACAGATGGTCAATTCAAAACTCTTAGAGCAGAGTACACGTTTAATCGCGCAGGGAGTGTTCAAGAAATACGATATGCCTGCACAGTATTGCCAGACAAAGGTCAGTGTTTCTCTAACTGAATTTAATGCGACACCAGTTAGTTTTTACATGATCAGAGATCTCACTAATTTAATTAGCGAGATCTCTGTTTCAAGATTGCATAAATCAGATGCATTAAGAATTAGTCCTCTTCCTCTTCTTCTTCCTCGTCACTTTTCTTTTTCTCTGCTTTCAGTACCATTTTGCCTTGTACTAAACTGGCATTAAGATCTGTCTCAGTCACTTCTTTGTGCACTAGATTTTGATGGCAATCAATACAGGTTGCGCCTTCTGTTTCCATCTTTTTATGTGCAGCCTTAGCATCTGCACCAGGTGGTTGTGGATTTTTATGGCATT
>BJGV01000016.1 GCA_014190895.1 Nitrosomonadaceae bacterium | reverse complement strand
CTATGACAAGATAGACAGTAATTAACAAAAGTATGCGCTCCGCGCTGCAAGGAAAGGGCATCCTTGGGTTGAATTGGCGCCGAATCCAATGTTGCCTCTGTACCACCCGCTAATGCAACAAATGGAACAAAGCAGAAAGAAAATAAAATAACTCTTATCGCTTTCATCCTGTCACTCTTTCTGGCTCTGGTTTAGTTTTATCTATTTTGCTGTACCACGGCATTAGAATAAAAAATGCAAAGTAGATCACTGTGAATATTTGTGCCAATAACGTATAGAGTGGCGTGGGTGTTTTAGTGCCAAGCCAACCCAGTACAAAAACACTGATAACAAATAGAACAAGTGCGGTCTTGAAATATGGTCCTTTATAGCGTATTGAATTGACCGGACTACGATCTAACCAAGGTAAAAAGCAGAAAATAACAACAGATCCCCCCATCAATAATATCCCCCAGAGCTTCGCATCTATCCACAAAAAATTTATAGTAACTGCCCTTAACATTGAATAATAAGGGGTGAAATACCAGACTGGTGCGATATGATCCGGTGTTTGTAATGTATTGGCGGGTACGAAGTTGTTATATTCAAGAAAATAACCACCCATTTCTGGCGCAAAAAATAAAATCGCACAAAATACAATTAAAAATACTACCACTCCAAATATGTCCTTGACAGTGTAATAAGGATGAAATGGTATACCGTCTTTGGGAATATCAGTTTTTGAATTGCGATTCTTTTTAATATCGATACCATCGGGATTATTTGAACCTACTTCGTGTAACGCTAGCACATGCACAACCACAAGCGTTACCAGTAAAACCGGTAATGTCACCACATGATATGCAAAGAAACGATTAAGCGCAGCATCAGAAAGCATAAAATCGCCTAAGAGCATGTTTGATAGTGGTTGCCCTATTAATGGAATTGCGCCAATCATGCTCACAATAACTTGTGCACCCCAATAAGACATTTGCCCCCACGGTAGAATATAACCCGTGAATGCAAGCATCATTAGAACAAGAAAAAGCCCCATGCCAATGAGCCACAAGAGTTCTCTTGGTTTACGATAAGGACCGTACATCATTCCGCGGAACATGTGTAGATAAACCACCACGAAGAACATAGATGCGCCGGTAGAATGCATGTAACGAATTAACCAGCCAAAATTTACATCACGCATAATATATTCTACTGAGGCAAATGCCATATTGACATCTGGCTTGTAGTTCATAGTCAGAAAAATACCAGTGAGTAATTGATTCACTAATACCAACATGGCTAAAGAACCGAAGTAATACCAAAAATTAAAGTTTTTAGGTGCATAATACTCGGTAAGATGAGCCTTCCAATTAGAGGTTAAGGGGAAACGATCATCTATCCATCCAATCACTGCGGTCAGTCTCTTGCTCATTTTATGCGGTCTCCTGTCCATCAGCTCCAATTAATAAAAGAGTTTCACTTAAGTATGTGTGAGGCGGAATCAGTAGATTAGTTGGTGCGGGAACACTTTTATACACTCGACCGGCTAGATCAAACTTAGAGCCATGACAAGGACAGAAGAACCCGCCCAACCAATCAGAACCAAGATCTGCTGGAGCAATTTCTTTGCGAAAAACTGGAGAGCACCCTAGGTGGGTACAAACACCCTCTGTAACTAAAATTTCTGGCTTAATGGAACGTGCTAAGTTTTGCGCATATTTTGGTTGCTGCTCTCTTTCTGATTTAGGATCAGTCAATTGATCGTTGAGTTTAGCAAGTGAGTCTAGCATCTCAGGCGTGCGCTTAAGCACCCAGACTACCTTGCCACGCCACTCTACCATCAGTAACATACCAGACTCTAGTCTGCTAATGTCAACCTCTACCGGTGCCCCGGCAGCTTTAGCGCGCTCACTCGGCATCATACTCATCATAAAAGGCGCCGCCCAGGCAGTGGCTGCAATGCCGCCAGCTACCGAAGTTGCAGTGACCAAAAAACGTCTCCTGTTACTCATTTTGTCTGACTTATCAAAAGAGTCCATATTTGTGAAATTTTTCCTTTAGCGAACAGTCTGCATAAAAAATACAATAAAAACTTTACCAGTTTATCACAATACGTATTAAAAAATAAACTTCTCCTCTCATTAACTGATGAGTTCTTCAGTTTAAATGAACGTCAGTGCTCATTTAAACTAACTGATCTCCAGCTCTATGCCCACTAGATATATAAGAATATTTTATACTCTTCTGATTAATGAATATTAATTCTTAGACGGGTAATATAAAGAAAAGTTTACTAAAAACATGCTAGAACTAGTTCTAAAAAAGTATTATCATGCTTAGCCCTAATAGTAGTTTGTTGTGAAAATAGCGTCGTTAATCGACAATCCAGAAATTTGCTACGCAATATGCAAAAAACTTAGCAAAATGGTCGATTACACTAGTCTTGAAATTTGTTGTAGGTAGTAAAAAGGAAGCTTGGCAGAGTGGTCGATTGCACTAGTCTTGAAAACTAGCATACCGCAAGGTATCCAGGGTTCGAATCCCTGAGCTTCCGCCAGGCACCCGTTTCAACCTGTAACATTGGGATAATATTCGTAAACTGACAGCAGTTCAGGGTGACACTAAATATCAGGGCAGATTATTTGCATTAATCGTCTTAATAATACAAAAAAGTGCACCTAATTGAAGGGAGGGTGCTATATTTCATTGAACAAATGGCACTAAGTTGACGGCAGGTCAATCCAAGGAATCGACACGGGTATAATTAGAAGGTCAATCTCGAATTTTTTAGCTGAATGCACCCTATCCACGCTGCCATACAATCTAAAACATCAGGTCTAACCCAACTCTATTTTATTCTTTTCTAAATAGACCCAATCCACGATATTATCACTCATCTGATATCCGGAAATTAACCGCTCTAATATCTGAAAAATCTGATCTAAATCATTAATATCCAATGCCGCCTGTAGCAGTTGAAGTTTCCCCTCCAATTCCTCTAAAGGTAAAAAATCTTCATTTGCTTTCATGATCCGTGGATGGCTGGTAGGCTCCGGATTATCACCAATCAGAAGTTCCTCGTATAACTTTTCGCCTGGCCGCAGCCCTATTATCTCAATCTTAATATCACCATTCGGATTCCCTTCATCGCATAGTGTCAATCCTGATAACTGAATCATTCTGCGGATAAGATCAATAATTTTTACTGCTTCTCCCATGTCAAGTAAAAACACTTCGCCACCCTTCGACATGGTGCCAGCCTGAATTATAAGTTGCGCCGCTTCGGGAATAGTCATGAAATACCGCATCACTTCTGGATGGGTCAATGTAATAGGACCCCCATTTCTAATCTGTTGACGGAATTTTGGTATCACCGAGCCAGATGATTCAAGTACGTTACCAAAACGCACTATTGAAAAATTTGTCACTGTATTTGAAATAATGCGTTCTCTGGCCAGTGCTTGTAAAATCATCTCCGCTAATCGTTTACTCGCACCCATCACATTAGTCGGTCGCACTGCTTTATCGGTGCTCACTAAGACAAAATCTGAAACCCCATATTTAACAGCCATACGCGCTGTAATCAATGTGCCAAATACATTATTTCTGATGCCATCAGACACATTATGTTCCACCAAAGGTACGTGCTTATAGGCAGCGGCATGATAAACAGTATGAGGAGACCAGCTAGCCATTACCTCACTTATACGTCTTGTATCGGTAATTGAGCCAAGCAGTGGAATAAATATATTATTCTTAGAGCCAGTAATTGTCTGTCTTCTCTGCAATTCCTGATGAAGTGCATACAAGGAAAACTCATTCTGCTCATACAATAATAAAACCGCAGGACCAAGGATAAATATCTGACGACACAACTCACTTCCAATTGAACCACCTGCGCCAGTCACCAGAACAACCTTGCCTAAGATATTTTTGTTAGATGAAATAGAGTCAAAGACTGTAGATTCGCGACCAAACAGGTCTTCTATATCCAATTCCTGTAGATCATTTGCAGTCACTTTTCCTTGCGCAAGTTCAGTCATGCTGGGTAAAGTACGGATCGATATTTTTATATCCTGTATCTTCCGTAAAATTTCATTCCGATGTTTACGATTTTCCTCGGGCAACGCCAAAAATAACTCACTAATCTTTAAAGGAATAATTAGCTCTGATAGTTGACTTAGGGCATAAATCGGAAGCTGATTAATCAATTGACCTTGGAGAGCAACATTATCATCCAAAAAACCGACAACACGTACTCTCTTATTATTCATCATTGCTTGTGCTAACTGCCGTCCCACTGAACCAGCCCCATAAATAAGGGCTTGTTGCAAAACCGGGGAATTGGAGTGCTGCTGATACAAATCACCCAACCAATAACGAGCCAACATTCTAATTGCAAGTATCGTTATGAGTAACAGAATTGGCTGTATTATACCTACTGTCCGCGGTATGCCTGATATACCAATGACAGTAAAAAACGTAGCGTATAAAAAACTATAAATTACTATGGCTTTAACGATTGCTAAGAATGAAGCGATGCCAGAGTAACGAAAAATTGCCCGATAGAAACCAAACACAAAAAAAATGGGCAAAGCGAGTCCTAATGAAATAACTGTAGCTAGAAATAATCCAGAATTTATGTCATTTCTTATTAAGCCCCACTCGCCTAGGCGCAAATAGAATGCTATATAAACCGTTATTATACAAGCACTTAAATCTATCAATAATACTAGCGATTGCTTGGCTCTTCTGGAAAAACTGAGTAGAAATTGAGAGCATTCAGCGAAGATATTAGTCATTTGATTGTTAATGTAAAATGTTATCGCTACGCCATACTTTAATACAGGTCATCCAGATAATCTTCAAATCAAAATAGAGAGAACGACGTTTCATGTAATCAATGTCTAGCGCTACTTTATCGCAAATAGAGAGCTCATCTCGTCCATTGACTTGTGCCCAGCCAGTTAATCCTGGCACCAATTCATGTACTCCATTTTTTTGTCGTAAATCAATCAAATCAAACTGATTAAACAATGCAGGTCTGGGCCCCACAAAACTCATATCACCTTTTAAGATACTCCAAAACTGGGGTAATTCATCCAGACTCTTACTGCGAAGATAGCATCCAACAGGCGTTAAATAGACAGCAGGGTCAGTTAACAAGTGGGTGGCGACTTGAGGGGTTCCAACCTGCATCGTTCTAAATTTAGGCATTTTAAACCCTTGATTATCTTTACCCACCCGATCGGACCAGTATAATGCTGGCCCTTTAGAAGTTAAACACACCAGCAAAGCAAGTAATAGCAAAGGTGCTATTAAAATTAGCCCTAATAAAAGAACAACAACAATATCGAGCACTCGTTTCACAATATGCTTGGATCTCTACAATAACGCTCAGTAGAAACCTTTCCCCTTCTTATCAAAGATCTTCAAAATCTCAAACAATCTACTGGTTTTGAAAATGGTTTACAGGTCATCAAGCAATGATTGAGATTCAAAATTCACTCCGGTACTTATTAGATTTTATTTTGGCGGAGAAGGCGGGATTCGAACCCGCGGTACAGTTAGAACTGTACGCACACTTTCCAGGCGTGTGCCTTAAACCACTCGGCCACCTCTCCTCGAATAAATCCAACAACCCACAAAATTAAAAAAGGATAGACTAGAAACCTTTCTTGCGCAAACTTACTATGTGTGTGATCACACTGTTTCGCTCTAGTATACTTCAGTATATACGTATTGTTTAATACGTTAATTAGGGGCCGTTAGAGTCAATTACATCTGTTAGGAGGAACTGCTATGTTCACCTAACCACTACTCTTTGGATAACCCAAGCCAATTTTCCAAACCTTGAGCATTAAGTTCAACATCCATATTTAGTAAATTATAGATTCTGTTCTCAGATAATTTACAACCATGTATGGTTAACCGATTCAAAAGAAGTTTTGTCAGATTTTCTACTAATAGAGCGTGTCTATTAGGATTCTGACGGCGGAATTTCTCAGCTATGGCTACATGGGCATCAATCAAATCATGCATCTCGTGAGCATGGCGCGACAGATTGCCAATACGCCCATAATGAGTTAGAAAAGCGTAATCAGGATTGTAACTCATTAGTCGATCTAGAGAGGTATGGGCCGCGATGGGATCGAACTGAACTGGCGTCGTTGTTGGAAATACAAATTCCATGCCATCTACATCAAATTCCCGATAAGAAATACCAAAAGTATCGCCCGTAAAAAATGATCGACTTCTTTCATCAAATATGCAGCAATGATGACGGGCATGGCCCGGCGTATCGAGGAATAAAAAAGATCTGCCGTTCAATTTAATACTAAATCCGTCAGGGGCTTCAATGATGCGTTTAATATCTACTGGGCGAACTTCACCGTACATACGTCTAAATTCTGTCTCACCATAAACGGCCACAGTTCCGGCAATTAATCTAGTAGGGTCTGCCATGTGGATCGCGCCACGAGGATGTACAACCAATTTTGCATTAGGGAAATGGTACATAAATATCCCTGCTCCACCCGCATGATCGAGATGCACATGAGTAAGAAACACATAAACCACATTCTCAAGTGCAAGATTTCTCTGCCGTAGAATTGTCATAACCCCAAGAATAGAAAAAGAGGTGCCTGTATCTACCAGCGCGACTTTGTCACCCTCAATAATGAGATGAATTGCCGCAAGTCCTGTACGACAATGTTCTGCGTCAATAGCACTAATGCCGTTATCATAGTCGGTAATACAGGGTAGGTTCATAAGTACTTTTGTAAAATATATTGTATTGCTAAGATGTAGATTAAACGTATAAATTCATTGTATTTATCACTTCAATTGCTCTAGTATTAATGAATTCTCCAAAGTAGAAATATCCTGAGTAATTTCTTCTCCTCTAGCCAAAGCTCGTAATAAACGACGCATAACTTTACCAGAGCGCGTTTTTGGTAAATTGTCGCCAAAACGTATTTCATCGGGTTTGGCAAACGGACCAATCTCTTTGGATACCCAATTTCTTAGATCGACTGTAATTCTTTGTGCGTCCTCTGCCTGCGGACAGACTCCTTTAAGTACCACAAACGCTACCACGGCCTCGCCCTTGATATCGTGATATTTTCCTACCACCGCAGCCTCTGATACCAGTGGATGAGCAGCTAATACTGACTCAATCTCCATAGTGCCTAAACGATGACCAGAAACATTTAATACGTCATCAATGCGCCCCATAATCCAAAAATATCCATCCAAATCAAGGACAGCAGAATCACCGGCCAGATAATACTGACCCCCTAAATTTTTAGGAAAATAGGTTCCTTTAAAGCGCTCTGCATCACCCCAAATAGTCCTTGCCAAGGATGGGAATGGGCGTTTGATCACCAATAATCCTCCTTGTCCATTTACTGTATCCTGCCCCATCTCATCCACAATAGCCGCCATAATGCCGGGTAATGGAAAAGCACAAGAACCAGGTTTCAACGGTGTAACACCAGGTAACGGGGCAATCATATGACAGCCAGTCTCAGTTTGCCACCAAGTATCCACAATAGGGCAGCGGGATTGACCCACAGTGGTGTAATACCACATCCAAGCTTCTGAATTGATTGGCTCGCCAACAGAACCCAGTAAACGTAATGAGGAGAGATCATATTGATTAGGCAAATCTGGGCCTAACTTGATCAAAGAACGGATCGCCGTGGGTGCAGTATAAAAAATAGTTACCTTGTGATTCTGTATTATATTCCAAAAACGACCCGCATTAGGATAAGTAGGAATGCCTTCGAAAATAATCTGAGTGGCTCCCATCGCCAGTGGACCATAGGCAACATAAGTATGGCCAGTAATCCAACCAACATCTGCAGTACACCAAAAAATATCCGTGGATTTATAATCAAAAATCCATTGCATACTAACCATCGCTCCCAATAAATAACCGCCAGACGCATGTTGCAC
This sequence comes from Nitrosomonadaceae bacterium, assembly GCA_014190895.1. GTDB lineage: Bacteria > Pseudomonadota > Gammaproteobacteria > Burkholderiales > Nitrosomonadaceae > BJGV01. The sequence goes on along the minus strand of BJGV01000016.1, from coordinate 24,704 downwards.
ACCCTTGGGCTTACCGGTCGAACCTGATGTGTAAAGAATAAATAATGGGTGCTCAGCATTCACCCATTCGGGTTCACAGAAATTAGATTTTTCAGCAATGAGATCTCCCCACCAGATATCGCGTGAAATATGCCACTGCACTGCTCCGCCTGTACGTTGATATACCACCACAAATTTAATCGACTCATCCCCGCCCATAGCCAGTGCTTCATCTACCACTCGCTTTAAGGGTACGACCCTACCGCCACGTATTTGTTCATCGGCAGTAATTATAATCACAGCATTTGTATCAATAATTCGCTCTAATAAACTTTTTGATGAGAAACCACCAAACACCACCGAATGAATGGCACCAATACGCGCGCAGGCCTGCATCGCGATTACCGCTTCAATACTCATTGGCATATAAATAATGACAAGATCACCTTTCTTAACATTAAGAGACCTTAACCCATTAGCAAATTGGCACACACGTACATACAAATCCTGATATGTGGATTGGGTAATCTTGCCATCATCTGCTTCAAAAATAATAGCAACTTTATCAGGGTGACTAATAAGATGCCGATCCAAGCAATTGAAAGAAACATTTAATTCACCATCGTCAAACCACTTAAAAAAAGGGGGGTTACTCTCATCTAGAACTCGAGTAAATGGTTTCCACCAGTAAATATACTTACGCGCAAGCTTTTGCCAAAAACCTAAATAATCTTCCGCTGCCTCACTACAAAGCGCACGATAAATATCTGCACTTGATAAATTTGCTTGATTAACGAATGCCTCGCTTGGTTTAAAAGTACGGGTCTCATGCAGGACTGGTTGCATCTTAGACATGACAAATCTCCAATAAATTATTCTTAAAGTATACTTAATTTCAAAAAATTGTATCATTCATACTCACTAAATCAAATTTACCCCCCTCCTTTTCAAATTGGAATTTAAAGATACATATATGAGTCCCGAATAAAGAGCCGTCTATGACTTAAATTGTCATTTATCGACACTTTATCTAAGAAGTATCTATTTCATTGCATATGAATTATTGTTATAATGATTGCCATAATTTATATGGGCTTTTAAGCCCATTTTTTGTTTTTAATGAGACTATGGAACTACTAAAGTTGCTGGAATTAACTCTGACTGGCATGGGTTACGAATTAGTTGAATTGGAGCGATCTGCGCATGGTAAGTTATTACGAGTATTCATTGACCAACCAAGCGGGATTAGCGTAGATGACTGTGTCACTGTTAGCGATCATTTAAGTCGACTACTAGTAGTTGAGAACGTTCCGTACGATCGACTAGAGGTATCATCGCCTGGCATGGATAGGTTGCTAAGAAAACATTCTGATTTTCTTCGTTTTATAGGAGAATCAGTGAAACTTAAATTACGCCTAGCACTGCAGGGACAAAGAAATTTTGTTGGTATTTTACGTGAAGTGAATAATGAAATTCTCAAACTAGAAATTGACGGGAAGATTTTTAATCTGGAACTGGGTAACATTGATAAAGCTCGTTTAGTCCCAAAATTATAATTATCTGAAAGATCGATCGGAGATAACATGAGTCGCGAAATTTTACTATACATTGATGCACTAGCACGTGAAAAAAATGTTGAGAAAGCTATTGTACTGGCTGCGCTTGAACAAGCATTAGAATCTGCTACAAAAAAACGTCTTCGTGAAAACATTGATGTGCGTGTATCAATTAACCCAGAAACTGGAGATCATCAATCTTTTCGACGCTGGCAAGCCGTGGCTGATGACGCTGTTGAGGATCTTGTTCGTCAAATTACTTTAAGTGAAGCGTTACAACGGGATCCAGAAATCCAGCTCGAGGGATTTATTGAAGAGATACTGGAGCCTATTGAGTTTGGTCGAATTGGAGCCCAAGCAGCTAAACAAGTCATATTTCAAAAAATACGTGATGCCGAGCGAGAACAAATTCTGAATGATTTTCTGGAACGTAAAGAATATATGGTTACCGGCACCATTAAACGCATGGAACGTGGAAATGCCATTGTTGAGTCTGGCAAAGTTGAAGCTGCGTTACCACGAGACCAGATGATTCCAAAAGAAAATTTACGTGTGGGTGATCGTGTACGTGCTCATCTACTTAAAGTGGAGCGTACCTCTAGAGGTCCTCAGTTAATACTGTCAAGAATCTCGCCAGAATTCTTGATTAAATTATTTGAATTAGAAGTACCAGAAATCGAAGAAAAACTACTAGAAATAAAAATTGCAGCAAGAGATCCTGGTTCGCGTGCAAAGATTGCGGTCAAATCCAATGATCCGCGAGTTGACCCAATTGGTACTTGTGTTGGTATGAGGGGCTCTAGAGTGCAGGCGGTCACTAGCGAATTAGCAGGTGAGCGAATTGATATTATTTTATGGGCTGAAGATCCAGCAACTTTCGTTATTAATGCACTTGCTCCCGCAGAAATTAGTAGCATTGTACTAGACGAGGAAGGACATACCATGGATATCGTAGTAGATGAAGAAAATTTAGCCCAGGCAATCGGCCGTAACGGTCAAAACGTCCGATTAGCATCGGAATTAACAGGTTGGGAGCTTAATATTTTATCAATCAAGGAGTCTGAAGAGAAAAACAAAGGGGAATTCTCTGTAGCGCACAAACTCTTTATGGAGAAGCTAGATGTCGATGAAGAAATTGCAGATATCTTAGCACGAGAAGGTTTTTCCTCATTGGAAGAGGTGGCTTATGTGCCATTAAATGAAATGCTAGAAATCGAATCCCTTGATGAACAGACTGTCAATGAATTACGTAATCGAGCCCGCAATATACTCTTGACCGAAGACATCGTCAGCGAAGAAAATGTGGGGGGCATGGCAGAAGATTTGTTGACACTAGAGGGTATGGACGATGCTACAGTAACTGCGCTAACAACCCATGGCATCAAAACTCGAGAAGATCTAGCAGATTTGGCTGTGGATGAACTAATAGAAATGATAAATATCGATACTGAACGTGCTACACAACTGATTATGACGGCGCGCGCACCGTGGTTTATCTAATTTCACCATGTAATACAGAAGTTAAAGGTTGCTATTAATGACTCAAACGAATGTAACAAAATTTGCAGATGAATTGGGATTACTACCAACCGTATTGCTCGCGCAATTAAAAGCTGCTGGTGTCGAGAAACAACTCATCACAGATAACTTAACCGAGCAAGATAAAACCCAGCTACTCGATCATCTGCGTCAAGTTCGTGGTTTTAAAGAGGGCGCAGGGGGAATTACCCTCATCCGTCGACAAACTTCTGAAATTAGGAAACCCGACGGCACTGGAAAACCTCGTACCATTCAGATAGAAGTACGTAAGAAACGTACTGTTGTTAAAGTTGATATAGCTAAAGATACGGTAGTTGAAAAGATAATTACCCAACCCGAGTTATCACCTTCACTCACATCTGCTCCCGCTTCTTTAATTAAGGTGGAGCAACAAATATTACGCCAAGCAGAAGCCGAGAAACAAGCTGAATTAATCGCGCGACAAACTGCAGAAGCGCAAGAAAAAAAACAACGTCAAAAAATTCAAACAACCTCTATTAAAGAGATTAAGTTGGAGGAATTGACTGTAACTAGCTCTGCAAAAACGTTGATGTCAGTTACGACCGAGGTAAAAGATCGATCCACTCTAACAGTAGGTACTCTACATAAACCAATAGTAAAACCGGAAGAGGAGGCTGCTAAGGCAGAAAAGAAAAAGAAACAAATAAAACAAGTTATTTGGAAAGACGAGAGCACTGAAAAACATGGACTAAAAAATCGCGGAGATATATCTGGCTCAAAAGGATGGCGCACACGCAGAGACAGACATGTTAAAAATCATCCTGAAGACCCAGAAAGCAATCATGCTTTCTCCGCCCCAACCGAGCCTATCGTACATGAAGTGATGATACCTGAGACTATTTCTGTTGGAGCGCTTGCGCAAAAGATGACAGTTAAGGCGGCTGAGGTCATTAAAACCCTAATGCAAATGGGAAGCATGGTAACCATCAATCAGATGCTAGATCAAGAGACTGCTATGATTATAGTAACCGAAATGGGCCACATTGCTAAATATGCAGCATTAGATAGTCCAGAAGCCTTCCTATCAGATATCGAATTGCCGGCAGTAGAAATAAAAAATGGGTCACGTCCCCCGGTGGTAACCGTTATGGGCCATGTTGATCATGGAAAGACCTCCTTATTAGATTACATACGTCGTACACGTATTGCCAGTGGTGAAGCCGGCGGTATCACGCAACACATTGGCGCTTATCACGTCAAGACCGAGAAGGGTCTAATTACCTTCCTTGATACACCTGGTCACGAAGCCTTCACTGCCATGCGTGCTCGTGGTACCAAAGTCACAGATCTAGTAGTATTGGTAGTAGCGGCAGATGACGGTGTGATGCCTCAGACTATTGAGGCAATACATCATGCCAAGGCCGCCAGAGTACCTATTATAGTTGCCGTCAATAAGATTGATAAACCAGAAGCTAGTACAGAGCGGATTCGACAAGAATTAGTTGTACAGGAGGTGATTCCGGAGGATTGGGGGGGCGATACTATATTTGTCGAGGTGTCAGCCAAAACTGGTCATGGTATAGATACGCTTTTAGAAAGTATTTTGCTTCAGGCAGAAATCCTTGAACTCAAGGCTGCCCAAGATGGACCGGCCAAAGGGATCGTGATCGAATCACGTTTGGATAGAGGACGTGGCCCGGTAGCGACGATACTGGTGCAGTCTGGAATCTTGCGGCGGGGGGATATTTTGCTGGCAGGGGCCGTATTTGGTCGAGTCAGGTCGATGTTGGATGAAAATGGTCAGCCAATGGAATGGGCTGGTCCTTCTATCCCTGTGGAAATTCAAGGTCTATCGGAAGTGCCGAGAGCTGGAGAAGTCCTCATCACAATGACTGATGAACGCAAAGCCCGCGAAATTGCATTATTTCGTCAAGGTAAATTTCGGGATTCCAAACTTGCCAAACAACAGATCGTTAATTTAGAGAATGTATTTGAGCAAAAAGATGAGATCAAAAGACTCTCACTTATTATCAAAGCTGATGTACAGGGCTCTTATGAAGCATTAACTCACGCACTAGAGAAACTCTCTACTGATGAGGTGAGAGTCAATATCATCCACAGTGGCGTTGGCGCTATCACTGAATCTGACATTAACTTAGCACTGGCCTCCAAAGCTATGGTCATAGGTTTTAATAGTCGTGCGGATACAGTTGCGCGCAAACTCATTGGCTCAACTGGAGCGGATGTTCGCTACTACAGTATTATTTATGAAGCAATAGATGAAATCAAGATATCATTATCTGGCATGATGCCACCTGAGCGAAAAGAAAATATTCTGGGATTAATAGAAATTCGTGAAGTATTCCGTATCTCAAAAATTGGTGTCGTAGCAGGTTGTTATGTGCTTAATGATGTTGTCAAGCGCAACTCCTTGATACGCTTGATGCGCAATGGTGAATTACTCCATACTGGCGAACTGGATTCTTTAAAACGTTTTAAAGATGATGTAAAAGAGGTCCGGATGGGTTTTGAATGCGGCTTGTCTCTAAAGAACTTTAATGATGTTCAAGTCGGCGATCAACTAGAAGCCTACGAGATTATCGAAATTGCCCGTAGCCTTTAGTGATGCCAAAAGATTATTCTCGCGCCTTGCGTATTGCTGATCAAATCCAACGCGAACTAGCTGATCTAATACGTACCGAACTTAAAGATCCACGTGTGAGTATGCTTACGTTAACGGGGGTCGAAGTAACTCAAGATTACACTCATGCTAACATTTTCTATACAACACTTGGCAATGAAAGCGATAACTTTCTAACTAGCCAGGGATTAGAGTGCTCAGCTGGATTCCTACGTAGTCACTTAGCACATAGCCTGAGACTTCGAGTAGTACCACAACTGCATTTTATTTACGATAAATCGGTTGAGCGTGGGACACGTCTATCTCAATTAATAGATGAGGCAATAGCACAAGAAAAATTAACAGAAGACATTTAGGTACTATTTAATTCGAATCTCTTGCTCCCCCTCTTCTGAATTGGCTTAGTATGCTAACCTTGCCTATTTTAAAATCTCAAAAAACTAAACGTTCCCTCAATGGTGTGTTGCTGTTGGATAAACCACCAGAGATCTCATCTAACCGTGCACTACAAATTGCTAAAAAAATTTATGTTGCGGAAAAAGCTGGGCATACAGGTACCCTAGATCCAATGGCAACTGGATTGTTGCCAATCTGTTTCGGTGAAGCCACTAAATTCTCATCCGCATTATTGGGCGCTGACAAAACTTACGAGGCCACACTGAAATTGGGTTACATCAGTACCACAGGCGATGCTAATGGAAGTATTTCTGTTGCGGGTAATGTAGAACTAACGCTTGTACAAATTGAATCAATACTGCAAAGTTTAATTGGGAAAATGACTCAAATTCCACCTATGTATAGTGCGTTAAAGCATCAAGGTAAACCTCTCTATACTTATGCCAGGAAGGGTATAGTCATTGAACGACGACCGCGGGAAATTAATATTTATGGCCTACGCGTAGTCTCTTTTGAAAAAAATATAATGCATATAACAGTCAAATGTAGCACTGGCACTTATGTTCGCACCTTAGCAGAGGATATTGGCAAGATGCTTGGATGCGGTGGTGCCTACCTGACCGCTTTACGCCGCAGTGCCATAGATAATTTGATGTTATTACAAGCCCACACATTAGATGCACTGGATGCAATGTCACCGTTACAACGTGACGCCTGCTTACGTCCTACAGACAGTCTGCTACATAATTTTCCGGCCATTATTCTGGATAATATGGCCGTATTGTGTCTATTACGCGGACAAATGATAGTTAGTCCAGTATCTTCAAATAACCTAATCGTACAAGAAAAAATACGCTTGTATGATTCAGAAGAACACTTCCTAGGCGTAGGAGAAATGACGGCACAAAGAACAATTATTCCAAAGCGATTGATCGCACAAGCAGTCAAAAAAATATTCTAACGAACGTTTAATTGTTATTTTTAATGACTCTGGTACGCTATCAAGTGCTGTCACTCACATAGGGATCAAAAATGCTTTATGAATGGATTCAACAAATCGAGATAGATTGCTTTCTGTGTATACACTGAAAATTATTTGCTGCTTACCGATTTTCATCATCGTAACCGCATGCACTCAGCCGATACAACGCAAGGATGGTTCCATCTCTTTGCGTCCATTTACCCCTAAAGAAATTATAAAGAACGAGATAAATAACATTACCGAGATACATCAACAAGAGGTTATTGCAAGCCTTAAAACGCTCACGCTCAAACTGTATCGACGCAACCCGCAGGAATGGAGAAAAAGTCATTTTGAAAATGCAGAATCGGCCACAGAAGCTCTATATAAAACTCTACTACAATGGCATCTCTATTCATCAACAGATTGGCAAGCCAGTCTACATAACTCTTGGCGAGAAGACTATGCAGATGATAGGGTTCAGGCTTTGATGTTTGGTTTATTAGTCATGAATATGGCTTCCTATAATCATAAGACTGAATTTTACATACTCTCAAGCGTCGATGCTCAAAAACTTTACAATAGCGCGCGCAATATTGAAGCCGTTGTATGGAAATTATCTAATGCCAGGAAAAAAAATGGGGAACTAATACTCATATCAAATAGCGCAGATCCTCAAGATGTCAATAATCTCAGTTTTGAGCGTGAATTTGGGAAAATTATAGGTATCCAAGACGTGCTTGCCAGGTCTGTCGAAAATAAAAGTATTCGTTCTATTCGTTTTGCTGTGGTCAATTTAGCTGTGATGATTTTTCTACCTATACCTTAATCATCAAATTTTTGATCTTATTGATTCAGCCATGGATAGGAAAAAGATACTAAACACACTTGGCGTCTTATTTAGCGTTGGCTCTGTAGCATTGTTGGTGATCATTAGCGCCCAATTTAATGTAAGTTCACAGGGTGATCCATCTGAGACTTACCCGAAAGGGTTTCGTGGTGGTACCTGCACTATCGAGACAGGTTCATTTACTATCGGCTACTCAGCGTACTTCATTCCGAAAGATTATACAGTCCCTGAAGATCCGATGAGCGCTCTTTCCGTGCCCATTCTCTGTGACCAAGTACCCAGTTCAGGTAAACTTGATGTCACTATCGATTTGTTATATCCAAGATTGATTCGTGATATTCCACTGGTTCTGCGTCTAATCAAAATAGAAAAAAACCACACCGAACGCGAGGTACTTTCAGTACCTGCACAAAGATATCCGTATGGCGTTATCGCCCAATCACTTGTATTAAGGGAATTAGGTGAGTATATTTTGTATTTAGACGGCAGAAATTCTGATCACGCAAGTCTTTCAATTAAATTGCCTATTAAGGTTGGCATAGACTGGCGAGATAATCTTACAATTCTCTAATCCCTCTTACTGTTATTCATCATAATCTGTATTCCTATCACTGGAAACAGCTGATGGCCTAGTTGTCATATCGATTAAGGATACATCGTAACAAAAAGACACTTTCTAGAGATTAAACTTACCTTATTTTGACTTTCTCTTGTCTTTTCTTGCTTTCATCTATTTACCTATCTTAATTCTATTCACCTAAATAGGCGTGTCGCACCTTCTCATTATTTAATAATGTCTGCGCCTCTCCATCCAAAGTAATTAGACCATTTTCCATAACATAACCACGATGACTCACTGTTAACGCAAGTTTAGCATTCTGCTCGACTAATAAAATAGTAACACCTGCCGCGGAAATGGTGCGGATAGATTCAAAAATTTTCTTCACCATCAGTGGTGCTAACCCCATACTGGGTTCATCCAGCAATAAAAGTTTGGGGCGTGACATTAACGCACGCCCAATAGCTAACATTTGCTGCTCACCACCTGACATAGTCCCAGCGACTTGATCATTGCGCTCTTGCAAACGTGGAAATTGTTTAAAAATTTTATCTATATCCAATTGAATTTCTTCTGTATCATTTCTACAGTAAGCCCCCATCAAAAGATTTTCTTGCACCGTGAGTAGCTCAAAAATTCCACGCCCCTCTGGAGTAAGCGCCAATCCTTTTCTCACTAATTCATGGGTTTTATAGTGCTCGATGGTGTGTCCCTGGTAATTAATAACCCCTCCTACGGGGCGTTCCAATCCAGCCAGTGCACGTAATGTGGTAGATTTTCCCGCACCATTCGCACCAATTAACGCTACGATTTCACCCTGATAAATTTCAAGATTAATACCCCTCACTGCCCTAATGCCACCGTAAGAAACTTTCAGGTCATAAACTGTCAATAGATTCAAGACTCTGCTCCGCCAAGGTATGCCGAGATAACCGCAGAGTCACGCTGTATATCCGCAGGAAAGCCCTCTGCTATTTTTCGACCATAATCAAGCACCGTTAAACGATCACACAACCCCATTACTAATTTAACATCGTGCTCAATTAGCAAAATCGTACCGCCATCACTACGTATACCTTCCAATAATCGTCTAAGTCCAATTGTTTCAATTTCATTCATTCCTGCGGCAGGTTCATCTAAAGCTAACAACCTTGGTTCAGTCGCCAAGGCACGAGCGATCTCAAGTCGACGCTGATCGCCATAAGATAAATTCTTTGCCAACATTTTGGAATGATGAATAATTCCAGTGTAATCCAATAATTCTCTAGCCCGTCGTCTAATGGCGACTTCCTCGGCACGTGTTTTTTGATTACGCAAAATTGCACCAAATATCCCAATATGAGTGTGTAGATGCCGGCCAACCATAACATTCTCCAGTACAGTCATATTATTAAACAAACGAATATTCTGAAAAGTTCTGACTATCCCAGCTTTGGCAACATCATGTGGACTCTTGCCAACGAGATTAACACCATCAAAAATAATAGACCCGTTGCTGGCGGAATAAAGTCCAGTAAGTACATTAAATAGGGTAGTTTTTCCTGCTCCATTAGGACCAATCAAACCATAGATTTCATGGCGGTGGATAGTCAACGATACATCCGTTAATGCCGCTAATCCCCCAAAATGTTTACTGAGATTGCAGGCTTGTAACAGCACATCGATTTTAGTAGGCTGGATCATAATTGCAGTCAGAAACTAAAGTTGGTATCCGTATAATTAATCATTGTTAAGATCTTGTCGACGCGATGACGAAGGCCATAATCCGGCAGGACGCAGTAACATAATTAACACCATAATCAGACCAAATAGAAGCATTCGCAAATCAGCAGGATCAACGATCACTCGTCCAAATAAAGCCTGCTCTAACGGTCCAATATAACGCAGCATTTCCGGTAAAACTGACAATAGCACTGCACCTAATATGACGCCTGGAATATGTCCAATGCCGCCCAAAACAACCATGCATAAAATCATGATTGACTCCATTAGATTAAAACTCTCTGGGCTAACAAATCCTTGAAAACTTGCAAATAACCCGCCAGATATGCCACCAAAGCTTGCTCCCATAGCAAATGCGAGTAGTTTCATATTTCGGGTATTAATGCCCATACATTCTGCTGCTACCTCGTCCTCTCTAATAGCCATCCAAGCTCGACCAATACGTGAATTCTCAAGTCGAATAGAGATAAAAATAATTAATAATGCTAATATTAGAAATAGATAATAGTAGTTATGTACAGAGACTAAAACGATGCTAGATATCTTATGAGTCTGATTAAGAGAAAAATCTGCTATTTTAATGGGGTCTATCATGTTCAGACCCTGTGGACCATTGGTAATGTTAATTGGTGTATTGAGATTGTTTAGAAAAATACGAATGATCTCGCCAAAACCAAGTGTCACAATTGCAAGATAATCCCCACGTAAACGCAATGTCGGTGAACCTAACAATATCCCAAAGATACAGGTTACTAATGCACCCAACGGCAACAACGCCCAAAATGGTAGGTGCAAATCAAAGTGGGGCGAAGCAAATAATGCATAGAGGTATGCGCCCACAGCAAAAAATGCAACGTAACCTAAATCTAATAGGCCAGTGAACCCCACTACGATATTTAAACCTAGTGCCAACATAATATATAGCAAGGTAAAATCGAGAATACGCACCCATGATCTACCCAACGTCACTTCAGTTATGAAAGGCAATAGCAGCAACGCAATGCCAATAAAAATAAAACCTATCCATACGGCGTAAGGATGACGTTTTAAGTGCTGAAAATTAGTCAATAGGTGAGTAATCATGTAAGGAATACGTAAAAAATTCGCCGTAATATCTTTGACAACATGCGCCTACTTTACTTACGCAGGTAATCGCTAATCATTGATCCGGAATGCAGTTACCAACAATAAAGTTATGTGCGTTCTGCCAATGGCTTACCCAATAATCCAGAGGGACGCAGTATCAACACAATAATCAGTACCAAAAAAGCAAATATGTCTTGATAATGACTACCAAGAAAACCGCCAGTCAGCGGTCCGATATAACCTGCGCCAAAGCTCTCGATCATGCCCAACAGCAACCCCCCCAACATTGCACCACCTAGATTGCCAATGCCCCCCAAAACGGCTGCAGAAAAGGCTTTTAATCCTAATAGAAAACCCATGTAATAATGTGCCAGACCGTAATAAGCACTAATCATCACGCCGGCTACTGCAGCCAGTGCTGACCCAATGATAAAAGTAATGGAAATAACCGTATTCACATTCACCCCCATCAGTGTCGCAATCTCTGGATTTTGTGCAGTCGCCCTCATAGCCCGACCCAAGCGAGTCTTTTTTACTAAAAATATAAGTCCTGTCATGATGCTCATAGCTAGTAAAAAAATAAGTATTTGCAAGACTGTGATATTTGCACCAGCGATGGTGTGAATATCAGTGGGCAATATCGATGGAAAAGCAACATATTGTCGCCCCCATATAATCATTGCAACATTTTGCAATATAATTGATACGCCAACAGCTGTGATGAGAGGCGCCAGACGAGGGGCCTTACGTAATGGACGATAGGCAAAACGCTCGATTCCATAACCTAGTAACATACAAACCAAGATAGCAATTAAGATTCCCATTAATAAAATAATGGGGACGGGTAGAGCGCTGCCAATTAGAGCATGGATCACTGCTAATGCTACCATCGCGCCTATCATTACAATCTCACCATGAGCAAAATTAATAAGTCCCAATACGCCGTAGACCATAGTGTAACCTAGTGCAACTAGAGCATAAATACTGCCTAAAATTAAACCATTAATGAGTTGTTGAAGAAAGATATCCAAGGGATTAAATCAATTAAAGTACTTGGTTAACAGGAAATCTATCGCTGACTTAGTAGTGCATCCATAGCATTTAGAAACTATAGTTTGAAGAAATTTATCCACGTTTATCTATGAAAGAGGTTGTCACTGCTTTCGGCGGTTGAGACTCTAAAAAAATTTCCACAACTTCCCATTGACCATTCTTGACTTTATACAAGGTAATGGCGCCGCCTTCTAAATCGCCCTTACCATCAAATACAATTCTGGAGGTCACCCCGTTATAATTAGTTTTTGCCAGTTCTGGCAGATATTTCTCCGGCTTCACTGAATCAGCTCGCTTCATTGCTTCAATCATTATATTTACTGCATCGTAACAAAATGGAGCATACAATTGAATTTCTCTACGATACTTAGCTCTATATTCATTACGAAAAGATATGCCATTCGGCATTCTATCAAGAGGCAGGCCCGGTAGAGAGGCGTAAGCGCCTTCTGCTGCATCACCGGCCAATTTTATAAATTCTGGATTATAAATTCCATCGCCACTTAGAAATTTAGCATCGATACCCAAAGATTTTATTTGTTTCATCATAGGACCCCCTTGCGACACCATGCCTCCAAAAAACAAGAGGTCTGGTTTTCTTCCTTTAATCGCGGTAAGAATTGCCAGAAAATCAGTTGATTTATCGGTGGTAAACTCACGCGCTACGATATTTCCACCGCTAACTGAGACTGACTTCTCAAATTCATCGGCAATCCCTTGGCCATAAGCAGTTCGATCATCAATAATAGCCACGCTCTTTGCTGCAAGTTGTTGAGTCGCAAATTTACCTAATACCTTACCCTGTTGTTCGTCATTAGCCATAATCCGAAAAGCTGATTTAAAACCTTGTTGAGTATATTTTGGACTAGTAGCGGAAGGCGATATCTGAGGAATGCCCGCGTCATGATAAATCCTAGATGCGGGAATAGTAGTACCCGAATTTAAATGGCCGATCATGCCACTAATCTCGGCATCCACTAATCTGTGTGCAACAATAGTACCGATTCTTGGGTCAGCCTGATCATCTTCACTTAGAAGTTGGAATTGAATCTTTTTGCCGCCGATGACAATACCGGATGCATTTGCCTCCTCAATTGCGAGAATCGCACCACCCTCATTATCTTGGCCAAGATTAGCCTGTGTGCCTGTCAGGGGGGCAGCATGACCAATCTTCACTTTTAATTCTGATTCAGATTTTAAGTCAGTGGGCATATCTCGCCCACAACCAAATAAAAAGATGATTACAGTTAAAAAACTTAGGGTTAATTGCTTAGAGAATTGCATGCCTATCTCGTGATTTGAAATTAACAAATTTCTATAGAATTTCAATGAGGTATCTTTCAATCATACTGCTCAGTAAAGAATTTCTCAAAAGAATTATCTGTGGTCTTTTTTGCTATCAACTTCACCTTGTCAATTTTTTATTATGGGGTGCAATAATGCAAAAAAATGTAATTTAACTAAGGGGATGTTGCGCTCGCAATGTGGGGGTCGAAGAATTTGATTTCATCACCCCACCATAACTCTCCTCCAAAATAGTCGGAAACACCTTTAGTTGGTCTATTTTAGATTGTAATCAGCAATTACTTAGTCATTAAATTCACTCCGGGGCAAAGCAAAGAGCAACAATCTTATTGCCATCAGGATCCCGCAGATAAGCTGCATAAGCATTTGGAGCAAAACTACGTGGGCCAGGCTTACCTTCATCGATACCGCCATTAGCCAAACCGATTTCATGAAATTTGATTACCGCACTCCGATTGGCCGCTGCGAACCCTATAGTTCCGCCATTTGCACTACAGGCAGGCTCACCATTTGAGGGTGTGAGAATTACAAATTCAAAAGATTCTTTACCGTACATCATGGCTGTATCATGAAGTTTTCCGAGATTATTAATACTCAGCGCACCCAATACAGCGTCGTAAAAATTAATTGCTACATCAAAATTATTTGTACCGAGAGTAACATGAGTAAAAATTGCCATTGTAATTCTCCTTGATTTTAATAATAACTATGCCGCAAAATTTAATAATTTATTCATGATCGTTTAGATACTGCTTCTAGAGAAAATCTATTACAATTGAATTCATCGTATGATCTTGATGTTATCATCAACACGCAAATGATTATTAAGTAACGGGGTTAATCGAATGTCTAGCTCGGTGAGTTGATTGTTATGACACTCAAGTGTGTTCAATGCTGGTACATTGGAGAGATTGAGCTCGGTAAGTTGGTTATTGCCACACCAGAGTTTTACCAATTCTGGTACATTGGAAAGATTAAGTTCAGTGAGTTGGTTGATGTCACACCAGAGTTCTAACAGTCCGGATGCATTGGAAAGATCAAGCTCGGTGAGTTGGTTATTGTAGCATTCAAGCATTACTAACTCAGGTACGCTAGAGAAATGGAGCTTGGTCAATTGATTGCTGCCGCACCAAAGTTCAGTCAATACGGGCACATTGGAGAGAGTCAATTTGGTAAGTTGATTTTTATAACATTCAAGCGTTATCAGTACTGGTACATTAGAGAGATCTAGTGTATTCAGTTGATTGTCATCGCATCCAAGCGTTCTTAGTCTCGGTATATGCGAGAGATCAAGCTTGGTCAATTGATTGCTCTCACAACCAAACCTAGTCAGCTTGGGTACGCATAAAAGATTGAGCTCGGCGAGTTGATTGACACCACACCAGAGCTCTATCAATTCAGGTATATTAGTTAGGTTAAGCTCGGTAAGTTGATTGTTCTCGCACCAGAGCTCAGTCAATATCGGTACATTAGAAAGATCTAACTGAGTCAGCTGATTAATAGCACAACCAAGCTCTGTCAACCGTGGCACATTAAGTAAATTAAGTTCGATCAGTTGGTTATGCCAGCATCCAAGCTTGGTCAATCTAGGTACATTAGTTAGATTAAGTTTAGTAAGTTGGTTATGCCAGCATCCAAGCTTTGTCAAATTAGGCACGTTGGAAAGATTAAGCTCAGTGAGCTGATTGCCATAACACCTTAATTCTGTGAGCCCTGGCACAAAAGAGAGATCCAATTCAGTGAGCTGATTGCTACCACACCAGAGTCCGATCAATTTCGGGACGCTGGAGAGAGACAGCGCAACAAGTTGGTTATCGTCACACCAGAGCTCTGTCAATTCTGATACGACGGAGAGATTAAGCTCGGTTAGTTGGTTTTTGGAACACCTAAGACTGATCAGTGCTGGTACATTAGTTAGATTAAGTTTAGTAAGTTGGTTATTAGAACACCCAAGTTTAATAAGTTTTGGTACATGGGAGAGATCAAGCTCATTGAGTTGATTATCGTAGCATAGGAGCTTGTTCAATCTCGGTATACAAGAGAGATCTAATTCAGTGAGTTGATTGCCATGACATCTTAATGCCACAAGTCTTGGCACACCTTTTAAATTTAAGGCTCTCAGGCCCGTATTAATACAAAGCAGTGTCTCAAGTAATGGTAATTGAATAAATAAGAATCGCTTTTCTCCTGGATGTCTATGGACGAATTGCAACGTTTTTATTTTTAATCCTGCCACACACTCAAAATGCTGGATGGGTAACCTCAAAAAATCCCAGACAAGACTGATAATTGCGCCATCTTTCACTTCAAAAACGATAGGACGTCCCAGCCAGTTTAATCCCTGAGCTTTCTCTAATCTCAACAAAGTCTCTTCAGCTGATAAATTTAGGATTTGTGCCCAGAGTTTAATTTGCTGGTAATCGGGTTCCCGCAATACGTACGCACCCAACCGGAAATGTTGTTCGTTAAAAATCATCGATGTATGACCTTCAAAACTAATACCACGCCTGCAAGTACTATCGTGATTGCATTAGCAATAATAATTGGCCAACTGTCTAACATCACGCCATAAATTAACCACATGACTACCCCTACCGTAAAAAAACTATACATTGGAAGCGATACGCCAGAAAGATCGCGGGTCTGCCAAGATTTAAAGGCCTGAGGAACAAATGCCACAGTCGTTAAAATGGCTGCCACATGGCCGACAAGATTACAAAGATCAGGTAATGCATGGGGAATGATAGGCATGTTCGAGATTCTAAGGATTATTCACAAGATGATACTATTTTGTATACAGTTGAAGAAAGATAATAAATTTTTGATGGGGTATAAGAATACCATTTGATGAGAAATAACAGGATAAGACTTTCCATGCGCTCACTGATCTACGGAAACAAAATCTTGCACATTATGACCACCGATGTAACCATACCAATTTTTAACATATATTGACCCTTGTAAATTAAAGAATCGAACTAATGCTTGCATGTGGAGTCTAACTAGAAGGATACACGATCGTTAACAGACCTTATCCAAATATTTGTTAATTCTTAATAGAATGAATAAACTGCTAAAAATAAAATTTACCGTGGTTATCCTATTGGGTTTAAATATTACAATGGTGACACATGCAGCCGAGAGAACTATGATTCAAAAACAAACAATGGACTTTATTGTCCTAGGAATGGGCTGTTTCTGGGGCGCAGAGAAACGCATGGGAGAGATTCCTGGAGTCATTGATATAGAAAGCGGTTATGCGGGAGGAGATCTTCCTAACATAGGGTATCAGGACATCCTTAATCACGAGAAAGCGTTCCGCGCAGGACGAGTTAAGACACGTAATCATGCGGAAGTGATCAAGATCACTTTTGATCCGCGGAAGGTCACATTAGAAACTCTGTTCAACGGATTCTGGGAAAATCACAATCCCACTCAAGGGGATCGTCAGGGCAATGATCTCGGTAGTAATTACCGTAGCGCTATTTATTATCACAATACAAATCAAAAAATTACAGCTCTAGACACTCAGTCACAATACCAAAGATCCCTCAGTGCCGCTGGATTTGGAAAAATTACTACCGAAATCTTACCACTTAAAAATTATATAACTGCTGAGGAGTATCACCAAAATTATCTAGAAAAAAATCCGAATGGGTACTGCGGTCTTGGCGGTACAGGAGTGAAATACCCCAGATCAACTAAAGATCTGACACAAACAAAACTCACTCCCCTAATCTCTGTCACATCCGACACGAAAACTCAACTGCTCAAAGTTAAAAATTTAAGTTTAGCGCAGCAATTAATTGTTTTTGAAGCTGAGAATTGCGAATTCTGCAGTCTATTTAAGAAAGATGTGCTCAATCATTGGAGGACTGATGTTTCTGTGGTCGCGACAACTGATACTAAGCCACCAACCGGTTGGATACTCCAGAAATCTTTATTTGTGGCACCCACGATTGTGCTATTCCAGAATGGCAAAGAAATCGCACGCTACAGTGGTTACAATGGCGAAAAAATTAACTTCTGGAAATGGTTAGGTTTTTACTTGCTTTCACCTGAACAACAAACAGTTGCCTTCAAACAAGGAACTGAACTCCCCTTCACAGCGTCCAATTTAGATGAGAATCGCTCAGGTAAATTTGTTGATCCCATCACCGGTGCTACGCTCTTTCTTAGTAATGCAAAATTTGAAAGCGGAACTGGATGGCCTAGTTTTTTCAACCCTGTAGAAGGGTCCGTGACTTTTCATGAAGATAACTCCCATAACATGAAACGAACCGAGGTACGTAGTGCAAGCTCAGGCATCCATCTTGGTCACGTATTTAATGACGGTCCCGCTCCCAATTTTAAGCGCTACTGTATCAATGGTAACGTTCTAAAATTTATTGCAGATCGGCAACAAATTTCCTTAGACTCGGAACTCTAAAAATTAAATTAGGGTCTGCACTTGTAAATAGCAAATGTACGTTCTCCGTACTTAGCCGAATCCTGTTTAACCACTGTATCTACACCGGCATCTGTTGCTCCATTACGCGCTAATTGCAACAGATTAGCTTCAACAGCTTCAACACTACGAGTAAAAAATCCAATTCTATTTAGAACGCTAACCGTTAATTTTCCCTTAGTTGCGCAATTAACAACCTGATTGGGCTGTGCCACGGAAACCTGCTCAGACCCCGGTCGCACATCGATAAAATGACTGGCACACGCTCCTAGACTTAAAATAAATGACAATAAAATAGTTGCAGCTAATAATTTTCTAGAAAATTCCATTATTAATTCCAATGAGTAAATTTAATTAAATATTATAAGCTACTTCAATTAATTTTAAAATTTTATTCACCCAATAAAAAGTAATTAGTAACCCATCAAAAAAAAGAAAATTCTGTGAACAGGAATGGGTAAGAAGTAGTGCATTAGTACACTGGCACCGCGAGTAATCTGACATTCTTTATTTCTGATATGCAGAAAGAGTTAAATTAATAACAGGGCAATACAGATAAAATAACGTTCTAAGAAGGTAGCTATTGAACACAATATTACGATAGTGTCTCCATAGTACTCTTAGCAAAATATAAATCCTCCCAGGCTTTTTCCTTGTCAGCTAATGTGTGCAATAAATAAGCCGGGTGATAGGTAACGATTAAAGGAATGCCGGCATATTCATGTAGTTTCCCACGCAGACTCTTAAAATTAGCACTCGTCATTAGAATATTTTGTGCTGCTACTTGTCCCAATACGACAATAAGTTTTGGTTTGACGAGCTCAATTTGTCGCACAAGATAAGGTTCACACTGATGCGCCTCATTAGATTCAATAATCCTATTACCTAATGGACGACACTTCACGATATTTGTAATATAAACATTCCTGTCGCGAGTCAGATTGATTGCCGCCAGCATGTTATCTAACAATCTATCTGACGAATCAATGTAAGATTCTGTTAAGACCCATTCCTCTAAGTTTGGCTCTTCACTTACATACAGCCAATCGGCATTTTCATCACCTACTCCAGATAGTATTCGAACACGATTATGACACAATGAACAAGCGTCACAATCTATTATACTTTTTCTGAGTTGCAACCAATCCATACATAGAATCTGTGAGCGTCTATCATTTTCTGTATTGATATGGGGAATAGAAAACGGTGTAATGGTGGAGGTATTTTGATCATTTACTTTAGTGCGCCATAAAGGCATGAGACCGCATTCATTAAGAATTTCTCTGCGCCTAGTGCTCACAGTATTAATTCCATAACAACCGCATCTTCCCGCCTGCTCATCGCTGGATAATATTCTTTACGCACGCCAATTCGTCTAAATCCTAGTCGCTCATACAGTCTAGCCGCATCAAGATTAGATGTGCGTACCTCAAGAAATATTGAGCGCATATGGTGTTTACTGGCCACATGAATAAAGTGTTGCAATAATATTTTTCCGCATCCTTTTCGTTGCGACCCCACTGCAATACTCAGTGTAAGAATGTGAGCTTCGTCCAATGCAATGGTCATTACGCCATAACCAGAAATGTAATTAACTGAATCTTCTAGTACATAACAGTAGTACCCAGAATTAATTGAATCGCAAAAATTACCTGGCGTCCAAGGACACAAAAAAACCTCTCGTTCAATGGCAATTACTGCATCTAGATCTGTCAGAAGCATCTGTCTAATTCTGGGCGCTTCTTGGAACTGCGCACTCATCTCTCGTTTTCTTTTAAAGCTACTTTATTACGAATATACAGCGGGCTTATGGTGGCGGGATCAACGCCGAGTCCTTCTAAAAATCTAGGTGCAGCTAATTGCGTTATTTCTCTAGCATGGGGATTAAATTCACCATGAACACGAGAGATGCAACCATTATAACAATCCAACAGTACTTCATTATAAACATCAAAACCACTACCACAAGCAATCCAATTATTTCCAAGTATTGGAGGTGCATTTCTTGGTGAACAAAGAATTGGTGGGTTTACAGATTGCCAATTATCTGCAAATTTTATGTAGGTAGCATAATAAATTTCACCCATACGAGCATCAAGCGCTGTTACCACATTACCATCTCCAACTTGCTGCGCTAGTGCTTCTAATGTAGAGATGCCTAACACTGGCAGATCTGCCCCCAAAGCTATTCCCTGCGCTACGCCACAAGCAATACGCAAACCCGTAAAAGATCCTGGTCCGGAACCAAAAGCTATGCCATCTAATTGTGTTAAGACGGCTCCGGCATCAGCCAGCATTTCTTGTATCATTGGTAGTAAAAATTCTGTGTGCCGCTTTCCGGCCAACATCTCCCGATAAAGGACCCTCCCATCTACCCATAATGCAGCAGAACAATATTGTGTAGATGTATCAAAAGCAAGAATTCTCAAAGCAATCCACGGGGTAGAATGTTAAAATACGGTAAGGGAGTTATACTTATCTCTCTTTTTGGTGAATGCTACATCATAAATCTTATGTTTAATTGACTATGATGTCTCTTTATATCTGCGTCAATAAAAATACTTAAATTTTATTGCTACACAGTTCACCTATAAAAAACAATACGCATACGCGAATAGGCATAATTACCAGGCAACATCAGCAGATGTCTGTCTTAATAATCAAGCACACAACTTCCGCCTCTATACTATCTCCTTGGCCAACAGATCCAAGAAATTCAGCAGTTTTAGCTTTGACGTTTATGTCCCCCACTAGAATCTTAAGATCGTGAGAAATATTAGCGATCATCGAAGAGATATACGGCGACATTTTAGGCGCTTGAGCAATAATAGTTGCATCAATATTGATCACTTTATAGTCTCTCTCTTTTAGGAGACGAGAGACTTCACGTAAGAGTGATCGGCTGTCTATATTTTTATAACGTGGATCGGTATCTGGAAAATGCCTACCGATATCCCCTAACGCAGCCGCGCCTAATAACGCATCGCAAATTGCATGTAACAATACATCGGCATCTGAATGTCCAAGCAAACCTTTTTCATAGGGTATAGTTACACCACCAATAATAAGTTTACGATCCACAACCAAACGATGCACATCAAAACCCTGTCCAATCCTAATTTTATTCACTTCTTTTCCTCTTGTAATTCTCGTAATATTAATTCTGCTAAAATAAAGTCTTGCGGGTAAGTTACTTTTAAATTACGTATATCACTTGACACTAATTTAGGGTATAAACCCATGGCCTCAATTGCGCCAGCATCATCAGTCATAACTACACTACCGGCTCTATTCAAAGAGTTTATCAACAATCTATAACGAAACATCTGCGGTGTTTGTGCTTGCCACAAATTTTCCCTGGATTCGGTATGCTTTACTCGACCGCTAATGTCGCTCCGTTTTAGTGTATCAGCAACTGGAATCGCCAATAGGCCGCCAACCATATCATCAATGAGCTCATCTATTAATTTCCTAAGTTGCGCCTTGCTTAAACAAGGTCTCGCTGCATCATGTACCAATATCCAATCATTATCACTTATTGATAACACTTTTGATGCCGCTTTAAGTCCATTCAGTATACTTTCTCCCCGCGCTAGCCCACCGCAATAAAGTACAATTATTTTTTGAGAAAACGCAGACCAATCATATCTTGACCACTCACTATCATCTGGGGCAAGCACCACAAACACATTGGCAATTTGAGAAGAATTGCACAATGTCTGCAGGGCATGATAGATCATTGGTTTACCAGCGAGCGATAGATACTGTTTAGGTAAATTACCACCCATGCGTAAACCAGAACCAGCTGCCGGAATTAGTGCAAAAAGTTTTGACATTATGTAATTGTAACGAAGAAAGAGGCTTTTTTCCTGACAAATTGAAAAGAGCGGGCTAACTCACCTATCTCAAGATCTAAGATTTTAACAAACGGTTTGCTCTAATTTATTTCCTGTATAATTTTATATCTTTTTTATTTTTGGATTAATCTCTTATGGAACCAGAAGAAATCAACACCATTGCTAATCAAATCGTCGATCTCAATAATAGATTAGCAGAATTACGGGGGCATCTTTGACCTTGATGCTAAACAAACACGCTTAAATGAACTTTCTCATCTAACTGGAGACCCAATTATTTGGAGTGATAACAAACGCGCTCAAGAATTAAACCGTGAGAAAAAGATGCTCGAGAGCGTCATAACTAATTTAAAAGAAGTTGAACAGCAATTACGCGACGCTCAGGATATTTTTCAGTTAGCAAAATTGGAAAGAGACGGGATGGCATTAGGAAGCATTGGTGCTGATGTACTGGAACTAGAAAGAACCGTAAAAAACATGGAATTCTGTCGTATGTTCTCTAATCCCATGGATCCTAATAACTGCTTCGTAGATATTCAATCTGGTTCTGGTGGTACTGAAGCTCAAGACTGGGCTGCTATGCTAGAACGTATGTATTTACGCTATTGCGAGCGTCATGGTTACAAGGTAGAAGTATTAGAAGAATCATCTGGTGAGGTTGCAGGTATTAAAAGTGCGAGTTTAAAGGTATCCGGAGACTATGCCTATGGCTATTTACGTACAGAAAGCGGAGTTCACCGATTAGTTCGTAAATCACCATTTGACTCCGGTAATCGTCGCCATACCTCCTTTGCTAGTGTGTTTATCTACCCGGAGATAGACGACACTATCGAGATAGAAATCAATCCCGCAGATTTACGTGTCGATACCTATCGAGCTTCTGGAGCTGGCGGTCAACATATTAACAAGACTGATTCAGCTATTCGTATTACTCACAACCCCACCGGGATTGTGGTGCAATGTCAGAATGACCGATCACAGCATCGCAATCGCGCAGAAGCAATGACAATGCTTAAGTCACGTCTATACGAAGCAGAGTTACGCAAACGCAATGATGAAAAACAAGCGATGGAAGACTCTAAAACAGATATTGGCTGGGGACACCAAATACGTTCCTATGTACTAGATCAATCTCGCATTAAAGATCTACGAACCGGCATTGAAATCGGCAATACTCAGGGGGTGCTTGATGGTGGATTAGATGATTTTATTGAAGCCAGTTTAAAGAAGAATATTTAATTCCCGCATTACTCATCTTGGTTGAGTAGATCCAAATGACTTCCAAATAAATACGCCAGAATTTTCGGGGCACTTAAAAAAATAAACATTAACGCTATTAAAGCTGTCTCACCAAAATGACAACATCTAATCTAAAAATAAAAGTAGCCTCTAAAAATGGCAGATCGTATCTAATGGACAGCTATGTCAGCGTTCCTTTTCGCATTACCAATATTGGACAAACAAAAGATGATAATTGCCTATACATGATGCTAGGAAGTTCTTCACCAGGTTTACTAGATACCGATCATCACGAGATAATTATAGATATAGAAGAACATGGGAAGTTCCAGTTACAAACACAATCTTACCAGAGACTGTACAACATGAATGAAGGATCATCACAAATCACTAGGGTCACGCTTGCAGATAACAGTGCCTTTTGTTACGTACCACGTCCAGTTGTTCCACAAGAAAACTCTATCTTTAAAAATTATAATATTTTTAACTTAGGGGAAAACTGTAAATTAATTTTTAGCGAAATCATTACCTGCGGAAGGAAGAATTCCGAACTCTTTACTTATGGTAGAAAAATGTTTGGCGAAATATTTAAATTTACTTATTTTCAAAATATGACCGAGATTTATTTTAGAGATAAACTGATTTTAAAAGATCAAATAATATTAGAGCCTCAATTGATTCCAGTAAATACAGTGACTCAACTAGAGCAATATACGCACCAGGCCACTCTTGTATATATCAATACAGGACTTAGTCTTGCTTGCGATTTTATAGAAAAAATTTTTCTTCTACTAGAAAAAGAGAAAGATGTGTCGTTTGGAATTTCAGAAACAGATGCCAATGGTTTGGTATTGAGAGTCCTAGGGAACGGTGGTGAACAATTATTTAATTGTTTTCAAAAAATTCAGGATCTTCTTTGGGATCAAGAGTAGATCTCTGGTTTCTCACTAAAAATTAAGCTACCAATAAAAACTAAAAGATTAATTTTTATTGGTAAAATCAGCCTGTATCAACAATGTTATATTTCAAAAAAATCCCCAGCTCAATGAGCCGGGGATTTTTTATTATAAGGTGCTTGGCAGTGACCTACTTTTACATGCGTAATGCACACTATCATCGGCGCAACTTCGTTTCACGGCCCTGTTCGAGATGGGAAGGGGTGGGTCCAAAGCGCTATAGCCGCCAAGCGAAACTTTTAGAAGAAGCAAATAGGTTAAATTGTATTACTGCAAAGAATTTGTCTCATGTTTTTAGTAAACCTCAAAACTTATTTACAATCTTGGGGTCTCTATTTTCAACATTTTTTCTTAAAGTTATAGAATCAAGCCACACGGTCAATTAGTATCGGTTAGCTTAACGCATTGCTGCGCTTCCACACCCGACCTATCAACGTCGTAGTCTTCGACGAACCTTTAGGGGGGTAAGCCCCCGGGAAGTCTCATCTTGAGGCGAGTTTCCCGCTTAGATGCTTTCAGCGGTTATCTCTTCCGCACTTAGCTACCCGGCGATACGACTGGCGTCATAACCGGTACACCAGAGGTGCGTCCACTCCG
>BJGV01000015.1 GCA_014190895.1 Nitrosomonadaceae bacterium | reverse complement strand
CTTCGCTAAAACCATGGTAATTGCTGCTGTCAAAGTAGTTTTTCCATGGTCTACGTGGCCAATTGTACCTACGTTTACATGTGGTTTTGTGCGTTCAAATTTGCTCTTTGCCATAATTACTTCCTTTACTTGACGATTACTATTTCTTATTGATAATTGCTTCAGCTATATTTTTTGGTGCTTCTGAATAATGTTTGAATTCCATGGTATAAGTTGCGCGCCCCTGAGTTGCAGAACGCAGCGAAGTGGAATATCCAAACATCTCTGCTAATGGCACTTCCGCACGTATTACTTTAAGTCCTGGTAGATCGTCCATACCTTGAATCATGCCGCGACGAGAAGATAAATCACCTACCACGTTACCCATGAAATCTGCTGGTGTTTCTACCTCTACCGCCATCATTGGTTCCAGTAAAACTGGGTTAGCTTTACGCATACCATCTTTAAATGCCATTGAGGCTGCCATCTTAAATGCATTCTCATTTGAATCTACATCATGATAAGACCCATCAAACAATGTAACTTTAACATCTACGACTGGAAAACCTGCCAATACCCCATTGGGCAATGTTTCACGCAAACCTTTTTCTACTGCTGGAATATATTCACGTGGCACAGTGCCACCTTTAATGGCATCAATGAATTCAAAGCCTTTGCCCGTCTCGTGTGGCTCCATCTTTAGCCAAACATGGCCGTATTGACCTCGTCCACCCGATTGTTTAATGAATTTTCCTTCAATCTCTACTAATTTTCTAATGGCTTCACGATAAGCTACCTGTGGTGCACCCACATTCGCTTCTACACCAAATTCCCGTTTCATACGATCTACAATTATTTCTAAATGTAATTCGCCCATTCCGGATATAATAGTTTGACCAGATTCCATATCAGTACGAACACGGAAAGAGGGGTCCTCCTGTGCCAAACGATTTAATGCGATGCCCATTTTTTCTTGATCAATTTTTGTTTTAGGCTCTACTGCAACATGAATTACTGGTTCTGGAAATATCATTCTTTCCAATGTAATAATCTTATTTGGATCACACAACGTGTCACCAGTAACCGCTTCTTTCAGACCCACCGCAGCAGCAATATCTCCGGCACGTACCTCTTTAATTTCTTCCCGTTGATTAGCGTGCATCTGTAGTAACCTGCCAATTCTTTCTTTTCTTCCTTTGATTGGGTTATAAATAGTGTCCCCAGAAGTCACAACACCAGAATAGACTCGAAAGAAAATTAACTGACCAACGTAGGGATCTGTAGCGACTTTAAATGCTAATCCAGCAAAAGCTTCCTCGTCACTAGCATGTCGTTCGTCTTTCTCGCCATTTTCTTTTTCTCCATGAACTGCACGAATATCTAAGGGTGAAGGTAAGTAGTCGATGACAGCATCTAACATAGCTTGTACGCCTTTATTCTTAAAGGCTGAACCACATAACATAGGCACGATTTCATTGTTAATAGTACGAATACGCAGACCTTTTTTAATATCAACAATAGGCAAATCCCCATCCTCAAGGTATTTATTCATTAAATCTTCACTAGCCTCAGCAGCAGTCTCAAGCATTTTTTCACGCCATATTTTTGCATTCTCTACCAAACTAGCAGGAACCTCACGTTCTTCAAACTTCATTCCCTGAGTTGCATCATCCCAATAAATAGCTTTCATTTTAAGTAAATCAATGACACCTTCAAATTTTTCTTCCGCACCAATGGGCAATTGAATTGGTACCGGGTGAGCTTTCAGGCGTGCTTGCATTTGCTCAAAGACACGCATGTAATTAGCACCGGCACGATCCATTTTATTAACAAATGCAAGACGCGGAACTTTGTATTTATTAGCCTGTCGCCACACGGTCTCCGTTTGTGGTTGCACCCCACCAACAGCACAGAATACAGTACAGGCTCCATCTAATACACGTAAAGATCGCTCTACTTCGATAGTAAAATCAACGTGTCCGGGAGTATCGATGATATTAATGCGGTGATCGAGATAGTTATTCTCCATCCCCTTCCAAAAACAAGTAGTGGCAGCTGAAGTAATTGTGATCCCACGCTCCTGCTCCTGCTCCATCCAGTCCATGATAGCCGCCCCATCATGTACTTCACCAATTTTGTGCGATACACCCGTATAGAATAAAATACGTTCTGTAGTCGTAGTTTTACCGGCATCTATGTGCGCCATAATGCCGATATTCCGATAATTCTCGATAGCTGTTTTTCTTGCCAATTTACTCAAACCTTAATATTTTTAATCCGATTTATTTGGATTTATTTTTCAATTATAAAAAACATGATATCTGTCGTAGTTATAGGGATCGCTATTAGAAACGAAAATGTGAAAATGCTTTGTTAGCTTCCGCCATACGATGAACTTCCTCTCTTTTTTTAACTGCACCACCGCGTCCCTCTGCTGCCTCTGCTAATTCACCAGCGAGGCGCGAACCCATAGATTTTTCACTACGTTTGCGAGCTGCTTCACGCAACCAACGCATTGCTAGGGCATTACGTCGAATTGATCTTACTTCTGTCGGAACCTGATAATTTGCACCACCGACACGACGACTTTTTACTTCTACCATCGGACGCACATTAGACAATGCTTGTGTAAAAATTTCCACTGGATTTTTTCCAGTCTTCTTTTGAATCTGATCCATGGCGCCATAAATAATTCGTTCTGCAACGGATTTTTTGCCCCGTGTCATTAGAACATTAACAAACTTTGCTACTTCGATATTGTGATACTTTGGATCTGGCAAAATTTCACGTTTCGGAACCTCTCTACGTCTTGGCATTCTACAACCTCAATATTAAATATACGTTAGCTCAAATGTTTGATTATTTTTTTATTTGACACCAAGAACTTGAGATCATTCTTAGGATACTTTTGGTCTCTTAGCACCGTATTTAGAGCGACTTTGTTTTCGATCTTTTACTCCAGCAGTGTCTAAGCTACCTCGAACTGTGTGGTAACGGACGCCGGGGAGATCTTTAACACGACCTCCGCGAATCAGCACCACTGAATGCTCTTGTAAATTATGCCCTTCGCCTCCAATATAACTAGACACCTCAAAACCATTGGTCAGACGAACCCTAGCTACTTTTCGCAAAGCTGAATTTGGTTTTTTTGGCGTAGTAGTGTACACCCGAGTACAAACCCCGCGTTTTTGCGGACTATTTCCCAGTGCAGGGACTTTACTTTTTACACGCCTTGCTACACGAGGCTTGCGTACTAACTGACTGATTGTCGGCATTCCGGTTCCCTAAAAAACTTAGACGGCGATACCGCCGTCTATAGGAGAATATAAAGATTTCATTAAGTCTTATATCTTCATTGCACCAATCGTTACTAGCTAACGTAGAGGAACGACTAAAAGGTCGCTAATTTTATGGGATACATGCCCTTATGTCAAGCACAAACCTTTGATTAATTAAAGCTGGGGAAGTATCTAAAATCGGGAAGCGCTATGTTTAGAGAAGATGCGTGACCGATATTCCATGCGCGTAAAAATTTTCAATTAATTTAATATAATATATGCTATTTAAATTAATAATCAATTACAAATTGATATTAACCGCGTCTTATTTCATCACTTACTTGCCATAACACCATTAATGGATCTGCTGCTTGCGTAATAGGTCTACCTATTACAATATAATCTGCCCCACTCTCTATTGCCTGCCTTGGTGTCGTCACTCTCTGTTGGTCATTCGCAGAGAAATTAACTGGGCGAATTCCAGGTGTCACTAAACAAAATTCTTTACCCATGGTTTGCCTAAGTTGCGCGGTTTCTAATCCAGAACATACCACGCCATCCAAACCACAACTCCTTGCCAAATTAGACAATTTTTGTATTAAACTCTCGGGCTCTTCTTTTAAACCAATGATACTTAAATCATCGTTCCCTAGACTCGTAAGCAAAGTTACGGCGACGAGCTTGGTTGTACCTAAAGGCAATGCTTCTCGTGCCGCAGAAAGCATTTTTTTTCCGCCCAGCGCATGAACGTTTATCATCCACACCCCCAAATTTGAGGCTACCTTACAGGCATTTGCTACAGTATTTGGAATATCATGAAATTTTAAATCAAGAAAAACCTCAAAATTTTTATTTATTAATTTTTCAACTAACTGTGGGCCGGCAGCCGTAAAAAGCTCTTTCCCTATTTTTACTCGACATAATTTCCTATCCAGTCTATCTACAAGCATTAACGCTTGTTTTGCGGTAGAAAAATCAAGTGCAACAATAATGCGGGGATCGTTCATAAAGTTATTTCACTGTTCAATTGGTATAAATTGAATAAGATTAACCTCTTAGGATATATAAAAATTTATACGAGATTTAATCAAGAAATTTTATTATATGTATCAACGGTTGAGCGCTCCTCTTTAAGAGTAATAATTTCACGTCTCTGTCTAACAATTTTGCGAAGACAAGATAGAATTCCAACTATCACGCCAGTGAAGAAAAAAAGTAGCACCATTAATATTAACGGTGCCCTCCATTCATAATTAAAATAATATCGTAGCGACACCGTTTCAGTGTTCTTTACAGCAAAACTTAAGAGAAACAGCAACAACAAAACAGCGATAAATCTTATTGAATATTTCATGATTTTCAATCTTAAGATCAGCTATTGGCGGTGTATTTTAATAACATGGTCCAATTCTGTGCTTCCCTAACCCATTAAAATCATTATCCAAGAAAAAAGTGGCGCAATCTTTCGATTTACCGCCACTATATTTATCTACTTCTATGATTTAGCAGTAATTTTTTGTTATTTGTAATTTACTTGCTCGCGCATTTTCTTTCCAGCCTTAAAATGAAGGGCATATTTCCCGGCGATCTGAACTTTTTCTCCGGATTTTGGATTTCGCGCCGTACGAGCCGAACGATAATTCAAGTCAAAACTACCAAATCCACGAATTTCAACACGTTGCCCTTGTGACAAACTTTGAGCCATAGCGTTGAGCATTACCTTAACGACAGATTTAATATCTTTGACCTCCAACTGAGAATGCTGGTCTGCGAGCTTAAGTACAAACTCTGATTTTGTCATATACATCCTCTCACTGTTCAGAATTCTTCGTATTCATCTTAGCTTTAAGTAAAGCGCCCAAGTTAGTGGTCCCAGCATTTGTCGAATTATCATTTTGAATATTCTGTGTCGTAACAGATTCTTTTAATATCTCTCTTTCCTTAATAGACAGATTAATGCCTCGATTCTTGCGATCAACATTAGTAATAATCACTTCAATTTTATCGCCTATTTTCAAATGAATTTTGGTATTCTCAACTCGATCGCCCGATATTTCGGAAGCCCGAAGATAGCCTTCCACATTATCGCCCAGTGAAATTACCGCACCCTTGGCATCAATAGATTTAATCACACCGTTAACAATGCTATTTTTTTCATTTACCGAAACAAAATTATTGAATGGATCGCCCTCCATCTGCTTAATCCCTAATGAAATACGTTCCCGCTCAACATCAATAGCTAACACTATCGCCTCTATATCATCACCTTTCTTGTAACTATGTACCGCTTCTTCGCCAGCCTGAATCCAAGAAAGGTCTGATAAATGCACCAGTCCATCTATGCCTCCCTGAAGTCCAATAAATACCCCAAAGTCAGTAATAGATTTTATCTGCCCTTGCACTTTATCATTCTTCTTGTAATTGGTAGCAAACTCTTCCCAAGGATTAACTTTACACTGTTTCATCCCAAGTGAAATACGTCGACGCTCCTCGTCTACCTCGAGAATCATTATTTCAACCTCATCACCCAACTGTACAATCTTTGAAGGATATATATTTTTATTGGTCCAATCCATCTCAGAAACATGCACCAATCCCTCAATACCTTGCTCAATCTCAACAAACGCACCGTAATCAGTTAAATTACTTACTTTACCGAAAAGACGTGTGCCATGCGGGTAACGCCGAGAGAGTCCCACCCATGGATCTTCATTTAGTTGCTTCATACCCAATGAGACGCGATTTTTTTCTTGATCAAATTTAAGAATTTTTGCGATAATTTCATCACCAACGCTAATTATCTCGGAAGGATGTTTTACCCGTCGCCATGCGAGATCTGTAATATGTAATAAACCATCTATGCCGCCTAAATCTATGAACGCACCGTAATCGGTAATATTTTTGACGACCCCCTTGACTACCGCACCTTCCTGTAGATTCGTTATTAATGACTGACGGTCTGCACCTTGACTCGCTTCCAACACGGCTCGACGTGACACAACTACGTTATTACGTTTACGATCAAGCTTGATAACTTTTAACTCCATTTCTTTGTTTTCATACGGAGTTGTGTCCTTAACTGGACGAATATCTACTAGTGAACCGGGTAAAAAAGCACGGATACCATTAACCATTGCAGTTAAGCCGCCCTTAACTTTTCCATTTACCATACCACGCACAATTGCACCTTTCTCCATAGCTATTTCTAAATCATGCCATGCCGTCAAACGTTTAGCTTTATCACGTGATAAACGTGTCTCGCCATGCCCATCTTCGAGAGCTTCAATAGCGACACTCACAAAGTCGCCTGGTTTAGCTTCAATCACACCTTGATCATTCTTAAACTCTTCTGCGGGAATGAAACTTTCAGATTTAAGTCCCGCGTTTACGATTACGATATTGTAGTCGACACGAATAACCTCCGCAGTAATTAGTTCGCCAATGCGCATTTCCTGGCGAGAGAGACTCTCTTCAAATAATTTGGCAAAACTTTCAAGGGGGGGATTTTCTTCTGTAGGCGCAGCAGGGGCAGTAATCATCTTAAAAATACCTAATTTTAGATCTTAGCCAAAAGATATTCAGCAAGACCGGTTGGTTAATAAAATTGTTTGGGTAAAAAAATATAATCCTTCTTTTGGTACAAAAAAAATAGCGCAAGTGCAGCAACATTTAGGTATCAAATATTTTTTGTGGAAATCTCCGTGTACCTTTTTATAACTTCATCAATTACCTCAGTTACGGTAAGCAAAGTTGTGTCCAAGAGCCCGCTGCCTGCATCTCGTAGCAGGGGCGATACGCTACGATCCATGTCACATGCGTCACGATCTAAAATATTTCGCAAAATGTCAGAGATTCTAACATTTATTCCTTTCTCTATCAACTGTTTATAACGACGTTGTACGCGTGACTCAATGCTGGCGGTAAGAAATATTTTAAAAGTAGCATTGGGAAATACCACGGAACACATGTCACGACCATCTGCTACCAGCCCAGGATAAAGACAAAATGCTCGTTGGCGATCTAAAAGTGCA
Organism: Nitrosomonadaceae bacterium; assembly: GCA_014190895.1. Taxonomy (GTDB): domain Bacteria; phylum Pseudomonadota; class Gammaproteobacteria; order Burkholderiales; family Nitrosomonadaceae; genus BJGV01. The sequence continues at coordinate 25,435 of BJGV01000015.1, read as the reverse complement.
TTTCTAACTTGCGGATAAGCGGCAATCTTAGAAGCTGTAGTACCGCATATTTCAGCACGAATTAAATCAGTAACATTCTCATTTTCCAATCTAATTTCTTGACCTAGAAACTTAATATTAAGGTCTCTGGCAATGTTAGCTAATCTCATTTCGTTGGCAAGATTGACTCTTGATCTGATTGCTATTAGGGCCACAAGACGATAAAGTGCGCCGCTATCTAAATAATGAAAATCTAATTTTTCTGCAACCCGTTGTGCAACCGTGCCTTTACCGGAAGCAGAAGGGCCATCAATTGCGATAACTGGAACATCCTCAGTAGACATAAAACTCTCAATAAATTTCCAATATTTTTAGAAAACATTAGATTAATGTTCAACTATTGATGCAAACTCTCTAAAATAGTTAGGGAAGGTTTTAGTCACGCAATCTGGATTAATAATACGCACTGGGGTCCCCAAAGATACTAACGAAAAACACATTGCCATGCGGTGATCATCGTAGGTATCTATTGCGATATGTGGGCTCAATTCTCTTTTTCTGGGTGGGGTAATGCGGAGAAAATCTGCCCCCTCCCCTACCTCAGCCCCTAATTTACGTAACTCTTTTGCCATTGCTACAAGTCTATCCGTTTCCTTTACTCTCCAGCTGGCAATATTTTTAAGAGTGGTTGCGCCGTCAGCAAACAATGCAACAATTGCAAGTGTCATGGCAGCATCGGGAATGTGATTACAATCAATATTAATTGCTTTTAAACGTCCGGATTCTGGCGCGCGTACCTCAATCCAATCATCCCCTAAAGAAATTTGTGCACCCATTTCCTCAAGTGCCTTAGTAAAATATATGTCTCCTTGAAGGCTATTACGACCAACTCCATTCACCCGAACTGGACCACCACCAATGGCACCAGCGGCAAGAAAATAAGATGCAGATGATGCATCTCCCTCAACAAATACTTCACCAGGACTGCTGTAACCATGTTTGTTATGAAACGTAAAGTATCGCCACTCCTTGCGCTCAATTTGTACGCTGAAACGCTCCATTAAAGATAGCGTCAAGTTAATATAAGGCTGTGAAATTATACCTCCCAATACTTCTATTGTTAGCATCTCGCGAATCAATGGCGAGGCTATCAGCAAACTGGTCAGATACTGACTAGAAATATTACCTCTCACTGTTATCGGAACAACGTTAATATTAGCAGCTTTTATTTCTAGCGGTGGAAAGCCATTATTGCCAAGGTAAGTAATGTCTGCACCAAGTTGTCGTAACGCATCCACTAAATCTCCAATGGGACGTTGATGCATACGCGGTACGCCGGAAAGACGGTAATGTCCATGGGTTAAGGCTAATGTAGCGGTAAGGGGGCGAAAAGCTGTACCAGCGTTTCCTAGAAACAAATCTGCTTCGCGTACTGGAAATTGACCATCTACTCCATGCACAAGATAATCATTTTCACTAGTTTTTGTAATCAGCACGCCAAGCGCTTTAAGTGCATTCAGCATTTGTAACGTATCATCAGAAATGAGCAAATTGCGCACATGGGTCACTCCCCGCGCTAATGCAGAGAGCAGCAATATGCGATTAGAAATACTCTTTGAGCCGGGTAACTGCAGAATCCCCCTTGCAGTTTTAACAACAGGTAAATCCATGAAATTTATAGAATTTTTCAACAATTCTCCTCACCAACAAATATCTTATTTCTTTAATATTTCTGCATCCAAGAAACTACTAATAACCTTTTTTAGAGATGCGATGTAATGTAATTAAAGTACCCTTCTTTGTTTTCAATGCTACTGCATTGCCATTTTCACTAAACTGAAGTGTAGCTTCATCGATCCCAGAAAAACCTGCGCAGCCATTGGTGTCATAAGTAAAACCTTTAATGCCGAGAAACTTACTACTGACATCGTGGGTATAAGTAGCAAATTCTACACCTGGATTACCACAACTCTTGTGACCATTGCGTTCAGGATCCCCAATGGGATCGACTAGCATAAATTTTCCGTTAGGGAAGAATAAATAAGTTGGTGTTTTGAGTATCGTTGTGTCCTGCACCCAGCCCCCAACAATACTTTCTGGATCATTATCTATACCAGAAAAACGACTTTCCTTAATCTTAGTTTTAAGAGGGCCCTTATTGGCGGCAACCTGTAATGTGCCTCCGCCTGTGCCAGAGATATGAAATAATTCACTGAAAATACTGTTCTGTTTTCTCTCTCTTGGTATCGTTACAATTTCCGTGACAATCAATTCGACGCCATCGGTACGAATACGCGAGGTTGTTTGCGGATGAGACAAACCAGCTTTAAGATTGGTATCAATTATCGGTTTTCCAATGATATTAAATCCTCTTGTATCAAACTCAGATATGGTTGCTATACCGTATTCCACCCCAGCTGTGCTGACCTTAGTGCCACATACCCGATTGGCATCACATACATCATCCGGCGTAGCCTCTCCTTGTAAATACTCACCCCCTTTATCTGCCGAAGTACGGATCATAACAGCCGTCTTGTCATCATACTTAACCCAAACATCAGCGCTAAGAAGATTCATGCTTTGAGAAAGAAAATGATTTCTGGCCTCTAGTCTGGACTTGATCGTCCCAACAATCCCCGTAATTCTCCTGATTACTTGTAATGCATCTGAAGATATAAATATAGCGGGATCACTGTCTAGATTAATTGACGCATCAACAGCTGCAGCAACATTAATTGGTATAATAATCCCATTTTCAGGGTTGCCGTCCCCATCTAAAGATTGTAATAAAACAAGTAAATTCTCTAATCTAACAATGCTTTCTCCGGCTAAGTCTATTGGGGTTACAATTGCAGCCGCCGTTACTTTACCAATTGATAAACTACCCAGTTTAAATTCAACCATGTCCCCGTGGTTATAATTATAGGTGCCCTTCTCATCCGTGATTCCTTCTATTTTAGAAGATGTGATATAAGAAACGCCACCAACGCCCGCATCGATTAGTCTTCCTGTAGTTGGACCTAATAATTTTTTACCATTAGTTGGGTTATCGTTCGCATTACCACAAGCAACAAGGCTCGGAATTAAAATGGTAAGCATTAGATATGGCCAAGAAATCTCAAAATTTTTGCGGTTCAATTTCATTTAGATAATTCCTTTTAATTTTAATAATTATTTTCTGCTAGAAACCATAACGTTGTGTGGTGATTACTCTATACGCGTACACAAAGTAATCAAAAAAATCTGACAAGAAATATATTATTTTATAATAACTAGCTTTTGTTAGCTCATCTTCTTTAGAAAAGCACTCAAGCAACGACAGGCGGCACTTTAGATACATTGCAATTTTTTACTTGACTGGTTAACATCAGCAGAGGCTACTTAGAACTAGTAATGCATTGAATGTAGTTACTACAAAAAATATGAAAAATTTATCACTAGAGCTTTACCATGCTCCCACTAGCATTGTTTGAATTAACTCTCTAAAAATATATTTAGCATTCAAGGAATCCTAATACCATGAAAAACCCTGTAGAATTAGTTTCTCTCTCCTTGCAAGAAACGCCGATAGAAATTGATTCCATCGTTGCTAAACTCCACACTCTGCGTGCCGCATCACTGGAAAACAGACAACGAAAAAATTTATCTCTAAAACTCCCTACACCTAGAGCACTTACGAGCGTCATAGAAAAATTAACCGCTGTGCTGTTTCCAAATCGTTTGGGCTCACCTAAGCTCATAAACGAAAACACTGATCATTATGTCAAGAAAATACTGAATGAAGCTCTGCAGGAAATGTTGACACAAGTTTATTGGGAGTTGAATCATATTTCGAATCTAGAGGCTTATAACGTCAAGATTCATAAACAGGCTACTGCAATTATTCGGGCCTTTGCAGAAAAATTACCAAGTATTCGAACGTTACTAGATGAGGATATCTCTGCTGCTTACGAAGGCGATCCAGCAGCACATAGTGTTGACGAGGTGTTAATTTGTTATCCGGGCATTACTGCTATCATGTACTATCGAATCGCTCATGAGTTGTATTGTTTAAACGCTCCATTAATTGCTCGCATAATTTCTGAAATTGCTCACTCAACTACCGGTATTGAAATTCATCCTGGCGCAAAGATTGGTAGTAGTTTTTTCATAGATCATGGTACTGGTGTTGTTATTGGAGAAACCAGCATCATTGGTAAAAACGTCCGACTTTATCAAGCCGTAACCCTTGGCGCAAAACGTTTTCCAGCAGATGAAAATGGTGCTCTAGTAAAGAATATTGCACGGCATCCCATTGTTGAAGATGATGTAGTAATTTATGCAAATGCCACCATTCTTGGTCGAATTACCATAGGTCAGGGTTCAACGATTGGCGGTAATGTCTGGTTGACGCATAGCGTACCACCCAATAGCAGTATCTCACAGACACGCGCACATAAAGGCACCCCCTAACAACACTGTAAAAATTTAAAATAAAAACCTACGTTTCATTGGGTTTAAGTCAACACTGATGCCGTATCGTCATTTAAAGTTATTAAAATTTTTATATTAACTCAAAGAATGTCTTGTAAATTATTGAATTCAAATCTCGTCTTTCCGGCTGGCAAGGAAAAAAATTGTTCCGGTTATATATACTTTTTCTGGAAATAAAATATGAGCTATGCAGCGCTAAAAATAATTCATGTTATCAGCGTACTATTCAGCTACCTACTATTTACGTTACGCGGGATGTGGATGATGAGAGATTCCGCCACATCTCGGCAACGATGGGTAAAAATTTTACCCCATATAATAGACACTATATTGCTAATAAGCGCTGTCTCACTGATCCTATTAACACCGCAGTATTTGCAAATAAATACATGGCTTGGCGCTAAAATTGGTGGACTGTTACTCTATATAATTCTTGGCCTAGTGGCACTACGACTAGGCAAGACTCGAAAAATAAAAATTGCTGCCTGGATCGCTGCACAGATTGTATTTCTATACATCATATTGGTTGCTGTAACCAAAAATCCTACATTAATTTAATTCAATCTAAGATAAAAGTTACTCACAATCCTCTCTAATTTTGGCGCAAAATTATTTCATAACAATATAAGTTAATAAATTTTTTACTACGCCCAAATTTACCTAGTTTCTATTAATTTTTTCTTGAGTTTTCTTTAATAAAAATGTTATAATTTAAAGTTAATTTAATTAAATAATGCATTCGTTCCTAGTGCGCATACTTATTAAATACACACACTAGCCAATCCAAGGGTGCTCACTTAGTGAGTGACTACGGCAAGTGGAGGACTAACCCTAAAGGAGAAATTTATGGCAGTAACTATGAAACAAATGTTAGAGGCTGGTGTCCATTTCGGACATCAAACTCGTTTTTGGAACCCAAGAATGGCCCCATATATTTTTGGTCATCGCAATAAAATACATATTATTAATCTAGAAAAAACCACAGTAATGTACCAAGATGCGATGAAATATATTCATCAATTATCGGCTAATAAAGGCAAAATACTGTTTATTGGCACTAAACGTCAGGCTCGCGACATTGTGCGAGAAGAAGCAATTCGTTGTGAATCTCCTTACGTAGATCAACGCTGGCTAGGTGGAATGTTGACAAATTTCAAAACAATCAAACAGTCGGTCAAGCGTCTACAGGACATGGAAATAGCAACACAAGACAGCACGTTCAGCAAACTTTCTAAAAAAGAAATGTTGGATGCCCAGCGCGAACTGGAGAAACTTAATCGTAGCCTGGGAGGAATTAAAGAAATGCAAGGTCCCCCCGACGCCATATTTGTGATTGACGTAGGGTATCAAAAAGGTGCGATCAGCGAGGCTAATAAACTTGGCATTCCCGTAGTGGCTGTGGTAGACACCAATCATAGTCCAGAAGGAGTGGACTACATCATTCCTGGAAATGATGATTCTAGCCAAGCAATACGTCTTTACGCTCGTGGTGTAGCTGACGCAATTTTAGAGGGTCGTAATGAAATTATTGATGAAATTGTCAAAAATAAATTTGCAGAAACTGATTCGTAATAGTAATAGAACTGCCTGTCAAATAAATAAAAGTTACCTAAAATATTTCACGTTTGCTGTTTATTAAATTTCGAGAATGGGTTCTTTTAAAGTGCCTCTTTAAATCAAAGTAATGGGCATTGGAAAATTTTAACTAGTCTTGTATCTGGAGCAAATATGATCGATATTATTGCAAGTACAGTCAAGGAGTTACGTGATTTAACTGGACTCGGCATGATGGAGTGCAAAAGAGCATTAGTTGAAACGGCTGGCGACATGAAAGCGGCGGAGGAGCTACTAAGGATTAGGAGCGGTATCAAAGCAAGTAAAGCTTCTGGACGTATAGCGGCCGAAGGAATGATAGGGGCGCATATCGCAACCGATGGAAAGAGTGGAGCTCTGGTAGAGGTAAATTGTGAGACTGATTTTGTTTCTAGAAATGAAGACTTTGGTAACTTTGCCAAAAGTCTTGCACAGTTAGTAACAACAAAAAATATAACAGACCTAGAAGTTATAACAAAGAGTACTTTGTCTGATGGTAGAAATACGGAGGAATCTCGAAAAGAGTTAGTAATGAGATTAGGCGAAAATATTAGTGTGCGTCGTTGTGTCCGCCATACAACACAAGGACGCCTTGCTTTATACCTACATGGTAGCAAAATTGGCGTGATAATTGACTACACAGGTGGTGATGAAGCTTTAGGAAAAGACCTGGCCATGCATATCGCAGCTAATAAACCAATGTGTGTTTCTATAGAACAAGTACCGGCAGATTTATTGGAACGTGAACGCCTAATTTACACGGCGCAAGCAGCAGAAAGTGGAAAATCTGCGGATATCATTGAGAAAATGGTAAATGGTCGCATTGCTAAATACCTTGCCGAAATAACCTTGCTAGGCCAACCTTTTGTTAAAGATCCGGAGCAGACCGTGGAGAAGTTAATCACCAAAAAATCTGCCAAGATTAACGGCTTCACAATGTTTGTCGTGGGCGACGGCATTGAAAAAAAATCTGATGATTTCGCAGTCGAGGTGATGAATCAAATTAGTAAAGCAAAAGGAATTCACGGAAACTAATCTACATCATCCTCTTAAATTACCCATGAAAACCTCCGTCTATAAAAGGATCTTATTAAAAATCTCTGGCGAAGCTCTTATGGGTGAGGACACTTATGGGATTAACCGCGTTGTAATAGAAAGAATCGTTGCTGAGATACATGAGGTAGTTCAACTTAATGTTGAGGTGGCAATTGTAATTGGTGGTGGCAATATCTTCCGTGGAATGACAGCAACCGAGAATGGACTAGATCGGGCCACAGCTGATTATATGGGCATGCTAGCTACCGTTATGAATGCCTTGGCGTTGCAAGATACAATGCGTCGCAACGATTTAGTAAGTCGAATACAGTCTGCGCTACGGATTGATCAAGTAGTAGGGCCCTATATTCGTAACAAAGCAATTCGCTATCTAGAAGAAGGTAAGGTGGTCATCTTTGCTGCCGGCACAGGTAATCCGTTCTTCACCACTGATACTGCTGCCGTGCTACGTGGCATGGAAATGAATGTAGATATAGTTCTCAAAGGCACCAAAGTTAATGGCGTATACACCAGCGACCCTAAAACTAATTCAGATGCCAAACGTTATCAACATTTATCATTTGATGAAGCCATCAATAGAAACTTAAAAGTAATGGATGCCACTGCGCTAACTTTATGTCGCGATCACAAACTACCTCTTAATGTATTTAATATATTCAAAATTGGAGCACTGAAAAGAGTAATAATGGGAAAAGATGAAGGAACAATGATACAAGTTTAGATTCAGCAGCTTTTTTCTTAGCGTAAGCCAGAATATCTTATTGTGAGATTAGGGTTACCGCCTTTTTTTCTCATTTCTGTTACATACAGCATAAATTATGACAACCGACATTAAGAAGTTTACCGAACAAAAGATGCATAAAAGCCTAGAAGCTTTAAAAACTAATTTTGGAAAAATTCGTACCGGACGAGCTCATACTGGTTTACTAGATCACATCACCGTGGATTGTTACGACACACTAATGCCCATTTCTCAAGTAGCTAACATTACTCTTCTAGACGCGCGTACTATTGGCGTTTCACCCTGGGAAAAAAAAATGCTAGGTACGATTGAGAGAACAATACGCGACTCTGGTCTTGGATTAAATCCTGTGACAACGGGTGAGCTAATTCGTATACCCATGCCCGCACTAACTGAGGAACGGCGAAGAGATCTTATAAAAATAGTGAGAAATGAAGCAGAAACAACACGAATAGCAATGCGCAATACCCGACGTGATGCAAATACTAATTTAAAATCCTCGCTCAAAGATAAAGAAATCTCAGAGGATGACGAGCGCTATAATCAAGATGAAATTCAAAAAATTACAAATTCTTATATCTCTGAAGTAGATAAAATACTACAAATTAAAGAAGCAGAATTAATACTGATCTGATTAAGGCGTTAGTTGAAAAATTTATCGCCCAAGATTCTCACTATCAATACAATTAAAAAATGTCAGAAACTACAAAAATACCTCAACATGTGGCCATTATTATGGATGGCAATGGTCGCTGGGCAAATAATCTTTCTATACCACGAATCTCCGGACACAAACGCGGGGTAGAAGTCGTAAGAATTGTTGTTAAATCCTGTATTGAACAAGGCGTAAAATATCTAACATTATTTGCCTTTAGTAGCGAAAATTGGAGCAGACCGCTAAATGAAATTACTCTCCTCATAGCACTCTTTACTATCACGCTTGAGCAAGAAATAATTAAATTACACAAAAATAATATTCGCTTCAAGGTGATTGGTGATTTGTCAAAATTTTCCCCGAAAATAATTAAACTTATTCATGATGGAGAAACTTTGACTGCTGCTAATACAGGCCTTACGCTCACCATTGCAGCTAATTACGGAGGACGCTGGGATATTATACAAGCAACTCTCAAAATGTTAGAACAACGTCCGGAGTTGATAGGCCATTTTGAGGAAAAAGATTTAGCTCAACATTTTATGATGAGTTATGCGCCAGAACCTGATTTACTTATACGCACTGGTGGCGAGCAGCGCATTAGCAATTTTCTTCTGTGGAACCTAATCTACACCGAACTTTATTTCACCGATACTTTGTGGCCTGATTTTAAAGAAGACGCCTTCAATTTGGCTATTGAATCGTACTTTAAACGAGAACGTCGTTTTGGAAAAATTAATGCGCCGGTTAAGCTATCGATCACTGATATGACTCAAAAAATATCTAAAAAAATGGGTTAGCTTCTATATTCCTGCGGCAAACATAATTTATTTCTGATTCACTTCTATTTATGCTTAAAATTCGAATTATCACGGCTGTCATTGTGTTGTTTCTTTTTTTAACGGCACTGTTTTATCTATCAGAAATTTTTTGGATGGCATTACTTCTTACTCTAACTGTAATGGGTTCATGGGAATGGAGCAAACTGGCAAGGTTCTCTATGACTGGCTCTATTGCTTACTTAATAATTACTGCCTTGCTGGGGGGAGAGCTTCTATTTGCATTGAATAAAGCCTCTGTGATTAACTCATTTACCACCATATTTCTCTGGATTTACGTAGCATCTGTAGTATTTTGGATTATAGGTGCACCAAGTCTTCTAAGATTAAACCGTCCAATTAAAAACTTAACTTTGCTTATTCTGATAGGCTGGTTAATTCTGCTACCAACCTGTCTTGCTCTGTACCAATTACGTATAATCAGTCCTTCCTTGTTGTTAGGATTTATGGCGACTATTTGGATCTCTGATACCGCCGCATTCTTAACTGGACGAGCGTTTGGCAAACACAAACTTGCAAAAGATATTAGTCCAGGTAAAACATGGGAAGGATTAGCAGGAGGATTTATAGCGGTCTCTATATACGCTCTAATATGGAACTATATGCTGGGGGAAGAAAAGCAAACTATTTTACTACTCCCACTATTATTGGCACTAACTGCACTCGGCGTTATTGGTGATTTATTTGAATCACTAATGAAACGTCATGCCGGAATTAAAAATAGCGGCAATATCTTGCCTGGTCACGGTGGTATACTTGATCGTATTGATGCCTTAACTTCAACCCTGCCTATTGCTACTTTGACGATACTTATTTCTACTGTCTAAATTATTATGACCACTATTCGTCACCTTACTATTCTCGGCTCTACTGGCAGCGTTGGCGTAAGCACACTTGATGTGGTTTCGAAACACCCAGATCGATTTCATATTATTGCACTTACAGCCAACAATAATTTCAAAAAAATGTTAGAGCAATGTTGCTATTTTCGCCCCCGTTATGCGGTGATGCTAGATCAAACCGGTGCCGAGAAACTACGAGCTGGCATCCATAAAATGGGAATCGATACTGAGGTATTATCCGGTGTTGAGTCTCTGGAAAAAATGGCATCACTGCCTGAAGTGGACACTGTTATGGCTGCTATTGTAGGCGCCGCTGGTATACGGCCCACATTCTCCGCCGCTCGTGCTGGTAAACGTGTATTGCTTGCCAACAAAGAAGCTCTCGTAATGGCTGGACATATTTTTATAAATGTAATCAAGCAAAATAATGCAACTCTGCTGCCAATTGATAGTGAGCACAACGCCATTCTTCAGTCCCTTCCAACAGGATTCAATAGAAATTTGACTGTAACTGGGGTGCGTCGTATTTTACTAACTGCATCCGGCGGTCCATTTCGACAATCATCGTTAGCCTCATTAGCTAATGTTACGCCGGAAGAAGCTTGTGCTCACCCTAATTGGGTAATGGGGCGCAAAATCTCTGTAGATTCCGCTACCATGATGAATAAAGGTTTGGAAGTAATCGAGGCTCATTGGTTATTTGATGCTGCACCCGAGAAGATCGAGGTACTCATTCATCCACAAAGCATTATTCATTCTATGGTCGAATATGTGGATGGGTCGGTGTTGGCTCAATTAGGAAATCCAGATATGCGTACTCCAATTGCACATGCGTTGGCTTATCCAGAACGGATCGAGTCTGGCGTAACACCTCTAGATATGTTTAAAGTTGCTAGATTAGACTTTGAAAAACCTGATTTTGCACGCTTCCCCTGTTTGAGATTAGCCTATGAAGCTCTTGCTTCTGGCGGCAGCGCCCCAGCAATACTAAATGCTGCGAATGAAGTAGCAGTGGAATCATTTTTGGAGCGCCGCATATCATTTACTACAATCCCTTCTATGATTGAAGAAGTAATGCAGAGAGTTAATCGCACTTCTATCAACACACTTGACGATATTTTGGAAGTTGACAGCATGGCACGTGCGACCGCATATCAGTGGTTATTAGAATTTAGTGCAAAACATTAATTTAATTTAAAAATAGTGACATTACTGTCGCACTATGCTTATATTTTTGTGTGTACTGCACATCTAATTGTATCTGACAAAGATACAAAAGAATTTTCTGAGCGCTACATCTGATCTCAGTTTCGTTCTTTTTTTACGTTCGATCTTATTTCTTGATAAGACCTATGGATCATATTATTCTTACTTTCATTTCCGATAGTCAACAAAAATGACAATCCTTTTCACAATACTCGCCTTCTTGATTGCCCTAGGTATTCTAATTGTATTTCATGAATTTGGTCACTACTTGGTAGCGCGTTGGTGCGGAGTAAGAGTGCTACGTTTCTCAATTGGTTTTGGCCGGCCCTTGCTAAAGAAGCGTTGGGGAAAAGACCAGACTGAATGGGTCATAACTGCCTTTCCTATCGGTGGTTACGTCAAAATGTTGGATGAACGCGAAGGAGAGGTTGCTCCCAAAGATCTCATGTATTCATTTAATGGTAAGTCAGTCACACAACGTTTTGCTATTGTTGTGGCCGGGCCAGTTGCCAATTTTCTTCTAGCAATTTTACTATACTGGGCAGTATTTATGCTAGGAATAACTGGGATGAAACCAATTATTGGAACGGTTATTCCAGACACGCCTGCTGCATCTTCAGCCTTTGAGAAAGGTGACACCATATTAAGAATTGGTACTGAATCTATTGCTACTTGGGAGGATGCTCGCTGGATACTGTTAAAAAAAGTAACAGAGAAGTCTACCTCTGTCGAGGTGGAATCTTTAGATCGAAATGGTAAGGCTAGCTGGCGAGAGTTGGACTTAAGTCGTATAAGCGCTGATGATTTGGAAATCAATTTTCTACAGAAACTAGGTTTAAATAATTATCAGCCAACAGTAAGACCCTTCATTGCTAAGGTGTCTGAAAATACTGCAGCTAGTCGATCCGGATTGCTAGTTAATGATGAAATTCTAATGGTGAATGGAAAGAAAATTACCTTATGGGAAGAATTGATATACCAAATACAAAACAATCCCAAACAATCCATGGTAATGGAAATTCGACGCAATAGTGCTCTCATTAAAATAGATATCACCCCTGACGCAATTATCCAAAATGGAAAAACGATTGGCAGAATTGGGATTGAGCCACAAATTATTCATTCTGAATTAGAAAAACTGTTAGTCAAAATTAATTACCCAGCAAGCACTGCTGCGGTTATGGCGGTAAAAAAAACATGGGATATATCTGTTTTTACACTAAAAATGCTATGGAGAATGGTAGAGGGAAATGTATCGTGGAAAAATTTAAGCGGTCCTATAGTGATTGCGGATTACGCTGGTAAGTCGGCTCAAATTGGACTTGCATCTTACTGCGCATTTCTTGCGCTCATCAGTATCAGTTTGGGAGTTTTAAATTTACTGCCTATCCCATTATTAGATGGCGGGCATTTAATGTATTATGTTATTGAAATTATTAAAGGTAGTCCTCTTTCGGAAAAAATTATGGGCATTAGTCAACAAATAGGAATGATGCTGTTATTTATTCTTATGATTCTTGCTATGTATAACGATATTAATCGATTTATCTCTAACTAAAGCATGGGAATTAGATATCTTGTTATGTTTATTTTTTTCTTTTTTCCTGCAATTTTGCAGGCGGAGGAACCCTTTGTAATTCAAGATATCCAGATAAACGGATTGCAGCGTACAGAACCAGGAACGGTGTTTAGTTATCTACCAATAAAAGTAGGTGACATGATGGACGACGATAAGGCTGAAGCCGCAATCAAGGCGCTTTATGCCACAGGTTTTTTTAAAAATGTGCGACTAGAGTCTGAAAATGGCATCCTGCTCATAGTACTGACAGAACGTCCCACCATCTCAGAAATTACCATTACTGGCGCCAAAGAGTTTGAATCTGGTAAGTTAAAGTCTAGTATACAGCAATCAGGTTTAGCGATGTCTCGTACATTTGATCGGGTTGTACTAGATAAAGCAGAAACTGAATTGAAGCAGCAGTATCTTAGTCGAGGCAGGTACTCTATAAAAATTACTTCTACAGTTACACCGCTCGAGCGTAATCGCGTTGCAATTAATTTTTCTATTGACGAAGGCGAGGTTGCGAGAATTAGAAAAATAAATCTTATCGGGATTAACGCTTTTAAGGAAAAAGAACTAACGGATCTATTTGCACTAAAACCGCCTAATTTAATTTCTTGGTTCACAAAAAATGATCAGTACTCAAAACAAAAACTGTCTGCTGATCTAGAAACATTACGCTCGTACTATCTTGATAACGGTTATCTAGAATTTAATATCGACTCCACCCAAGTATCAGTCACGCCTGACATGCGGGAGATCTATATTACAGTCAATATAAGCGAAGGTGCTCAATATAAGGTCTCTGAGGTAACACAATCTGGTAAAACAGACATGCCGGAAGCTGATTTAAAGAAACTCATACTGATTAAATCAGGCGATGTATTTTCACGTAAAAAACTAACAGAATCCGTTAAAATGATTACCGATGGATTGGGAGAGAGCGGTTATGCATTTGCCAGTGTCAATGCAACGCCAGAACTAAATAAAGAAAAACAAGAGGTAAGTTTTCATTTCTCTATTGATCCTGGTCTGCGCGTTTATGTCAGACGCGTTGTCATAGAGGGTAACATTCGTACCCGTGACTCAGTAATACGTCGAGAAATACGTCAGCTCGAAGGTGGTTGGTATTCAACTGCCAAAATTAATCGCTCTAAGCAACGCATAGACAGAACAAACTACTTTTCTGCCGTGAACTTAGAGACGCCAGCAGTTGAGGGTAGCAATGATAAAATTGATATAAAATTTAAAGTCACTGAAAAACCCACTGGAAATGTAATGTTTGGAGTAGGTTATTCTCAACAAGAAGGCATCATGCTAAATGGTAATATCCAGCAGGAGAATCTATTTGGTACTGGTAAAACTCTTGCGTTGACTGCTGCCACAGGCGCTGTTAACAAAGTTTACTCGCTGTCCTACACCGACCCTTATTTTACTCTTGATGGAATAACCGCAGGGGGTGACATTTATTATCGTGCCTTGAATACCAAAAATCTAAATGCAGTGGCTAACATTAACACTACCACTTATGGTGTTGGTATTCGTTCCGGACTGCCGATCAATGAGAAGGATATAATCACGGTTGGTCTTGGTGCCGAAATGACAGAACAACATTTAAGTTCCCTCAGTCCGACGCGCGCTAGAGAATTTGTCAGGGTATTTGGCGTTCAAACCAGCGCTTTGCCAGCATCTATAAGATTTTCGCGTGATGGTCGAGATAGCGCTATCTGGACCACCTCTGGCACAACACAGAGAGTGTTTGTTGAAGTAGGTTTACCAGGCGCTGATCTTAACTATTACAAAGTAAATCTAGAGAGTAAATATTGGCAGCCTATTACAGATAATTTTACCCTACTGTTGAGGGGAGAAGCATCCTATGGTAATGGCTACGATGGAAGACCTTTGCCTTACTTTAAGAACTTTTTTGCTGGTGGTAACACCTCGGTACGTGGTTATATGATCAGTTCATTGGGTCCCCGTGATGACAGCAATAGAGCGCTAGGTGGCAATAAACGTCTAATAGGAAGTACGGAGCTTTTATTTCCAATGCCTGGTATGAAAAGTGATAGAACGCTAAGGGTGAGTGGATTCCTAGATGCTGGTGGGGTATGGGGACCTGGTGGGATATACCCACAATCTGAAGGTATGCGGTACTCTACTGGAGTTGCCGTTTCATGGGTCTCTCCAATGGGCCCACTTAAAGTGAGTCTTGGCTATCCGCTTAATAAACAGCCCGGTGATTACATGCAACCGTTTCAATTTGAATTTGGACAACAATTCTAAATTCATTAATCATTGTTAAAAGGTTTAATTAATGCATGAGTGTGACTAACAATTTATTTAAAGTACTATCGAGCAAATAACGGTCTTTTTTGAAGAAATTTTTCATAAATACAAAGGGTAAATAATCTTGCATGCTATGGACATCCACGAAATTTTAAAATATCTACCGCACCGCTACCCTTTTTTATTGGTGGATAGAGTGCTTTCTTGCCAGCCAGGTAAAGATATTATTGCACTAAAAAATGTGACTATTAACGAGCCTTTTTTTGTCGGTCACTTCCCTCATCACCCAATCATGCCTGGTGTACTTATTATTGAGGCGCTAGCACAGGCTGCAGGAATTCTGACACTCAAAACTATGGATGCAAAGACTAATAACGATTCAATTTATTATTTTGTTGGCATAGATGAAGCTCGTTTTAAAAAACCTGTACAAGCTGGAGATCAATTAACGCTTAAAGTAGAGATACTGCGACAGATAAAGGGTGTATGGAAATACTCTGCCAAAGCGGAAGTAGATGGTCAACTAGTCACAGAAGCCAAGTTAATGTGCACAATGCGAAATGTATAGTGCCTTTCCAAAATAAATACAAAAACTAAAGAATTAAAACAATAAAAAGTTGAGATGTCTTGTCACAAAACTTACTTGACATTGATATCTTATAAACTGATTTGCAATCATACTTTTACGTCTCTTTATAGATTGCAGAATACATTAAAAATTTATTTATTTTAATAATATTTGACGATAAATTAGAGATTATTAATCTTTATATTAAGAGTCATTTCCTCGGTATTTTTTCTTATAATTCAATGCATAAAAATTTAAGAGTACACAGGGGATGCTGGTGAAGAAATTTGAATGGATTTGTGGCGTAGATGAGGCCGGTAGAGGGCCTCTGGCAGGACCAGTATTTGCAGCCTGTGTAGTCCTTGATCCGGATTACAAAATAGCGGGGTTAGCAGATTCAAAGAAATTGAGTGAGAAAAAACGAGATGATCTAACGCTTATTATTAAAACGCGTTCAATTGCATGGGCAATTGCCTTTGCTTCAGTTGAAGAGATAGATCAATTAAATATTCTACAAGCTAGCTTACTGGCCATGAAGCGTGCAGTTGAGAGTCTCTCTTTTGTTCCCAATAAGGTCTTAGTAGATGGAAATCGCAGTCCTTGTCTAGATTTTCCTACTGAGACTATTATTGGAGGGGACAACCTAGTACCAGAAATCTCTGCTGCTTCAATTCTGGCTAAGACAGCACGTGACGCTGAAATGCTTAGATTACATCACTGCTTCCCAAATTATGGATTCGATCAACATAAAGGGTATCCGACTAAGGGGCATATTTCAGCTCTGCAGAAACATGGGCCATCAGTAGTGCATCGACGCAGTTTCTCGCCTGTCAAAAAACTTGTAGAGAGGATGATTGATAAATTATAATAATCGCCCTAACTTATTAGCTGTTTGAGTTGAAATATTGAGAGCAAAATTATAAAAAATAATTGACCTGCGTTTTGTAAGATAAATTAAAAAGGTATCCGAGCATCCTGAAAACTGGGAGATGAGTACACTTTGATTATATACAATGTCAAGATGACTTTAATAAGGAATAAATAGCATGCAAATTAAAAAAAATACTGTTGTATCTATTATATATGAACTACTAGATTCGTCTGGAAATACCTTAGAAAAATCAGACTCATCAATCAGTTATTTACATGGTGGTTACGACGGTATTTTCCCTATGGTTGAAGAAAAATTACATAACATGGAAAAAGACTATACCTGCTCTATTCTTATGGAACCCGAGAATACTTTCGGCGAATACAATAAAAAATTGGTGCGATCAGAGTTACGTAGCTCATTTCCTCCAGATCTCATAATTGGCATGCAATTTGAGGGTGGCAAAGAGGGTTCCAGTAATAACCTAATCTATACTGTCACTAGCATTACCAAAGATGAGGTAATTGTAGATGGGAATCATAAGCTCGCTGGAATGACTCTACGTTTCAATTGTACGGTTACTGATGTAAGACCAGCCACCAAAGAGGAGCTCTCGCATGGCCATGTTCATGGCTTACATGATCAAGAGCACTGATATAATTTTCTGAGACCATCAATAAAATAAATACGGTTGCCCTTCTTATGGCTATTATTTCTTACTGTGTTTATCTTGGCACCGTAATCAATAACTGCCCCCCCTTAAAATCTAAGTTCCTTGGTCAGGTGTGGTGAAATTACCTTCAATAACTGTCCAAATATTTTTGGATTACCCGCAACAATGTGCCCACTCTGCAGATAAGTGTCATTTCCCTCTAAATCACCCACAAGTCCACCTGCTTCGGTGACAAGCAAACAACCGGCCGCAATGTCCCACGATGATAATCCTAATTCCCAGAAACCATCGTAACGTCCAGCGGCTACATAGGCTAAATCTAGGGCGGCGGAGCCAGGACGACGAATGCCCGCAGTTATGGGCATGATATCTCTAAACATCTCAAGATAAGAATCTACATGTGAAAACTCACGAAATGGAAAACCGGTTCCTATCAAACAATCTCCGAGATTAGTACGTTTACTTACACGTAAACGGCGATCATTAAGATAAGCCCCTCTCCCACGACTGGCAGTAAATAATTCATTAGCATGTGGGTTATAGACTACTGCTTGAGTTAATA
Organism: Nitrosomonadaceae bacterium; assembly: GCA_014190895.1. GTDB lineage: Bacteria > Pseudomonadota > Gammaproteobacteria > Burkholderiales > Nitrosomonadaceae > BJGV01. The sequence continues at coordinate 7,529 of BJGV01000015.1, read as the reverse complement.
TATTCTTATGCATTAAAGCAACGGATACCGAGTACTGAGGCAAGCCATGGAGAAAGTTAGTAGTGCCATCTAGTGGATCGATAATCCACTGATATTCAGACTTTCTTGGATCACCTCTAGAGCCACTTTCTTCTGCTAAAATTGAATGATCTGGATAAGTATCTAATAGTATCTTAATGATGGTGTCCTCGGACAATCTATCTATCTCGCTAACAAAATCATTATGCGCCTTACGAGATATGTGCAATGAATCTAGATTTTGGGCGGCCCGATTAATGATACCACCAGCACGGCGAGCAGCTTTTACTGCTATGTTAAGCATGGGATGCATATTTTTAACGAATTTAAATATTTTTAGGAAGGTAGCATTTTAATATGAATTTCTTATTGCCGCTTGATAATGTCCGTATAGTATTAAGTCATACTAGTCACCCAGGAAATATCGGTGCCGCCGCGAGAGCCATGAAAACAATGGGAATAAACTCACTCTATCTGGTGAATCCAAAAATATTCCCCGATAAGGAGGCTGAAGCGCGATCTGTTGGGGCTTGGGACGTCCTAAATAAAGCCAAAATCTGTACGAATCTTGATGAAGCTCTAAACAAAACTGTCCTAGTGGCGGCAATTACTGCTCGTCGACGGAATCTTTCGCATGACACATTTGACTCGCGTCAAGGCGCCCAAAAACTTCTTGATCAAGCCCAGAAAGGTCCAGTGGCGTTAGTTTTCGGTGCAGAGGCGTCTGGTCTTACTACAGAAGAAGTCAGTAAATGTCAGATTATTGTGCATATTCCAACCGATCCCAATTACCTTTCTCTTAATCTTGCCAGCGCCGTCCAAGTTATGACTTATGAATTACAGATGGCGTTACCAAAAACTAATTGTCTATCACAGGAATCAGGTACGTTAGCTAACTTCAACGATATCGAGTTGTTTTACTGTCATCTGGAGCAGATAATGATTGATACCAACTTTCTTGATCCTCGAGAACCAAAACGATTAATGCAGCGCATGCGTCGCCTGTTTTCCCGTGCTCGATTAGAAAAAGAAGAGATAAATATATTACGTGGAATTCTTAATTCTATTGAAAAAAATATAAAAAAAAGAATCCAGTGAAAACAATACAAATTAAATTGCATAGAAATAAGATGCGGACCAAGGAATGAAAAAAACATATTTTGATCATAATGCTACCACTGCGATAGATAATGAAGTATTCGATGCGATGATGCCGTACTTCAAAGAAAAATTTGGCAATCCCTCTAGTCCTCACTCTCTTGGCACTGTTGCCCGTCAAGCGGTAAACCGAGCGCGTGAGCAAGTAGCGAGCTCAGTTGGCGCACAACCTTCACAAGTAATCTTTACTAGTGGTGGATCTGAAGCTAATAATTTATTTATACAGGGGACAGCGGGGTATCTAAAACCCTCACGGATTATTGTTAGCGCAATTGAACACCCTTGCATTATGCGTCCAACTCAAGAACTAACAAGAGGGACAGTTAATAAGTGGAGCTTAAGAAAGCTAGCGGTAAATAAATCTGGACAAATAGATCTAGATGACGCCGATAGAGCTATATCAGAACAGCGGCCTAGTTTAATATCTGTGATGTTAGCTAATAACGAAACTGGCGTGATTCAGGATGTGGCGACAATTGCAGAAAAAGCTAGAAATACTGGTGCTTGGATACATACTGATGCAATACAGGCGTTTGGAAAAATTCCATTAGATTTTATTTCACTTAAAGTGCATGCAATGACATTATCATCCCATAAAATTTATGGCCCAAAAGGTGCGGCAGCATTAGTAATAGATAAGAAATTATTACTCAAACCTCTTATTTTTGGGGGCGGTCATGAGAATGGATTTCGTTCTGGCACTGAGAATATTCCCGCTATTGTGGGTTTTGGTTTAGCTTGTCAATTAGCTCAGAATCGTATAACAGAAATGACTGTGCATATTTCAACAATACGCGAATATTTGGAAGAAAGATTGCTAAACATGGGTGCTATTATTTTTGGTTTAAGTGCGTCACGTCTACCCAATACCTGTTATTTTGCACTACCTGACATCGAAGGCGAAACTTTAGTTATCTGTCTTGATAAAGCAGGATTCGCAGTTGCCAGCGGCGCTGCATGTTCCAGTGTAACTCCTGGTCAGAGCTACGTACTAGAAGCTATGGGAGTAGAACCACTACTGGCTAGATGCGCCGTGCGCGTAAGCTTAGGAAGTGGCAACACAATTACAGAGATCAAAGATTTTCTTATAGCATTAAATAGTGTAGTAAAGATGCTAAGAAGCATAAATACATTAGTGGCGCCAAATTGATGATTTAAAGATTGAGATAAATTACATATTTCAGCGTAAAATAAACAAGGCAATAAAAGAAATATTTCGAATCTATCTTCCGAGAAATATCTATTCAAAGGTGACAAATTGGCACAACCTAATTTTCAGTACGCAAAGCGCCAAAGAGATTTGAATAAGAAAAAGAAACAAGAAGAGAAAAAACAGCGCAAGCTAGATAAGGTTCAGAAACAGCCTAATGAAGATCTAGATCCGTCTCAAGATCTCATAGAGATAAATAACAGCTCACCAGAAACTATATAGGACGAGTAAACAGAAATCAGGTAGAAAATAAACCTGCATCAAAAAAAGACGCGCCACACTTTCTGACGCGCCTCATAGAATTGAATATATTTACAACAAAGGAACAATTAATAACGCAACAATATTCATGATCTTAATAAGTGGGTTAATGGCTGGACCAGCAGTATCCTTATAAGGATCACCAACAGTATCCCCAGTCACGGCGGCCTTGTGTGCCTCCGAACCCTTCCCGCCATAGTGACCATCTTCGATATATTTCTTGGCATTATCCCAGGCACCACCACCGGCGGTCATAGAAATGGCTACAAAAATACCAGTTATAATGGCGCCGATTAGTACCCCACCTAAAGCCACTGGACCAAGCACTAAACCAACGATCACCGGCACCGCTACAGGTAATAGAGACGGAACGACCATTTCTTTAATGGCCGCTTTAGTTACCATATCTACGGCTTTGGAATAATCTGGTTTAGCCGTGCCCTCCATAATACCTTTAATTTCTCGGAATTGACGACGGACCTCTACTACCACAGAACCTGCGGCACGACCAACAGCTTCCATTGCCATGGCCCCAAATAAATAAGGCACCATACCACCTATAAAGAGACCGATAATTACCATATGGTTGGACAGATCAAAGGTGACGATTTTACCAACATCAGAGAGTCCGTGCGTATAATCTGCAAACAAAACTAATGCAGCCAAACCAGCAGAACCGATAGCATAACCTTTCGTCACTGCCTTGGTAGTGTTGCCAACGGCATCCAAAGGATCGGTAATGTCACGAATTGCCTGTGGTAAATCGGCCATTTGCGCAATACCGCCAGCATTATCGGTAATTGGTCCATAGGCATCGAGCGCTACAATAATACCAGCCATGGATAGCATTGACGTTGCAGCAACAGCTACGCCATAAAGACCCGCTAATTCATGTGCACACCAGATTGAAAGACATACAGCAATTACCGGAGCGGCTGTAGATTTCATTGATACACCCAGACCAGCAATAACGTTAGTACCGTGACCGGTACTAGAAGCCTCGGCAATATGTTGTACCGGTGCGTACTCAGTAGAAGTGTAATATTCAGTAATCCAGACCATGGCTGCAGTAAGTACTAGACCAACCAGTCCTGCAAGATACAGTTTCATAGAGGTGATTAATTGGCCACTGATCATCACTCCATCACCCATCATTACACTAGTAATAGGGTAATAAGCGATTGCCGCTAGAATACCGGCAACAGCTAGTCCACGATAAAGTGCGTTCATGATTTTGCCGCCCTCGCGAACCTTGACAAAATAACAACCAATAATTGAGGCGATAATAGAAAAACCACCTAAAACTAAGGGGTAAAGTACCGCATTCGGATTGCCAGGGGCAATCAACAAGCCGCCAAGTAGCATAGTAGCAATAATAGTTACGGCGTAGGTCTCAAATAAATCTGCAGCCATGCCAGCACAATCGCCTACATTATCGCCAACATTATCAGCGATCACCGCTGGATTACGCGGATCATCCTCAGGAATACCGGCTTCAACTTTGCCCACCAAATCCGCGCCTACATCTGCACCCTTAGTAAAAATACCCCCACCAAGGCGAGCAAAAATAGAGATCAGTGAGCTACCGAAGGCTAGTCCGACTAAAGCATGAGTTGCTTTTGTTACGGGAACATTCAAACCAGTGGTAAGAAATGCATAGTAACCCGCTACGCCTAACAGACCCAAACCAACCACTAACATACCAGTAATTGCACCACCTCTAAAAGCAACATCCAGCGCCGCACCTAGACCATTTTTGGCTGCTTCTGCTGTGCGCACATTGGCACGAACAGAAACATTCATGCCCACATAACCAGCAAGACCAGACAAAAAAGCTCCAAGAGCAAAGCCAACAGCGGTTTGCCAACCTAATGCGGCAAAAATAGCTACTAATAAAATTAAACCAACGATGCCGATGGTGGCATATTGTCGATTAAGGTAAGCGGATGCGCCCTGCTGGATTGCCGTAGCAATTTCACGCATACGCTCGTTACCACTTGGCAAGGCCACAATCCATTTGATTGATAACGCCCCATACAGCAACGCCGCCATCGCACAAACAATGGCAATAATTAAACCAGCACCCATTTAAATCTCCAGTTAAAGTCAGACCGTTTAAGAACTTACATGAAATATTGACCCGGCAATTTTACATTAAAAACCTGCCTATTGTTTGATAAATAAGATAATTTAAATCTTGAAATCACTCAATTTTTTCTTAACAGCTATATTTTTCAAACGCACGTAATTAGGTAGACCGTTCTTATAAGGTGGGTAATCTTCGCCCCTAATGAGTGGCACAAGATACTCACGACATTTCTCAGTAATACCAAAGCCATCCTTACTAATAAAATTACTAGGCATCATTTTTTCTACGTTGGCGACTTTAAGTAATTGGGCCATGCCAACTTTCCATTTGTAAGGATTGTTGGACAGACGGTCTATTGTGGGCATTACCGCACTATATCCCTTAATAGCAAATTCTACCGCAGCCTTGCCCATTGCATAAGCTTGATCAACATCCGTCTTAGATGCAATATGACGAGCAGCGCGCTGCAAATAATCAGCCACACTCCAGTGATATTTAAGACCCAAGTCGTCCTTGATAATATTTGCTACTATGGGTGCTACACCTCCTAATTGGGCATGACCAAAGGCATCGCGCAAACCTTGATCAGAAAGAAAAGCTCCGTCCGCGCTCTTAACGCCCTCGGATACTACTACCGAGCAATAGCCAAATTTTTTAACGTAACTATCTACTTTTGCTGTAAATTTTTTTCGGTCGAATGTAATTTCTGGAAACAAAATAACAACAGGAATTTCACAATCCTTGCTCGACGCTAAACCACCTGCCGCTGCAATCCAACCAGCATGACGGCCCATCACTTCTAAAACAAATACCTTCGTTGATGTCTTCGACATACTAGCTACGTCAAAACTTGCTTCACGCGTGGATACGGCAATATATTTGGCAACCGAACCAAAGCCGGGGCAACAATCGGTAATAGGTAAATCGTTATCTACTGTTTTTGGAACATGAATTGCTTGAATAGAATAGCCCAACTTCTTGGCTAACTGCGATACTTTCAAACAAGTATCAGCAGAATCACCCCCGCCATTATAAAAGAAATATCCTATATTATGAGCCTCAAAGACTTCAATTAAGCGCTCATATTCGCGTCGATTCTGTTCGAGAGTCTTGAGTTTATAGCGACAAGAACCAAAAGCACCAGAAGGAGCATAGCGTAGAGATTTAATAGCTGAAACGGTATCTTTACTCGTGTCAATTAAATCCTCGGTTAGTGCGCCAATAATTCCATTACGACCAGCGTAAACCTTATTAATTGTTTCCTTGTATCGACGTGCAGTTTCAATAACGCCGGCAGCGGATGCATTAATAACAGCAGTCACTCCACCAGATTGGGCATAAAATGCATTTTTTACCACCATATTTTCCTTTTTATTTATTCGAAATTTTTATAATTCTACTAACCATTTATGGCGGCACACATTTTGTATCAAGATACCTCGATTTATAATGGTATCTGCCAAAAACAACAAGGCTATCAATTGATAACATAAAAACCCATTCCAAAATCATGAATGAGTAAGTAAAAAACACTTCGGATTTTAAATGCTACTAACTAAGTACCAAAAAAATATTATCGCGAATACTCTCAACTGACCCTGTACCCGCTATCTTAAAGTATTTAGGGGCATACTTTTCATTATTACCTGCCTGCAGAAGATAGTATTCTACCAATGGTTTGGTCTGAGCGTAATAGATCTCGAGTCTTTTTTTTACAGTCTCTGCTCTGTCATCATCCCTCTGTACCAGTGGTTCGCCAGTAAGATCATCTTTTCCTTTTACTCGAGGAGGGCTGAATATACTATGATAAGTACGTCCTGAGGCAAGGTGCACACGACGACCGGATATACGGGTAATAATTTCTGCATCAACTACGTCAATCTCAATCACGTAGTCTATTTGCACACCGGCACTTCTCATTGCATCCGCCTGAGGAATGGTACGAGGAAAACCATCAAGTAAAAAACCATTTACACAATCTGGTCGAGCAATTCGTTCTTTCACAAGATTGATAATTAGATCATCTGGGACCAACTCCCCAGCATCCATGATTTTCTTGGCAATAATACCTAATTTGGTACCAGAATGAACTGCCGACCGCAACATATCCCCAGTAGAAATCTGCGCAATCCCAAAATTTTCTTTAATGTAATTAGCCTGCGTACCCTTTCCTGCACCAGGGGCGCCCAGTAAAATAATTTTTATGATTATCCCCCTCTCTTTACGTGCAATAAATTCCTCTATAGGATAAGAGGGTAAACAACATTTACTCTAGCGATATTAGATAATTATATCTAATATTCATTAAGTTATCGAACTCTTCACTGATAATAAGGCATGTGACTTGCTTATCATTTTCGTGAAGATAATTGGATTCTCTCACAATTACTTTTCAAATGAATACTCTATACTAAAGAATACAAGATATTCTTGATAAAATTAAATACTAGTTGTACCTTATAAACTTAAGATTTATGGCACAATCAAGCACTCGTGTTATAAATAAAATACCAACAAGAATCCAAAATAAAACTATTCTCGTGTTTGTGTCACACTGGTATATATGAAGACAATTAAATTAACGTGCCTTGCCATTAGCTTACTAGGACTAATGCTTGATAATTCATTGTGGGCACGTGGGGGTGGGGGTGGTCATTACTATGGTGGGGGTGGTTATCGTGGAGGACATGGGGGTTATGGTGGAAGAGGGTATTACGGTAGATATGATGGTTATGGGTTAGGGTTAGGGGTAGGGTTAGGAGTAGGGTGAGGGGTAGGAGCTGGTGGCTATGG
>BJGV01000014.1:15208-42918 GCA_014190895.1 Nitrosomonadaceae bacterium | reverse complement strand
ATATTGCCGGTAACGACAAGAGAAAGGATCATCCGGAGTAATTTTGCTGGATTAAACTTTTAAGTAAGAGTGCATCATTCACCATTCCTCCCCGCTTGCGGGGAGGAATGGTTTAAGGGGTACTCTTTAGTTCCCTAGATAAAAGAACTGTATAAAGGAGAGAAGGGTAGCTTCAAGTATTACTGCAATTCTAGAGACTAAATGCAGCCTCGGCAAAAAATGTGCGCTGTGGGTATGGATGAAAAACATAAGCTTGAGTGTTATTTAGGTTGTTAATGCCGAACGAGTACCGGCTTTTTATACCATTACTGAATTGATGTCGATAATTAGTTTTGACGTCAAGAAAAAAGAAATCACTTTGTGAGCCATATACATTATGAACCGTGTCTCTGTTATCTATGTCATTAAAAGAATCTGAAGTGTAACGACCACCCATCGATACATCCCAGAATGATGTGACATTGTAGGTAGTAAAGAAATTTAACCGATAATGAGGCAGACGAATGATCTGTTTTCCAGTAAGGTTATATGGATTTAATGTCCCGTTCGCCTCTGTAAAGTTATTGAGCCCGCCTTTGGTTACTTCTGCATTCATCCAAGTAAAATTCAACATGAAATCAAATTTAGATCTGAGGATACGTCTTTGATCATAAATGAGTTCAACGCCGGTGGTGGCAGTTTGCCCAATATTCTGAAGCCCGGCTTGTGTGAGGATGCCAGACACTGTGCGCACGGACTGAATGGCATCTTTAATATCATCGCGAAAAATATTCATACGAATATAACCATTGCGCAGCCCATGTTCTATCATGAAATTGTGGTGTATGCCATTTTCAGGCCTGATTGCAGCATTGGCCGTAGTAATATTAGTTGGAGTAGAGAGTGTTTGATAAAGTTCTGCAATAGTAGGAAACCGATGGGTTTGGCCGAATGAGTAACGAAATTTCCACGGACCTTCTCCGTACCCTATTGAAGCTTTCGGTGTTGTTGGCGCAAGATATCTGTCTTTTACTACAATACCACCGACCACGCCATTTTCAGCAGCCCAAAATTCTTGACGCACCCCTGCAGTAAGATCCCACTCTGGTAAAAAATGGTAGGAAGACTGCGCGTAAAATGCATGGGTCGTTGTCATGCCATCATTACTCTTGCTGGTATTCATAGTTCCAAGAGAGTGGCCAGAATAATTAGGTGAATCATATTGCCTAAACCCTAATTTGTATTGATCAAAATGATACCCGCCTAAGAATCCCAATTTTTCATTGCCAAAAAGAGCCTTATTGCTTAGTTTTAGATCGTGATTGAACCAAGTGAATTGCTTGAAGTCCTGCACTGTGGACTTATTCTGATTTGTTGGATCATTTGGACTGAGTAGGGCAGTAAATTTTCTGTCTTTTAGAACATCAAAATGACTGGTTGTGGTATCAATGAACCAGTTTGGAGTGAGTTCCCCACGCAAATTTAGGCCGAGTTGTAGAGTTTGACGGTCTTCCTCAATTGGTCCAAAGCCAGCATTTAATACATCAAAAGCGTCCTTGCCTACTCCGTTCATAGCATTAGGTAGAGTACCGTTACCGTAGAATGCCGCACCAGAAGAATTTTTTAAATAATTTTTTGGGGTGTTGCTGCGGTTGCGGTCTTCATAGGCCGCAGTAAAGATAGCTTGCAGGCCCGGGGTGATATCATAACCAAGTTTAAATTTCATTAAATCAGTTACCACTTTCTCCGCCCCTGAATTGCCATAGATCATGCTGGGCGTACCACGTGTGTCAGATGTTAAGATCCCACCGCTGACTACATTACGGTCCCCGGTTCCAGATGGCGTGTTTAAACCAGTATTATCTAACAAGTAACTTTGTGGCTGACCTTGTGACTCTAGACGATTGTAGGCGACAAACACTGACAGAGCATCCTTAAATCGATTGCCATAGGAGATATATTGACGATCTCCTATAAGGGTCTGTTTGGATCCCAGATTGTTATATGCTTGAAGAAATACACTACTTTCAACATACATTTCTTCCTTACGGGGCATACGGGTTTTCATGTTGACTACGCCGCCAATAGAGTTACTGCTATATTCTGCAGAAAATGGCCCATATACGACATCCACAACGTCAATTTCATTGGGTCCAACTAATGACCAACGTGGCGCCCCATTGAATGTAGATTGCATTTGATTGTGTAGCGGCAATCCATCTGCGTAGACCATGTTACGGGCTGTTGAAAACATGTCTCCGCCACGAATACCTAGTACGCCGTTAGGATCGCCAATATAGCGCTGGCGGATTTGTAAACTAGGTTGATACTTAAGTATTTCTTCTGTAGTTTGAGCGTTTTGTTTTTCAATATGCGAACGTGTTATACGGGTGGAAGGGGAAGTAAAATGGGAATCTTTCTCAACTTCATCAGTGATGACCATTTCTTTGAAGATTGTCATCTCCTGATTTTTTTTCGCCGATGTATTTTTAGTTACACTGTTATCAGTTATTTCATCTGAAATTTTAGTGTCAGGAGGACTTTCTTGATCGAGTGATTTTATCTCATTCTTATCGGCTATTATTTTTGAAGTTTGTGAATCGCTCTCTAGAGTAGAAATTTCTCTGGATATTTCAGAGGCATTCGATGGCAGAACATTATCTGCATAGACATTAATACCTGTTCCAAATACACCCAGTATTGTCAATATAAAGGATATTTTGATTATCAGTAATTTCTTTATATTTTTTCCCAACAAAGCGCACTTCATTTCTCTCATGCTTAGAATTAATTGCGGCTAACTGGCAGTATTTGAAGGCCATCTACGGAGGTGTTCCATACCACTAACATTTTTTGACCGTTGATCAATGGTAAGGGGTAGTCTGCACCCCCTGTTGAATTCGCCACCTGTTGTGATTTGCTCCATGAGATCCCCGCATTATCTGAGTACATAATTTGTACGGAGTAAGTTTCCCCATTAAATTCACGCCAAGCAAGAAGCACCATATTCCCCTCTACCGCTATAGATGGATGACTTGCTTGGGCTGCAGAGTTACCGATAGCAAGAGGCATAGATTCCCGTTCACCTTTAATTTGTTTGTAAAATAAGCCCTGGCGAATTTCACCATTCGTAAACCAAACTAGGTGTAGACGATCTTGAGCATCAATTGCCATGTCACCTCCATGGTGCGGACAAGCATCTATTTTCCATGAGTCGTCCGTAGCACGACGTAACGCACCCGTATCTAGTGCTGCAATAGCAAAATCTCGGGTATTGGTATCAAAAATATTACGCCAGAATGCAATTGGCCCATCTGTTGTCCAACCTAAGGAGACTCGGCAGCATTCACAAACATGCTCTTGAAATTTCTGGTTAACGGAAAAACTTACTCCATTGTCAGTGGATTGAGCTGTATATATCGAGGTTCCAAGAAACTCCTCACCCCTTTCTTTTGCTACATCTCTATCGCGCGCATCTAGCCATGCCACCACCACTCTGCCTGCACCATCTGTTGTTAGGGCATCAAAACGATGACTGGTGATACGGCCATCATCGTTTAGGGTGAGTGGCTTAGAGAAAGTTTCTCCTGAATCAGTGGAGCGTGAAAAACGAATATTTCCAGAAAATTTTTGTGGCAAGGATTGTGTCCAGGTGACGATCACTACGCCATCTGACATGACTGCAATTTTTGCACGATTCTCTCCATCAGCAAGTATATTCTCAGGTTCTGGTGTAATTAGAACAGGTTTCGAAAAATCCTTCCCCTCATTTTTCGATTGGTAAATAAATAATCTCTGGTTTTCCACCTTAACCAACCATAACCGACCTTTATCATCAAATGTCGCTCCTACAGCCAGAGTTGATTTTATTGCATGCATCTTCCCATCTTGACTTGCGAACATAAATGTTGATGCGCATAAGAGTAATCCAGATGCAACTAGACGTAGAAAAATCATTTCAATCTCAATGAATAAAGGAAAATAAAATGCGACTATACTTATATTGGAATAATTTTGATATGTGACAGATTGACGCACCCTCTTATTGTTATCATGTATAGGCTTGCGTTTACTAGGTAAATTATTTTTTTAATTAATTAAAATCAATGGTTTATGGGTACTAGACAATCCAAAAAGCGATTTATTGGTAACACGAAAATGGTTAATCTGTCCACCGTATGACAGTTGCTTTAATAATTTTAACATCTAGCTCTGTTGTTATTTTTTTTGCAATGGCTGTGTTTGATACTTTGCTCTGGGGGTCGATAATAATAGCGTGCGCACCTAATGCTGCAGCTCGAACACGTATCATCCGAATGATCTCATCATAAGTTTCTGAAGCAGAATCCCTCTCTACTGTAATGGTTCCAATTTCTTTGTATGGACGTTTAGGCGGGTCTGTCGTAATAACTTCAACCCGACAAATTGCCACCGGAAAGAGTTTTTTACCGGGAAATTTTTCAATAGTTATTGTTGGACCTGCACAAGCGGTTACTGAAAACAACAGGCATAAGAAGCAGAAAATATGGAGATAATTTCTCAGTTGATTTTTTGTGAACATAATGAGCTTCTTAAGGAGGGCAGCTAATTATTGATCGAACAATTCAGGTATTGTTTTTTCAAGTCAATAATCCAGCTAAAAAGTTAGATCAGCATTGCTGTCATCTACATGCAATAGTTGTATTATAAACTCTTTAATTGAGTATTTAGAAGTGAAGGGTAATTAGAGTATTTTCGTTGCATATAAATTTTATAAGTATTCCAACGCAATTATCGTTGCGCCCCATCAATATCTATTACCTATAAAATCTAAGATATGATGAGTAATATGCTAAATATGAGCACTAATGATACCGATTTTATGCGCACGGCACTTAATCTCGCTCAACAAGCCAGAGCCTTAGGGGAGGTACCTGTGGGCGCAATAATAGTTAAAGATAATATGATTATTGGGCGTGGATATAACCATCCAATTTTGGCAGTCGATCCAACTGCGCATGCAGAAATTATAGCGCTACGAGATGCAGCATCCTATCTGAATAACTACCGTCTAACAAAGTGCACGCTTTATGTTACATTGGAACCTTGTATTATGTGTCTTGGAGCCATCTTTCATGCCCGCATAAATCGCTTGGTTTATGGTGCAACAGATCCCAAAACTGGTGCATGTGGTAGTGTAATTAATTTACCAGCAGAGACGCGACTCAATCATCGCACGCAGGTGATCGGTGGCATCTTAGCAAATGAGTCCAGCGATTTACTTAGGCAATTTTTTATGGAATGTCGCAAAATGTCAATGATAAAAATAGCAGATTTATGAAAGCTATTATTAATATTCAATTTCAGCTCATAGATTTATTTCAAGGCAATAATCAAATTAGGTCTTACCCCATTTCCTCTGCTAAAAATGGGGTAGGGCAAGAAATTAATAGTCTCCGTACTCCGCTAGGAAAACATATTATTCGCGCCAAGATTGGAGCAGGAGAACCTTTAAATACTATATTTAAAGGCCGTCGCCCTACCGGCCAGATTTATACGCCTGATCTGGGTGCTCGTTTCCCAGGGAGCGATTGGATTCTAACTCGTATTCTCTGGCTTTCTGGTTGTGAGAAGGGTTTTAATCGCTTAGGATCAGTAGATACAATGCGTCGTTATATTTATATTCATGGTACCCCGGACAGCACCGAGATTGGCAAACCAGGATCCATTGGTTGCATCAGGATGTTCAATAATCATTTACTGGAATTATTTGATTTAATAGAGATTGGAGCAGAAGTTAACATTGTAGAGCAGTAGTTATCAGAAAATTTAATTAGACGCATGCATTGTAATTAAATGATTCCATCACTAAATTTTTAGAACATATTTGTGTATTGATAAAATGGAAAATATTTTCCGAATTATATTTTAAAACTAGAGTACTTGAAGTTACTCTTAGAAGAAAAAATTTATTGATAGATGGATAGATTTGTTCCGTTGGCTTTTTTGAGTTATTATAGCTATCCATGACCAAGTACGTATTCGTAACCGGTGGCGTGGTATCTTCCTTAGGGAAGGGTATTGCTGCCGCCTCCCTCGCGGCTCTCCTCGAAAGTCGGGGCATTCAAATAACTATGCTCAAACTGGATCCTTACATTAACGTGGATCCAGGAACCATGAGTCCATTCCAGCATGGCGAAGTATTCGTCACTGAGGACGGTGCAGAAACCGATCTGGATTTAGGACATTACGAGCGTTTTATCAGCGCAAAAATGGGCAAGCGTAATAATTTCACTACCGGTCAAATTTATGAAAGTGTCATAAAAAAAGAGCGCCGCGGTGATTATCTCGGCGGCACGGTACAAGTTATTCCTCATATCACAGACGAAATAAAATTACATATAAAATCTGGTGCGAATAGTGCACAGGTAGCCATCGTTGAAATTGGCGGAACGGCTGGAGACATTGAGTCTTTACCATTTTTAGAAGCAATTCGACAAATGGCGCTTGAGAGTCCCCGAGAAGACACTTGTTTTATTCATCTCACTTTATTGCCCTATATCGCTTCGGCCAGAGAACTCAAGACTAAACCCACTCAACATTCGGTTAAGGAAATGCGTGAAATTGGTATTCAACCAGATGTATTAATATGTCGTTCCGATCGAGAGTTACCAGTAGAAGAGCGTCGAAAAATTGCACTATTTACGAATGTGCGGAATGAAGCGGTAATTTCTGCAATTGATGTTGATAGCATCTACAAGATCCCTGCTCTGTTGCACGAACAAATGTTAGATGAAATTGTATGTCACAAACTCAATATTCTTGCTAAGCCAGCGAATCTGAGTGTCTGGAAAAAACTGGTAGATGCTTTAGAGCATCCTCATTGCGCAGTAGAGATTGCCATAGTAGGCAAATATGTGGATTTAACTGAATCTTATAAATCTTTATCAGAAGCCCTTACTCATGCCGGAATACATACTTACAGCAAAATAGGAATTCATTACATAGACTCAGAAAATATTGAAAAAAATGGAACCACCTGTCTTGAAAATGTAGATGCGATTCTAGTTCCAGGAGGATTTGGTAAGCGTGGAGTAGAAGGAAAGATTGCGGCGATTCGTTATGCACGTGAAAATCAAGTTCCTTATCTTGGCATTTGTCTTGGAATGCAGTTAGCGGTAATTGAATATGCGCGTAACAAGACTTCAATGAAAGGTGCTCACAGTACTGAATTTAATCCTGATACGGAGCACCCTATCGTTGCTTTAATAACAGAATGGCGTACCCGTGATGGGCAATTAGAAACCAGGGATGCACAATCTGACTTAGGAGGTAGCATGCGTTTAGGGGGCCAAGAGTGCTCATTAAAAGAAAATTCATTGGCACATAAAATTTATGGTACACAAAAAATTATTGAACGCCATCGTCATCGTTATGAGATTAACAACGCTCATCTACCTATTTTAGAAGAGGCGGGCCTACGCGTGAGCGGCTTGTCTTCAGTGGAGGCGTTGTGCGAAATAATTGAGTTACCAGAGACAGAACACCCATGGTTTATTGGTTGTCAGTTTCACCCTGAATTTACTTCTACACCTAGAACGGGCCATCCCTTATTCACAGCATTTATTGAAGCAGCTATTAATCGCTTAAATAAACGTGCGGCATCACTGACAACAAATAACAATCAAGCAGAGAATATTATTCTAATGTCTGCTGTATAAAATGCAAATTTTTTACAACTTTAAAGTCGATCGATTGACGAAATAAAGGGACACATAGTATGAGTGCAATTGTTGATGTTATCGCCCGTGAAATTCTTGATTCTCGCGGCAATCCTACTGTAGAGGCTGATGTATTGTTGGAATCAGGTGTCTTTGGAAGAGCGGCTGTGCCATCTGGTGCTTCTGTTGGTACTAAGGAAGCTGTTGAATTACGTGATAGTGACATGCAACGTTATTTTGGTAAAGGTGTTCTGAAAGCAGTAGAAAATATTAATACCGAGATTTATGAGGCCGTGATGGGGCTAGATGCAACCGAACAAAATCTTATTGATCAAACTCTGATTGATCTTGATGGCAGTAGCAACAAATCAAGACTTGGCGCGAATGCAGTATTGGCTGTTTCATTAGCAACGGCAAAAGCAGCAGCGGAGGAATCTGACTTGCCGCTATATCGTTATTTGGGCGGGGCGGGCCCAATGTCTATGCCAGTACCAATGATGAATGTCATTAATGGCGGGGCACATGCTAACAATAATATCGATATGCAAGAATTCATGATTATTCCATTGGGCGCACAGAGCTTCCGTGAGGCTTTGCGTTATGGTGCCGAGATATTCCACACATTAAAGAGATTACTGCATGAGAGAGGCACTCTTACTACGGTCGGCGATGAAGGTGGATTTGCACCTAATTTGGATAACAATGAGGCGGCTCTACAGTTAATTGTTCGAGCTATTGAAGAAGCGGGTTATTTACCTGGTTCAGATGTTGCTATTGGCCTTGATTGCGCTGGCACAGAGTTCTTTAAAGACGGTAAGTATCGTTTAATTTCTGATAATTTAAATCTTAATTCAGCGCAATTTGTAGATTATTTAGCTGCTCTCGTTAATAAATATCCTATCATTAGCATTGAAGATGGAATGAGCGAGCATGACTGGGATGGCTGGAAACTATTAACAAACAGACTTGGAAAAGAAGTTCAGCTAGTGGGTGATGATGTATTCGTGACTAATGCTAGTATTTTAAAAGAGGGTATTGCTCAAGGTGTAGCTAATTCCATACTCATAAAGGTTAATCAAATAGGCACTCTCACAGAGACTTTGTCCGCCATTGACATCGCTAAACGTGCCGGCTATACCACGGTGATTTCACATCGCTCTGGCGAAACTGAAGACACTACCATTGCTGACATTGCCGTAGCCACTAATGCGTTACAAATTAAAACGGGCTCTCTCTCTCGTTCTGACCGTCTGGCTAAATATAATCAATTATTGCGCATAGAGGAAAATATGGGTAGTGCTGCAAATTACGCCGGAAGAGGGGCTTACTATCAACTAAAATAATGAAAACGTTTGGCTTAGTATTGTGTGTTTTAATCGTGCTTTTACAGTACCCTTTATGGTTAGGTAAAGGCAGCTGGTGGAAGGTATGGGAAATTGATCGACAAGTAGTTCTGCAGAGCGAGATTAATCAAAAATTACACACTAGAAATGAGGCTATGGATGCAGAAATTAAGGATTTAAAACAAGGTTTAGATGCCATTGAGGAACGTGCTCGCAATGAGCTTGGTATGATTAAAAAGAATGAAATTTTCTTTCAAGTGAGGGGAACTAAGAAGACCGACTCATCATCCGCCGAAATTAAGGAAGGGGCCTTTTTAGAGTAACGCAATAAAATATTTACATCATTATTACCGGCGTAATAAATATCGAATTTTCTTGATCAGTCAACCAGACCTGTCCATCTTGGATGGTGCAATTTAACCGCATATTGCGCTGTGCTTGCTGCGCAATAGCGAGACTGTCTTTTTGCGGTAAATTTATAACAGTCAGGTTATCAATTGATTCAAGTTTCTTATGACACTGTTCCCACCACATATCTGCGATACGACCCCCGTAAGTATAAACAAAAACTCGTTCAGCTCGCCCAGAAGCTTTTTTAATTAATTTTTCATCCGGCATGCCTACATCTATCCAAAATTGAATGTTTCCAGTGAGATCTTTTTTCCAGAGATCTGGCTCATCACCAGCACTTAATCCGTTGGCAAATAGTAATGTTTCATCTGCATGTAGCGCAAAAACTAGTAACCGCATCATCATCCGTTCATTAGTTTCAGAAGGATGGCGAGCAATAGTGATAGGGTGATTGCAGTAATAATTGCGATCAATATCCGCAATTTGTAAATCAACTTTAAAAATGGTTGCTTTAATAGCCATATCATATCTTTTAAAAATATATTTATTATTTAATAGTTTAGCGGTTGTTATTAATGTTAAATATTAAATAAATGTTAAATTTATTTCTTTTTTTTGCTTAATTGTTGGTTACAATATTGAGTGAATTTAAACCAGATAAGGTGTCGCACCACTCTAACGGGATCAAAAACCTAAAATTTATGACATCAGTAGCAATGAATAAATATACGGGTTAGTTTACTTAAGAAAAAGTCTTAATACTACCCAATAGAAGCACCGTAAATATTTGTAGACGCACGTAGAGATCTAATTACAATAGCTAGAATTGTGAAATAGCGTTTATCACGCTATAGAAGCATTAGAATTATCTAATAATTAAAGTAGTTCCATAAGAAATAAAAAGAGGGGAAGTAAAATGCGCAAAATTGTTTTAATGATACTGCTAACTTTAGTTAATTCCAATGCGGTAGCGGAGTGGACCCAGGTGGGTTCAAAAAATCAAGAGACCGACCTCACCCTGTATGTCGATTACGAGACCATTCAAAAGAAGGATGACAATGCTAGAATGTGGAGCCTAGTAGATTTTGAAACTATGCAAGAAGAAAAAACCGAACCTTTCTCTGCAAAAACACACCATGAGTACGAGTGCAAGAATGAAAAAATTAAACAACTTTTCTATTCGTTGTATAACGAAAGCATGGGGGGCGGGACAATGACCTATTCAAACAGTGACGCTCATGAGTGGGCATCAGTGCTGCATAAAAGTCAGGATGAAGTCTTATTAAAAATAGCCTGTGGCAAACAAATTTAAAGTCAAAAAATTATAACGACCAAGGGCTTGTCTGGCAAAAGGGTAGGTAAATCTTTCCAGATGGCTTCAGTGGCGAGATAAGCAAAGCATGTGATTATTAGTTGACTTGACACATGTGACTCTAAATCACATATTCGTCATTGATAGTTATTGTATTTTTAATCACTCTCTAAATTTTACTTGTTTCTGGTAGGTAATTCCCAATGTCTAGAGAAATTGAAGGGCAACCCAAGTGCGCCGTTGTAGCATCTGTACAGCTACCAGGTGCGAGCGACAAAGAATTCGAAGCCTCGCTAAGCGAACTTAGTGAACTTGCAAAAACATTGGGATATCAAATTATTCGTACGTTTACACAAAAACGTTCAAGTTTCGATACAAAAGCATATCTGGGTGCCGGCAAGCGACGAGAGATAAGTAACTTCATTAACAATGAATCTGATAAATCTGAAGTAACTGCAATCAATCCCAATAATCCAGAGATTGACGTCGTCTTAATTGACCATGAGATCTCCCCATCACAAGCACGTAATCTGGAAAATGAAATTGGTTGTGGGGTCATGGATCGAACGATGATTATTCTTGAAATTTTTCATCGCAACGCCAAATCACGTGCTGCGCGGGCTCAGGTAGAGATTGCACGCCTTGGATATATGGCACCGCGCCTACGTGAAGCGGCTAAACTTGCCGGACCGCAAGGGCGACAACGTAGTGGTGTTGGTGGTCGAGGTGGCGGGGAGTCATATACCGAATTAGATCGACGTAAAATTCGTGACCGCATAGCTGAGCTTCAACAGGAAATTGTTATCATGGATGCCGAACGTAAAACACAGCGTGCTCGACGACAAGGGGGACAGGGGCTTTTTTGTGTAGCACTTGTGGGTTACACGAACGCCGGCAAATCTACTTTAATGCGGGCGCTCACAGGAAGCGATGCGCTGGTCGCAAATAAATTATTTGCTACACTTGATACTACAGTTCGAGCTCTATATCCAGAGAGCATGCCACGTGTACTTGTCAGCGATACGGTTGGTTTTATAAAAAATCTTCCGCATGGACTTGTCGTCTCATTTAAATCAACTCTAGACGAAGTGTTAGATGCATCATTGTTACTTCATATTATAGATGCCGGTGATCCTGAGTTTGAGCGTCAATTAGCAGTCACTGATGATGTACTGAAGGAAATTGGTGCAAATGCTGTGCCATGCATTCGTATTTTTAACAAAATCGATCAGGTCGGTAATGAGACAATGCAGGCAGATAGAGAAAAATTCCTAAGAGAAAAATATTCAGATTGTATTGTGATGAGCGCATACCGTCCTAACGAGACTATTAAACTTCACCAGACGATTATCGCATTTTTCCAGAAAAATCTACTTGAAGTAGAGCTATTTCTTCCTTGGTCAGCACAGCAATTACGAGGGAAGATTTATGCAAATTGTCAGGTAATAAAGGAATATTCAAATAATGAGGGCGCTTTTTTTCTGGTTCGTGGCGAATTTAGCACAGTAAATAAATTACGCGAGCAATTTAGTCAAATTCAATAAACCGATGTTTTCAATTTCAGATAACGATAATCGCCATATCGACATGACTTTTCAGTGTCAAATCATCATTGTCTGCTGGTGTTTGATGTTAGGGATTCCTGGTTGTGCAGTAATGAACCCTGTAGAGGATGCTCAAGCCGCTTTTAATCGACAAGACTACACACGAGCCATCGAAATACTTAGTCCATTGGCCGAGAAAGGGGATGTGCTTGCACAGTCTAGTCTTGGTGTGGTGTACCAATATGGTACCGGTAATTTTCCAGAAGCTCTTAAATGGTATCGTTTAGCTGTCATACAGGGAAATGCGTCCGCACAATATAACCTCGGCGTGATGTATGCCAGGGGTGAGGGTGTAATTCGAAATTATCAGGAAGCCCTCAAGTGGTGGGGTCTTGCAAGTAAACGGTGGTGAAAAGTTTCCGAGCAATTGTTAAAATAACTCGAGCCCCATACATTAGATCAAACTTAATATAATGTATGATTATTTTGGACATTAGAAATTTTCTTGAATAAAATTTTGGAATCTGGGGTGGATAGAGAGGAGCTCTATTTGTAGGGTATAGGCGAACGAACTTTTAATTTAACTTGTCGTATTGACTTTAGATAAAAGAAGGAATATGGTTTTTTCTTAATCTAGTTGATAAAAAGATAAATTTAACTCTAAGTGAGGAAAAATTATGAGTCATACCCATTCTGATCATTCACATCAGCATGGCCCAGATTGCGGTCATTTAAGTATCAAGCACAATGACCACATCGATTATTTGCACGCAGGCCATCTTCATCATTTACACGAAGGATGTGTGGAAGAACACGCTCTTGAGGTCAATATAACGAATCCTTCGATATGCACACCTACGCATGCCTGTAGTGGACACGATAAAACGCACGTGCATGGACCTAATTGCGGTCATGCGGCTATTCCACATGGCGATCATATCGATTATCTAGTTGCTGGGCACCTACATCGACCCCATGATGGACACTGCGATCATCATGGCATCGTTACCATTACGCGTTAGAGCTGAACTAAAAGATTAAATGAAGGGGAGAGGGATTCGGGAAGCAATGATTGGAGACACTAAGGGAGGGTTATTTTACCAACTAAAGAACCGGCAACTAGTCCACTGCGGATCAATTGACATAACGCATTAATCTAGCTCAGATGTTAGAGAGTATATCAAGAGGATGGCGATTATTTTATAAATGTTAGATTCGTAATAATGTGTTTTTTCATACTGCCCCTTTCTAATGTCCGTGATTAGAAAAAGAGGTTGCTCAACTTAAATTAGCTAAGATACACTCCAGATTCACACCCACAATCCCAGCGTATTTTTTTACCGCTATGCACATGTTTTTTCGTAATCGTACCAACCCTCAATTTCTAATAATACTTACATGCTTATTGTTGAGCGGATGTAGTGTTATTAGTGTTGCCTATAACAATGTCGACACGTTAATACGTTGGACAGCCTCTGATTACTTTGATTTTAATGCTTCTCAGCAGACGCAATTTGATCGGAGTTTAAGACGCATCCATGCCTGGCACCGGAAAGAAGAGTTGCCAAAATACGCAATGCTATGTACTGAGATGGCCAAACGTGTTGAAGCCGGACTTACGTCAGCTGATTTGGATTGGGCAGACAATGTTGTAGAAGAGCGCAGAATATTCATGGCGCAGTATATTTCAGGAGACTTAGCTGCCGTATTAAGCACCATAAAAACAGAACAGATCGATATCATGAATATGAAATTTGCCAAAGAAAATGAGAAATTTCGTAAAGAGCACCTCGGTGGCACTCCTGAGGCGCTGGAAAAGAAACGTGTGAAAAAATCTATTGAGCGTATCGAAGATTGGATTGGAGGGCTTGGGGCAGATCAAATGATAAAAATTAACGCGATGTTGAAAACTCTTCCACAGAACTCAGAATATCGTTATGCATATCGCATCACTCGTCAGCAAATGTTACGCGAATTACTCGGGACAGGATTATCGAAAAATGAATTAGAGATAGGTTTGAGAGACTGGCTAGAAAATTGGGGCGATGGACGTACCAGCGAACAGAAACAAATCTGGGCGGAGTGGACCAATCGATTCAGGCTTCTGATTTTGGAACTGGATGCTATACTAACCCCAAAACAACGTCTATATTTAGTCAAAAAGTTACACGATTATGCAAGAGATTTTATTGAATTGAGTGCGTCCTGAATCAACTAAATGACAGACTTTTATAATCCATTGCCTACTTGTTTATGATTAATAAAATTAATCTAAATTATGAGTAATACATTTTAATTATTTGATTTAAAAGTATTTTTATATTTAAAATAATTAAAAATACTCAGAATATGAGTCCAGATATCAATTAACTGTTCATCGTTTCTTAGTGCGACTGGTTCTATCTGAAGTTAGTTACGCACCGATAGTGTTGCAAATAGAAGTAAAAACATGCAATACAACATCCTTATGCCCCTACGACATTTAATATTGGTTCTGTATATCGGTTGCTTGTTAAGCATCGGTGTGACAAATGCAGCACATCTTAATCTCAATGATGCTGATATGGCATACGACAAGGGTGAGTTTATGCAAGCCATTGATATGTATAAGCCATTAGCTGAACAAGGCAATGCAGCCGCGCAAAATAACCTCGGGGTGATGTACGACCAAGGGGAGGGTGTAATTCAGAACTATCAGGAAGCGTTAAAATGGTTTCGTCTGTCTGCTATACAAGGAGATGTTGAGGCGCAAAATAACCTCGGGGTGATGTACGACCAAGGTCGTGGGATAACTAAAGATTATCAGGAAGCGCTCAAGTGGTACCGTTTGTCTGCCGCACAAGGCAATGCAACTGCACAAAATAATTTAGGCGTGATGTATGCCAAGAGCAAGGGTGTAGTTCAAGATTATCAAGAAGCCCTCAAGTGGTACCGTTTGTCTGCAGCACAAGAGAATGCCGAAGCTCAAAATAATCTGGGTGTGATGTATGATAAAGGTCGTGGCGTAATCTCGGACTATCAGGAGGCGCTCAAGTGGTACCGCTTATCTGCCACACAAGGAAACGCAACCGCGCAAAATAATCTGGGTGTGAAGTATGACAAAGGCGAGGGGGTCACTCGGAGTGATCGAGAGGCATTGAGATGGTTTCGTCTGGCTGCTAGACAAGGAGTTGCTTGGGCACAACATACTCTTGGTGTCATGTATCAGTCTGGTTCTGGTGTGGAGCAGAATTACATTCGAGCCCACATATGGCTGAGTCTGAGCGCCGAATCTGGTTATGAGGATGCGAGAGTGGGTCTTGATACGCTGACAAAACTCATGGCCCCTCAGCAGATCAAGGAGGCCCGTAAGTTAGCACGGGAATGTCGAATTCAGCAGCTTAAGAAGTGTGACTAAGTCCTGTAGCTCCTTGTAGGATAAACATCCCATTTTTTGGATCTACCCAGGCGTATTATGGAAACTTTATTTATCTCTGCCGGATTGATTGCTCTTGCTGAAATTGGCGACAAAACGCAACTGCTCGCTTTTATTTTGGCCGCAAGATTCAAGAAACCTTTTCCGATTATAGTTGGCATTTTATGTGCCACTCTAGTTAATCATAGTTTTGCTGCTGCTTTGGGTATGTGGATCAGTTCTGTGGTGAGTTTAGAGGTATTGGGATGGATGCTCGGAGTTTCTTTTATTGGTATGGCTATCTGGATCATGATTCCTGATAAGATTGAAGAAGAAAAAATTCTGATCAAAAATTATCTAGGCGTCTTTGGAATCACGTTTATTACTTTTTTTCTGGCTGAAATTGGCGACAAAACACAAATTGCTACCATTACTATGTCTGCGCACTATGCAACCCCGCTATTGGTGATCATTGGTACAACCATAGGAATGTTATTAGCCGACGTGCCAGCGGTCTTTATTGGCAATAAATTTGCTTCGAAAATTCCAATGAAGTTGATGCATGCCATTGCCGCTGTAATTTTTTTAATTTTAGGCGTAACCATATTAATTGGCGTTGGCTATTAATCAGATGTGACATTTGGTCAAAGAAGAATCGGGGCAAGGGAGGGTATATGTCAGTAGTGATGGGTGGGTTGACAAGAACAATTTCTAAATCAACCCCCCGAATCATAGCGAGAAGGGAGAAAACGCCATGATGACAATCAGACAATGTGTTTTATTGAAAAGTTCATTAAAAGGCATAAGGTGCGTCAACTTGCCACAGGTTAAGGTACAAAAATATACACTTTAATCTTTTATTTGGCGCCCGCCTTCTCAAGAAGCTTAACCACTTCCTGATGTCGATATTTTGATGCCAGTGTCAATGCAGTAGCGCCATTTGCAGCTTTAATATTTACATCGGCCTTGGCAGCTAATAGCGCATGCACCACTCTTAAATGTCCCATTTGCGATGTCAGCATCAGCGCATTGGCCCCATTGCTCAGCCGAGCGTTTACATCAGCCTTGGCAGTCAATAATGCCTGCACTGCCTGCCAGTGTCCTTCCTGAGAGGCTTGCATCAATGACGTTAGACCATCATTACTACGGGCAGATACATCGGCACCAGCAGCTAATAGCAGTTGTATTATCCGTTGATCGCCTTTTTGGGATGCAAGAATCAAGGCGGTGTTATCATCGGAAGTCTTGGCATTTACATCGGATTTAGCTGTAAGTAATATTTTGACTATTTCATGGAAGCCACTTTGTGATGCTGCCATTAATGCAGTCATTCTATTATTTGTTGTGACGGTTACATCAGCTCTAGCCGAAAGCAATGCAACCACTATCTCTTCGTGACCATTTTCAGATGCCGCTATTAATGCCGTGATGCCGGCACTTGTTTTAGCATTCACTTGATTTTTAGTAAGGAGTAGCATCTTAACTCCCCGAAGGTTACCTTTTTCAGCCGCAATAATTAAATCGTTATCATCTGCATTGGCCCACGTATTCAGTGAGATAGAACAAAAAATTATTAACATATTTAGAGCGAGTATACGTTTAATCATCTCAACCCCTTCCTACGAGTCTTCATGGCCTGTTCGATTCTGGAATTACTACTGTACCCATAACTAACTATACTATTGATCTAAACTACCCCGTTCTTTTGCATAAGCGCAATTTTCGCAACTCATATTGCTCTCTGGAATTATATCAAGGTTCATTAAATCGATCATGGCTTGTATTTTATTGGGCAGCCAAGATATGTCATGCTGATAAGGAATTAACGTTTCTGAAAATTTCATATGGCCATAAAATCCGTCTGCATTTCGATCGGCATTTACTACTAAAAAATAAGAGAGGGGGGAGACTTTGTAACCCATAGAAACCAGAAGGTAGTTATAGAAATCCATTTGAATTTTGTAACTTTGATGGTACTCATTAGATAGATAAGATTCAGTCTCTACCGGGTAATCGCTGGCCTGTGATTTGTAGTCAACTACAATTAATTCTTGGGTAGTTGTATCCAACCAAATATCGTCAATCCCGCCAGATAAAATAATGTTTGTAGCTTCAAATCGGTGCATTAATCCTTTATGGAGAGAGTCTCTCCAATTATCTATTTCTGGATGATCTAGGGGTATGACATGATTGAGACCGTTCCTTGCGAATAATCTATGAGGCCTATGTTCTTTTCTACAAACGTCAAATTCCTTTTTTAACAAATGATCTGTTGCAGTATTTAAAGCCCATCCCGGCATACCTGGCTCCTGCAAACCAATGACCCGATCAAAATAGAAGCATCGCGGGCAAAGTAAAAAATTATTAAACTTACTTCGACTTAATTTGAAGTCTTTTTTTTGATTAGGGACATAGATTGTATCGATTCTACTTCTCTTGCCCTGAGCTTTTATTAGAGCTAATTTGGCATTTCTTTTAAGATTTATCATAGGTCATAAACTTGTAAATTGCAGCGGGTACAATAATTGTGCGACTATTTCTATGCTAGTTTACACCACTTCCGTTTAAAATTTAGCCATCACTTACCCCACGTATTATTGTATTGTCGCCATTTGTATTATGTAAGTAATGCATACCCTCAAATAGAAAAAGACTTATGTGCTTATGATTAAACATTACACAACAGGTAGGAGCTCATAAATGAACTATAAAGTGTATTAATATGTCGTATGCAAGCAATGGTTAAGTACAAGTAATATTCTTACTTTGCTACTAGCAGAGCAAAAGCTTGTAACCTAAGCCCAATTCTTTGAAAAAGAAAGGATCTGGAGAGAATTAGGTATTAAATACTTCTGTTTTCTTTAAACTAATAAATAGGATTAAAAATGAAAAAAATTATAAGTTGTTTTGCCGTAATCTCTTGTTTTGTATTAGGCACGACATTCTCTTATGCCCATAATTATGAGCACCACGGAAAAGATCACCACGGAAAAGATCACCACGGAAAAGATCACCATGGACAAGATCACCATGGACAAGATCACCATGGACAAGATCACCATGGACAAGATCACCATGGCTGGATGAAAGAAATGTTTGCTGGCATAGATACTAATTCAGACGGCATGATTGGCTTTAAAGAGTTTTATGAATTCCATTCAAATAAATTTAAAGAACTAGACACCAACAGCGATGAAAAAATTAGCTTAGAAGAAATGCAAACGGGATGGGAGAAGATGCATTCGGTTAAACATAAGAAAATGGATTGAACGAAATCAGATTTGCACTAATTGATAACGCCTTCATTACTCAAATCTAGGTTTTATTTGTTATGCTACCAATAATGAGGCGATACAAGAGCACGTGACTAGTGGATAATAGATTATGGTAAGAGATTTTCTAAAAACTCTATAGGGTGAGCAAGTCAACCCCGAGAATTGTATGCAATCATTTTCAAAGCAATATCGTGCACTTGTGATTGGTTCAAGCGGGGGAATTGGCTCAGCATTTCTGGATCTTTTGCAATCAGATCCAAATTGTTCTCTGGCAATGGGAATTCATCGCCAGTCCGACCCTTGGATTGATTACTCTCTAGAAGACAGTATTGAAAAAGCTGCCTTAGCCTTATCCAGCACAGGACCTTTTCATTTAATAATTAATGCTACCGGTATTTTGTATACCGATACGGTTTCACCTGAAAAGAAACTAGATGATTTAAGTTTAAATAAGCTTGAATTGCTCATGAGAATTAACGCCTTCGGTCCAGCTTTAATGATGCGTCATTTCTCTAAATTATTAGATAAAGAACGTTCAGTCATGGCAGTCATTTCTGGCAGAATTGGCAGCATTGAAGATAATTCTATTGGAGGCTGGTATAGCTATCGGGCTTCTAAGACTGCGCTTAATATGCTCTTAAAGACTGTTGCTATTGAATGGAAAAGAACGAGAAAAAATTCTATCCTGATATCCCTTCACCCGGGCGCGGTTGAGTCTTATTTGTCCAAACCATTTCACGGAGGCTCTGCCAAGCGTTCCGGCTCAGAAGCAGCGATTAACATGTTGAGAGTAATTGATGACCTTAAATTAGCACAATCTGGTCAGTTTCTTTCTTATACAGGAGAGAAATTACCCTGGTGAACAAGTTTTTGCATTTAAAAAAAATATTTGTCAAAGTTTCTTTGTTAAATTCTAATACGTTAACAAGATTCTATTTGAATTTTTCTGCCGCCTAAGGAGCACAATATGAAAAGATTGCTAATCGTTTTATTATTTACCATGTTTAATACAAGTGTGATGGCTCAATCTTGCCCAGCCTTGTTAGATTTTAAATTCAAACGCCTACAAGACGATGTAACGCAGGATCTTTGTCAATACACCGGCAAGGTTGTGCTCGTGGTTAACACCGCCAGTTATTGTGGGTATACCGGACAATACGGGGGACTCGAACAGTTATTTTCAAAATATAAAGACAAGGGTCTAGTGGTTCTGGGATTTCCTTCTAATGATTTTCAACAGGAGCCGGGAGGAGGGGCGGAGATTGCTAGTTTTTGCCATAATACTTATGGTGTAAAGTTCCCCATGCTCTCCAAATCATCAGTTATTGGGAAAGAGGCAAATCCAATGTACGCTTTACTTACAAAAATTGGCGGCAAAAAACCGACTTGGAATTTCTTTAAATATCTGATCGACCGGGACGGTAATTTGATATCAAGTTTCTCAAGTCATACACGTCCTGAAGATGTCGCGTTAGTTGGCGCAATTGAGAAAGCGCTTATCAGCGACAAAAAGACGCTGACTCAGAACAACAATTAACTGTCATTAAGTTTTTCGTTTTAAACTGGACAAAAGTGCAATAATTAATTAAATACCCAATTTGTTTAAATAATGTAGTAAATATTTACTTAAAAATAATAATTTAGGTGATTAATCTGGCTCATTTTTCATTGGCACGTCCAGACGAATTCGAATCGCCGATTACTTGACTCGAGGTCAGTTAAGGTTCTG
Source organism: Nitrosomonadaceae bacterium (assembly GCA_014190895.1). Classification (GTDB taxonomy): domain Bacteria; phylum Pseudomonadota; class Gammaproteobacteria; order Burkholderiales; family Nitrosomonadaceae; genus BJGV01. The sequence goes on along the minus strand of BJGV01000014.1, from coordinate 22,291 downwards.
TCGCATTAACTCATGAAGAATATAATTTGTAACGAAGGGTTCTGATATTTATGATAAAAATGATGTATAAAAATATTGTGTCAAATGGATTGAAGGCTATTCCGACACATGTTGCTTTGAAAGAAAGTGCGCAGCTTCGTAAAATAGGTTTTGTTAAGATCAGCGGCCTTATAAAGACTGGTTTATCTTCCGTGCTAGAGCAAGATGCAATTGCTTCGGTAGAAAAGAGCAGGTTGGTCGGTGACGGCCAGATGACAAGCTTGGAAAAAAACGCACAGAAGACAACATCCTATCAATTCGCAAGGCGCTCTCGGTCTACAAATGTACTTATGCAATTCCAGATTTCACTGCTTCCTTTATTACGAACCCTGACAGGCAACATACTTGTCCCTTCAGACTCCTGGTATATTTATTATGAGAAAACAGATGAAATTTCGCTTCACGTTGATCCTAAAGAGAGTGATATTTCAGTTTTAATTTCTGTTTTAGGAGAAGTTGGTCCACTCCATCTCCATCCGGAACTAGAGGGTCAGGACCAGAACCAACTCGATAGCTATTATCAGGGGGCAGATTGGAATCCAATTGGTGGAATTCCGTTAAAATATCCTTGTGATGGAATCCTCATCAATCGAGGACATAAAATCCCTCATCATAGAGCGGGAAAACCAATTTCTCAACTCTGTGCGGTGGCCGCATTGCATTATACTATTTAATTTCGATTAGGATGTTGCTGTCAGTCGACCACAAACGTTTGTTTCCGGTGAATAAAAGTTCATTTGGGAGCATGGTCACCAAACCATTTGTTTATTTTTTATTTTTATACACGCGAGATTTTCTTATTTCTTCCATTTTTTGTTTAGTTCTTTTTGCTATATTTTTCCCCTCCATCTTTGCAAACTCCAGAAATGCCAGCGCTACGGGCGAAAGTTTTTTGTTCTTTGGATAAACCAGATACCAATATCTCTGAATTGGAAGTCCCTGAACATCCAAAATTGCAATAGGTCCTGATGTGCCTTCCAGCGCGAGTGAATGCAATGAAAGTATCGATATGCCTAGTTCTGCAACAACCGCCTGCTTAATTGCCTCATTACTGCCAAATTCCATACGGGCAACAGGAATAGGTAGCTCTTTGCTGATTAATAAGCGGTTAATAGCATCACGTGTGCCTGATCCGGGCTCTCGCAAAATAAAAGTTTCATCAAGAAGCCGCTTGAGTGGGATATTTGGTACCCCCACTAGTGGATGGTTACGACTTGCCATTGCCACTAATGGGTTCGGAACTAATGGGTGAGCTTCAACCTCGCTTTCCGGTGGGGGTTGACCAAGGATACACAGATCATCCTCATACCTTGAAATACGCTCCAGTATGTGTTTCCGATTCTCTACATTTAGAGAAAAATCGATTCCTGGATGCAATCGTCCAAATTGACCAAGCAGATGTGGAATAAGGTACTTAGATGAAGTGATAACAGCGAGCTTTAGAAGTCCACTTTTGACTCCTTTGATATCTGCTATTTTTGTTTCTAAATTAGTAAGGTTGACAAATACCTCTTGGCAAACAGTATACAGCTCACGGCCCGTTTCGGTTAAGTGGATACGTATCCCTACTTGCTCGAATAAAGGTAAACTAATGGTATCGGCAAGTTTTTTCAGTTGCATCGACACCGTGGGCTGTGCCAGATATAGTTCTTCTGCCGCACGAGTAAAACTGCCAAGGCGAGCTACTGACTCAAAAACCTGCAGTTGACGCAAAGTTATATGTCTGGCAAGCTCGCCAACTAAATTAGTGCGCGTCAAATAACAGACCCCTTATGTTTTTGATAGTGCCAGTCTAAACCCATATAACCCTTCAAATTAGCTAATGACAGCCTGATCAGTAGATTTTAAAATCTTCGTTACTCCCATTAATCCCATAGATCTTTATCTATGTAATACATCAAAAAGATATATATCTTATATCACTCTTTTTCCTTTATAGTGACATCACAGTCATAGAATTTAATTTTAACTGTGAATTTTTGCATAGCAGAATATATATCTGTTAGTTAGATAAAGTAGAGACGATAGGTTGAACTGGATAATAATCTGATTCGACAAAAATTCGATAATAAACGATTTAACTAGAAGTAGCTGTATTAATTGACAGACACTTATCAAAGTAGATTTTAATCGCAGGAGAGAATCAATATGCCACAAAAAACATACAAAGCTGGTGTCAAAGATTATCGTGAGAATTACTGGACGCCGGACTATACCCCGCTCGACACAGACTTGCTGGCTTGTTTTAAGATTGTGCCTCAGGCTGGAGTTCCGCGTGAAGAGATTGCCGCCGCAGTCGCTGCGGAATCTTCTACAGGTACTTGGACCACTGTGTGGACTGATATGCTTACTGATATTGATTACTATAAGGGTCGTGCTTACCGAATTGAGCCGGTTCCAGGTGATAACACTGCGTTCTACGCGTTTGTTGCTTACCCTATTGATTTATTTGAAGAGGGTTCAGTAGTTAATGTATTGACCTCATTGGTTGGTAATGTATTTGGTTTTAAAGCGTTACGTAGTTTGCGACTGGAAGATCTCCGCTTTCCGATCGCCTATGTTATGACCTGTGGCGGCCCGCCAAATGGCATACAGGTGGAACGTGATCGTCTGAATAAATATGGCCGTGCTTTTCTGGGTTGTACCATCAAACCTAAGCTTGGTTTATCGGCAAAGAACTATGGGATGGCAGTTTATGAGTGTCTGCGTGGTGGTCTTGACTTTACTAAGGATGATGAAAATGTTAACAGTCAGCCGTTCATGCGCTGGCGTCATCGCTTTGAATTTGTAATGGAGGCAGTTTTAAAGGCCCAGGCTGAAACCGGCGAACGTAAAGGGCATTATCTGAATGTAACTGCAGCAACACCGGAAGAGATGTATAAGAGAGCTGAGTTTGCAAAAGAATTAGGCGCGCCAATCATTATGCACGATTATTTAACTGGTGGGCTCTGCGCCAATACGGGTTTAGCAAACTGGTGCCGTGATAATGGCATGTTATTACACATTCACCGTGCCATGCATGCCGTACTTGATCGTAACCCCTATCATGGGATCCACTTCCGAGTATTAGTCAAGTGCCTAAGGCTGTCAGGTGGCGATCATCTGCACTCCGGTACCGTAGTTGGTAAGCTGGAAGGTGACAGGAATGCAACGCTTGGTTGGATTGATACCATGCGTGAATCATTTATTCCGGAGAATCGTGCACGCGGCCTTTTCTTTGATCAGGATTGGGGTTCTATGCCGGGTGTAATGCCGGTTGCCTCAGGCGGTATCCATGTTTGGCATATACCAGCTCTGGTCAATATATTCGGCGATGACTCCTGTTTACAGTTTGGAGGAGGTACACTTGGTCATCCATGGGGTAATGCTGCAGGCGCCACTGCAAATCGTGTGGCTCTAGAGGCTTGCACTGATGCACGTAATCAGGGACGCCAGATAGAGCGTGAAGGGAAAGAGGTGTTAACTGAAGCTGCACAACACTCACCTGAGCTAAAAATTGCTATGGAGACCTGGAAAGAAGTTAAGTTTGAATTCGATACTGTAGATAAGCTTGATGTGGGTTAATAATAAGTATTATTTTGCCATTTAAAACTGAAATTATGAGGTATAGCTATGGATGAAATTAAGCCGTATAAAGCAACTGAACGCAAGGGGGAGACATTTTCATACCTGCCACCGTTCACACCTGAAAAAATTCGTAAGCATATTGCTTATATGATTGCTCAAGGTTGGAGCCCAGCCATTGAACATACGGAACCCGAAAAATCATATTCTAATTTTTGGTATCTTTGGAAGCTGCCATTTTTTGGTGAGAAATCAGTTGAAAAAGTAATGGCAGAAATAGAAGCATGCCATCGGGGTAACTTGGGACATGTTGTACGTCTGACCGGATTTGATAACTATACACAATGTCGAGGTACAGCGTTTATTGTCCATCGTAGCGGACGTTAAATACGCATAATGATTGCACGTTACTACTAAAAATTTTTTTTGATTTTTTCTTGTAAAAAGTATCAGATAATACTGAGATTACATTTAAACATAAATGAGTGAAATTATATCAAAATCTAACGTTTCATTGGACGTCCCAACTGGACGAAGTGCATCGCGCATGCGACGTGCGCAACTGGTGTTTGGAAAAGCAGGCTTGTCATCTGCCAAAGAAGGTGTGCGTATGAATGAGCATAACACTGAAAATAAAGAAACGATTATCCAGCCTGCCGGCATATTGCCATCAGAAGCAATTTCATCAACTGTTTCCGAAATAAAACTGAGTGTTACTGCAACAAAGAACACCGGTCAACCGGTAATAACAGGTCGTGATGCGTCACGTGCCCGTCGTGCAGAATTAATTCAGGGTAAAAATAAAATACTGGAACACAAAGCTTCTGTAACGACAACGAATTCAAGCCCTGTCTCTTTAGATGTGGTAGATGCTACTTTGATGCCGGCCATGGTTAATGAGGGCCGATTAGCAGCACAGGCTATTCGTATTAAGCGCAGAGATAAAGGTCAAACTAAAGATGTTACGACACCTCCAAAGGGGCGTTTGCGTAATGCCGATCCGATTCAGTATTCGCCCAAAGTAGCTGAAAGTGAGAGCTATGCTGGTCACAAGGTTACCGGAGTTCGAATTGGTCGTGGAGAAAATGTTACGGGCAATGAGCGTGGATCTGCTGTTCAGGTAACTGGTATTCAGTATATTGGAAAAGAGTCCGGTTATAACCCCCGAGAGGGCGGCACTAAAGTTGGTGCAAGTAAAACAGAGGCCGGACAAATTGTAACCGGATCACAGGTGCGCAGTAAGATAAACATTACCGGTGATGAATCCAATCCTGCTTTACATATTACGGGGGCATCTGATCAGGAGCTTAATGACGACCTGTCACAACATCAGGAACAGGGAAGTTACGCACAGATGCAGTTTCAACGTCAGAACAATCCGCATGGACATACTGTGTTCGGTACTAATCTTGGTCGTTCTATCAAATCAGCGGGATCCCGTAATCGTGATACTGAATATAAAAAAGAAGAAACGGTGGACGGCCATGCGATTACAGGTACTGCAGTTGGCCGAAGTGAATTAACAACCGGCGATGAAAATGGTGCATGTCGCGATATTACAGGTAACCAATATCTGATGCCGGCAGAGAAACAGCCGTTGTGCAAAACAAATAAACAAAATATTCCAAAAATTGGTGTCAGCCATACTCTGCGTGGAACACGTACAACCGGAACGCAGACAGGTCAGAGGATACATCAACATGGAGATATTACCGGTACTGTGAATGACGGTCTCTGCCAGAATATTTCTGGAACAGAAAACTTTGGTGTAGAGCAATATACAGTTCATTGTGGGGTAACCCCTCCTGCGGCTAGCAGTAGAGAGACGATTGATGCCACAACATGGAGTGGTCAACGTGTAACAGGTGTGGATGTTGAGCATAACGAACATGTAACTGGTGATGAATACGGCGCATGTAATGTAATTACCGGTACACCTTATGTGGGACCGAATCAGTATCAGACTTTTTGTTCTGCTGAGAGCGAGGAAAAAGCTGAGCACAAGATTTCGTCAGAAATGGCATCAGATAATTTTATTAGCGGTGACGTCTTGTCCAGCGCCGATCATGTAACAGGTACACAGCGTGGCAGTGAACATACCATAACAGGTACACCGTACTATAAGGCCGATCCTGAAGGGGAAGAAAAAATGGGCGCAATGGAACGTATTAAAAAAATAAACAATAGTTTCAGTGTGCATTCCCCTCAACGTCAAAGTCAGGAACGTGTTGGTACAGATGCCGTCAATGCCCCAACTGCAGAAAGCCGAATTACAGGTACGTTTTCTGTTGGTGAAGGTAAGATTACCGGCAATCAGGAATTTCGTTTTAATCCGAGAACAAAAGTTGAAACCATTTCGGACAAGTCGCGTGTAACGGGCGAAGGCCGCGTTGAGGGTAAAATTATTACAGGCAGTGCGTGGATATCAAAAGATAATGTTACTGGTACTGAGGGACACATTGCTGCTGAACGTAACCCTAGCCAGCGTAAAGGTGATTCGCATGCCTGGGCCGGCGCAAGAAAGTTTAAAAATACAGCTACTCGCCCTGAGCCTACGCATCATGTTACAGGAATGATTGGTTGGTCACCCAAAGCTTCTGTTCCCATTACAATGTCTGGTGGGGTACAGGGTTAATATATTTTATAGCAAATAAAATGATTAAGTCACTATATACGGAATCAATGCAATGAAAATCTGCCAGGTAGAAAAAACATTAGTAGCTACCGCACGTATTGGTCAACTTGGTACCCGTCGTTTGCTGGTGGTTAGAGAAAGAGGTAGTACCAGCAGGCAGGTGGCAGTTGATCCGGTCGGATGCAAGGAAGGTGACTGGGTCATAATTGTAGGTAGCTCAGCTGCCCGGGCTGCGGCAGGTAGCAACGACTATCCAAGTGATTTTACGATAGTTGGTATTATTGATTACTGGGAAGATGAATCGAAAAATGAAAAAAAGAAATAATATAAATGGAAATACAACGTGTAGTGCGAGATTTAGTTACAACAAAACGTGATTTTTGGCTAGACTCCCAATCATTGCGTGTTGTTGAAAATGCTTCGGGCAAGTTGGAAGTTGCAGTGGATCCTGTCGGCTGCAAGCCGGGAGATTTCGTCATCACTATCGGAACATCGGCTGCAAGGCTAGCTCTTGATAATCCAAAGATTACCACCGATCTTACTATTGGCGGAATCATTGATCATTGGAGCGAAGAAGATTGGTAGATTTAGTAAGAAATAAGCATTCTGGTATTTATGCCAAGATTTATAGTAATTATTAATTGATCTAATGATTTTAACTTTGAAAGTGAGGGGGTAGAAATGGCAAGCGAAAAAATGGGAATAGCATTAGGAATGATAGAAACACGTGGTCTGGTCCCGGCGATTGAGGCAGCTGATGCTATGACCAAGGCCGCAGAGGTTCGTCTTATTAGCCGGCAGTTTGTTGGCGGTGGCTATGTCACGGTTCTAGTTCGTGGAGAGAC
>BJGV01000014.1:0-15198 GCA_014190895.1 Nitrosomonadaceae bacterium | reverse complement strand
TTTGTTGGCGGTGGCTATGTCACGGTTCTAGTTCGTGGAGAGACAGGTGCTGTTAATGCGGCAGTTCGTGCCGGTGCTGATGCTTGTGAACGTGTAGGCGACGGTTTAGCTGCCGCACACATTATTGCACGTCCGCATACTGAAGTAGAGCAGATATTACCAACTAAATCATCGGATATAGTTAGACCACCGGTAATGTAATTGGTGGATGTGACAGTAGTATAACCAAAACTCAAAACTAATATGGTCGGATACTGCCAATGGTAAATACGACCAAAAAAATTTGTATTTTTGTAGTTAGTTATCAAACTATCATTTGAATAGCAGCTATAAGACTCATGCAAGCTGTCCGAATCGATAACTGATATGTATTTGTAGTCTAAAAAGTATCATGGGTTCAGTTTTGCAGCATTATTTTAGTTATCTGGTTCCGTTTAAATTTCATGTTATATTATATTTGCTGTATTTTTAATGTATCAGGAGACAGTCATGGGTAAGGAGACAGAACAGCTCTGGGTTTGCAGAGGCCAGCCGCCCAGTCTATTTAGACGACTTCAATTTGATAGTTATACCAATCTTCGTATTTTTCTCGATCGTCTGGCTGACTTATCTAAGGAAGCAGAATATTATCCGGATATTAGTTTTGGATCAGATTATGCAAACGTTACCGTATACGCTAGTAATGACAAAGTACTAAGTGAAGAGGATAAAGCATTTGCACAACGTGTAAATGAGCTAATTGATCCCGTTTAGGTTGTAGCATATGAATAAAAAAGTAATTACAGTTGCAAACCAAAAAGGAGGGGTCGGTAAGACAACCTTGGCTATGAACATGGCTGCTGGTTTGACGCGCCGGGGAAGCTGCATTGTAGTTGATGCAGACCCACAAAGATCAGCCACTATGTGGATAGATCTTTCTGATTCACCGAGGAAGTTTCCAGCTAGAGTAGTGCTGGCAAAGAGTGAAATAAAAAAACAGATAAAACAATTACAGGCCAAATTTGATTATATCGTAATTGATTGTCCGCCTGAGATTAAATCAGATTCTACTATGAGTGCAATGGAGATTTCTAAAATACTGCTGATACCTTTATTGCCATCACCACTGGACTTATGGGCGAGTACTTGTATTGAGGAATTAATAAAGCGGGTGCGGCGAGTAAATCCAACCATATCAGCATTTGTTGTACTCAATCAAATTGAACCTAGAAGTGCAATGTCTCGAGGGATGGATGGGGCATTGCAGGAAATTAATATTCCTGTATTGCGTCATCAACTAAGCCGCCGTGCAAGTTACCGGACAGCAGCTTTAGAAGGATGCAGTGTTTATGATCTTGGTTTCCGTGGACGGATTGCATCTGAAGAGATTGATAATATTATTGATGAGGTGCTAGTTTCATGAGTAAAAATATGTTTGCTGCAAAATTAGCTGCCGGTACACGTAAAGCTAAGAATGCAACTACAAAATCAGCTGCTAGTACAAGTAAAGATGAGAAGATAACCATAAAATCAGCTGTTAGTGTGCGTCCGGTTAAGAAGATAGTCACAAAATCAGCTGTTAGTATGCGTACGGTTGAGAAGATAATTTCAAAAACTATACCAAAACCCACATCAATAACTGAATTGGCAGATCAGCAAGATTTTCTGAACCCTACTGATCTAGAACTTTTCTGGAAAAAAATATATTTGGTACGTATCTGGCCTGACTGAAATGTGAATGAAAAGGAGACGTCTCGATATGAGTGGCAATATCATCAAATTTTCAAGAAACACAGAAAATGCACCAATAAGTTCTGTATCTACACAAACTGTAGCTTTTTCTCATTACAATAATATCTCAGCTCAATTACCTGTAGACCCTATAACTGGTGAAATTGTAGCTGGTGATGTAAAAGAGCAGGCAAAGCAGTGCTTAACAAATATTAAAGCAATTGTAGAAAGCGTCGATCATGTTATGAGCGATGTTATTAATATCAATATATTCCTTAAGAATATCTCAGATATTGACGCTGTAGATGCAGTTTATGCAACATTTTTCCAAGGCTATCTTCTTACACGAATGACGGTTGCAGTTGCAGCTTTACCCATGGATGCTTTAGTACAAATTGATGCAGTTATTTCAAACGGTGAAGGTACGCCTTCACAAGAACTTGGCGATCTCATGGATGACAGGAATTATCGGGTGCAGAATTTTATGCGTGAGATGGCATATCACTATCAGGTACGGAACTCTATGCGTGATCAGATGAGAATTGGCGGTCAATTTTTTTTCGATCATTCGAGTTTTAAACAGTCTGAGAAAGTTGCAAAAAACACGGCGAATGAATCTGTAAAATTTGAAAAAAATCCGGAGCCTTATCCTGTAAAAATTGCAAGAAACACAGAAAATGCGCCAAAAAGTTCTCTGTACACACAGACCGTAGCTTTTTCTCATTACAATCATATTGCAGCTCAATTACCTATTGATCCTAAATCTGGTGGAATCGTAGCTGGTGGTGTAAAAGAGCAGGCTAGGCAATGCCTAAAAAATATCAAGGCAATTTTGGAAAGTATCGACGTTCCTTTTGACGATATTGTTAAGATCAATATCTTCCTTAGAAACCTCTCGGATATTGAGGCCGTAAATGAAATTTATACAACATTTTTCCCAGACTCAGCTGTCGCTAGAACCGCAGCCTACGTTCCTGCACGGACAATAATTGCAGCCTCAGCTTTACCTATGGATGCTTTGATACAAATTAATGCAGTTGTGTCACACGGAGATGGCACCCCCCCACAAATTGTTGAAGATAGGCATCGACTCGTCATAAGAGCAAACAATACAGAAAATGCGCCAAAAAGTTCTCTGTACACACAGACCGTAGCTTTTTCTCATTACAATCATATTGCAGCTCAATTACCTATTGATCCTAAATCTGGTGGAATCGTAGCTGGTGGTGTAAAAGAGCAGGCTAGGCAATGCCTAAAAAATATCAAGGCAATCGTGGAAAGTGTCGCCCATGTTATGGATGATATAGTTAAAGTAAATATCCAACTTAAAAATATCGCGGATATTGATGCTGTAAACGAAGTTTATACAACATTCTTCAAAAGTGATCTTCCTGCAAGAACAATAATTGGCGTTTCAGCTATCTCTATGGATGCTTTGGTGCAAATTGATGCAATTATCTCTAACGGTGAAAGTACACCACCAGGGTTATAAAAGGCTTACAGTTGTAAAAATGTAAGCCTTTTATATTGGTGCGCCCGGACGAATTCGAATCGCCGACCACTTGGTTCGAAGCCAAGTACTCTATCCAACTGAGCTACGGGCGCTAATTCGATAAACTTATAGTCCGTTTAATGTTTTGACAGGTTCATCTATATCGAGACAATACTTTAATCGTAACATATTGAAATAAATTTTTGGATAAAATATTTCTAATTGATAGCTAAAATACAACGCAACAAAACAAGGAAGGCTAAAAAATAAAATGTATAAAAAATTATTGGCAGTCTTAATATTAAACGTACTTAGCATGAGTGCAATGGCCGATTGGATTAAGGTTACAGAAGATCGTCTTGTCACAACTTATGCCGACCCTTCTACCATTCTTAAAATAGGCAATAAGGTTCAAATGTGGAGCATGGCTGACTTTAAAACAGTACAGGCAGTTGCAGAAAATAAATACTTATCTGCCAAATCTCAGCAAGAATTTGACTGTCAGAATGAGACTTTAACCATGCTGGGGTATTCATGGTTCTCAGGTAACATGGGCACTGGTCAGGCAGCTGTCAGCAATTCAAACAGGGGCGAGCCGCGTTCAATTCCACCTAGAAGCCCAGGTGAAATCTTGTGGAAAATGGCTTGTGATCAGCAGTAAATACATCACCTAAAATTACACTTCAGCAAAGCGTCCCTGCCGACCATTAAATTTCCTAACAGCGCCTCTATTTAACCTCAGGATTAATTTTTAGGGATTGTCGTTCAATTCATGAACTATGTGAATACGCTAAACAAGGACATTGGCACCCCTTTGTTGTTTTCCTACCGAAGGTGTCCCTATGCCATGAGAGCAAGAATGGCAATGATTGACTCAGGGATTGATTTTAATGTCTACGAGGTCTCATTAAAAAATAAACCGCATGAAATGATAGCTATCAGTCCTAAGGGGACAGTGCCTGTTCTACGACTTGACAATCAGGTGATTGACGAGAGCATCGATATTATGATGTGGGCATATTCAAACGGGGATTCCTTGCAACATTTAAATTCCAATAAATATTTAATACGCACCGGAATGGACTTGATTTACAGAAATGATAATGAATTTAAATTATATCTAGACCAATACAAATATTTTACAAATTACCCATTAAAAACAAAAAATGAATTAGGAAATGCTTGCCTTTTTTTTATAAAAATTTTAGAAGATATGCTTAGCCTAAATCAATATTTATTATCAGGTAGAGTCTCTTTTGCTGATATAGCGATATTTCCTTTTATTAGACAGTTCGCTAATGTGGATATGAATTTTTTTTCAAATCTAAAATTTAGCAGAATCCAAGAATGGTTATTAGATCTTACAGGTAGCGAATTATTCATTAATGCAATGATTAAGCCTAGATAGAGATCCTCTTTTCGCACAGGGATTATAATTCTTGGGAACCGAGAAGGAGAGTCTGAGCTGAACAACTACTTTACGTTAAATTATAAAAATTAAATTAGCCCCAGTCAAAAAAGAATTAAGGTTACTCGAAAATGTCATACCGCATACTCTAGATGAAAATACGAAATTACTCATGGAATGATTTTGATGCGGCTGTTATGGCATCTCAGCGTCCAGAAGGAAAATCATTATACGGCCTTCCAAGAGGAGGCTTAATATTTGCAGTCGCGTTGTCTCACAAATATAATCTCCCCTTGATTGATTACCCAGACAGTCATACTATTTTAATAGATGATATCGCGGATAAAGGAAAAAATATATATAAAGCGAGGCAGCAGTTTGGCCTTTTAACGGCAGTGGTATTGGTGAAACGGCGCTCTTGTCGAGCAAGCAACATTCTTTTTATAGAAGAAGAAAAAACAGAGGATTGGATAGTTTTTCCGTGGGAAAATAAAGAAAAAGCACAAGAAGATTATCGGCAATATATTTCCCGTAAATGAAGTCTTTAGGCCATTGATCTTATCGATAGAAACAGCATGATGTAAAATGTAAAAACATTGTAGCATCAAAACAATTTAGCTTTACGCAATCAATTCTGGGTGTCCAATGGGGTAATTCTGAGTTTTAGTAGTGCGTACGAGGTGCAGGTGGTACAGTCACATTAAATCATCTGATAGTTAATGTCTGTGCTCTTAATATACTCTAGAACCTATCCTATAGTATGATGATTAACCAATCTGTTTCTTACAAGCGTTACCGCTGTCATAGCGGTGTAATGTTGAGCTGGTACAGTGTCCATCATCATGGCTAATTCTTACTTACAACAAAAAAATCATCCGCAACGGGTTACTCTGCACAACGAAGTTCACGCCCGGCCGGCTGAGATGATGAGTGCACCTCTAGCAATTTCGCATGTGGTGATGGTGTGCGACGCTACACAACTCGAGGCCAGTCGAATCCATTTAGCAACCCTTTTGCGCGACCATCACCTGCCTCAACCTGACACCAAATCAACCCATGTCTCCATGGATATTGGGTCGTTTCGAATTCGATGGGAGCTCCATACCGAGTTTGTAAGTTGGACTTTCTTGCGTCCAATAATTCAGGTGGGGGTGCCGGAGCCGGCGATTTACGGCGTGCCGCAGGACTGGCTGACGCAGTTGCCCGGATTGTGCTTGACCGCTCTTCATCTATGGGCATTGCCACAAACCAAAACAGCCTCATCAACATTAATTAAAAGCATGTTGCATGAAAATAATTTAATTGGATCCCTGGCGGCTCGTGGCCAGGCTGAGGTCTACACCGACCTGAATATTCATCCAGATGGTTATTCACATTTTCTAGTGTTAACGAATGAAGTGCCGCCACGTCGGCTCGGCCGACTAATACAGCGCCTGATTGAGATCGAAACTTACCGCATGGCTGCTTTGTTGGGTCTGTCCATTGCACAGGAAGCTGTCACAGAATTAGATTCTTATGAATTCGAACTGGCCAAATTGGCTCAGTCGATTTGCAACGCCCATACCAACGACGAGGCAATTTTACTTGATCGTTTAACTAAACTTGCTGGTCAGATCGAGAGCCATCACGCTGCCACCCATTCACGGTTTTCAGCTAGCACAGCGTATTTTGAGTTGGTCGATCACCGAATACATGAAATTGCTGAACAACAACTTGGTGCTTTACAAACTATCAGTGAGTTCATGACCCGGCGATTGCGTTCGGCCCGTAAAAATTGTGAATGGATAGTGCGTCGACAAAATGCTTTGTCTGAAAGGGTCTCACGTATCAGCAGTTTGCTACGAACCCGGGTTGAGATCGACCAACAGCAAAATAATCAGGCTTTACTGGCCAGCATGAATCAACGTCAAAGCCTGCAGCTCAAACTCCAAAGTGCAGTGGAAACCTTGTCGGTAGCAGCGATCACCTATTACGCCGTTGGGTTGATTGCCTACCTGACCAAAGGCTTACAACTATTAGGCTGGCCTTGGAGCGCAGAGAGCACAGCTGCGCTGGCGCTTCCCTTCGTATTGATTGTTGTCTGGTGGTCGGTGCGGAAGCTGTACCGAAAAATTGTGAGTCAGTAATCTATCAGACCAAATCGAGAAATCATTGTTTCTTATTGCCCATACGGGTAAATAAGAGTACTTCGAGATTCCTTGGTTCATTTTCTAGTAGACGTGGTCCATGATTAATGTTTAGCAGAGGCAGGCACGAAATCAATATATTTAGTTTTGATTTCACCATCAGGCGGAATAAAATTCGGCGACTGTACTCCAGCGTGACCTAACGACCTGATAAATTTATAGGTATCACGCAAATCTGACTCGGAAATCATTTGCATGGTAAACTAAGGCATAGGATGCCCAGTCTGTAAATGTTTTGCAAAATTAACCCATTGGTCTTCTGTTAAATTCTGCATTAATAAACGTAAGTTTGCAGGATAAGTAACTCCCCAGGGGCCTTTATAGTCAATTGAACTTCCAGTCAGTCATTGACTAGTTGGAATATTGCCGCCTTTTTCTGCATAGCTAGGCGTATGACAACCATTACAGCCTGTAATCCTAATAATGTACTCTCCACGGATCGCTGCTGTTGAAGGCGCACTTTGTGCGAATGCTGCCAGAGAAAAACTAAGCCCTAGCAATACTGCAACGATTACTTTATTCATACCCACATCACTCTTATTTTTTTATTTGTCAGCAGGATAGGAGAGAATACAGCCGAAATTCAACTAGGCCGAAAAATGAGACAGACATTTATTGAGGGATTTCCTAGTCATTTCAATATTTATGTCTTGAATTTTTTGCAGATCTCCAAGAATCAAATGCTTTGTATTTTCAGCCCAAGAAATATTTTCCTGTCCATAGGCCAGACCATACCGAAGCCTTTCATCCAGAGATAACCAGAATGTATCGGGGTCCGGTGCGTTCTGGAAGTATGGCTGAGGCAGACAATCTGCTTCTCCAAAGATTGAATCGCCTCGCTAGGGAGGATGTCCCTGGTTGTCCAGGGATTATTAATCTCTTTCATGTAGTTTTATTAAGACGAGGCAATGCAGTAAACACCTATAATACAGACAAATAATACAAGGATTATTATTCTTTTCTTTCTAAGGTCGCTATCCATATTAACCACCCATGTTTTTACTAAGCATTTAGGCATCTAATTCCCTCTTTATAACGTTTTAATTGAAATTACCATGGCATTCGTTTGATCAACAACTTGTTCCTGAGATCATTTACATAATCCAAATTCATTAAAAACGGCCGCAGGCAAATTGGCCAGTTGATATTTTCCGCTTGTTACCGCAATAGCGAGAGTATCTAGAGTCTGATTTTCCAGCAGTTCCACGATGTTTTGTTTGATGGGGGCCCACTTTACATGCATAGGGCAGGGGTTCTCATTATCACAAATTTTCAACCCAAGCACGCAGTGTTTGGTAAATTCTGGGCCCTCGGTAATAAGAACGATTTCTATCAAGGTAATTTTTTTGCCATTTTCCCCTAGAGAGAAGCCACCTTGTTTGCCACGACAGGAATGAATTAAGTTTCCTTTACACAAGCTTTGCAGCACCTTGGCAAGATAACTAGGTGGCGCCCCCGTGTTTTTAGCAATGGTTTGATTCAATAACACCTCATCACGAGGCTGCATAGCCATATAAATAAGCGCCTGAATGGCGTACTGACTAGTGCGGGATAGAATCATTGAGTTTCCTTTATCTCTACAATTTTTAACGGATTACGAGACGGTGCTTTTCTGGCGCTCAAAAAGATATATCGATGGTAATATCCGGATATGCTGAAGGATTGTAACATGGAAACACCCTGTCTTTCTATCGAATGATTTGGTCAATATTTAAAGCATGTGTATGTAGAATATCCCGCTCAATATCAGAAAACAAATTCCCATAAATCCTGTAATGATTGAGATAGCTACTATAACGGGCCCCCCTAAATTTATTCCCATAAAGCCTATAATTACTGCGATTAATCCAGTTAAAAAGAAATTTTTTTTCATGATAATTTACCTTAGTTTTATAATTTAATATATTGATTTATATGCACTAATTAAATTAAATTTTGTACATAGAAATTTTAATATTAATTAATGTATCGTTTGACAGTGATCTCTTCCTTGTTACAAGATAAAAGGATAGTTATATCTTTTATATAAGTCAAGTAAAGTTAATTCAAGTCAAATAAATTCTTATCGTGTCTTGTTTACCCGTGGCAGACATGGAATGGTTATATTTACCCCAGAAGGGGGATGATTCTAATCCAACAAGAAAAAGGATTTGCTGCGATCAAACTTATGATTTCTTGAGGAATTGTGGAACAACTGATTCAAATATCGCGTGAGGGGTGGTGGGCATTAATCTTGAGTGATACGATATTCTCTTCTGTTTAAACGATCCCGATCATCGAGGGATAAATCAAATCATTTTGATATATCGTATTGCTAGTCTGAAGGGTCCGGCCTGACGGTCGGCGATCATCAGTCCGATCTGTCTTAAATGAGTCGGATCAAGTAGCGGGGAACCAGGCACCAATCGACCTCTGAAGTTTGGTTGGAATAACGAGAGCGGTATTTTGATTAAGGTCCATTGGTTTTTTGGAGCATCGAATGCTGATTGATACTTGACCCCATCGAACGAATTATCTGTGACAAGATTGAGCTTATATCTCTTGCCATCTCCGTATACCTCGATCACGCAAGAAACGGCTCCTGGAGATGTTAGATCCAGAGAGCATGAGCGGACCGAGGCGAATCCCCCATTCTGTTCCAGAGAGACAAGACCCTCGAACACCGAATACCCTGAGGTATTATATCGAAGGTGACTATGAGAGACCCCTCCCATAACGGTATCGTCAATGGCCGTCCAGTTTTCAACTGATGAGGCTGACTCGAAACAGAATAACTCTCGCACCATAATTTCTCGTGTCAATTTATCTAGACAGTCACTAGGTATCAGTTCAAATGAGTACTCAATGGAATCTATCATGCTGTGTTTCGCCAAGAGGGAGTTATTTGATTTAAATTTTAGAGACCAGAATCGGCAAGGGTGTTTAGCGAAAGTTAGGAATTGATCGATCAGTCTCAAGATTTCTCGTCAGGTGATAAATGATTGGGGTCACCTTGCTGAGAGACGGAGCGGGAGGGGTATCACTCAGTCGATTCTAAACGCGCCTCGCAGCCCGAATCTTTAATGGTGAGATCCTCTCGAGAATGTAGGCAAATAATTCATCATATCCTCTTTCCAGTCGGAACCAACCTTGATAGGGATTCTGATTCCGATACTCTTACCGGTGGAGTCTGGACCATCCAGCTCCAGAATATAATTTCCATACTCTTTCAGCATAAATGCTTGGGTAATAACCCCGGATGAATATACCTTAGCAGGTACTGATATTAACTCCTTTTCGGTATGGTCTTTTTCTATTTGTGTCAGCCGTAATGAGAATGGAATGCGACGTGACTGGGTCGGGTACAGCAAATCAATAGTTACATTAAGATTTCCAGGACCAGGAACCTTGCCGCATAAGGTCGGTACGAATGGTGTACTCATTGCATCCTTGGGAACCTCATAGTCTTTCGGAAGAAAGTATCCCGAATATCCAACAGTCAGTGATTCCGCTTCTATGGTACAGGCCCCACCACGAAAGCCTTTTGGATAGGTCTGAGATGAGTCTCCTTGAGAGCTCACACGCAGGTAGGCCCCAACAAATATAAACACAATTATTACACTACCAACTACCAAGAGCTGGAATGTGCGTGATATTGTTTTTGAATTACTCGACATGGATACCTCTTTCTGCTGCTTCCTATAAGGAGCAAGTATTAGATAAAGTCATGGTCAGATTAATTACACCCTTACCTGGCTCAAGGGAAAGGATTGGTTGTTTATTTCAGTAATAATAATTGAGGTATTGCATCTTTGTCACACCAAACAATTGCATTCTGTTTAAACTCTTTACCTATCTCAGATGCTTTTTTTTCACTAATACCAAAGATTAAAAAACTCTCTTCTCCATCCCAATCTTCATGACCACATTTACCTTCTCCGTGAATGTAATCAACATGAAGTGACTCTATTAAGTTTTCTAACTTATGATTGCGATCTTTATTTTCTTGATTTGATAGTTCTTGGCTGCATGGGTTAAAAGCAGTAATAAATGCTGCAGTATGTTTATGAGATGTTTTATATATGCTTTCTAACTCAGGACTATGTATACCAATTTTTAGGATAAATGAAGGTGAAGCATCTACATGGTAATCAGCTGATTCATAAGACTCAAGCAGGGGTGAAGTAATCATTTTTTCGTCAAATATACAGGGGAATCATAGTCTTTATCAACACTAACCCTCATACCTGGCCTGCTGTCAATTTAGCGCCACCTCCATCCATCTAATCAACACTCCTTAAAGTCTTTTGCCTCGCATTCTCTTGCCATATTTTGTGCTTTTTCTATCTGTTGGGGAGTCATTTCCTTTGCAAGAAGGTCACGATCTTTAGTCCCATTAGCATAGCCCGATAAACTCGATAAGTTGTACCACATATGGGCGCGAATGTAATCCTTAGTAACTCCCTGACCGTTGTGATACATCACACCAATGCTGTATTGCGCGACTGCATCTTCCTGTACTGCAGCTAACCTGTACCACTTCACTGCTTCTTTGTAATTCTGAGTAACCCCATGACCTTGGGCATACAGTACACCAATGTTGTATTGCGCTTTTGCATCCCCTTGCTCTGCAGCTAACCTGAGCCACTTCACTGCTTCTTTGTAATTCTGAGTCACCCCATGACCTTGGGCATACAGTACACCAATGTTGTATCGCGCCTCTTCATTCCCCTGTACAGCAGCTAACCTGTACCACTTCACTGCTTCTTTGTAATTCTGAGTAACCTCATACATCAAACCAATGTTATATTGCGCATCTACATCCCCTTGATCTGCTAGTGGTCTCCATATTCCGAGCGCTTCTTTATAATCACCCTTGTTGTAAGCAGTCCGAGCGTCATCCATTGGCCCTGCATTAACAGCAGTCATTAAGCAGCCCATGCTGATAGTAAGTAATAATTTTTTGAGAGTGAGCATGGTTAGACTGTGATGTATCTTAAGTAATGTTCTTTTCATCATAGCGCTTTTATTTAATTACTTGATGGTTAACATCTCAATTTCAATATGCTCTGATGTCTGTTATGGAGCAAAGGGTTAGTGAGGAATGAAGAGCTGCTATAAAAAAAGCAAACAAGCCAATACAATGGACGGTTAGAGCGGTCTCTAGGGCATCGACTAATTGGTTCATTAGCACTGATTAGAGGTAGACAAAAGTTAGGGAGCCCTCCTTGTTATAGTCATTTTAGAAATTTCAGGCTCATCAAGAGGGGCGGCCTGTGTTTGTTGTGAAATACCAAAGTGCGACACCAACGATACCTGCGATAAGAATATACATTTCCATGATTATCTCCTGGAAGATGGAGACATTCAAGAATACCCACCGGCTGTTTACCCGTCTAATTTCAGTTGCCATTCTCTCAGTCCAGCCAGCGAAAATATTCATGAACATCTCCGTTACTGTTTAAAGAAAAACTTCTGCAGACCAGAAAATTTCCTAGCCTGTATTTGTTAGACTTTTTAATCAGAAATAAGTTCTCGTTAACTGTGGCATCACTGCACAAAGGCTTTGCACTACTCCTTAGCTAAGCCACTAATCAACCTCATTAGAATGTGAACCTTGAATCCTCTTATCTCACTCATTAAATAACCATAACTTGGTATATTATTATCTTGACGGAGGGTTCACTTTATAATAACCATGTAAATATGCGCCTTAAGTTTGAAAATTATTGATTAATTTTGGATAAACGAATGCTTGACTCTCTGCCCTTGGTCCTTGCTTTACTTATAAGCTCAGTTTTTTTAGTGTGGCTATTCCGATACTTGAAATTACCGGCAATTATTGCGTATTTTACTGTAGGTTTAATTTTGGGGCCTCATTGCATTGGAGTGCTGCCTGATTCGGAATCTAGTCGACATGTTGCTGAATTTGGTATTGTATTTTTGATGTTTAGTATTGGACTTGAATTTAGTTTGCCTAAACTTCATTCGATGAGAAATATCCTTTTTGGTTTAGGTGGGGCACAGGTTCTTATAACTTTACTTACTTCTATGGGCCTTGCATTGTGGTCAGGGCTTGATTTAACTTCAGCATTTGTAATTGGTAGTGCGTTTACTATGTCATCAACAGCCATTGTTTCAAAAATTTTAATGCAGCGCATTGACTTAGATTCAAGACATGGTCGATTGGCTATAGGTATTTTAATCTTTCAAGATATAGTTGTTATTCCGATTTTAATATTAATCCCGGCACTTGGGGTTTCAACAAATGATTGGAGCAGTGTATTTTTGATGTCACTTTTAAAAATCATTTTTTTATTTTTTATTCTTTTTAAATTTGGAAAGCCTGTAATAAGTTTTTGGTTTTCCGTAGTAGCAAATCAGAGGTCGCGTGAATTATTTATTATGAATGTATTGATGATTACACTTCTATTCTCCTTTGCCACAAAAATGGCTGGGTTATCTTATAGTATTGGAGCATTTATGGCTGGCATGCTCATCTCTGAAACGCGTTATCGCTATCAAGTCGAATCAGATATCGCAGCTTTTAGAGATCTATTATTGGGTCTTTTTTTTATTAGTATTGGCATGTTACTTAATATCAACGAAATTGCTTCGAATATTAGTTATGTCATTTTAATTACTTTCGGGTTTATTTTATTTAAAGCCTTTGTGATTTCACTTCTTACACGATTATTTAATTATGAAATTGGAGTCGGCATCAGAACGGGGCTTATTTTGGCGCAGGCGGGGGAGTTTAGTTTTGTGAT
This sequence comes from Nitrosomonadaceae bacterium, assembly GCA_014190895.1. Taxonomy (GTDB): domain Bacteria; phylum Pseudomonadota; class Gammaproteobacteria; order Burkholderiales; family Nitrosomonadaceae; genus BJGV01. The sequence goes on along the minus strand of BJGV01000014.1, from coordinate 1,653 downwards.
TTTATCCCTGGCTAGAAACGAAAATTTAATTGGAGCTAACGAATTTCAAGTTATTTTAGCCGCTTCATTATTTTCAATGATTTTGGCCCCATTTATTATTCAATATAATGGCCGTATAGCACGTTATTTATCAAAAAGTTATAGTCGTAACAGTGCCGATATGATTCAGGCAATTGAGTCTACGGGGCAAAGTTTAAAAGGCCATGTAATTTTATGTGGTTATGGAAGAAGTGGACAGTATTTAGCTCGTTTTTTAAAAGAAGAAAATATCTCTTTTATTGCGATTGATATTGATCCGAGTCGGGTAAGTGAGGCATCAGCTGGTGGAGAACATGTGATGTATGGTGACGCAAGTCGAAGAGTTGTCTTGGAAGCTGCTGGTATTAAAACTGCAAAAATGCTTGTTATTACTTATACAAATCTAAAATCTTGCATGAAATTACTTAATGTCATTCAAGACACATGTAAAGATATACCTGTAATTGTAAGAACCCGAGATGATACTTATATGGATGATATAAGGAGTGCGGGTGCAAGCGAAGTTGTTCCGGAAACTCTAGAGGGTAGTCTAATGCTGGCTTCTCATGCGCTTATTATTTTAGGCGTTCCTCTGAATCGAGTTGTAAAGCGCATTCGTTCTTTTAGAAAAGAGCGGTATAAATTATTTAAAGGTTATTTTAGTGGCATGTCAGATGCTGAAACAGAAGCGAAAGAAGCACAATTGAAACTTCATACGATTGAAATCCATCCAAAATCACATGTTTATTCATGGAAGCTTATTCAAATTCCATTCACTATGTTTAATGTAGAGCTTAAATATTTAAGACGGCCTAACATGTTGGAAGATATAAAGCCAAGAGATGATATTATTTTATCTAAGGGGGACATTCTTGTGGTCTTAGGCACAATGAAAGAAATTGATGTCTTAGAAAAATACATACTGACTGGCAAATAAAGTATGACAAGAAAAGTTATCGTGATTGAAGGAAATATTGCAGAAGCACGTCACTTCATTTTTTATTAAAAAGAGATATTAAATAACTTTAGATGGATAATCACTGTGCGAATAAATATTTTTATAGCATCCATTCTTTTTATAACAAGTTTTACTGCTATGGCTATTGAAGAAACGGAATTTATAAGCATTGAAAAAAAAGATTCATTTGAAATTAGAGAGTATCAGCCTAGATTAATTGCTCAAGTCGTTGTTAGCGGAACATTTGAGATTGCATCTAATAAAGGATTTCGTTTATTAGCTAATTTTATTTTTGGAAACAATAAAACGAATGACGGCTCGGAAAAAATTGATATGACAGCGCCAGTAATCAGTCGCGGTACTTCAGAAAAAATTGATATGACGGGGCTGGTTCTATTAGAAGAATTGGAAAGAGACTGGGTTATTAGTTTTAATATGCCAAAAAAATATACAAAAGAAACCCTTCCCAGGCCTAATAATACAGAAGTAAAAATTATAGAGATGCCTTCAGAAAAATTTGCAGTTATTACTTTCTCTGGGTTAGTAAGGAGAGAAAAATATCTTGAAATGTTAAATTTACTTAATGAGGAAATGAAAAAAAGAAACTTAGAAGCAAAAGGCCCTGTAATGTTAGCTCGATACAATCCACCTTGGACACTACCATTTCTGAGAAGAAA
>BJGV01000013.1 GCA_014190895.1 Nitrosomonadaceae bacterium | reverse complement strand
TACCTCGACTAATATTCCAATGTTCTTTGGGCAACCAGCGATCACGATACATCGTTGACCTTTGTTCAATACACTCATTTTGCTCTCCTATGCTTTCATTCAAGCTGTCAAATTTAGCCTAACAGACTTCCATTTCTATTGTTTTTCATCTACCAAGAGTTCTTCTAAACAGCATTGATACCAATCTTCAATTGCTTGTTCATAGCAAGTCTCAAGTTCCGAATAGAAGGCTGAGGTGATTCGTACAAAAGATCGACAAGTATCTAAGCCCACATCATGTAAGCGATACAGCTCATCTAAGCTACGCAGCCCGAGAGACTGCTCTCCATACTTTGTGTCAGTGGCTGTCTCAATTAGATTAATTATTTGACCGCATGTTAGAGGGGTTTTAGACCACCCAGGCTTCACCTTAAACTTAGTAGAATATTCATCTTGAACAGAATAGTAGATGCGAGATTTATGTTTAGTAGCACGGACACTAATCACGTCAGCTGTAGTGCTGGCTAGTTCAATTCTGGCGATCTCAACCTCACCTTCATTTAAGTCTGGCAAATACTCTCCACCCATGAAAACAGGATGGAATCTACCGATGAGTTCTCTGGTGTCATTGTCTAATGAACTGTGAGCTAACCAGTCCTCGACATGGAGTACCCTACCTTCTGCTATCAATTTCTCAATGCTACTCCTTCGTTGAGTTCCCTTAACGGTGGCAAGCAGATACGTGCCTAGGTCCATAGGGAAGAAGTAGCTGGGTGGGGTGTAACTTGGGTTTGATGGGATAACTGCAGAGGTGATTGTAGTCATGCTCTTAACTCCTTTGGTGGAATAAGCCTCGTTTAGCAGTATTCATTTAACGTCCCCCGCAATTGAGGCTAAATCGGGACGATGGACAACAAAAAACCCGCATCAGCTTTTAGCTAAAACGGGTTTGCACTCGCTTTAGCAGTATTTATTAAACGCCCTGCAAGCTGAATCAAATCGGCGTATAAATATAATATTCTTATAATTTTAAATTAGCAAGCAATATTTAAAAATGAGGTAGGAACGCTTTGGAGTGTCAAAGCCCGGTGACATTACGCGATAATTACTAACTGTCTTGTTATTAAAGTCTTCTAACACTAAATAACTTGTATTAGACTCCTATAATGGCGGTTTCTCTCCGGCAAAATTGATACGTCTTGATATAACTTAAGATAAGCTGATATAAGTTATATCTTTATTTTGCGACTTAAAATAAGAAGTACTAAATACCTAGCATTTTTTTAGCTTCGGCAAAAGACTTCATTGAGTCTCCATGCTTGCCATCCATATGTTCCTGCGCACCTTTATTTCTCAAAGCTTTAACTTTAATTATTTCTTCAGGAGTTAATTTAACCGCAGACAATTTTGCATCAATTGTTTTTAGTTCATTTGGACAATTACTGGCTAATGCGGCACCGGTAAATGCAAATAACATAGCAACAGCTACAAGTAATGTTTTCATAAATTCCTTTTTTAAATTAAGTGAACGTTATAAAAAATGACAAGAGACATCTCAATATAACACAATATATATGCGCAATTAAAACTAGGTATTTCTATCTTGGTATTGAGAGAACGTAGACCGGTTCCGGGATTTTGAGCTCGCCCCCCAATACTTTCACAACAACCGGTCGCATCAGGGCCATGCACGCTGCTAAGATTGGCATCAACTAATAATTTGAAAGTTTCTGGGGTCTCAAGAGGGGGGGCATTTATCCTTCCCAGCTGTAACCTTTGCATTGATTTCAAATCATGAGCCATTGAATGCTAATACCGGCCAGTCCACTGACAGCGATTACATGAATCACGTTACGTTTGTATTTGAACAATGCCAGCGCAGCTGCTAAAGCAATTAAAGCAGAAGGCCATTCAAAATTACCACTAAAACTAGTGGGCCAAAGCACGTGGTAACCAAAAAACAGTGCTAGGTTCAAAACCACACCAACCACTGCAGCTGTAATGGCAGTTAATGGCGCAGCGAATTTTAGGTCGTTATGAGTGCTCTCAACCAAAGGTCCTCCCGCCAAAATAAAGATAAACGAGGGTAAAAATGTGAACCAAGTGACCAAAGTAGCCGCCATAAAGCCAGCCAGAAACAAACTCTCAGGACCAAACGGTGCCTTGACATAGCCACCAATGAAGCCCACAAAGGTCACCACCATGATTAGGGGTCCTGGCGTTGTTTCTCCAAGCGCCAATCCGTCAATCATTTGCGTCGCAGTAGTCCATCCAAACTGCTCTACAGCACCTTGATAAACATAGGGCAGCACAGCGTAGGCGCCACCAAAAGTCAGTAACGCCGCCTTGGTAAAGAACCAACTCATCTGCGTCAGTGTGTTATCCCAGCCGAAGTTGAGTGCCAACAATCCCATGGGTGTAATCCACAGCACAGCACCAATCAGTGCAACTTGTGCCAATCTACTCCACTGAAATATTGCATGTTCTGGCGTGGGTGTATGGTCATCGATCAGAGCAAGGCTAAACGATTTTTCAGCTGTTCCGTGCTCGCCCCTCGTTTTGAATATCTCTGGCGTTAACCGACCACCAAAAAACCCAATGGCCGCAGCTCCTAAAACAATCACTGGGAATGGCAGGTTCAACACAAAACTGGCAACAAAACTTGCAGCTGCAATAGCCCATAAAATATTGTTTCTAAGTGCCATCGAACCAATGCGGTGAGCCGCTTGCGCAACAATAGCTGTCACAGCAGGTTTAATACCATAGAACAATCCGGCGACCAAGGACACCTCGCCAAAGGCGATGTAAATCCAAGATAAAGCCACCAAAATAAAAAATGATGGCAATACAAATAAGACTCCAGCCACAATGCCGCCAGGCGTCTTGTGCATCAACCAGCCAATGTAGGTAGCTAATTGTTGTGCCTCAGGTCCCGGCAAAACCATGCAGTAATTGAGCGCATGCAGAAAACGTTTTTCTGAAATCCAGCGTCTGCGTACCACCAACTCTTCATGTATGATGGCTATTTGTCCGGCAGGGCCACCAAAGCTAATAAATCCTAGTTTGAACCAAAAACCTAAGGCTTGCCAAAAACTGACAGAATTTGGAACGGCATTGTTATCCGTTGCAAGATTTTGGATCATTAAAAGTATTTAATATAGTCAGACTTTGGTGCGATTCAGTGAAGAGAATATGTCCAATTGACACCTGATTTGATAGCTGTAGAGTTTAATGAATTACCCTTCAGCAATCCGCTGAGTAATATGTCTGAGGGACTCCTCAACTTGATCAATGAGAATGAGGCATAACTCATCTTTTTTTAAATTAGAGAAGGCATTATCAATAGCCGCTAACTCACCGTAAACCTCACTAACTTTGCTAGTGCGTTTGGCATTTTTTAAGCCTTGCCGCAATAGATTAAGCACCTCTCCATCAGCTCGACCACGTTGACATTGATCCTGATAAATTACAACTTTATCGAAGGCATCCCCAAGAATTTTAGTTTGTTGACGAATATCCTCGTCACGTCTGTCACCGGCAGCGCTGATGACAACTGAGCGCCACTTAGATGGCATGTTGTTGATAGCGCATACAAGTGCACGCATAGCATCTGGATTGTGGCCATAGTCAGCAACAAGGGTAGCGCCGCGATGACTGAAGAGATTAAATCGACCTGGCATAGTCTGTGCATCATTGACAAAACTAGTCAGACCAAGACAAATAGTTTTCCAACTAAGATCAAGCGCTAAAGTAGCCGCAATGGTTGCCATGACATTCTCAACTTGAAAATCGATAGCGCCATTTTTCGTTACCGGAATTTCAGTGAGCGATATTCGATGCTCAACACCATTTTTAAAAGCAACGATTGCGCTGCCATCAAGATATACAACTTGCTTTTTTTGTTTACGTTGCAGGGCAATGAGTGGGTTGTTAAGATCATGAGAGAAAAAAGTAACTAAACCAGGGCAATTTTTGGCCATGTCTACCACTATGGGATCGCTTGCATTAAGTACTGCTATACCAGTTTCTGGGGTCACATTTTGCACAACGATACGTTTGATTGCAGCTAGATCTTTAACTGTACTGATATGAGAAAGACCAAGGTGATCCCCCTCTCCTATGTTAGTAACTACTGCAACCTGACAGCGGTCAAAACCTAATCCTTCTCGTAATAAACCACCCCTAGCTGTTTCAAACACAGCGATATCGACGTCAGGATGAAAGAGAATATTTTTTGCGCTTTTGGGGCCACTGCAGTCCCCAGTATCTATGCGCTGACCCTCAACATAAGAACCGTCAGTGCATGTCATGCCCACACGTAGATTAGTATTATGAAGAATATTGGCAATTAGACGAACAGTAGTGGTCTTCCCATTCGTTCCTGTTACTGCAATAATTGGAATGCGCGCATTATTTCCCTCGGCAAACATACTGGCAATGATTGCATCGCCAACTGCGCGTCCTTTTCCAAAAGACGGTTGCAAGTGCATTCTCAGACCAGGCGCAGCATTTACTTCAATAACGCCGCCATTTTTTTCTTCTAATGGGTGTAGCACGTTATCACAAATAACATCAATGCCGCAGATATCAAGACCGGTGATTTTCGCAGCTTCTATCATGCGCATAGAAAATTCTGGATGAACCTCATCAGTTACATCGGTGGCTGTGCCACCAGTTGAGAGATTGGCATTATTACGCAAGGTAATATACGTACCTTTAGTTGGTATAGATTCAATTACCAAGCCCTGAGTTGCTAGATGAGCAATAGCAATTTCATCGAGACGGATCTTTGTTAACGAATTAGCGTGACCTTCGCCACGCAGTGGATCAGTATTAATTTCTTCTACCAACTGAGAAATATTATGTATGCCATCACCAAGTATTCTTGGCGGAGTACGTTGTGCAGCTGCAATTAATTTATTCCCAATTACTAGCATGCGATAATCTTTGCCTGAAATATAGCTTTCGACCAAAACTACAGCGCTGATTTTAACTGCTACCGTATAAGCTTCTTCAACCTGTTTGCGATTAGTGAGGTTTACACCGATACCTTTGCCTTGATTTCCATCTCGTGGTTTTATGACAACTGAGCCGCCAATTTCACAGGCAGCCAGCCAAGCATCTTCTGCATTTAATACTGCTCTGCCTAACGGAACAGGGATGCCAGCTGAAGATAACAGAGTTCTAGTCAACTCTTTATTTTGTACAATAGATTCGGAAACAACACTGGTTAGATCAGTTTCTGCAGCTTGTATGCGACGTTGTCGACTACCCCAACCAAGTTGCACCATACTACCTGTTGTTAGTCTGTGATAGGGAATATCGCGTGCAATAGCAGCATGAACAATAGCACTGGTACTGGGACCTAAGCGCACATTTTCGTTGAGTTCGCGTAGTTGATCAAGTGCTTCGGTCAAATTAAATGGGGTATTGTTGATAAGTGCAAAACACAGGGTGATTGACAATTGAAGTGCAAGTCGGCCAACCTCTTCTTCGCTATACTCGACGACAATCTGATAGGCGTCGGTTTGCAATATCTGCATAGCATAATTAAAAGTAATCTGACAGCCAATTCTAGTTTGTAGGGCAAGTGTAGTGCATGAAATCACATGGGCTATGCTTAATTTTGTTGGGTGATCAAGCGACTGGGTCATTAAAATTTTTGGAAAATACCCATGTAGTCTAGTTTCTAAATTCGATATCTTGTCAATATTGCATTCATTATCACTACAGGAAATGATAGCTTTTATAGCTGTATTTTGACTCCATAAATTGGGACCACGCAAGGCTCGAATATTTGATATTTTCATAAAAAATTTATTATTAATTTATAATTAAACATACAAAATTCTAATGCATGCCATTAATTTAACTTGATTTGATGGTAGAAAAAGTTTGAATCTCTTTACAGATGAGATCAAGATTAATACCAAGCGCCCAAGTAACTGCTATTGCAGTGAGGATATTCTCAACCTCTAGAATTGCCTTTTCTTCTATTAAAGCAGACTCTACCAATTCTGCTACTGTGATTTCTATGGAGCCCGTGGCGAGTATAATCTTATGATTGCTAATTAATACCGTGCGACCATTTTGTGCACGATGTTCAACGATACTTGGTAATTCTGGATCAAGAGCGAAGTAAATGACTTCACCATCACACAGCGTAGCCATCTCAACAAGCATTGGTTCTCTGGCATTGAGTACAGCGAAACCTGACGGCAATACGATATCCACTTGGGTGCGTAATACATTAAAAATGTGTCTAGGAGTTTTAATGTCGTAAAGACCATAGTGTTCATGGGTTTTATCAATATTAGTGATGACGCCTACTGTACAGCGATCATAAGCCAATCCCTCGCTAAGGATAGCTTTGCCATCATTTTCAAAAACAGCAACCTCAACCAATCTATTCATTAAGATACGTTCGGCCGCATCCCATGTAGCGCTATTGCTTCTACAAATTTGCCTATGATTAAGATAAAGCCCGTTGCTACAAGCTAATCCGGTATATTTTCCAGAAAGAACGAGTAACTGGGCAACAAGTCGTGCTACCGTAGTTTTGCCATGGCTACCGCTGATACCCACAATTGGAATACGACCATCATTATCCTTTCCGAATAGATGATTAAGAATTGCTTGGCCAACAGGCCGCACCTGGCCAATAGCGGGTTTAATGTGCATCAGCAAACTGGGGCCAGCATTAACTTCAACAATGGCCCCTCCTTGTTGGCTGAGTGGATGCGAAATATCACTTACAACAAGATCAATTCCGGCAATATCTAGACCAACAATACGAGCAGCTAATGAAGCGGATTTAGCAATACTTGGATGCACTAAGTCAGTAACATCAAGGGCGTGATTACCATTACGCTGAATTAAGACTTCTAGACCGAATGGGGGCACTGAGTCACCGTTGAGTCCCTGACGGGTAATTTCTATTTGTACGGCACTATCCAAATAGATTGTATTGAGCGGGTGATTTTCAGTTGTGCCACGACGTGGGTCAGCGTTAATTTGACAGTTAATCAGCTCAGTAATCGTGGATATGCCGTCTCCAATGATCGATACTGAATCACCTCGATTAGCAGCCACCAATTCCCCACCAACAATTAGTAGACGATGTTCGGTACCTGGAATATAGCCCTCAATTAACACATGACTACCTTCTTCAGATGCTATGCGATAAGATTCCTCAACCTCTTCTTTTGTGGTTAATCCAATAAAGACACCGCGTCCATGGTTGCCATCAGTGGGCTTGACAACAACTGGTAAACCAATATTTTGTGCGATTTCCCAGGCATCTTCGATGCTATTGGCGACGTCACCTTTCGGAACAGGAAGACCGCAAGCTCGAAGTAACGTTTTAGTTAAGTTTTTATCACGTGAAATATTCTCGGCTATTGCCGGAGTTCGTTCAGTTTCAGCTGTCCAGATACGTTGACTAAGAGCACCATAACCGAGTTGAACAAGATTGCCTTCCCCAAGAAGACGAATTGCGGGAATATTGCGATTCATGGCAGCATCAACAATACATGCTGTAGAGGGTCCTAACCAGAGTTTCTCAACTAGGCTTCGCAACTGTCCAACAGCCGCATCAACGTCATACGGTTGATGTGGCTCCATTGCCGCTAAAATTAATTCACGGGCAGCAAATAGAGCACTGTATGTAATATCTTTATGCCATGCACTAACAATGACCTTGTAGACTCCACGCAATGGAGTTTCTCGAGCTTTGCCAAACCCCCCAGGCATGCCAGCTAGATTTTGTAATTCAAGAGTAATATGTTCTAAGATGTGACCTGGCCAAGTACCGTCTTTAACGCGTCGTAAGAAGCCACCACGTTCTTCATAGCTACAGCGGTGCTCAATTAGAGAAGGAATCCAAGAGGAGAGACGCTGATAGAATCCCGGGATAATATTAGATGGAAATTCCTCCAGCGCACCAATATCAACAATTGCTTCAAGAACAGGGTAATAAGTCCAGATATTGGGACCATTTAGATGCCGAATATCAATAAAGGTTATTCCTCCTTTATTAACGGAGGTAATATTAGCGGAAACTGTCATGAGATAACATTGTACGCGAAACAGACGGGTAAATAGACCTAGTGAAAATAAATTAAGGGGTTTATAGTAAAGTTAGATAGTTATATTTAACGTTCAAGTTGATTAAATTTATCTTCTTATTATAACTTTTATAGGAGAATTTGAGTAATGATCTATGTAAATACTATAGCTCATTAAATAAATTAACTAAGAAAAAGAGAACGATGAAACGCAAGAAATTTTTCGACAAATAAAGACAGTAAATTTTCCAGTCAAAGGAAGTGATCAAGAATCTTGCGACTATGGGAATCAAGTGCAGAGCGATTGCGGATCAGAAGACAGATACCGTGACTATCAGTAATTACAAGAGTCATTGAAGTGAGATGACGAATATCTTCCTCACCTTTGAGAATGAATGATGTTTTGCCTAGATCGGTCTCTACCTGCCAGACATTCGGTGTTGTAAGATTTGAAACTTCATAGATATATTTAATTTCCGGCATAAATTCCCGGTTAGCGAGCTCCTCTTCAATTAAAATACGTAACTCATTTGATAGCTCGCCTAGATTGTTAATCCAAACAAGTTCGTGACCTTGTGAATCAATAAGTGAAATGCCTTCATTCGGTGCCGTAATTGGAAAGGTGCGTATTGGTACGACACTTTTCTGGGATTGATCATCTAAATTAGTGCACAGCAATTTACCAAATACATCGCGATTTAGATGGTAATTAAATTCTTGAATCATTTTTGATCCCCTACAATCTTATGCGCAACGTTTAAGCCCACTAATTCTCCCTCGGTATCAATGTTACGCATCTGAGCCTCATAAAGACGATGGTAATGGTTTTTACGTGCCATCAATTCCTGATGGCTGCCAATTTCAACAATATTGCCACGGTCAAGTACAATTAGACGATTGGCGTTCTGTAATGTGGATAGACGGTGTGCGATAGCAATAGTTGTGCGGCCTCTTACAAGATTATCAAGCGCTTTTTGAATTTCTTTTTCAGTGGTTGTATCTACCGAAGAAGTTGCCTCATCAAGGATTAAGATATGTGGATTGATCAGTAGCGCGCGAGCGATTGAGATTCTCTGTCTTTCACCACCAGAAAGTGCTTGCCCACGTTCGCCAACTAGCGAATCATAACCATGCCGTAAACGCAGAATAAATTCGTGAGCATGGGCAGAGCGAGCTGCGGCAATAATATCTTCGCGTGTTGCACCAGGTCTTCCATAAGAGATATTTTCAGCAATCGTACCAAAAAAAAGAAAAGATTCTTGAAGAACAAGTCCAATATGCTTACGGTACGTGGCTACTGGTAATGAACGAATATCAATCCCATCAATCAGAATTGCGCCCTCAGTGACGTCATAGAAGCGACAGATTAAGTTGACCAGCGTGCTTTTACCAGAACCGCTGTGACCAATTAAACCGATCATTTCTCCGGGCTCAATGACAAGATTAATATTACGCACCACGCTACGTGTACCATACCGAAAACTAACGTTACATAATTCAATGCGACCTTTAATAGCGGGCAAATGCACTGGATTTATTGGTTCTGGAACACTTGAAACGTGGTCAAGAATATCAAAAATACGTTTAGCTCCAGCAGCTGATTTTTGTGTCACAGAAACAATTCGACTCATTGAATCGAGCCGTAAATAAAAGCGACTTATATAAGCTAAGAAAGCAGTGAGCACTCCAACAGTGATCGCGTTATTTGATACTTGCCAAATGCCAAAGATCCACACTACGAGCAATCCAATTTCAGTGAGGAATGTTACACTTGGAATAAATAATGACCATACTTTATTTACTCGGTTATTGATTTCTAAATTGTGCTGATTTGCTGTATAAAAACGTTCCGCTTCACGCTCTTCTTGTGCGAAAGCCTTGACTACACGTATACCAGGAATGGTGTCAGATAGAACATTTGTCACCTCAGCCCAGATACGATCCACTTTCTCGAAACCAGTACGTAATTTGTCACGTATGATATGAATCAACCAGGCAATAACCGGTAATGGGAGCAAAGTTATAAGTGCTAGCCAAGGATTAATTGAGATCAAAATTCCTGTGGTCATAATTATCATTAATACATCAGTAGCAAAATCAAGCAGATGTAATGAGATAAAAATATTAATGCGATCCGTCTCTGAGCCGATCCTAGCTATTAAATCGCCGGTACGTTTCCCACCAAAATACTCTTGCGAAAGTTTAAGAAGATGCTTGTAAGTAGCGGTTCTTAGATCGGCGCCAATTCGTTCTGAAACTAATGCCAGAGTATATGTGCGCGCCCATCCTAATGCCCAAGCAATAATTGCTGCACCTAATAAACCAGAGAGATAGAACGTTACCAGACTTATATCTATTGATTTTCCATTTTGATAAGGAATCAGCACATTGTCCATGAGAGGCATGGCCAAATAAGGGGGCACCAATGTTGCCGCTGTACTCCCTAACGTCAGTAAAAAACCAGTTAATAAACGCCATTTATAAGGCCTAGCAAAGCGCCAAAGACGAAATAATATCCATACAGAAGGCCGCGCATCAATATTTTTTATACATATCGAACATTTTTCCTGATCGACCGGTAAAAGTGTTTTGCACTTCGGACATAAAATTTGTGTCGCGCGCAGATATTTTTCCTCTGCGGACCCTGATTTATAGTGCCGCATAAACTGTTTGATTAAATATCCGGCAGCAATATCTTTTCCAATTGTATAGCGCCAATTAACAAGCAATGAATTTGCGTCAATAAGTTCAAGATTTCCTGCACCAGAATAATCTCGGCGTATTAATGTCAGATCTTGTTGTCGACAGTCCCAATTCTCCCAAGAGGCATTTATCGATACCTTAGAGAATAAACGTTGATTAGTGAGAATAACGAGGCCTTGAGAAAAACGTAATTGATGGTCAAGATCAGTTTCTAACCAAGCGATTACCTTCTCTTCAACATTTAGCCGCGATTCAATTTGTGTAAACCATAAGGGCGACATGGTTGGTAGTGCAGCACTAAGGAGAATTTTGATAGGGGAGCGCTCAGAATCTGTCATTATTGAGTATTAGGTAGGTAGCATGGAAGAATATATAAAAATTTACGAATATACTTATCTTAGCGTGGGCGCTAAAGAGTTACATTATTCTCGGTGCAATGAGATAATTCTGTATTGTTGTTAAAATTTTTTGAGAATGATTCCCTTGGTCGACACCGTAACATAAAAGTAAGTATATTTAACATGTGCCATTATATGACCTAACTCAGGCCTCATATTAAGAAATTTTTCTGAGAGCGTACGATTAAAATTAATTATTTTTCACGAAAAAATAAACTAATGAAAATTAATACAGAAGGTTACATTGGGAACATACGCCTTATCTCTTCTCCCAATTGCGACGAGCGACCAGCAGGGAGCTTAATAAATTTACTGGTGATTCATTACATTAGTTTACCGCCAGATAAATTTGGCGGTAACGAGGTAATTGACTTATTTACCAATCAACTGGATCCGAAAGTGGATTCTTCTTTTCAAATTCTTTCTGCAGTACGCGTCTCTGCACATTTCTTTATTCGTCGGGACGGGGAAACTATACAGTTTGTTTCTTGTAAAAAGCGCGCCTGGCATGCAGGAGTTTCATATTGGCAGGGTAAGGCATGTTGTAACGATTTTTCTATTGGCGTGGAATTAGAGGGCAATGATAAAGAACTTTTTACCGCTAAACAGTATGCATCACTGATTGCGGTTACATTAGCGCTACGTGAGACCTATCCAATCGAAGATATTACAGGCCATTCTGACATTGCCCCCGGACGAAAAACAGACCCTGGCCCATATTTTGACTGGGAATACTATCGCACAATGTTACCTGCTGCTAACCACTCTTCACGCTAAAATTTTTTTTAAATCAACACATTAGCAATTTGTACCAATTTTTTCTTGCCCGAGAAAAATATCGACGTGCTTTACAATGACCTATCTTTATAAGTTAGAATAATTTTTATCTGATATCTTGAGTTTGTAAATACTCCTCATAATTTCCTTTAAAATCAGTAATTCCATCAGATTTCATCTCAATGATACGCGTTGCCAAGGATGACACGAATTCCCGATCGTGCGAAACAAAGATCAGCGTGCCAGTATATTTTTCTAGTGCGCTATTTAATGATTCGATAGATTCCATATCAAGGTGATTGGTTGGCTCGTCCATTAATAATACATTAGATTTTCTTAACATGAGTTTGCCAAATAACATTCGCCCTTGCTCTCCTCCGGAGATTACTTTGACTGATTTCTTTACCTCATCACCTGAAAATAATAGTCTTCCAAGAATACTACGCACTGCTTGATCATCATCATACTCGCGTCTCCACTGTGCCATCCAGTCAGTAAGAGGCATATCTGTTTCGAAATCAACCGCATGATCTTGTGCAAAATAACCCAAACATACTTTGTCTGCTAACTTTATTTCTCCCGCATCAAGAGCAAGGTCACCGATTAAGCAACGTAATAAAGTAGTCTTGCCAATTCCATTGGGTCCAATGATGGCAATCTTCTCACCAGCTTCGATATTAATACTAAATTTTTCTAATAAAGGTTTGGTCGCACCTGAAAAATGTTTATAAATACTTTGTGCCGACAACGCTAGACGATAGAGCTTATCTTTATCATCTACGTCAAATCGAATGTAAGGGTACTGACGACTAGATGGCTTTACATCTTCCAATTTTATTTTTTCAATTTGACGTGCACGACTGGTGGCTTGCCGCGCCTTGGAAGCATTGGCAGAAAAGCGGCTGACAAAAGATTGTAATTCAGCAATTTGTACTTTCTTTTTAGCGTTGTTAGATAACATACGCTCCTGAACCTGAGTAGAGGCGGTCATATACTCATCATAATTACCGGGATAAATACGAATTTCTCCATAATCTAGATCGGCCATATGCGTGCAGACGCTATTTAAAAAATGACGATCATGTGAAATAATAACAATGGTACTTTTGCTTGCGTTAATTACACCCTCTAACCAGCGGATAGTATTGATATCTAAGTTATTAGTTGGTTCATCTAGTAGCAAAATTTCAGGATCTGAAAATAAAGCCTGCGCTAGCAGTACACGTAGTTTGAATCCAGGTGCAACTGTGCTCATGAGTTTTTGATGTTGGAACAATGGTATGCCGACACCTAGCAGCAATTCTCCCGCACGTGATTCAGCGGAATAGCCATCTAACTCAGCAAAGCGCACTTCAAGTTCAGCGGCGCGCATAAAATCAGCTTCAACGGCATCAATGTTGGCATAAATGGCATCACGTTCTTCTTTTACTTGCCATAATTCATCGTGCCCCATCATTACCGTATTGATTACTAAACAATCTTCAAATGCAAACTGATCCTGACGTAACTTACCTACGCGCTCATTAGAATCAATGCTGATATTTCCGGCAGTAGAGTCAAGATCACCTCCAAGAATCTTCATGAAGGTAGATTTCCCGCAACCATTTGCACCAATTAAACCATAGCGATTTCCGTCACCAAATTTTACGGAAACATTTTCAAATAAGGGCTTTGCCCCGAATTGCATTGTAATGTTGGCAGTAGTAATCAAAAGTATATAGAAGTAAATGTTGCAAAAAGGCCTGTATTTTATATGATATTGTCAATCATTTATAAAATATTTTGTATGCACTCTTGACGAGAACTTAAAAAACTAGAATGGTGCGAGAAATTACATCAATTTTTATAGATAGTTTTCTTAGAATTTTATATATTATGCGCAATTTTTTATCTTGACATCGTTTCGCAAACAAGGATGCTAATTCTTCCATAAATCCTGTATTATTACGGCATTAGAGTTATATTTTAAATCCCATGAAACTTACTTTTTTAGATTTTGAGCGGCCTATTGCCGAGATTGAGAAGGAAATTGAAAAACGTGGTCTTGCTCAGCACGCATTTTCCCCTGGCACTGTAGCTGAAATTACTCGTCTCCAAAAAAAAAGTGAGTCTGTAACCAGAGATCTCTATTCTAAACTGACATCTTGGCAAATCTCGCAAATATCTCGACATCCTCAGCGCCCTTATACACTAGATTACATAGAGCATCTATTTACTAATTTTGAAGAATTACACGGTGATCGGAATTTCTCTGATGACCATGCGATTGTTGGCGGCTTAGCACGTTTTAATGACCAAGCAGTGATGATCATTGGTCAACAGAAGGGACGCGATACTAAGGAAAAAATTTATCGAAATTTTGGCATGTCCAAGCCAGAAGGTTATCGTAAAGCGCTGCGTCTTATGCTTTTAGCAGAGAAATTTTCTATACCATTGTTTACGTTTATTGACACTCCTGGTGCGTTCCCCGGTATCGATGCAGAAGAGAGAGGACAGTCTGAAGCTATTGGACGAAATCTTTACACTTTAACGAAACTGCGGATACCAGTAATCTGCACTATTATTGGCGAAGGCGGTTCTGGTGGAGCTCTGGCCTTAGCTGTAGGTGACATAATACAGATGTTGCAGTATGCAACCTACTCGGTAATCTCTCCTGAGGGTTGTGCCTCTATTTTGTGGAAATCTGCCGATAAAGCGCAGGAGGCTGCTGAAATTATGGGAATTACTGCCCATCGTCTGAAAGCCATGGGATTGATTGATACAATCATTGCTGAGCCAATTGGCGGCGCTCATCGAGATTATTCTTCTGTTATGCAGTCTGTAAAGCAAGCATTACTAGGATCACTTGAAAAATTACAGAGTCACTCCACAGAAACTCTATTAAAGAAACGTTTTGAGCGGCTGATGGAATATGGCAGATTTCAGGAAAGTAAAACTAAATAGCATTCTCGGCCATGTTGAGAAGATATTACGCGAACAGACTCAGCAGAATGACCACTTAATTCTAGGATTAAGTGGTGGCATTGATTCGGTTGTATTGCTGAATATACTCGTTACACTATCAGCTAAAATGCATTTCTCGCTTTCTGCTATTTACGTTAATCATGGCATAAGTTTTAATGCTGATCGATGGGAAATATTTTGTCAGGATTTATGTAAATTTCACAATGTTCCCATTACAGTTACCAGAGTAAAAATTAATCAGAATCTAGGCGCAAGTCTTGAAGCCGCGGCTCGAGAGCTTCGCTATCAAGTGTTTGAAAAACTAGAGGCTGACTATATTCTATTAGCACAGCATTTGGATGATCAAGCCGAAACTTTGTTTCTGCAATTGCTTCGTGGTGCAGGCTTAAGGGGACTGAGAGCGATGCCTCTAGTCAGAGTTCAAGCCGGTAAATTAAAAAATGGGACCCTAAATTTTGGGCCACCAATATTACGGCCATTGCTTGAAGTATCAAAAAACGAGATTGAAAATTTTGCTCAAAAAAATAAATTGAATTGGATTACCGATGAAAGTAATGGTGATATTTCCTTTGATAGAAATTTTCTAAGACACAAGATCTTTCCTTTATTGGCAGAACGTTTCCCTTCATATCGTACCAATTTTTTTCGTGCAAGCCGACACGTTGCAGAGGCATCTAGTCTATTGGATGAATTAGCTAGGATTGATGAGCAAAGTTGTATTCATTTTGGAAAGCTTCAGATTGAAGGTTTACGAACACTTGAGCTCTCTCGGGCTGCAAATTTATTGCGCTTTACTTTTTCCCGTCAAGGAATGGTACTTCCAAGCACTGCAAAACTGAGAGATATTTTGCAGCAATTGCTGTCGTCTGGCCAAAGTACCAGATTAAATATTATCTTTGGAAATACTCAAGTTCGTTGTTTTAGGGGATCTGTTTATATAAATTTAGTTAGCCCACTTCCGAAAAGTAACTGGCAGTTTTCTTGGCGCGGTGAGGAGCGGGTAATGATCCAAGAATTAGGAGGTGAAATTAGTCTTGTGCCTCAACAGGGCGCAGGAATTAGTTTGCAAAAGCTAAAAGAAAATCAAATTCTTATTCGTTCACGTTCAGGAGGGGAATATTTTCAACCCGATTGTAAACGCCCCCGTCGTAGTTTGAAAAATTTGTTAAGAGAAGCATCTCTTCCGCCATGGGAACGAGAAATGCTGCCAATACTTCTTAGCGGAAAAAATCTTGTATGGGTTCCAGGTATTGGAGTAGATTGTAATTTTCAGGCAACGCCTGGAGAGCCTGGTTTGGTGGTGAAATGGTTGATAAACTCCAGTTAGATAGCCGGTTATTTTTAAGTAAATAATTAAATTAATTAACCAAAAATAATGAGTTAAATATTTTAATAGTATTAAGTTATTGATGTAAATTCACTTCTAATTATGTCTAAATCAAAATCTATTTATTCCTGTACTGAGTGCGGCGGCCAAGCCCTTAAATGGCAGGGACAATGCCCTCACTGTCAGGCATGGAATACTCTGGTTGAAGTGGTTTCGGATAGGGTTACATCACGTTTTGTCGCATTACCAGAGATTAGTCGCATAGAAAATTTGAATGAGGTAGTGACAGGGGAGGATGCTAGATATTCAACAGGGATATTAGAATTTGATCGAGTTTTGGGTGGCGGATTGGTGCACGGAGGTGTAGTGCTATTAGGAGGTGATCCAGGCATTGGTAAATCTACTTTGTTGCTGCAGTCTCTTTGTCATATGTCAATCATGCGCAATGTTTTGTATGTAAGCGGGGAAGAATCTTCTCGACAAATAGCATTACGAGGTAAACGTTTAGCGCTTGATGTGCAAACAGTAAATTTATTAGCGGAAATTCAACTTGAAAGAATTCAAAGATTATTAATTGAACACCGACCTGACGTAGTGGTAATTGACTCTATTCAGACAGTTTATTCTAGTGCATTACAATCTGCGCCAGGATCTATTGCCCAAGTACGGGAATGCGCTGCTCAATTAACTCAGTTAGCTAAAGCTACTGGAATTTGTGTTATTTTAGTAGGCCATGTGACAAAGGAGGGGGCGTTAGCTGGCCCACGCGTTTTAGAACATATGGTAGATACGGTGTTGTATTTTGAGGGTGATACTCACTCTAGTTTTCGTTTAATTCGTGCTTTTAAAAATCGCTTTGGTGCAGTAAATGAACTAGGTGTATTTGCCATGACCGAGAGAGGGTTGCGTGAAGTAAGTAATCCTTCTGCCTTTTTTCTTTCTCATCACGGTAATAAAGTACCCGGTTCTTGTGTGATGGTCACTCAGGAAGGAACGCGCCCTTTGCTTGTAGAAATCCAGGCTTTGGTAGATGACGCACGTTCACTCAATCCGAGACGCCTCAGTGTCGGATTAGAACAGAATCGATTGGCGATGTTGTTAGCAGTTCTGCATCGCCATGCTGGCATTCCTTGTTTTGATCAAGATGTATTTGTTAATGCTGTTGGAGGAGTTAAAATTACTGAACCAGGTGCGGATTTAGCGGTGTTATTAGCAGTTGTCTCCTCGTTAAAAAATAAAGCTTTACCAACAAAGATGGTGGTGTTTGGTGAGATTGGATTAGCGGGCGAAGTACGCCCAGTCCAGCGTGGTCAAGAACGTTTAAAAGAAGCCGCTAAATTAGGTTTCATTCAGGCTATTATCCCTGTCGCTAATAAACCAAAGTATGAGATTCCAGGTATTGAAATTTTTTTAGTAGAGCGAGTGGAAGACGCTGTTGCAAAAATATGCTGACACAAATGACTATTAAAGGAACGGCTAATTTTTATATGAATTAGTATTGTAAGGGGGAGGGAATCGGGTGCATCTTTCAGAGGCTTATAAAATAATAGGTGGCGAAATATCTATACGCAAGTTAGTAGATAATTTCTATGATTTGATGAGCGAGAATCCAGATTATTTTGCTATACGCAAGTTACATCCGCAGAATTTAAAGGATTCTCGAGATAAGTTATTTATGTTTTTATCTGGTTGGATGGGGGGACCATCTTTATATGTTAAAAAATATGGCGAGCCCCGTTTACGCTCTCGGCACCTAGTCTTTTCTATTGGTATTCTTGAAAAAGATCAGTGGTTATCCTGCATGAATCAGGCAATGATCAATACAGGAGTTCAGGAAGGATTGCGCAAGAATCTCGTCAAAGCATTCGAGCAAACTGCCGATTTCATGCGCAACCGGTCGGAATGAGAATATAAACCTCCAATCCTTTAATTTAAAATCATGTCAAGTTATTTAGTTCTGGCATAAGGACTGGGGCTGTTTCCTCTTAAGGAATTACCGCGACTTTCCCCGCTCAGTGAACGATTTCTGTTGTTACCTCGATTTCCATTTACGCTACTAAGGTTGCTCTTATTGCCATCATTTGACCACGAACGATTTCGTTTGTGTGTGATGCCAGGGGCTCCTCTGGATTTATTATTATTTCCAGTATAAGATTTGAATCTTGGCTCTAGACCAGGCACCACATGAGAAGCTATTTGCTGACCGGTAAAGCGTTCTATTTTCTTTAGATTGATGCCGTCTTTACCAGAAGCGAATGAAATTGCAATTCCTGATGCGCCGGCTCGACCGGTGCGACCAATACGATGCACATAATCTTCGGCAAACTTTGGTAAGTCAAAGTTAATGACGTGGGTAATGCCAATTATATCAATTCCTCTAGCCGCTACGTCTGTTGCTACCAATACTCGTAACCCACCATGGCGAAGTCTTGTTAGTGTACGAGTGCGATCACGTTGATTCATGTCGCCATGTAGCGCAGCAGCTTCGTGTCCCTGAGCCAACAGGTTATCTGCCAAGGTATCTGCATCGCGTTTCGTGGCAGTAAAAATAATGGCTTGTTTTAAATTTAGATCGTTTAATAGGTGACCCAGTAGTCGGTTTTTATGTGAAAGATCATCTACGTAATGTAAGCGTTGCTCGATATTTTCTAGTCTTGCTTGTTGGGCTGCAATTTGAATTCGTTTGGGCGATTTTAGTAAACGTGCGGCAACTTTATCTATTGCGCTGTCTAAAGTGGCAGAAAATAATAAGGTTTGACGGTTAGCGGGCGTGGCCGATGCAATTTTTTCAACATCATCTATAAAGCCCATATCAAGCATTCGATCAGCCTCATCTAGTACGAGCATCTCTAAACGAGAAAAATCAATACGTCCTCGTTGAATATGATCAATTAATCGTCCGGGTGTTGCCACTAAAATATCTACCGGTTGTGACAGTAATTTATTTTGTAACGGATACGGCATGCCGCCAAGTATGCTTACTACCTTGACACGGGCTAAATGTTTTCCGTATTTAGTAGCAGCCTCTGATACTTGAAGAGCAAGTTCACGAGTAGGAGTCAGGATTAATATACGCGGACCACGACTATGAACTTTGGGTGGTGTAGCTAATCGATGGAGCGCCGGTAGCATAAATGCTGCAGTTTTTCCGGTGCCAGTTTGGGCTGATGCCATAATATCGCGCCCTGCTAATAATTCAGGAATAGCTTGTTCTTGAATTGGAGTAGGTGCAGCATAACCAGAATCAATAATGGCTCTAAGGATTAGTGGGTGAAGATTAAGATTCTCAAAAGACATGTTATTTCCTTAATAAGTAAAGAATAAACACACAAGCAGAAAATAGCTGCTAAGACTTAATGAGCAGTGTACCGCTAGCGCGCGTAAGGCATCGCCGCTAACCTAAATGCCAAACAATCTTCGCAGAGAATTGAAAATCGGGGGGGGTCAGGAACGATGAACTCAACAAGAAGACATAATCTCTTCTCATTAGAGAGGGGCAATTGTACAGGAATTATGATCGATGTCGATACAATTTTTAGATGAATGTAGATTATAACTATCTTTATTAAGAAATTTTTTTCTGAATAGGTTTAAATGGGAAGCCGCGAATTTAGGTGCAAGATTAGCCATGTTATTGGTTATCTGATATAATCTTGCCTTTTTCTCGTTCAGCCAAAGGGATTATAATGTCTCGTCCTATTCGCAATATTGCCATCATCGCACACGTGGATCATGGTAAAACTACATTAGTAGACAAATTATTACATCAGGCGGGTTCTTTTGCTGCACATCAACATATTGCAGAAAGAGTAATGGATTCCAATGATATCGAGCGCGAGCGCGGAATTACTATTCTTGCTAAGAATTGTGCAGTAAATTATGAAGGTGTGCATATCAACATTGTGGATACACCTGGTCATGCCGATTTTGGAGGCGAAGTAGAGCGAGTGCTATCGATGGTAGATGGTGTATTGCTGTTAGTAGATGCTGTTGAAGGCCCTATGCCCCAGACTCGTTTTGTTACCAAGAAAGCACTGGCGTTGGGTTTGAATCCAATTGTAGTAATTAACAAGATTGATCGGCCAGGAGCTCGTCCTGATTGGGTGGTAAATCACACTTTCGATTTATTTGACAAGTTAGGCGCAACTGAAAAGCAACTTGATTTCCCAGTAGTGTATGCCTCGGCGCTCAATGGTTATGCCACGCTAGATATTAAAAAAACTGGCGTTGATATGCGCCCGCTATTTGATACTGTGCTTAGCCATGTTCAGGCCCCTTCCGGTGATTCAGATGGGCCTTTGCAGTTACAAATTAGCGCATTAGACTATTCTAGTTTTGTTGGGCGTATCGGTATTGGCCGCATCACTCGTGGACGTCTCAAACCTAATCAAGAAGTTATGTTATTAGCGGGAAACAATGTGCCAAAGAAGACCAAGGTCAATCAGATATTAGGTTTTCGTGGCATTGAGCGGGTGCAGCTGACTGAAGCCATGGTAGGTGATATTGTGTTAATTAACGGTATCGAAGATCTTAGTATTGGCGCTACTTTAGCCGATATTAATCGACCTGAAGCAATGTCGATGCATGCTGTAGATGAGCCGACCCTGACTATGAATTTTCAAGTCAATACCTCACCTTTTGCCGGGAAAGAGGGTAAGTTTGTCACTAGCCGCCAATTACGTGAACGTTTAGAAAAAGAGTTGCTTACTAACGTTGCAATGAAATTGGAAGATACTGGTGATACTGACTCATTTCTTGTTTCCGGAAGAGGCGAGTTACACCTTACTATTTTACTTGAGAGTATGCGTCGAGAAGGCTACGAACTTGCAGTATCTCGCCCACATGTTGTGATTCGAGAGATTAATAATATAAAGTGCGAACCGTTTGAGATGCTTACTGTGGACGTGGAAGAAGCAAATCAGGGCATAGTAATGGAGGCTTTAGGAGCGCGCCGTGGCGATTTACAAGACATGGTTCCAGATGGGCGCGGACGGGTAAGATTAGATTACCGCATTCCCGCCCGTGGTCTCATTGGTTTTCAGTCTGATTTTATGACTATGACACGCGGCACTGGCATAATGAGCCATGTATTCGATGAGTATGGACCAATGCGAGCAGAAATTGCGGCACGTAGAAATGGTGTGCTTGTTTCATCGGAACAGGGCGAAGCAGTAGCTTATGCGCTGTGGAAATTGCAAGAGCGCGGACGTATGTTTGTGAGTCCAGGCGATCGCTTGTATGAAGGCATGGTCATTGGTATTCATAGTCGGGATAACGATTTAGTGGTAAATCCGATCAAAGGTAAACAACTGACTAATGTACGTGCATCAGGAACAGATGAAGCCGTAACATTAACCCCACCTATTCAACTTACTTTAGAATCTGCAATTGAATTCATTGCTGATGATGAATTAGTAGAAATTACCCCAAAGACCATTCGTGTTCGTAAACGTTTTTTGTCAGAAAATGAACGCAAGAAGGCCTCACGCTTGGCTGTGTAATAGGAAGTGAAACTTATCGAATTAATAGATGTGAATAAGCATAATCGTTAATTCAGCATCACTTAAATATGCTAGTTGCTAATGAATTGAGCGTAATTAAAATACGTTGAAATGAGTGAAAAAACTCTTTGGTATATTGCTGACCCATTGTGTTCTTGGTGCTGGGGATTCTCGCCTGTAATTGAAAGTATTCGATTAGATTATTTTGAACAACTCCAAGTAAAACTTGTATTAGGCGGATTAAGAACTGGCACTAAAGAAACGATAACACCAAAAGAGCGTAATAGAATATTGCATCATTGGCAGGCCGTACGATATTTAACGGACCAGAAATTTCAGTTTGAAGGCGCAATGCCGGAAGGATTCATTTACGATACCGAACCTACTAGTCGAGGTTTGATAGCAGTATCTTTAATCAAACCAGAAATTATATTCCCATTTTTAAAAGCAATTCAATCTGCTTTCTATACTGAATTAAAAGATGTAACCAAGTTTGATGTGTTGGCGCAGCTTGCCGTCAATATGGGGGTGAGTGCAGAAAAATTTTTAGAAGTATACGAATCCAGTGAAGCAAAAATTCAGACTCGTGCTCATTTTAATCGGGTTCATAGGTGGGGCGTGAATACCTTTCCTTCCTTGGTAGCACAAGATGCATCGAGTCACAAAGTGTTAACTAGAGGGTATTGTTCTTCAGAAGAATTACGGTTAAGAATCGACAATTGGCTAGAAATATAAATTTTTTATAAATATAAAAAAATTAAAAAAAGTCTCGTACTCTAGATTATTATCAGTTAGTTATCTTTTGCGTTTATATCATTGATTTATTAAAAAAGACAAAGAAAAAATATGGAAGATAAAATAATTATTTACTATAATCCCTCGTGTAGCAAATGCAGAGAGACGCTTGCTATTCTTGAGAATAGCGGAAAAGAATTCGAAATTATTGACTACCGTAAAGTACCCTTAACAGGTAACGAATTACGTGAATTAGTTAAAAAATTAGGATTATCGGTACACGATATCTTGCGAAAAGATGAGCCGTTAGCAATTAATTTGAAATTGATCAAGAGAAAGCTAACGGATGATGAATTGATCGATATTGTAGTTAAAAATCCAATTTTAATTCAGAGACCTATTGTTGTTAGAGGTGAGAAAGCTTTGTTGTGTCGACCACCAGAAAATGTAATGAAATTACTCTAGTATTGGCATTTAATTAATTAAGAAGAGTAAATTTTTAAAAAATATTAAATAAGAGTAGTATGCCAAAATTTATTTTAAATATAAAATTGTTAAATCTGCAATTAATTTGGAGCACTTTAACGTACATCTTAATTTTATTATTAGGGCTATCTGCTACACCGATTAAGGCGGAGTGTGTTGGATGCATCTGTCCTGGGAATCCTTGTGGGTTATGTGCCTTACCACCCATGAAAGAAGAGACTGTATCCATAACACATGAATCAAATACTTGTTCTAGAGTTAGATCAATTGTTGCCCCAACTCTAGCAATTCCTGGAACAAATGAGCATTTTGCGAGTATGGATAAATCAATAATAGAGTGTGTTAAAAATGGCGGAGATATAATTAAAAATTCACGTCGGAGCAGGGAATTCCCATCGAAGCACTATTGCAAACCTTCTGTAATTTTACTTAAATCGAAGTAAATAAATTTTATTTAACCTTAATTTTTTTATTTTGTGGAGCCGTATACGCTTTTTAAACAATATTGACCTCGGTCAGTTGATCGCGTAAAGTTAGATAACTTTTATTATGGTTGAAATTAAATTCTAGTAAATCTTACAACTTGGACTGACGAGGAACTTATCTCGTTGCGTGATAAATTGCATACCTGGTGTTTACGGCGCAAACAATCAAAATGGGGAAATCGATTCTGGCTGGGGACTGCGCTTTTCGGTGCGTATGGGCTTCTTATAGGGTTTGTCGGTATTTTTTTTGGTGATATGACCGTATTAAATTTCTGCTTAGTAACTCTTGGCGCTGTGATTTGTTTTTCTTGGTATCAGAGTGACAAGAAACGTAAATCAAATATTAGTTTTCTTGCTCAGATTAATGCCGAACTAATGCAACGAAGCTTATCAATGTCGGACGGAATAATTCTCTCAGAATCTGATCAAAGCTGAACTGTAACAGACAGTATTTATTTAATTGCATGCTTTAAATTAAGGAAAGCGAGAAAATCCCAATAGATATATTTTATACGGTAACTATTTTCGCTTGCAGATCGTGTGCATCAGATTTAATAACTTCAACCTTAACGAACTCTCCAGCTTTCAAATTTTTAGTATTTTTAATGTAGACCACACCATCAATCTCTGGGGCATCGGCTGCACTACGAGCTATCACTTTATCTTTTTGAACTTCATCTACTAAGACAGTTATACGTTTTCCAATCTTTTGAGCAAGACGTGCCTTACTAATTGCTGCTTGAGCCATCATTAATCGTGCGCGTCGTTCTTCTTTTATTTCTTCTGGAACGTGATTAGGAAGATCGTTTGCCGTTGCTCCGGCAACAGGAGAGTATGTAAAACAACCAACGCGATCTAGTTGCGCTTCCTGTATAAATTCTAGTAATTGTTGGAATTCTGCCTCTGTTTCGCCAGGAAAACCAGTGATAAAAGTACTGCGGAGGGTTATCTCTGGACACATTTCGCGCCATTTTTTAACGCGCACTAAATTATTTTCTGAATTAGCGGGGCGTTTCATTGCCTTCAATATGCGTGTATTAGCATGTTGAAATGGTACGTCAATATAAGGTAATATTTTTCCCTCGGCCATTAATGGAATTATTTCGTCCACGTGGGGATAGGGGTAAACATAATGCAACCTTATCCATTTGCCAAATTGACTTAAAGCGCGGACTAACGAGAACATATTAGTCTTGATTGGACTCCCTTGCCAAAAACCAGTGCGAAATTTAATATCTACACCATAGGCGCTAGTGTCTTGAGAGATTATTAGCAGTTCTTGGACGCCAGCATTGACCAGATTTTCTGCCTCCTGCATAACCTGATTAATTGGGCGACTGACTAGATTTCCCCGCATGGAAGGAATAATACAAAAAGTACAGCGATGATTGCAGCCTTCTGAAATCTTGATATAAGCATAATGCTTAGGTGTAAGTCGAACTCCCTGTGGTGGAATGAGGTTAGTATAGGGGTCGTGTGGCTGTGGCAAATGTTTATGTACAGCTGTCATGACTTCAGACAGGGCTTGTGGGCCGGTGACTGCCAGCACATTTGGATGGGCTCGTTTAATTACGTTGCCATTATCTTTTGCGCCAAGGCAACCGGTAACAATAACTTTGCCATTTTCTGCTAACGCCTCACCAATTGCATTCATAGACTCTTCTACTGCGCTATCGATAAAACCACAGGTATTAATTATTACTAAATTAGCATCTTTATAAGTAGAGGAAGTGTCATAACCTTCAGCGCGTAATTGGGTAAGAATTTGCTCCGAGTCCACCAATGCTTTTGGGCAACCAAGCGAAACAAAACCAATTTTCGGGAATAATTTTTTAAGCGGTAACATAGGGAAGTATTAAGACTCGATCATAACAAGTTAAATTTATATAGAGTGAGAAAAAAAATTACCTGTTAGCCAGATAGAACCAATGCCTAATAAGATTAACGCAACCTGTTGCACAGTAGCATCAATTTGTGGGCGCTTGTGCAGATGAGGAATTAAATCTGCCATTGCTACATAGAGCATGCTGGATGCAACCAAAGCTAGTAAAGATGGCATGAGATGATTCATGTTTTGTAACATGAGGTAAGTTAAAATGGACCCAATTAACGTTGCTGTACTAGATAATAAATTAAGAAGCAGCGCTTTTTGGCGGGTATAACCAGAGCTAAGTAGAATGATAAAGTTACTTGCTTCCTGAGGAATCTCATGAGCTATAATGGCGAAAGAAGTAACGATCCCAAGTTGGATGTCTGTCATAAATGCTGCAGCAATCAGTATACCATCAACAAAATTATGAAATGTATCTCCCAACACGACCATCATGCCGCTGCGATTGTTATTGAAATCATTAACGGTAGAGACCGTGCGAGGTATATCCTGCAGAGAATGATGCGCCTCACATTTTTCAAGATGACAGTGATGCCATAATAGTAATTTTTCCAGAATAAAAAACAGTAAAATCCCGAATAGAACAGTGGCGGAGATTTGTCCTGGATTTTTTGAAAGTTCGAGCGCCTCTGGTAACGTATTGAAAAATGTTGCCCCCAATAAAGCACCGATAGCATAAGAAACTAGCATTTGTATCCACGAAACCCGTGTATTAAGCGTTAACGCGGCGGCAAGGAGTACGCTCAATAAACCGCCTAGCAGACTAGCAGAAATAATCCAAGAGAGAGTAGTAGGCATGAGAAAATTCTTAGAAAAATAGGAGATTATACGTTGTTGTCGTGTTTATATTGGATAGAATAGAGATTAATTAACGATAAATTTCTATCCTCTGGAATCTTTAATAGATTCGATAGAGAATACCAGGAAATTATTTTCTAATTTGTTATCCAAATTAATCCTGCCATTCGTCCAGTATTGCCATCGCGACGATGAGAAAAAAATCTTGTTGGATCACTGAAAGTGCATTCATAGGAACTATAAATCTTAGTTATGCCGATCTCTGTCAGTCGTTGTTGTGCTAATAAAAAAATATTAGCAAACCATTTTCCTTTTTTTTCTTTGTGATGTGGAGTAAAGGCAACAGCAGACCTCTTATCATGCTGGATAAAGATTTCCCGTACTTCTTCACCGACTTCAAAGTAATTGGGTCCAATTGCTGGACCAAGATAGGCCATAATACCATTGCTATCCATTTCTGTTACCGTACGCTCAATTATTCCTGCGGCTAGTCCGCGCCAACCGGCATGTACAACGCTCACTATGGTTCCAGCATCATTACATAAGAAGACCGGTAAGCAGTCTGCAGTTAGTACTGCACAGATTACACCTGGATGGCAACTTAATGCAGCATCAGCTTCTGGTAGTATTCTATTGTCTTTATCTACCCAGACTAAGGTCTTGCCGTGTACTTGCTTCAACCATCTAGGTTCTCCTGGTAGAGTGTTACGCAATTTTGCGCGATTTTTTTGAACTAGTAACGGATTATCGCCAACATGATCACCCAAATTAAAACCTGCATAGAGGTCACGACTAAATCCTCCCTGACGGGTTGTAAAAAATGCTTGAATGTTAGACGTAGCCGGCCAGTTTGGAGTAATCCAGTTATTCATATGAACCAATTTGTCTAAAGGGAGGAATTCTTATCGCTAAATTTATGTAGTGACAAGAGTAATTCGTTCATATCTTTTGGCGGCGATACCTCCCACATCATAATCTGCCCATTTTGCGGGTGTATTAATTCTAATTTAGTTGCATGGAGGGCTTGTCTTTGAAAATTTTTTACTAGGTGTTCAATTTTTTGTGCCATATGTTTAAATTTGCCACCATAAACTGGATCACCCACTAATGGATGTCCAATAGATTGTAGATGAACGCGGATTTGGTGAGTACGTCCAGTCTCTAAACTGCATTGCAGTAGAGTGGATCCATCAAAACGCTCTAATACAAAATAACGGGTGCATGCTTCTTTACCTTTATCGGTAATTGTCATTTTTATTCGCTGTGTTGGATGCCGTCCTATTGGCCTATTTACTAAACCGTCACAAGGAACAGAACCAAGAACTAGTGCTAGATAATCTCGTTTTATGGTACGTTTTTGTAACTGTCGAACTAAGCTGATTTGTGCCTCTAGGGTTTTTGCTACCACCAGTAAACCGCTAGTATCTTTATCTAGTCTATGTACGATTCCTGCGCGTGGTATTTCTTGTAATTTTATAGCGTGATGCAATAGACCATTTAACATGGTTCCTTGTCGATTACCATTACCGGGGTGTACAACCATTCCAACAGGTTTATTAATAATTATGAGTGTGTCATCTTCGTAGACGATATCAAGCTCAATAGCTTCGGCAATATCGGTAGTTTCAGTGATGTTCGACTGTGGCGTGACTTCAATTTTCTCTCCACCCCATACTTTCTTCTTCGAGCTTGTTTTCAAGCCATCTACACTGATTCTATTTTCTGATATCCATAGCTGCAAACGACCACGTGATAAATTTGGTAATAATTGTACTAAAGCTTGATCAAGTCGCAATCCGGCAAAGTTTTCTGGTACTGTAAGATAGATAATATCTTCATCTAACCTAGGCAACAAAGATTTTGCGCTATAATTAAGGATATCGTTTTTGGTTTCTAATAAAATCATTATGCTGTGTAAATCCATTCTATTTTTATTAATTTTTCTATCTTCATGCGGTTTTTTAAGAACTACACAAAGGCATGAGGATACCAGCAATTGGACAGTAAATAAATTCTATTCTGAAGCTAAGCATGATCTAGAGGCGGGTGATTATAAGGGAGCAATTAGATTATTTGAAGGATTAGAAGCGCGTTACCCATATGGAATCTACCCACAACAAGCGTTACTTGAAATAGCTTATGCAAACTATAAGGAACGTCAACCAGCTGCAACTATCATTGCTGTTGATCGTTTCATTAAACTGTACCCAAACCATCCGAATGTTGATTATGCCTATTATCTTAAGGGACTGGCAAACTTTAACGATGATCTGCAAGTAGGGGGTGTATTTATACAGAAAGTTATGAAACAAAAAATGGCCGAACGAGATTCTAATGCGTCACGTGAATCATTTGAAAATTTTAAGGATCTGGTTACTCGTTTTCCTAATAGCAAATATAGAGCGGATGGGATAAAACGGATGACTTATCTAATTAATGAAATAGCCATGGGCGAGATTTATGTTGCGCATCACTATATAGAGAGAGGTGCCTATATTGCTGCGGTTAATCGCGCTCAGTTTATTTTGAAGGAGTATCCGCAAACTCAAGCCACAGAGGAAGCCTTATCTATTATTATAAAATCTTATGATGCACTAGGAATGAATGATTTACGTGATGACGCGGAACGCGTAATGAGAAAAAGTTTTCCAGACAGTCCTTTTCTAAGCGATTCTAATATACTAGATATTAAATCTTGGTGGAAATTTTAGTGACTAACATAAAAATATAACTGGCGTCCCCAAGGGGATTCGAACCCCTGTACTCACCGTGAAAGGGTGATGTCCTAGGCCTCTAGACGATGGGGACTAAAGGGCTTTTTACAACATTCCTGGGTTGGTGGAGATAAGCGGGATCGAACCGCTGACCTCTTGCATGCCATGCAAGCGCTCTCCCAGCTGAGCTATACCCCCAAACAAAAAGAAGAGAAATTATACTGAGACCTCTCATTAATGTAAAGAAGCAATCAGATCAAGGAGTTCTATACTTGAAAATTTATACGTTTAAGTACCTCTTCTTTTCCAATTAATTCTAACACTGAATCTATTGATGGCGTTTGAGTTCTACCCGTTATCATTACCCGTAAGGGCATGGCTACTTTTGGCAGCTTTATATTGTGGGCACTTGCAATGACCTTAATTGCATCATGAATAGCCTGACGATTCCATTTTGTAACGGCAAATATTTTCTTTAGATCTTCTGTTAACGCCTTTGTTTCAATTCCCAAATACTGGGTTTTCAGCTCATCAGAAGGTTGTTGGTAGACAAAAAAATAGGATGACTCATCAGCAAGCTGCATAATTGTACCAACCCTTTCTTTTATAATATTTACAATTTTCTTCAAATCCGGTCCATTTATAACATTACAACCACGTTTCTCAAGTAAAGGAGTAACAAGCTGCATTAAGTAAGCATCATTTGATATTTTTAGATAATGTTGATTAATCCATTGTAATTTTTCCAGATTAAATCTTGCTGGAGAACAATTAATCGATTCCAGATCAAACCATTCAATCAGTTGTTTTCGGCTAAATAATTCCTCATTACCATGTGACCAACCAAGCCGGGCTAGATAATTTATTAAAGCTTCTGGTAGATAGCCTTCATCCTGATACTGCATCACTGAGACCGCGCTATGACGCTTAGACAGGCGCTCACCATCGGTCCCTAATATCATTGGTACATGGGCATACTGCGGCAGCGATCCACCCAGCGCCATTAAAATATTAATCTGACGCGGGGTATTGTTAACGTGATCGTCACCACGAATTACGTGACTAATACCCATATCAAGATCATCTAAGACAACACCGAAGTTATAAGTGGGTATTCCATCTGCACGCATCAGAACCAAGTCATCAAGTTCGGCATTAGTTACTGTAATGGGACCTTTAATTAAGTCATTGAAGACAACATTGCCAGACGTTGGATTTTTCAGTCTTATTACGGGCTTAATGCCAATTGGGGGAGTCTTTTTAGAGTCACGCCAGCGTCCATCGTATCTCGGCTTTAATCCAGCGGCCCGTTGCTGTTCGCGCATGATCTCTAATTCATTTTTACTGGCGTAACAATGGTAAGCATCTCCTGAACGCAGTAATTGCTCTGCCGCTTCACGATAGCGTTCTAATCGTTGCATCTGATAAAATGGCCCTTCATCGTAATCAATACCTAACCACGCCATTCCATCAATTATTGCTTGAGTAGATTGTGTGTTAGAACGTTCAAGATCTGTGTCTTCAATGCGCAAAACAAATTTTCCACCATGTCTGCGAGCGTAGGCCCATGAAAATAGAGCGGTACGAGCGCCACCAATGTGAAGATATCCTGTTGGACTGGGTGCAAAACGAGTGCGGATCATATAAGAATATTAATTATTAAGAAAATTTCATTTTACGTGATTTCTTTAGATAATAGGCTTCTTCTTTCTAGCGGCATTTTGATTTCTTTAATATGATTAAAATCAAAAGTATAAATTCTCATTTTTTTATCTTTAATTGAACTGATTCAACGATAGAATGTCACATTCATCAGCATGTAGTAACCTCCTAAACTTTAAGGAAGATTAATTATGATTATGAGATCTTATGCACTACTAGTGCCCACTATCTTTATATTATTTACGACTTCGGTATCTGCTCAGTCAGTAGATTTTTTCGAGCCTAAAAATAACACCACGGTAATCAGTCCATTCAAAGTTGTTTTTATGATTTCAGGCATGACTATTGCACCATCTGGAGATATGACTGTGAATACTGGACACCATCATTTATTAATTGATACTGAAGACATTGCCAATGGTATTGTCATTCCAAAAGACGACACACACAAACATTTTGGTCAGGGTCAAACTGAGACAGAAATTACTTTGCTCCCAGGAAAACATAAGCTTAGCTTGCAATTTGCTAACGGCGCCCATCAGTCCTATGGCGAAAAACTTAGTAAGACAATTGAAATAACAGTTAAATAAAAATTATTGATTCTTGGTTTCGCCTAATTTCTAGGAAATTTTCTAGGGAACTGAGTAACGATTGTTAGCTTCGATAGAGCTCTTATTTTGCGCACTGGGTGAGTGCCTCAAATAAATAGTAATGTGCCGATGGAAAAGATTGATATTGTATATATAGAAATTAAACTTTTATTTTCTATAATCTAATAATAAATTTGGTATATCTGTGAGAAGAAAGCTCTTTCTGATCTTTTTCTGGAAGTGCCGCGCTTTGTTTTAAAATTAATTGTCAGATTAGGTCGTAACTAATATCGGAAATAATCCACGCAGACCAATGGCTATCATCTCTATGGCTATCGCTGCAAGAATAAACCCCCCAATACGTTGCACAACATCCAGAGTAGACTGTCGAATTTTCTTTTCCGCTTGACTGGCCATGTGAAAAGTGAACCAACAAGCAATACCCGCGGCTATGGTGGGTAAAACAATATGAATTAGATCTGCAGAAGAGTTCCATGTGCCGTTACCCATGACGTAACTGAATGCCGCTGGTCCAGCCAGAAGTGGCACCGCCAGAGGAACAATAGATATTTCCTTTGCCTCATATTCGACGATAAATGGCGATCCTTTAAAAGTAGATTCTTTCCCAAGAACCATAGCTATTGCTAATAATAAAACAATAATCCCTCCTCCAATTTGCATTGCCCCGAGTGATATACCAAGCAATTCCAGGATAGGCATTCCGAGGAATGTTGCTATTAATAGCACTAACGTAACGCTGATCCCTATGGTCCTAGCAAACTGGAATTTTTTGCGTAAATCAAGTCCATCTGTATTGGCAAGAAAAATTGGAATCATCGAGATAGGGCCGACTAGCACCAGGAGTGTAATTATTTTTTTGATAGTTAGCGCCAAAATTGAAAGCATTATTTATTTCTCAATATTCCATAGATATGCAAAATAATTTTATAAAGACTGTGTTATTTGGTAAATTCCAGAAGAAGGTAGTGTAGATATTTGTGTATTCTGGTGTCAATGTTGCATCTAGATTTACCTGATGTAGCTAAATTATTAAAATGTCTTTTAAGAGCCTCATGTAATATTTTTTCTAATAGAAAATTGAAGAAAGTCATCAAGGAGTAAAGGTTGTGCCCGTTATAGTTTCCGATTTTATTTTACTTTATGAATTTTCAAGACGTTTCCATAAGCAATGATTTTTGCTCTCATGTTGGATCATCTCTAGTTGTTGTGCGTGCAACTCTAATTCCTTAATATCGGCCTTCAGCAGTGTTAATTGCAGACCATTCTGGTTATCGACGGAATGAGACGCCGATGAAAGAATCTCCGTCTCAATTAATAAATTCTCTTGACCGCGAGTCATGGCAATGTAGACATCGACCAGTAATTCTGCGTCTAATAATGCTCCATGCAAGGTGCGTCTAGAATTGTCTATTTGATACCGCTCACATAAAGCATTGAGATTATTTTTTTTACCGGGATATAACTCCTTTGCCATATTGAGAGTATCGGTAATCGAGTGACAATATTGATTGAGCGATTGTAATTTAATTAACCCTAATTCATGATTAAGAAAGTTAACATCAAAAGGCGCGTTATGTATGACAAGTTCGGCTCCGTCAATGAACTCAAGCAATTCTTGAGCGATGTCACCAAATTTTTCTTTATCTTCGAGAAATGCACTGGTGAGACCATGTATTTTTAATGCACCGATATCACTCTCCCGTCCAGGATTAAGGTAGCGATGGAAGTAAGAGCCTGTTAATTTTCTGTCCAACATCTCTAGTGCTGCGATTTCGATAATGCGATGACCAAGCGTCGCTTCTAATCCAGTCGTTTCGGTGTCCAAAAAAATTTGACGCATATCTTTTATTAACTAATAGAGTTGAGAAGCTGAAACTGGTTTATTTTCAAAACTTAATTATATATCTTTAATAATTGATTCTGCCCCATAATTGGCAAGTTGGTCGGCTTTTTCATTACCTTTATGCCCAGAATGACCACGTACCCAAAGCCATTCAATTCGATGTAATTTTGCTAGCTGATCGAGCTGTTTCCAGAGATCATCATTCTTTATGGGCTTCTTGTTAACGCCCGTCCAATTGCGTTTCTTCCATGAGTGTATCCATTGACTAATGCCTTTTTGTACATACTGCGAGTCAGTATATAGTCGGATTTTACTTGATCGCGTTAATGCCTCTAAAGCTCTTATTACCGCAAGTAGCTCCATTCGATTATTAGTAGTCAGTTTCTCACCTCCAGACAACTCAAGCGTTCGTTCTCCGTATTGTAATAAAGCGCCCCAGCCACCAATACCTGGGTTGCCCTTGCAGGCTCCATCGGTGAAAATCTCAACCAAGCTACCAAATTCACTTGTATTATGAAAGTCTTCTTTCATTTTTTAATTGCGCATCTTAATTTTATTACCAGAAGTTATCTGTGTTTTTTCTTTAGTCATTTTATCGTT
The DNA here is from genome assembly GCA_014190895.1 of Nitrosomonadaceae bacterium. Classification (GTDB taxonomy): domain Bacteria; phylum Pseudomonadota; class Gammaproteobacteria; order Burkholderiales; family Nitrosomonadaceae; genus BJGV01. Next base: position 11,566 of record BJGV01000013.1, on the reverse strand, counting down.
AAGTTTTTATGTGACTTGGGCAATTCTTTTTTTGACCGCAAGTTTACCATTCCATTTTGGTTTAATTATACGCATGCCATGAACGCGTTTGATGGCCTGTAGAAAGTATATACCTCCATAAATTGGCCACCAGCGATCACCAGCGGCTTCCATAAAATTAAATCGCCGCAACCATTTCTCTTGATTAAATGGTGGGACATAAAAGCATAGTCGACCCGCAGTCATTTCGAAGTCCAATAGCGTCAACCAGTCCTTAAGTCGAGGTAACGAGATAAAATTTCCGTCCCATGGAAAATTATTGATTCCCGAGTTAAATAACCGACGTACCCCCCAGAAACTATAGGGATTAAAGCCACAAATAACTACACGACCTTCGGGTACTAATACACGATACGTTTCGCGTAAAATTTGGTGTGGATTTAAATTAAATTCAAGTGTATGTGGTAACAATATGAGATCAGTACTAGCGCTCTCGATTGGTAAAAAATCAGGATTAGCTTGGAGTGCGGAGCCTGTCTCAACTCCAACGCAGAGTTTAAAGGGCATACGATTGGTACGTAAAAAGTCATGCTGTGGACATCCTATTTGAATAGCATTGTAGCCAAAGACATCAGTCACTGCCTGATCGAAATAGTCTTGCTCGCATAGGAAAAGTCGTTGACCAAGATATGTTTCAAACCATTGCTGTTTATTTTGTATCGGCATATATAATAGTCAGATATTGTCTGCTGGAAGAAAACCTCACTGTCAATTGCCGCATGCTGTTCATTGTGATAGTTAAGTTTAAATTTTTTTGGGTTTATATATTATGCTACATGTCACTCCAATCTGCGCATTTACAGATAATTATATCTGGGTTATTCACGATCAATACTATGCTGTTGTAGTTGATCCTGGTGATGCGTTGCCTGTACTAAATTTTTTGTTGCAACAGAATTTGAAGCTCATCGCAATATTAAATACCCATCACCATAAAGATCATACTGGTGGAAACGCTGTTTTGCTAGGAAAATACTCAGTCCCAATTTATGGCCCTGCAGGCGAGTTTATTCCAACACTTACCCATCGCCTTCGAGAAGGAGATAGGATTTATTTGGAAGAATTATCACTTAGTTTTAGCGTGCTAGATATTCCTGGGCATACTGCTGGGCACATTGCATATTTTGGAGAAAATTTTTTATTCTGCGGGGATACTCTGTTTGCTTGTGGTTGTGGGCGATTATTTGAAGGAACTGCTGAGCAGATGTACAGTTCACTACAAAAATTAGCAGAATTGCCTGATGCAACTCTCGTTTATTGCGGCCATGAATACACGTTAGATAATATTTATTTTGCTAGAGAGGTTGAGCCAAATAACCAGATATTAAATGATCTTGAGACTTCAGTAATGAAATTACGCGAACAAAAAAACTCCAGTCTGCCATCAACCATAGAAAGAGAAAAATTGAGTAACCCTTTTCTGCGTTGCAATCAGTCAGAAGTTATCCATAGCGCGAGTCATTATCTAAATAAAGAGTTGTCTGATCCTGTTAGCGTGTTTTCTGCAATACGCCACTGGAAAAATAATTTTTTGCGTTGATCTAATGCCGCTCAAGAATTTGGTAAGACGTAATATATAAATATAATATGCCCATGAACATTGTAAATTTAATCGATTCAAAACACCACCGGTGGCACGCCTTTGATAATCTATTAGATTGGCGTCAAGCAGCATGTGATGCCATTTTTTCTGCTTCTTCTGTAGCGATTAAACAGCGAGGGGCCTTTCATTTAGTAATTACTGGCGGAGAGACTCCGTATGAGATCTATCGGCTGCTAAATGTGATTAGAGATGATTGGTCTGCGTGGCATATTTACTTTAGCGATGAACGTTGTCTTCTGCAAACCGACTCAAGACGTAATTCATACATGGCTAAAAAAATTTGGCTTGATCATGTGCCTATTCCTCCGAGTCAGCTGCATGTTATTCCAGGCGAATTGGGTGCAAATCTGGCGGCTGATGAGTATGCCAGAACCTTGCAGAATGTGGATATATTTGACTTAACGTTACTTGGTCTTGGTGAAGATGGTCATACGGCAAGTTTGTTTCCAGATCAAGAATGGGGAACAGCACCTGATGCTCCCGATACACTGGCAGTAATTAATTCACCAAAGTTTCCATTACAACGTGTATCTCTTAGCGCCTCACGCTTAAGTCGTTCGCGACAAGTAATATTTTTAGTCCATGGTAAGGCTAAACATAAGATAGTAGCAATGTGGCTCGCCGGGAAAAATATTCCTGCACGTGCGATTATGCCAATAACCGGTATTGATGTGCTGATAGATTCTTTTCTACTGAAACCGTTAATTATTTAATAAAGAACAATAACGAGCATAGGATCATGTATAGATTTATGCATGCCTAAAATTTACTTTATCTAATGCAATAGATCGTCAGACAAGGATTCATTATACTTAACGAAGAAATAAAAGATTGCAGGCGGTGTCAAAGGCTAGCAGAATTTTTGGATGAGATTAAAATTGACCATCCAGATTATTACGCTCGACCAGTTCTATCTTTTGGTGATACGGTGCCAAAACTTCTTATTATAGGACTGGCTCCTGGCATGCATGGTGCAAATAGAACCGGTAGACCATTTACCGGTGATTTTGCAGGAGTATTATTGTATCAAACATTATATAAATTTGGCCTTTCTAGTCATCATAAATCAATCTCTATAGACGATGATCTTCAGCTTTTTGGATGTCGTATTACCAATGCAGTGAAATGTTTGCCGCCTAAAAATAAACCAAAGAATGTCGAAATTTTAGAATGTAATAAACACCTCGCAGCTGAAATTACAACATTTATAGGAAGAAATGGAAGAGCGCTGCTTGCTTTGGGTATCATTGCGCACCGAGCATGTTTGATAACTATGGGACTAAAGTTTAAAATTTATCCTTTTCAGCATGGTAAAGCTCATACACTACCCAATGGAGTCATATTGTATGACAGCTACCATTGTAGTCGTTACAATACTCAGACGAAACGTCTTACCGTTAAAATGTTTGAGCAGGTGTTTGAAAAAATTTCTATTAATCTTAAGGTTCCAATTAAAAACAAGCGCTAAAGGATGACTATGCCCTACGTTAATATTCGCATTGCCGGTTCCCTTAATCGAGAACAGAAAAAAGAAATTGCAGAAGAAATTACTAATACCTTAGAACGAATTGCGCACAAACCGAAATCTTATACATATATTACATTCGACGAATTTCCTCATGAAAATTGGGCTGTTGCAGGTAAGTTATTAGATGGAGGAGGGTAATTGTCTTGTCACGTACTCCCTTATTTGATGCAAAAAATTATTCTTCAAATTTACCCTCCCAGGCCGGAGTCTATCGTATGTTGGGCGTGGCAGGAAAAGTAATATATGTCGGAAAGGCCATTAATTTAAGAAAACGTGTTTCTTCTTATTTTCAGAAAACTAACTTAACTCCCAGGATACAGTTGATGGTATCTCAAATAACAGGGATAGAGACAACTGTCACCCGTTCGGAAATTGAGGCACTGTTGCTAGAAAATAATTTAATTAAAGCTCTGACCCCACGCTACAATATATTATTTAAAGATGATAAATCATATCCATATATTCTCCTAACAGGGCATCAATTTCCTCGTCTTGTTTTTCATCGAGGGGCGCTTGACAAATGTCATCGTTATTTTGGCCCATTTCCCAATGTGAAAGCCGTAAGAGAAAGTATTCAGTTGCTCCAAAAAATATTTCGCATTCGTACCTGTGAAGACAGTGTTTTCAATAATCGCACCCGGCCTTGTTTGTTGTACCAGATTAGACGTTGTAGCGCACCTTGTGTTGATAAGATAACGAATGAGACGTATCGCGAAGAGATTAAAAATGCTGAATTATTTTTATTAGGCGAACAAACCGAGGTGTTAAAAAGTATTGAAAAAAAGATGCAAGATGCTGTTCGCGTATCAGATTACGAGCAGGCAGCATCATTCCGAGATCAAATTCAAGCATTACGCGGAATTCAAGAGAAGCAGTTTGTTGATAGCGGTAAAGATTTAGATGCTGATGTTATTAGTTGCGTGGTTCAAATTGGAGGAGGAAAGCTCTGCATTAATTTAACCATAGTAAGAGGAGGAAGACATTTAGGAGACAAAAATTTTTTCCCAAAAAATTCAGAAGGATACGACTCAGTTTCTGCAGTAGAAGCTTTTATTTCTCAGCACTATCTTAATTATAGTGCGCCACGTTTAATCATAGTAGGTGAGAAAATTCATCGAGAAATCCTTCAGAAGTTACTGTGCGAACAATCAAATCAAAAGATCTTTATTAGCCTCAATCCAGTTGGTAAAAGACGCGTGTGGTTAAATATGGCAACAGAGAATGCACGCTTAGGACTCGAGCGGTTATTAAGTGACAAAATAACTCAAGAAGAACGAGTGCAGGCTCTACAACAGACGCTAAATATCCCTGTCATTACTCATATAGAATGCTTTGATATTAGTCATACACAGGGCGAAGCCACCGTTGCTTCTTGCGTGGTTTATAAGAATTTTTCTATGCGCAATAATGAATATCGTCGGTACAATATTAACGAAATTATCCCAGGAGACGATTGTGCTGCCATGTATCACGTCCTTTTAAAACGCTATCATAAATTTATAGAAGAGCAGGGCAGTTTCCCAGATTTAATTCTTATTGATGGGGGTAAAGGACAGATTGGTGCCGCTAAGAGGGCATTAGCAGAATTGGGGTTAAACAATAAAAATTTGATTGGAGTAGTCAAGGGAGAGGGAAGAAAACCAGGCCTGGAACGATTAATATTTGCGGATCAAAAAAAGTCGTTACAATTATCAGGAGGTCACCCTGGATTGCATTTAATCCAGCAGATTCGTGATGAGGCGCATCGTTTTGCAATTCAAGGACATCGAGCTAGACGCGATAGGTCTCGTGTGAAATCAAGCCTAGAAGAAATTAATGGCGTCGGCATTAAGCGCCGTCAAAATTTGTTGACGCGATTTGGAGGACTGAAGGGTGTTCTTATTGCGAGTGTTGAAGAATTACGGCAGACAGAAGGTGTTAGTCTTATGTTGGCAGAAAAAATTTATAAAAAATTACATTAATTTTTATCAAATACTAAACCTCTTTCTAATAATTTAATCACATATCTTAATTACTGACATGGTATTAACTTTACCCAATCTGCTTACTTGGATGAGAATACTTGCCATCCCCTTATTTATGGGAATTTTCTATTGTCCTTCAGATTGGCTTTCACACTCTGAGCAAAATTTCATCGCCACAGTTATTTTTACTGGCGCAGCTGTTACCGACTGGTTAGATGGTTTTCTTGCACGAGTTCTTAACCAGACCTCTACTTTTGGCGCATTTCTTGATCCTGTCGCGGACAAATTGATGGTAGCAGCAGCATTAATTGTATTGGTTTATTTAGGCAGACTTGATGCGCTGATTGCTTTTATTATCATTGGTCGTGAAATCACTATTTCTGCTTTGCGAGAATGGATGGCAAAAATTGGTAGAAGTAAAAATGTAGGTGTTTCTTTTCTGGGAAAAATAAAAACAATATCGCAAATGATCTCTATTCCACTGTTGTTATATCACGACAAAATTGGTGAAAATTTCAATCCCCAGGAGGTGGGCACATGGCTTATTTATCTAGCGGCTATTTTGACATTGTGGTCCATGATATTTTATCTGAAAGCGGCTATTCCAAAAGCATCAGAGAGAAATTAAAAGTATTTTAAAGTCATATCCTTGCCCGTCTTTTCTTGACAAAAATATCTGCATCTTTATAATAAGGGACTAGTTTTTGAAGTATTGTTAAAAATACAATAACACCTTATTCGCGGGAATAGCTCAGTGGTAGAGCACAACCTTGCCAAGGTTGGGGTCGCGAGTTCGAGCCTCGTTTCCCGCTCCAATATCTAGGGAAGATAGGTTCTTTAGCAAGAATTCATATAGGCACGATACAGATTCTTGCTAAAAATTTCGTTTTCTTAGTTATTTGTTTAGCCGCATTGTTTAATTTAACTTATTTTCTGATTGCACAATAACAATGGCGGGGTGGCAGAGTGGTCATGCAGCGGCCTGCAAAGCCGTGTACGCCGGTTCGATTCCGACCCCCGCCTCCAATAAAATACTTCATTTCTTGATAATATTTAAACTGAAACCAACATTTAGTATTAAATTAAGTAGCAAATAACCCCGCTAATTATTGCTGATTAAATATGTTTGAAATCAAGCGTGATTGTATCAATCCTTCAATGAATTGATGGCCCGGATGGTGAAATAGGTAGACACAAGGGACTTAAAATCCCTCGCCTGTAATGGGCATGCCGGTTCGATTCCGGCTCTGGGCACCATAAAAAATATTTCGTAGTCCATACCACTGCCCAGGCTCTCGCATGGCACTAATCGGTGCATAGCGTTAACGAAGCGAACTAAGCAACTATGTAAAAACCCAGCTTCCTATAGATGTAAGATCTGCCGGATGCATGGCACACTAATGAGACCTAATAGAATCTAAGTAAGTATTAAATCAGCCGGTTTTTCACTTAATTCTGAATTCCTGTATCCAAACTTGCATTGTTGTAATTTGCAGACCAGATCTGTTAGCGTGTATAGTTGGCGTATATATTCAGCCAGCATGTACTTAATCTAACCATATTCCATTTCTTGTTTTTATTTTATAATAGCAATATAAATCTTATTAAATAATATTGGATGCCGTCATAGATTTATACATATAATAACAATAATGATATATTTACTTGACCGATCAAGATTGAATGGTTAATATTTCGTTTTTACAAAATCAGGGTTTTAAGTGTGCTGAGATAGGTTAATATCCAGCGCGGTCAAATCCTCTTAACTGCAGTATCTTTAAAAATTTCTTCGGTGTAGGCATGTTTCTAAAAATTAGAATTAAAATGTTATCGAATTTTTCCCGAATAGTTTTCTTATTACCGTTCTTTTTGATAGTTTTCTCTCTTCCAGCATATGCCGCATTAGATCCAGAGATAGTAAAGCAATTAAATGCCGAGACTAATGAGGAAAAAGTTGCATCCATTAAAAACATAGCACTTTTAGGGACACCGGAAGCTGCAGCTTTGTTACAAGCTATGGCCGATGATGCCTTGTCATTCTCAGGCGATACTATTATCCGCATGGAAGGAGATCGAGCTATTAATGTTGCCACCGGTCAGGAAATCAAACCATTACCGGAGAATATAGAGACACTTGTTACTAACAATAGTACACGTCGTGCACTTAATGCCAGTTTATCCTTATTAAAATTATTTTCACCCGATCGCGAAGAGCGAATAAAAGCGGCAAAAGCCTTGGAAGCGAGCGCGGATGCTCTTTCAATGCCAATTCTTGACCAAGTTTTAATTAAAGAATCTGATCCCGAAATAAAACAAATTATTACGCTAACGCGGGCCTCAATTGAACTTAAGAACCCTGATCCAGCCAAACGCTTGGCTGCAGTTAAATCCCTTGGTGAGAGTAACCATCCAGATGTTAAAATAAAACTTACCGAATTAACTGACCCAGCTAATGAGCCAGACGCTGGAGTACAATCCGCCGCTAAAGAATCTTTGGCTTCTCTTGAAAATAGACTGTTGGTAGGAGAGAGTATTAGCCGTGTATTCACCGGTTTGAGTCTAGGGAGCGTGCTTTTATTGGCCGCCTTGGGTCTTGCTATCACCTACGGTGTCATGGGTATTATTAACATGGCCCATGGTGAATTGTTAATGGTCGGTGCTTACGCGACATACGTTATGCAGGGTATATTTCGAACCCATTTTCCTGAGTACATTGATTGGTATGTGCTCGCGGCAATTCCGGTTGCATTTTTCAGCGCAGGTTTAGTAGGTATTCTTTTAGAGCGCACTGTAATTCGCTGGTTATACGGTCGTCCACTTGAAACATTACTTACCACTTGGGGACTGTCGTTAATTTTAATTCAATCAGCGCGTGTTGCTTTTGGTCCGCAAAATTTAGAAGTTGCTAATCCAATCTGGTTGTCAGGTAGCATAGAGGCAATGAGTAATGTAGTGTTACCTTTGAATCGTATTATTATCATTGGTTTTGCTTTCTTTGTATTGGCCCTGATGTGGGTTCTTCTAAACCGGACACGTTTGGGTCTATTTGTTCGAGCTGTTACACAGAATCGTGCCATGGCCGGTTGTGTTGGTGTGCCGACTGCCCGTATTGATACGGTAGCATTTGGACTTGGTTCGGCCATCGCAGGTTTGGGGGGTGTAGCATTATCACAAATTGCCAACGTAGGTCCGGATATGGGACAAGGATATATTGTTGACGCATTCATGACAGTAGTGCTGGGTGGGGTGGGTCAACTTGCGGGCGCGGTATGGGCGGCGATGGGTTTGGGCATAGTTACTAAATTAATAGAAGGTGTGGCGGGTGCAGTAATTGCTAAGATTGTAGTTTTAGCTATTATTATCGCCATTATTCAGAAACGGCCACAAGGGCTATTCGCAATTAAAGGTCGATTCGTCGATTAAAATAATGAAAACCAATCGAACTCCATTTGTAATTCGTTTTTTCGCTGCCACTGGATGTAAAGGTTGGTTAGCAATTGGGTTTTTTTCTTTGTTAACATTTGTGCTGGTGCCAGCAGCGCATCTTATGTTACCAGCCGACCACGCCCTGCATGTTTCCGATTATGCGATTACGTTAATTGGTAAAGTTATGTGTTATGCCATTGTTGCCGTAGCGATGGATTTAATTTGGGGCTTTGCAGGTATTCTTTCTCTAGGACATGGCCTATTTTTTGCGTTAGGTGGTTATGCCTTTGGTATGTATTTAATGCGCAGCATCGGTCTTGATGGCGTATATAAATCACACTTAACAGATTTCATGGTGTTTTTGGACTGGAAAGAGTATCCATGGTATTGGACTGGCACAGAGCATTTTCTCTACGCCGTATTCTTAGTATTGGTTATACCGGCATCACTGGCTTTTGTATTTGGTTATTTTGCTTTCCGTTCACGCATTAAGGGCGTCTATTTTGCTATAATCTCTCAGGCTCTGACATTTGCCTTTATGTTATTGTTCTTCCGTAATGCAACTGGTTTTGGTGGCAATAATGGTTTCACTGATTTCAAGCGTATTTTGGGATACTCAATTACCGCCCCAGAGATGCGAGTAACGTTATTTGCACTCAGTGCATTTATGCTGATGTTTACACTTATTCTGGGACGCTATCTAATGCAATCAAAATTTGGTCGCATACTAACGGCTATCCGTGATGCTGAGATGCGTGTCATGTTTTTAGGCTACAACCCATTATGGTACAAATTATTTATTTGGACTGTATCGGCCATGTTGTGCGCTATCGCTGGCGCTCTTTATGTGCCACAAGTTGGAATTATTAACCCAAGCGAGATGTCAACAGCGAATTCAATTGAGATTGCGATTTGGACCGCAGTTGGTGGTCGTGGCACCCTAGTGGGGCCGGTAATTGGAGCCTTTTTGGTTAACTTATCTAAAAGTTGGTTTACTGTAGCATTCCCAGAATATTGGTTATTTTTCCTTGGGTTATTGTTTGTAGTGGTTACCCTACTCTTGCCTCAGGGGATGGTCGGTTTGTGGCAGAAACTTCGTCACCGGAGTATGCGATGAGCGACACTTCAGTAAATATGGCTCATGGAATGGGGGAGAATTTGTCCGAGCCAATTAAAAACAACTCTATTTTGCAACTGTCAAATATTACGGTATCGTTTGACGGCTTCAGGGCGCTGAATGATTTAACATTAACTTTTCAGGTTAATGAATTGCGTTGCATCATTGGTCCAAATGGCGCAGGTAAAACTACAATGATGGATGTAATCACCGGCAAGACGCGTGCTGACTCAGGTACTGTTTTTTTTAATCAAACAATTGACCTTTCAAATTTATCTGAGCCAGAGATTGCCCGTGTTGGGATAGGTAGAAAATTTCAAAAACCGACAATATTTGAAAATCACACTGTATTTGAGAATCTAGAACTTGCAATGAAGGTTGACAAGCGGGTTCGTCATAGTTTGTTTGCCGTAGTTGATGACCTAACACGCGATCGTATTTCAGATACTCTGCGTTTAATCCATCTTGGCGAGCATACGGAGCAAGTTGCCGGACGATTGTCTCATGGACAGAAACAATGGTTAGAAATTGGTATGTTGTTGATGCAAGAGCCGCAATTACTACTGCTAGATGAGCCAGTTGCAGGCATGACTGATGATGAAACTGAACGTACCGGTGAATTATTTAACTCCCTTAAAGGGAAACAATCTTTGGTTGTGGTTGAGCACGACATGGCTTTTGTTGAACAACTTAAAAGCAATGTGATCGTGCTTCATGAGGGCTCAGTACTTTGCGAAGGAGATCTTGCAACTGTCCAGGCTAACCCGAAAGTTATTGAGGTTTATTTAGGACGCTAATCATGTTAACGGTTGAAAACCTTAATCAGAAATACGGTGGTAGTCATATTTTACGCAACCTCTCGGTCGAGTTAAAGACTGGCGAAGTTACTACCCTACTGGGTCGTAATGGCGCGGGCAAAACAACGTTACTTAAATGTTTAATGGGCGTAGTTTCTTCGGCTTCTGGTACAATTAATTTTGATGGCAAAGACATTACTCACGCGCCCTCACATATTCGTGTACGTGCCGGTATTGGCTATGTACCCCAAGGACGTGAGATTTTTCCACGCCTAACTGTATATGAAAATCTAATTATGGGCCTTGCATCTAAACCCCCCGGAACACCTTTGCCTTCAAGAATTTATGAAATGTTTCCTGTTTTAAAACAAATGCTTAAACGTCGTGGTGGTGATTTGTCCGGTGGTCAACAACAACAGCTCGCTATTGGTCGTGCACTCGCAGCCTCTCCAAAGCTTCTCATATTAGATGAGCCAACAGAAGGCATACAGCCCTCAATTATAAAAGATATTGAGCGTGCAATTCGTACCTTGGCGGATGAGGGCACTATGGCAATTTTATTAGTGGAGCAATATTATGATTTTGCACGTTCTTTAGCAGATCAATATTTATTAATGGAACGCGGCGAATTTATAAAACGTGGAACAGGCGAAGATATGGACAAAGACGGGGTTAAAGACTTATTAGCGGTTTAAATTGATCGGCGACACTCTTCTCTATGTACACGTAAAGCCCTAGGCCTCAACTTAGGGCTTTTTCTTTTAAAAGCCTTGAATAGCAGCTCTGTCAGATAATAAACGCGACTAACTTATAGCATAAATGATGCATTTAAGAATACACTTCTATGAAGGGGTAGGTGCTTAGAAGTATATTCTATTTGTCATAATATGCCTGTCTAGCGCAACTAAAATGCATTGGCATTGTTTTATGTGGCGAATTATTTTAATTAAACATTATTACGACAGTAACCCCCCAATTAAAAAGATTACTCTGAACTGCTAGACAGGAGGAATAAACTCCTGTATGTTTTTAGTAGTCTAAAGAAATAACTTTTCTCAAATTAGACGATATCAGTAAATCGCAATGATCTCG
>BJGV01000012.1 GCA_014190895.1 Nitrosomonadaceae bacterium | reverse complement strand
GAGAAAAATATCTTGAAATGTTAAATTTACTTAATGAGGAAATGAAAAAAAGAAACTTAGAAGCAAAAGGCCCTGTAATGTTAGCTCGATACAATCCACCTTGGACACTACCATTTCTGAGAAGAAATGAATTGATGCTTAGATTTTAAAATTGGCGAGGGTGGCAAAACTCTTAAAGTAGAGTTAATTCGTTTTTATAATGACTTTAAAATGGGATTCTTTGCCGGTGATTCAGTTGCTGATGGGCTGATCAATGTTTCTGTTGCTGATAAATTGGGAGAAGTTATATTTAGTCGCGCATATGAAGGGGGCGCAATTGAGGAAAACATCCAACTAGCAATTGGTGAAAATGCTCGATTAGCATTAACGAAGGCAATGACCGACATTGTTACTAAAATACCCCAAGACAAAGATTTGTAATCATCCCTTTTAAAATAGATTTTTAAATCTTATTTTTTACACCAGCATTCCTATAGTCTCAAAGGAATAAATAATGTCAGCATGGGCGCCTACAGGTGTCTTTTGCTTGATAACTGCGAACGACTGTTATAAGCGCAGTAACTTTTTTAAAACCACCAAATCGCTCGTCCAAATTTGACTGTATAGAGACTAGGTACCATCAAGCTAATTTAGGGGGTACCGGGTGGGTGGGGTGCTGCAGATGGTGAAAATCAAGGGGGGCATACGCTGATGCTAGAGATAGCCTCGGTGTTTTTAGTTTGTGTAAGGCGATAACGGCACGCTAACGGCACGTATTGTTGCTAGAGGAGGAAATAACTTGGCAGCTTCTACCTAAGTGCTTGATTTTATGGCTCCCCGACCAGGGCTCGAACCTGGGACCTGCGGATTAACAGTCCGTCGCTCTACCAACTGAGCTATCAGGGAATAGAAGACGTATATACTAATGGCGCGAACTAAACTGGTCAACTAACATTAGTAATATTCTATTAGTCTAGCTAGAATGCCCGAGGAACTATTTGCAGCATTATTTTATACATCTGCGGATACTTAATAAAAATTTTCCAAAGATTAAGCGCATCATACCAGTTTCTATCAGATCACATTAAATTTTAGATAAGAAAAGAAGATGATTGCTTATTAATTTTTGAATTTTAAGTGACCGATTTAGCGATGCGTTTTAAGGCCTCTCTTAAATTCTCTATTGAGGTGGCAAAGGATAGACGAATATAACCCTCGCTGCCGAATGCCGATCCTGGTACGACCGCTACACCAGCTTGTTCTAATAAATATTCGCTGAATGCAATATCGGTACCGTCTTTTAAAAGTCCTTTAGAGTGCAGTGTTTTAATTGCTTGTCGAGTATCGGCAAAAGCATAAAATGCGCCACCAGATAGCAGACATCTAATGCCAGGAATTGCATTGAGCGCATTATTAACAAAGTGATTACGTTCCTTAAAAGCGTTTAGCATGGGCACTATGCATGATTGATCGCCATTGAGAGCAGTTTCTGCTGCAACTTGAGAAATGGAGGTAGGGTTGGAAGTACTCTGTGATTGGACATTTTCCATAGCCGTAATTATATGCTCTGACCCAGCACAGTAACCAATGCGCCAGCCAGTCATCGCATATGCTTTTGAAACGCCATTAAGTACCATAATACGCGAATATAAATCAGGGCAGGCATTCAAGATATTGACAAATTTTCCTTCAGATAAAAGTATATGTTCATACATATCATCTGTAGCAATCAATATCTGAGGGTGCTTGCGCAACACCGCACCTAAGGCTTTTAATTCATCTAGTGTGTAAACTCCGCCAGAAGGATTGCTGGGGCTATTGATAACAAACATCTTAGTTTTTGGGGTAATTGCTTTCTCTAGTTGCGCAGCCGATATTTTAAAATCTTGTTCAATACCTGCTTCAATAAATACAGGCTTTCCCTCTGCGATAAGAACAATGTCGGGATAAGAAACCCAGTAGGGAGCGGGTATGATTACCTCGTCACCAGCATTAATGGTAGCCAAGGTTAGATTAAAGAAACTTTGTTTTCCGCCACATGACACTAAAATTTGCTTGGCGGTGTACTCGAAATTATTATCCCGCTTAAATTTAGAAATAATGGCATTCTTTAAACCTGGCGTACCACCTACCGCCGTGTATTTAGTAAAGCCTTTATTGATTGCGACTATGGCCGCATCTTTGATATGTTGTGGCGTATCAAAATCTGGTTCTCCAGCACCAAGACCAATGATGTCTTTACCCTCAGCTTTAAGCTTGGCGGCACGGGCCGTTACTGCCAAAGTAGGGGAGGGCTTAATGGTCTGAACTCGTTTTGAAAGTGCCATAATAATGTCCTTACGCTGATGCAGATGTTGCCTGCATGATAGAATAGATAATTTGAGATAATCTTGTTCTCAAATTATACCTGTGATTATCAGCTTTCCCAATAGCCCTTATAAGCTCCATCAAACCTTTGAGCCAGCCGGTGATCAACCCCAGGCTATTGCAAAGCTTATGGAAGGGATCACTGATGGCCTGATGTTTCAAACCTTACTTGGAGTGACTGGTTCTGGTAAAACTTTTACCATGGCCAACGTCATTGCACAGCTTGGTCGTCCTGTTCTAATTATTGCACCAAATAAAACTTTAGCCGCGCAGCTCTATGCCGAGATGCGAGAATTTTTTCCAGAAAATGCCGTTGAGTATTTTGTTTCGTATTACGATTATTATCAACCAGAAGCCTATGTGCCCTCGCGTGATCTTTTTATTGAAAAAGATTCCAGCATTAATGAGCATATCGAACAAATGCGTCTGTCGGCAACTAAATCATTGCTCGAACGTGCCGACGTAATCATTGTGGCAACCGTATCATGCATTTATGGCATAGGCGATCCGGTCGATTATCACGGGATGATTTTGCATTTAAGAGAACATGAAAAAATTGCTCGACATGAGGCTATAAAACGTCTCATTGAGATGCAATATGAGCGTAATGATATTGAATTTAGTCGGGGAACTTTTCGAGTTCGCGGGGACATACTTGATATCTTTCCTGCGGAGAGTTCAGAAACCGCAGTTAGGGTTTCTCTTTTGGAGGACACAATCGAGAGCATCTCTGTGCTTGATCCACTGACCGGACGTATATTGAAACCAGTCTCACGGTATACCGTTTATCCATCAAGTCATTATGTCACACCCCGTAGCACCACTCTACGAGCGATTGAAACCATTAAAACTGAGTTAGTCGAGCGCATTAATTTCTTTCAGCAAGATCACAAACTTTTAGAATTGCAACGTATTGAACAAAGAACTCGTTTTGATCTAGAAATGCTCAATGAGGTGGGTTTCTGCAAAGGCATTGAAAATTATTCACGACATCTATCGGGAAGAAATCCCGGTGAACCGCCGCCCACATTAATTGATTATCTGCCACCCCATTCCTTGTTGGTCATTGATGAGAGTCATGTAACCATTCCCCAAGTGGGTGGTATGTACAAAGGAGATCGGTCACGTAAAGAAAATCTTGTGAATTATGGATTTCGATTGCCCTCAGCACTGGACAACCGCCCCTTCCGATTTGATGAATTTGAGAAAATTATGCCACAAACAGTTTTTGTCTCAGCGACCCCAGCTGAGTATGAGCGCATTCATAGTGCTCAGGTGGTCGAACAGGTAGTGCGCCCAACCGGCCTGGTTGATCCACAAATTAAAATTCGTCCAGCCAGCACACAAGTTGATGATTTAATGTCAGAAATCAATCTATGTGTTGCTAAAAATGAGCGGGTATTGGTTACAACGCTCACAAAACGTATGTCTGAGGATCTGACTGACTATTTCTCTGATCATGGCATTAAAGTACGTTATCTTCACTCTGAGATTAATACAGTAGAACGGGTAGAAATTATTCGTGATTTGCGTCTTGGGAAATTCAATGTACTCATAGGAATCAATCTATTACGCGAGGGTTTGGATATTCCAGAGGTATCACTGGTAGCAATATTGGATGCTGATAAAGAAGGATTTTTGCGTTCTGAACGATCCCTCATTCAAACAATGGGTAGGGCGGCTCGTCATGTAAATGGTACCGCCATACTCTATGCAGACAAGATGACCAATTCAATGAATCGAGCTATTGATGAAACGAATAGACGACGAGAAAAGCAAATTTTATTTAATAAAAACAATAATATAACGCCTCGTGGTATCAATAAAAACATTAAAGATATGATTGACGGCGTTTATGACCTAGAAAACGCCCAACGAGAGATGGAGGCTTTAAAAACAAAGGCCCGTTATGATGCTATGAGCGAAAAGGAATTGGCAAAAGAGCTGAAATTATTAGAAAAACAGATGCTCGGAGCAGCAAAAAATATGGAATTTGAAAAAGCTGCAGAATATCGCGACAAACTAAAAGTGCTTAAGAATTTATTCTTCGCTGGATTTGTCGAGTCAAAGATCAAATAGGATTAAAAAAATAATTGCTTGGCTTTGAAGCATGCCGAATAAAATATACTATTTAATTCAGCATGCTATCTAATATTATTAAACCAAATTATTACTTATTTCCCTATTTTAATTGATGTCACAAAAATTACTGATTCAAAGGTGCGATTTAATGTTTTACTGTTAAAGTTACGCATAACCATGCTTTGTACAAAGCTTATATGATCACCAACGTTGACTTTGGTCGTTGGAGCGGCAATCCAAAAACGCCTCCCTTTACTTTCTAATTCCATGTAAGTGTAAGCAGCGGCATTCATGCTACTAACCACTGTACCCTCGTTGCTTGACGGAGTGGCTTTGTCGCTTGTAGCGCTTAAAATGGTCTTTTCAGCGCTAATTACTTGCAGCGGACTTAATAATCCAAGTCCAAGAGTACCAATTAAAGCAAAATAAACTAGTTTCACAGTATTTTCTCCAGTAGTTATTAACAATTCAGGTTCGTGGTTAAAATCGGTATTTTAAATTTTTTATCACTTCGCGGAGAATACATCGAGTGTTATCCGATTCGCAATAAGAATCTTTTTAAACTGACTCACAATAACCCAGACAAAGGCTCAACTGGTATAGGGTGGGTAGGGTCATTAAAAACCTGTAGCTTTGAGCACGCTGCTCATTTGGAATATTGCTATTTAACATAATATACATTATACGCAAATAGAAAGTAATTATTTTTGCCCATATACCGCCGTTTTGCCTTCTTCTCTATTAATTAGATGGATGGGCTATGTCTTTGAAAATTTAGGGTTGTAGACGATTTCCCAGAGAAATCCATCGGGATCTGTAAAATAACCGGCGTATCCACCCCAATCGGTAAGATGCGCTGCTTTGGTGACATTGGCCCCAAAAGATGTGACGCGAAATAACAAATCATCGACTTCATGTTGGGAATGCACGTTATGAGAAAGACAGAAACCAGGGAATCCACTCCTATCGGGGGTAAGACCTCCAGCAGTAGCTAGGCTTGCGCATGACCAAATTGCTAATCGTGTTTGTCCTAGAGAGAAAAAATTAACACCGGGAGGGGATTTGACGCGTGGTAGATTCAGGCAATTTTCATAAAAATACCTTGAATTATCAATGTCATTAACACCAAGTGTGATGTAGCTAACGAATTGTTCCATAGTTTAATATAAAGAGATCATTAGTTTAAAAGAATAGATATCATCTTGATTTATAGATAACTTCTTAATTTCATTTATTTTTTGCTGCAGGATAGCGAAACCCAAAATACTGATGTAAATACTTATAATAATTTAATAAGTATTTGATAAAAATACATAATACAAATTTTTATCTAGTGCAAGGATTGAATTTGGATCAGTTATCTTATTTTTAAGCGATACCTCCACTAGCGCTAATATTCTGCCCAGTAATCCACCCAGACTCAGGGCTAACTAAAAAAAGGACTACTTCAGATATATCTTTAGGCTCTCCAACTCGGTTTAGGACGGACATAGCCGCTATGCGCTTAATATCTTCTTTACTCTTGCCACTGGTAAAGAGTTCCGTATTCACTGGTCCAGGAGAAACAATATTAGCTGTGATGCCGCGCTCGCCCATTTCCCGAGCAAAGACCCTTGTCATTTGCTCAACCGCTCCTTTACTTGCAGCATAGGCACCGTATTTTGGTAACAACATCCGCGTGACGGTACTAGATAAAGTAACAACTCGCCCATCATTTCTTAGGTGAATTGCGGCTTCACGCAGCGCATAGAATACCCCCTTAACATTACTACTTAGAGTCTGATCAAATTCCTCGTCACTGATATCGGCAATTTTTTTATAGAGTAGCACTCCGGCATTATTAATGAGGATATCCACCTGACCATAATTTTTAATGGTTTCATCAAATAATTTATGAATTTCACTGGAATTACGGACATCTGACTGTATCGCCAGAGCCTCACCCCCTGCAGCCTTAATCAAATCTCGGGTCAATTCAGCCTCTTTTTGCCTAGTGAGATAATTAATAATCACCTTCGCACCTGCTCCAGCTAATGTACGTGCAATTTCAGCCCCTATTCCCCGCGAAGAACCAGTAACAATAGCAACTTTACCCTGCAGTAATTTCATAATTTTTTAAGTTTATAAATTGTTTGAAAATTTATATACTCCCTTGTTTAAACGGTAGTCAGCCCTACTCGTCAGAAAAATTGAGTTCCACGCCATTACCAGCCGGATCCTGAAAAAATACCTGAACTTTGCCGATTAAAGGGGTATGTGATGTCTTAAATTGGATGCCGTAACTCTTCAGGCGCGATTCAATTTCCGAGCGTTGGGTACAAGTGAAAGCGACATGATCAAACGTGCTAGCCACGTGGGTGAGACGTATTTCCCCTTGTTTTGCCTCGCTTAAATGAAGAATATCTTGCCCGCCAGCATAGAGCCAATAACCCGAACTCATAGCCGGCATTCTCTTACCTAACTCAAGACCCACCACCTCGCAATAGAACTCCTTAAGTTCAGCGAGAAGTTCTGGTGCTGCACGCAAATTGTAATGATTAAGTCCAATCGTAGGCATATGAGTCCTCAGAGATTCTGTTAAAAAATACGAAATGTAATATTTTATTAATATTTAAAATCAATTATTTAATTTATAAATATCAAGTGATTGATTAATAATTAATATGAAAAAATAGAATTCTTCATTTTCTGAGTCTAAGTTTTTTATGCACTCTCTCGCGCTGATTTCAAAATATTAGGTGCTTCTGGTATATTGAATAATTTGAAAAAATTACGTGTAGTTGCATTACCTACCTCATCAACACTGATGCCCCTTAGTGCGGCGATTTCTTCTGCAACATGCTTAACAAAAGCGGGTTGATTAATCTTGCCACGATGAGGCACTGGGGCAAGATAAGGCGAGTCAGTTTCTATCAGCATCCTGTCTATCGGGATTTTTTTGGCAGTTTCTCTGAGATCAAAAGCCTTCTTAAAGGTGACAATACCAGAGAAAGAAATATAAAAATTCATTTCCATCGCTTGTTGGGCTACCTCCCAGCTCTCGGTAAAGCAATGCATTACCCCGCCCACTCTGTCAGCGCCCTCCTCTAGCATGATGCGCAACGTATCTGCTGCTGCCTCTCGAGTATGAATAATTAATGGTTTGTTACATAGCCGCGCAGCTCGAATGTGTTGACGGAAACGATCCCTTTGCCACTCTAAATCTCCCTTTAACCTGAAATAATCTAGCCCAGTTTCCCCAATTGCAACGATTTTAGGGTGACGGGCCAAGGTTGCGAGTTCTGTTGCCTGTGGCTCTGTCAGATTTTCATAATCGGGATGGACCCCCACTGAAGCAAAGAGATTGGAATTATTCTCAGCTAGCGCCAGTACCTGTGGAAAGTCCTGCAGATTAACGCTCACACACAGGGCGTGACTGATCTCGTTATTACGCATATTAGCAAGCAATTCTTCAATATTGATAGCCAAATCAGGAAAGTTTAAGTGGCAGTGGGAGTCAACGAACATGGATCTATCCATTAAAAATTATAAGCAGGGTGCCAAATCTATTCTCCTACTCAGCACGTTTATCAGGGGATCGGGCGATCATCATTGCATATGAGATTAGCGCCTCTTCTAAAAATAAACGTGCATTGAGCGGGTGTTTTGACAATCGCTGGGTTGCGATCAAACTACGTGAATAGGTAACAAGTTTACGCAGATCAATTTCAGATACCAGCGATTTGATGGTGGCAAGCATAGATAAGTGATAACGAATTTTTCCAGTAGCACGAAAACTCGTTAAATCATAACACCATTTTTGCAGCCAGTTTATAGTTGTTGATGCATCTAATTTCTGCATTTCTTCTGCTAACATTAGGGGATTAAAGGTACTAGGTGTGCCAATATGACGAATAAAAATTTGATGTTGATTGAAATAATCATCGTCACTATTATTGAGTTTCAGCGCTGTTAATGGTGCGTAACCAGCTAGAGCAAGGTTGTTCTCTGGATCTTTGATGCCCTGTTGTTTGAGCCAAGATGTAGCCACAGTGAGCTCGGCTAGAGGCATAGTAATCTGTTGGCAGCGACTGCGTATAGTGGCCGTCAGAAGTTGTGAGCAATGGGCGACCAAAAGAAATAATGTTTTTGGAGACGGTTCTTCTAGGCTTTTAAGCAATGCATTGGCAGCTGCAATATTCATTGCCTCTGCCGGATGAATCAAAATAATCTTATAACCATCTCGATAACTAGACATATTAACTAAATCGGCCAGTGCACGAATCTGAGCTATGCCAATTTGCTTGCTTGGTTTTTTTTTAGATTTTGCATTACTGGATTCCAATTCAACATTAATTTGGACATCGATCGGTCCATCTGTTGTAGAGTCATCGAAGGATCTTGAAAGCGCTTCTGGTTCGATTAAACAAAAATCCGGATGTCCATTTTGCTCAAACCAGTGACAACTTTGACACTCATTACATGCTTCATTACTGGCGACTGGTTTTTCGCATAGCAGAAATTTTGCCAAGCTAAGGGCAAACACAAATTTACCAGTCCCCTCTCTTCCCTTTAACAATAACGCATGACTTCTAAGAGCGCTGTCTTGAGTTAGCGTTTTCCATATTTCATGTTGCCATGGATAAATATTATTCATTAACAAATTGATAGTAACTTATCATAAAGTGATAGTTTAACTTTTTCTATGGGCTGACTGGAGTCGACTAAGTGTATTCTATGGGGAAATTTACTTGCCCTCTCTAAATAAGCTGTCCGCACCCTGCGAAAAAAAGCGTCTTGCTCCAACTCGAATCGATCTGCTAATTTCATGTCTCCAATACGATTACCCAGTCTTTCTCTCCCTAATTCAACCGTAATATCAAAATAGAACGTAAGATCGGGCTGGAAGTCTCCTTGTATCCATTCCTCTAATTGGTGGATTTTATTTGCAGTCAGTCCCCTTCCTCCGCCTTGATAGGCAAAGCTTGCATCAGTAAAGCGATCAGAAATTACCCAATCACCACGACTCAAGGCGGGTAATATTAATTTATCTAGGTGCTCTCGTCTTGCCGCAAACATCAACAACGCTTCAGTTTCCGAGTGCATTGTTTGGCCAGCATTAAGTAGAAGAGTGCGCAATTTCTCGCCTAAAGGAGTTCCGCCTGGTTCGCGCGTCACCACTACGTTCTGACCCTTGTCCCGCAAAATGCCTTCCAACCAAGCAATATGAGTACTTTTACCAGCACCATCTATGCCTTCGAGAGTAATAAACTTACCTTGGGTCGCTTCTAAGATCATCGATTCTGAGGAAATTAATTTTCTTGTGTGTAGTTTATCTGATAGCTACAAATAACGACAGTTTTTGCTGGGGATAAGTGCAGAAAACCCTACCTTAAAAAGGAAAATGATCTTAAATTTTTTATGCTACAGCGTCAATTTATTCCTTTGTTAATATTTAAAGCTACCGCTTCTGCAACTTTAATGCCGTCTATGGCGGCAGAAAGAATCCCGCCAGCGTAGCCTGCACCCTCGCCAGCAGGATAGAGACCCACAGTATTTATACTGCAGTAATTTGCATTTCGTTTAATGCGAATTGGAGAGGACGTGCGTGTTTCAACACCGGTTAACACAGCGTCATGCATAGCAAAACCCTTCATTTGTTTATCAAAGATGGGCAAGGACTCCCGTATTGCATTGACAGCGTACTCGGGCAGAGAGGTATTTAGGTCGGATAAATGTACTCCTGGCATGTAAGATGGTTTTACTGTACCTAGTGCAGTGGATGTTTTGCCGATTAAAAAATCACCAACCAATTGTCCGGGAGCTTTGTAATTCTCACCGCCTAACTTAAATGCACGCCCTTCCCAATGGCGTTGGAAAACAATGCCTCCAAGAGGATGATTCGGATAATCACCTGGTGTAATACCCACAACAATGCCGCCATTAGCGTTACGTTCGTTTCTCGAGTATTGACTCATGCCATTAGTCACAACCCTCCCTAATTCTGAGGTTGCCGCCACCACTGTGCCTCCTGGACACATGCAGAAACTGTAGACGGAGCGTCCATTAGAACAGTGATGCACCATTTTATAGTCAGCTGCTCCCAATAATGGATTACCAGCATTATTACCGAAACGACAATGATCTATCAGTGACTGCGGATGCTCAATGCGAAAACCAACAGAGAATGATTTTGCTTCAATATAGATCCCTTGGTCATAGAGCATCTGAAAAGTGTCGCGTGCACTATGGCCAATGGCCAGTATCACGTGATCGGTTGTAATAAATTCACCGGTAGTAAGTTTGACGCCACATACTCGATTCTTTTTAATTTCGATACTATCTACTCGACTTTGAAAATGAAATTCACCGCCAAATGATAGAATGGTCTCACGAATTTTCTCTAAAATTCCGACCAATCTAAATGTGCCGATATGGGGTTTACTAACATAAAGAATTTCAGGTGAAGCCCCGGCTTTTATAAACTCTGTTAGAACTTTTCGACCGTAATGTTTCGGGTCTTTAATCTGACTATACAGTTTGCCATCAGAGAATGTGCCTGCACCACCCTCACCAAATTGGGCATTAGATTCTGGATTAAGTTGCCCGTTTCTCCACAGACTAAATGTGTCTCTCGTACGTTCACGCACGGTTTTACCGCGTTCCAATATGATCGGATTAAACCCCATTTGTGCTAAAATTAATCCAGCAAATAAGCCGCATGGGCCAGAGCCGATTATCACTGGCCGCACTCGTGGTTTCTGATCTTGTTGTGCCTGTGTAACAAAATAATAACTGCTATCCGGTGCAAGTAAAATGTTGCCGTTATTAACTAATTTTTCCAGTATGGCGATTTCTTTTGCTTTACTTCGCAACTCAACATCTAAAGTGTAGATAAAGAAGATCTGTCCTTGTTTCCTGGCATCGTAACTACGGCGCATAATCGAAAAATTGACAAGTTCATCTGCGACTACTCCGATTCGCTCAAGAATAGCAACCTCAAGGTCATATTTGACATGATTCAAAGGAACCTTGATTTCAGTTAAACGCAGCATGAGCAATTATCAGGTAGGTTACAGGTAGGCGAAGATAGGTTGAGCTCTTAAATAATGATAGTCACAGAATCTTATTAAAGACTTGTATCATACTATGAAGATTAATACTCAATTGACCTTGTTTACTTTATGTGTGACAATTACGAGCTATTTTTTTATTGATTAGCCTTTTTTTACAATCATTTTCTATGAATAAGTTCTGCAGTATCTTTAATTTCAACCTCCACTCTTTAATAATAATAATAATAGAAGAACACAAAAAATGACTCTGAATCGATGCTGGTTACCAAAGATATTAGGTGTAGGGATTTTAGGTTTTACATTGCCCGTTTTTGCTGCACCCCCTCTTACTCCCGCAGCAGATCCGCCAGTGGAAGTGTTAACGACCAAAGATTCCACAGAAACCACGAATAAATTTGACTGGAAAAAAGTGCCTCCAGTCGCTGCTTCACCTCGTCCAGGGTTATTTTTAATTCCCCCTTCAGGACCTGGCTACTATTCTGTTTTAGATTTAATTACAGGGAATGAACGCAAAGCTCCGCCCGTCTCCCCGTACGCGCCATACGCGCTCCAAACTACACCTGCATTTGATATAGATTTTCGTTATTTAGAAAACCCGAACCACGAAAAGGATATTTTTGATCCTCTTAAGCGTATTCATATTGGCGATGATTTTTTATTGTCTTTTGGAGGTCAATTTTGGTATCGAAACACGAGGGCGTCAGATAACGCTCTTGTAGCGGGTAAACAGAATAATTTTAATTTGGTAAGAACCAGATTTCATGCTGACCTTTGGTTTCAAGATCGAGTCCGACTTTTTGCCGAATTCTTAGATGCTCGTACGATGGGTCAATCTGTGACGCCAGGAGTTAATGATCAAAACCATACTGAACTTCTGAATATATTTATGGATGTTAAATTAGCAAATGTCGCTAATGCCCCCGCATATGTTCGCGTTGGTCGACAAGAACTGACTTACGGTTCACAAAGACTCATTTCCTCGCTTGATTGGGCTAATACAAGACGCACCTTTCAAGGGGTTAAAACTTTTTGGCACGCCGATAAATTTAATTTAGACGCTTTCTATGTAAAACCGATGGCCATGGAAGTAGATAAACTTGATCAGTGGGATGAAAAACGTAACTTCATGGGTGTGTGGGGAACTTACAAACCACAAAAGGGACATGCTGCTGATCTCTATTTTTTGACCTTGGATAATAATAAGAACCCTAATAAACCGTTAACTACCGTAGCCGTTGACTCCATTATACATACCATAGGTAGTCGCTACATTGGCGATCACAAGCGTGTTCTGTTTGAATTAGAGGGTATGTATCAGTTTGGGAAATATCAAGCCCAAGATATCTCCGCTTATGCGGTGGCCTCGGGTCTAGGCTATCATTTTGCAGACCTGCCAATGAATCCGCAGATTTGGCTCCGTCATGATTTTGCTTCTGGTGGAAATAATAATGGCAATACTCGGGGTACATTTAATCAACTCTTTCCATTCGGAAATTATTACTTGGGTTGGATAGATCGGGTAGGTAGACAAAACATTCATGACTTCAATGTTCAGCTTGCTCTTCACCCTCAACCTTGGGCCACATTTACCACCCAGTACCACAAATTCTATTTAGCAAATAGGTATGATTTCTTATACAACGCGGCAGGTGTTGCCACTGCAAGGGATGCTACTGGCCGATCGGGTACTAATGTAGGCGATGAAATTGATGTCCGTTTAAATATTCACATTGACCGACATCAAGATGTCCTCGTTGGTTACTCAAAATTGTTTGCGGGTGATTTCTTAAAGGCAACCAAACCAGGCGTTAGCCCAGATCTCTTCTACGTTCAATATAACTTCCGTTTCTAAAGATATATCGAGCGGGTGAAAATACAAAGTAACTTAAGGGCTGATTAAATATCAGCCCTTATTTTTTTCATGACGATTAATTACACCGTGCTGAATATTGAATTGTTTATCTTTCCCTATTTTCTTATAGCACTTTCTTCGTTGGATATATTTTGTATATCAATCATATTTTCAACAGCAAAACCCAGTAATCGACTCTTGTCTTTTAGGCGCCCTATCGTCACTTCATCTAGGGTTTGCGTACGTGAAAGTATCCATAAATAATTGCGACTTGGTGCTCCGACTAAGACCCAACTATAGTCTGTCGCAAGATCAATGACCCAGTAATCTCCCCATACAAATGACAGAAATGACAGCCAAGCCGGAGCAAACCTTACACGTAGTCGACCGGGATATTGTGAATCAGGTAACACAGCGACGCCTTGCGCTGAACTCATCCCATCTAGAGTTCTGCAGGTGTTCTTAACGTCAACAGTCTGGTCAGGCTGCAACGTATAAGTAGCTGAAATATCTCCAATGCAGTGTCTTTCAAACCACATAGGCAATCTTGCTATTTCATACCACTTTCCATTGTAACGTTGTAAATCTAGCGCAGTTACCGTTGGCATAGACTGCGGCTCTGCCTGACAGACGGAAATAAAAAAAAACATGAAACAGAAAGTAATTATCTTAATGATAAGAGACCCCCTCTTAATTAATAATTTACTCTTTTTTTGATATTGTGATCACATTACTTTAGAACGCTTCAGAAAGAAAAAATCCATAAATTAAAATGCAACTGGACAGTTACCTAATATACCAGCATTATTTTAGATAGAATAAATTGTCTTAACTCATTTAAAGAGAATAAAATAGCGAGGCTTCAATTATAGAAGGTATTTTATGTCGCTTAGTAATCCAGAATATTCACAATCTTCAATTCTTCGCCCAATTGAGATACGGCCTGATCATAAGCAAATTAAAGGGAGTCTACCCGCCCTCACTCTAACGGCTATAGGTGTAGTTTTTGGTGATATTGGAACCAGTCCGTTATACGCATTAAAAGCATGTTTTAATCCAGAGCATGGAATTCCGTTTTCTCAAGAAGCAGTATTTGGTGTTATTTCAATGGTGTTCTGGGCCTTTATAATCGTAGTGTCGCTTAAATATGTTTTGTTTGTCATGCGGGCTAATAATCATGGTGAAGGCGGTATATTGGCTCTAATGGCAATGGCACTTAGAACAGCTCCCGGTGGTTCAAAACGCGCACTAAGCATCATGATGTTGGGTGTATTTGGGGCTTGTATGTTCTATGGTGACGCCATTATTACTCCGGCTATTTCTGTATTATCCGCCGTAGAAGGTATGGAGATAGTGTCTACGGATTTTAAAGAATATGTTCTTCCTCTCACTATCCTTATTTTATTGACATTATTTATAATTCAAAAGAATGGGAGCACGGTAATTGGATTTTTATTTGGACCAATTATGGTTATTTGGTTTTTGGTTCTAGGTATAATGGGTGTTTACAATATCATTGATAACTCTAGTATTTTGGCAGCAGTCAACCCTATGTTTGCAATTGATTTTCTAATCGAACATACCTTGCAAGGATTAATCATAATGGGCGCTGTTTCCTTGGTATTAACAGGAACGGAAGCCTTGTATGCAGATATGGGGCACTTTGGCATCCGACCTATTCAATGCGCATGGTTTTTTATTGCCATGCCTTGTTTGCTAATGAATTATTTTGGCCAGGGTGCAATGTTGTTAAACCGACCAGATTCAATTACAAATCCATTCTTCTTGATGGTTCCCGAAACATTTACCGTTGGCTTAGTGCTATTGGCAACAATAGCGACAGTTATCGCTTCACAAGCAGTGATATCAGGCACTTATTCGATGACGAGTCAGGCTATCTTGCTTGGTTTTGTGCCACGAATGAAAGTTACCCACACCTCTGATAAAAGAATTGGGCAAATATATGTACCTTTTATTAATTGGATGTTATTAATCTTAATTATTGCAGTAGTTCTTATTTTTCAACAATCCAGTGATTTAGCTGCAGCTTATGGAATTGCAGTTACCACCACTATGTTAATTACCACCTGTCTGGCAGCGGTAGTGATGAAAGTGGTTTGGAAATGGAATCCGTTCATTGTCACCCTAATAATTACCGCATTTTTAACTATTGATTCTGCGTTCTTTGCAGCTAATTTATTAAAAATCATGCAAGGAGGCTGGCTTTCTTTGACAATAGGAGCTATCTGTTTCGTATTATTAATGACTTGGTATCAGGGTAGAAAGTTACTTCGTGATAAGGCAATTAAGAGTGGCATCCAACTAGAGAGTTTTATGAGTGCGTTACTACAGAATGAACCAGTTCGTGTGGATGGTAATGCGGTATTTTTAACGGCCCATGTTGATTATGTTCCAGTAGCGATGCTGCACAATCTAAAACATAATCAAGTACTCCATAAACGAGTTGTATTTCTTAAGGTTAGTATATGGGATGTGCCCCGTATCAAAAAAGAAGACAGACTGAATTTAAAAGATATGGGTGATGGCATCTATTTAGTCAGGGCTATATATGGCTTTAAAGAAACTCCCAATATCAAGGGAATACTGAAATTATTAGAAAGTGAACACAAAATTTACTGCGATCTTCTGGAAACTTCTTTCTTTTTGTCAAAAGATACAATCATTCCTTCTAGCATTCGAGGAATGGCACCTTGGAGAGAAACCCTCTTCACTTGGATGTATCAGAATGCATCACAATCATCAGATTTTTTTCAGATACCAGCTAATAGAGTAGTGGAATTAGGTACAAAAATAGAAATTTAAACGTTGAAAAAAGTATTTTAATTTCAATCTTCTACTGATAAATTCCGCGTCTCTCTTTATTTTCAACGAATTATTACCCTTTTCAAGCGATGCTTCAGTAGAGAGTTTTATAATCTTTTCGAAGTATTTTATTAAGCAGAAAAAATTTAATTTACGGTTCACCTAAAAATAAAATTGCAGAAAAATTCCGCATTACTCGGTCCATAAATTTTTAGCTTTGACTAATTCCACAATACTCTCAGTTTCTGTGTCTAATGTAGACAAGAAATTGAGCCCCGTCTTTTTCTCTATTTCTCGGATAGTTACAATATAGGCAGGCATATCAGAGCTCTTAAGTTTCATGTTCGGCATAATAAAAGCGATAGCTTCAATTGCTATCGGATCATAGATAATCTTGTATAAGTGAGTTGGAATAGCAACCTTATTTATACCTATGACGTCTGGGGGTTTTTTAGCATATATTGGTCCAGTGTAAATATAGAGCTCCCCTCGACTAATAGTCCACAATCTAATTTTTTCCTCTAATTCTTTCCATATTCCCTGATTCATATCTTTACCTATTTGAGGGACTATATTCGATAGGAAGAAGCTTTCTAACATAGCCTGTTGGTCCCATCGCATATTTCCAGCTGGCGCCATATGCCCCCGATCATAGCCACTACCTCTATAGTCAATAAGCTCCGCTCTCTTACCTATATTAAGGTCTGGATCGGGTTGAAAATTAGCGCGCTTAATTACACCAGTAACTCTTTTACTTATTAGATGTTCCGCAACCCAGATAGGTGTTTTTCGCTCCGAATCATGGGCCAAAAGATAACCCTTTCTGCATAATAAAGTGCCGCTCTTTCCAGGTGTTCCATATTTTATATATTCTTCGCAGTTTTCCAGAAGAGAATTATCGTAAGCATGGAGAACAGGAGAAAATACGAACAACAATACGAACTGAAGTAAAAAATTTTTTAGCATTTTATCTTCTATCTTGTAATTAGATTACTGCTGCAATCAGTTCTTGATTTACTAATAAAGCAGAATAGAATGTTGACAAATTTATTGTTAAATAGAGCATAATTTCCATAGTATTTACTATGGAAATTTAACTAGCATCTTATTTAATTATCATGCTAAGTCAACATTATTTAAAACAAATTATCGGTTATATAGTGGCGCAGACTCCTTCCCTTAATCTTTGAATCGGTTTCTGGTTAGAGGTAAAAATTTTTTTAATTAAAATAAGATAAAGAATGCAGAAAGTACAGAAGAGATTAACCATCCCGTGGGCACAAAGCATAGTTGATCAACATGCTTATGGCGCAACTGTATCAGAAGTTAGTATTTTATCAATAGATATCGGAACAACAACGCGTGTACGTTTGGATATTAAACATGATGGCCCTTCGACGCTTCCACACCGTTGGTTTGTGAAATTACCCTCACAATTGCAAAGAGTAAAAATAATTACTGCTTTGCCTCAGCTACTTCAAACAGAGGCGCGATTTTATCAAAAATTGATGCATTCTGTTCCTTTAAACTGTCCCGATGTTCTGGCAATACAGCATAGTTGGCGACAAGGTACACTTTTAGCACTCGCTGATATCACAGAGACGGGTGCGGTTCCAGGTTTTCCAACGGATGCCTTAACTCCCGATCAGGCCACTTTAGTGATCGAACAACTGGCTCATCTGCATGCATATTTTTGGAATGCAAGAAATCTCGGTACTGCTAAAGACTGGTTATCTGGTTCAATGCGACGCTGGGAAGATCGCATTGGAAACTTTTTGTCTGTGCCATTGATGCGTCTAGGACTATTTCGCGCAGGCGAAATTGTTCCCAAAACGCTACATGTTCCTGCCTTGCGTTATGCCATCCAGCGATGCAAAGCAGTGCAGTTCCTTTCGAATGCTCCCCACACTCTCGTGCACCATGACTTGCATCCGGGTAACTTCTTCTGGCGGGACTCTAAGCCAGGTTTTCTAGATTGGCAACTCGTACGCACTGGTGAAGGAATAAGTGATGTTGCTTATTTTCTTGCCACAGCACTTACACCAGAGGTTCGGCGGAAACACGAACTGAAGTTACTCATACGCTATCGAGACGCTATTTTGAGACAAGGGATCGGAATTCAGGACAACGAGGCATTATTGCAAAGATATCGAGCCCACCTAGTCTATCCATTTGAAGCCATGATTGTGACGCTTGCAGTCGGAGGTATGATGGATCTGAAAGCTAATCTTGAACTCATATCTCGAGTAACTGCAGCAATTGAAGATCACGATACTTTTACATGCTTTTCTTAAAAAAATGACTTCTTATTTAATCCTGCTGTTTTATATTTCTACCTGGAGTTATTCGGAGTAACTGTAAAAATTCTGCAGATCTACTTGTTCCTCTACGGCAAGTAAGTAAGTAATATTGACTCATTACCTTCTTAACCATCT
Source organism: Nitrosomonadaceae bacterium (assembly GCA_014190895.1). Taxonomy (GTDB): domain Bacteria; phylum Pseudomonadota; class Gammaproteobacteria; order Burkholderiales; family Nitrosomonadaceae; genus BJGV01. Next base: position 29,942 of record BJGV01000012.1, on the reverse strand, counting down.
TAAATTACATCATTACTTTAATCATATAATATAAAAGAAAATTAATCTTCTATCACCCCGGTTGTTGTGTAGGATTGTATCCGCTCTGCATCATGTGCTTGCATTTCTATAAATATTCCCCAAATCCCAATAAGAGCACAGAAGGCACCACATATCAGAGCATTTTTTTGTCTTGGGTTAGATAAGTTGCCTTGTAAACGGGCTTCTTTATCATGTTTATTCTCAGTTAGGGGGTAAACTAACCATCCTAATATAGAACCAATAACAAATATTGCAGATATTACCAACAAGTCTATTCCAACTTGCATTGCCTCATCCATGCTACTCTCCTTCTTATCTTTCTATGAATTACAGATAACAATAGACTGCTAATATTAGCATATTGCATAGATTAAATAATGTTTCAAAATATCTTTTGATTTAAAAAATATCCAAATGCAATCCCGGGGCATTATTGCTTAGCGAGTAACCCTTTGGCCCAATCTAAAATAGGAATCAATCTAGCTGACAATAGGGTGCGTGCTTCATTAGCAGATGCCCAACAATATTCATCGTGCTCCGGATGACCAAGCTCCGCACTGATGGGTAACACGATTTTTTTCTTTTCAACACGCGCAACAAAATAAGTTGCTATTTTATCTGTCGCATAAATTGTGGTGTCCATTGATAGTTCCCCCCACTCAAATATAGCATCTTGAATACCTGTTTCCTCACGCATTTCACGCAATGCTGCTATAAGTGGCCCCTCCTCCGGATCTGCCCCGCCTTTTGGAAAATCCCATTTTCCATAAGCACGTAAGAGCAAAAAAATAGGCATTCCATTCGTATCAAAAGCGACAGGAACAATGCCAAAAGAACGTCTTTTTATTTGTGGCATTTTCTTGAAATAAGATGCGGTAATTTCATAAAGTACTAGATAGGAGTAAATATTAAATAGAAGCAATGACCGGACTTGATACTTTTATTATTTTATCTGTACAATCTCTATCATTTCTGGTAACTGCAAGGCAGTTTGGGCATCTGCATTCCCTTGTGCAGCGGATAAACGATACCACTTGAGGGCCTCTTTGTAATTTTTACTTACACCTCTACCCTCTCTATGCATCACGCCTAGCCAATATTGAGCACCTGCATTCTCCTTTGTAACAGATCGAAGAAACCACTTTAAGGCCTCCCGATAATCTTTGTTTACACCTTTGCCTAAATAATACATCATGCCGAGATAATTCTGCGCGTATGCGTGCCCCTGAAAAGCGGATCGACGAAACCAATGTAAAGCTTCCTGGTAATCCTGGATTACACCTTCTCCGCTGTAATGTATCATACCAAAACTATACTGTGCGTCAGCATTTCCGTACACAGCTAACGATCTATATAGTCTGATAGCTTGTGCATAATCACCTTTGCTATAAGCGGTATTTGCAGCATCGATTGGCGCTGCATTTACAGTACTAATACTCAGCATAAAAACCATATAGGCAGCGACCGCCCTGTGCCGAGGAATTATCATAGTATCGTGATATATTGTGCAGAAATAGAAGTAATTTAAAAATTGTCTTCGTTTTTTTCGAACACGCTATTCAACTGCTTTAACCATATTCTCTACTACTTTCTTAGCATCACCAAATACCATCATGGTCTTATCCATATAAAACAGATCATTATCTAATCCGGCATAACCCGCTGCCATACTGCGCTTCACCACCATTACCGTGCGTGCTTTGTGAACATCTAATATGGGCATACCATAAATAGGACTACCAGCAATATATGCCGCTGGATTTACTACGTCATTTGCGCCAAGCACTAATACCACATCAGTATCCGAAAAATCGCTGTTAATCTCATCCATTTCCTGTACCTGTTCGTAGGGTATTTCTGCCTCTGCTAATAGCACATTCATATGCCCTGGCATACGTCCGGCCACTGGATGAATAGCAAATCTTACGGTGACACCCTTGGCAATTAATTTTTCAGCTAATTCTTTAACCGAGTGCTGCGCTCTCGCTACTGCTAAACCATAACCGGGAACAATAATGACGCTATCTGCGTTACTTAACAAGAAAGCTGCATCATCGGCGCTACCGCTACGGTGAATTTTCTGTTCACCGTCGCCTATAATTATGGTACCGCTCTCCCCGCCAAAACCACCAAGTATGACTGAAAGAAATGGCCGATTCATGGCCTTGCACATAATATAAGATAGGATCGCACCCGAGCTCCCCACCAGAGAACCAGCAATAATTAGCATCGGATTGCCAAGTGAGAAGCCAATACCGGCTGCAGCCCAGCCAGAATAAGAATTAAGCATAGAGATGACTACTGGCATATCCGCGCCGCCAATAGGAATGATAATAAGAAAACCCAGCACAAAAGCGATTGCAGTCATGCTAGCAAAAGCAGTCCAGTTAGTTGTATCACTAAAGAAGAACCATAGACCAAAACCAATCATTGCAACAGCTAAAAGTAAATTAAGCATATGTTGCCCACGAAAGGTGATCGGCGAACCGCTCATACGACCTGACAGTTTAAGAAATGCGATTACCGAACCAGACCAAGTCATAGCACCAATAAATGTGCCAAGAAATAATTCTAATTTACTGCCCATTGTTAATACTGCAGGCAATCCAAATGAGACCGGATTATTTACTGCAGCAATAGCAATAAAAACTGCCGCCAAACCTACTAACGAGTGCATAAATGCCACCAGCTCTGGCATTGCAGTCATCTGTACTCGTCGCGCTACAACAGCACCAATAATTGCACCTAAACCGATGCAGCCGAGTATTAACATCCAATTTTTGGTAACGGTAAGCGTGGTAACAACGGCGATCGTCATGCCCACCATACCGAGAAAATTACCACGACGAGCGGTTAATGGTGAACTTAGACCTTTCAACGCTAAGATGAAAAAGACTGATGCAACTAGATACGCAAGCGCGACTAAATTTGCTGACATTTACACGTTTCCTTTTTTATCTTTTTTTCTGAACATTTCCAACATACGTTGAGTTACAAGAAATCCACCAAATACATTAACTGTAGCCAGAATCACGGCAATTGATCCTAGCCACGATCCCCAATCTGATTCAACTGATCCAGCGGCAAGCATTGCTCCTACTAAAATAATTCCAGAGATCGCATTAGTCACCGACATTAAAGGTGTATGTAAGGCTGGCGTTACATTCCAAACTACCTGATAACCAACAAATATAGCCAGAACAAATACAGTAAGATTAATAATGGTTGGATCAATTTCTCCGATCATAACTGCTCCCTTTCAAAACTTTAAATGAAAAATTAAATTTTAATCTCTTAATTTTTTATAATTATCTCGCCGTTTATACAAACTAATGTTCCAGAAATAATTTCATCTTCACGATCTAGTTTTAATTCACCACTGTCCGAATCTAATAACAGACTGAGAAAATTCATTAAATTACGTGAATATAGGGCACTTGAATCACTTGCCACTAGCCCAGGTAAGTTAGCAATACCAATGAGATGTACCCCATGCTTAACAACAGTTTTATTCAATTCTGATAGAGGACAATTGCCACCAGCTTCTACCGCCATATCTACAATTACTGACCCAGACTTCATAGCACGCACAGTCTCTTCTTCAATTAGAACAGGTGCTGGGCGACCAGGAATTAATGCAGTGGTGATGATAATGTCTGCTAAAATTGCGCGCTCATGCACTAACTCGTTTTGTAGTCGTTTGTATTCTTCTGACATTTCACGCGCATAACCACCAGTTGTTTCCGCTTGAGATTTTTCTTCACTGTTAGATGGAACCTCAATAAATTTAGCGCCTAGACTCTCTACCTGTTCTTTCGCCACAGGACGTACGTCAAACGCTTCAACGATCGCACCCAAACGTTTAGCTGTAGCAATAGCTTGCAGACCGGCTACTCCGGCCCCCAGTACTAATACACGTGCAGCTTTTACAGTCCCTGCTGCTGTCATTAACATGGGAAGAAATTTCTGATAAATGTTTGCAGCTACCAATACTGCCTTATAACCAGCAATATTCGCTTGCGAGGAGAGCACATCCATGCTCTGAGCACGAGATATCCGCGGTAATTTTTCCATGGCAAATGCAGTGAGGCCATACCGAGCCATAATTTCTATTTCCTCTACATGATGAGGAGATAATAGACCCAATAACAGGGCGTCTTTCCGCATCATGGCTAATTCTGAGGATTCTGGCGCACGCACTTTTAGTACAATTTCAGACTGACTATATAAATCTTTTGCACTATTTACAATAGTTGCCCCAGCTGCCTGGTAAGATTCATCAGATATATTTGCACCAGCACCAGCACCTGATTGCACTAAGACAACGTGAAGATTTTTAACGGTAAATTTTTTTACTGTCTCTGGCGTAGCCGCAACACGCGTCTCCTCTCCACGAATCTCTCTAGGTATTCCAATGTACATTAATAATCTCCCATACAGGTGTTTCTATAAACCTCTAAATACTCTATTTTTTATCTGGTAAATTCACGAAATGATCAGCATTTATTCTATTTAAAAATAAAATAGAATTATGCAACTAATCTGCATGTAATTTATTGCGCCCAATTTAATAAAAGATTATTTACCTTCAGCATTCTTAGATTTTTAATTGACTCGATTCCTTTAGACAATACTTTATCCAGTGAATGGTAATTTTTTCCTGAACGCTGTTTTGTTTTAAACGAGAAGCCAATCCACAAAAATCTACTCGGTCAAGTGGTTGATCTTGATTAAAACAAGAGAATACATAGGTAATTTCTCCTGTTATTGGATCTTTATGAGGTTGTAGGCACTGAGCGCAAATTTCTTTCATCATGCATTGCATCGGAGAGTTGATAGAGCCAATGGCAAAATGATCCGCTTTTAAATAAAGACTCAGTTGATTACGGCAAGCAGTGCCTACCGCTGCCATCATCCGATCCGAGCCAATTGCAATAATTCTATCAACCTTCATTAGCGATACTGGCTGCGACCCCATCGTACCGGTAGCATAAGCCGTCATTGCATCTACAATATTGCCAACATAACTCAAATCACCTAAACGACTAGGCTCAAAACCTGGGGATTCATCACAGCACCAAACTACTGTATCTGCTGCTGCTTCTATTTCAGCTACTTTATAACGATCAATAAGTTTCTTGTATCCGGCAAAATAAAGGACTTTTGATCCAGCAGATCTGGCCGCTTCACCTATAGAAAATAATACTGCATTACCTAGACCACCGCCTACTAACACAACAGTTTCACCTGATAAAATTTCCGTAGGGGTGCCTGTTGGTCCCATTAATATTACTGGATCTCCCGGTTTTAGTAGCGCACACAGATCTGCTGATCCCCCCATTTCCAATGCAATTAAAGATACTAAACCACGAGAGATATCTACCGATGCTCCTGTTAAGGCAATCCCCTCCATTGCTAATTTGGTTTCATTTACAGTAGCCGCAAGGGTTCCAAAATTTTGGAATCTATAGAATTGTCCTGGCTGAAAGTTTTCTGCGGCCATAGGTGCGTACACTATCACTTCAATAATGGTGGGCGTCAGTCTCTTTATTTCATGCACCCTTGGTCGCAACCGATCATTGATTGTTGTAAAAAACTCCGAGGCTATCTTTTCAGATTTTGGAGTTATTTTCTTAAGTACTCGGCTCACTACTGGATACCCTTGTTTGGCGCTAGACATGGCTTTTACTACATTGCCAGAATAAGATGGGTGCAAATCGCCAAAGAAACTTATGAAACGGCCATCTTTACAACGACTTAAAAGTACCAAGGGCGTCTCTGGTTTAGGATTTCCATGAATTGGGGTCACTGGTGACCCATCTTCATCACAGGCCGCAAAATAACGTCCGTCTAATTTAAAATTCTTTTCATCTTCTCTGGCCAATACTGTATTTGGTTGAGTGCCGGCAGCAACCAGAACAGCGCGAGCTGATAATTCGGTTACTCCAAATTTTTTCCATGATCCCAGGCTATCCAATGCCTGCGCTAGAAAATGTACCGACTGAACATGCCCCCATTGATCAATTTCTATGCGCTCAGGTGTCAGACCTTCGGCAAAAAAGATGCCCTCCTCTAGCGCTTTTTCAACTTCTTCATGATTTAATGTATAAGAAGGACTGTCTATCAATCGTTTTCTATAAGCGATAGTTGCTCCTCCCCAAGACTGGAGCAGCTCTAATACACGTGATACGCGGCCTTCTCTGTCTGATGCTTCACGCTCTGCGCGAATAGCGCGAGCATGATCAAGGAACTCTTCTGCAATCTCTCGCTCTTCTTCGTCCCACGAATTGTGAATAGTCTCTTTACCCTGCAAAGCAACTAAAATTTCATAACGACTTAGAAATTTACTCACCTGTATTGGATAATAAGCAAGCGCTTCTGTTGCCGTATCAATAGCGGTTAAACCACCGCCAATCACGACAACTGGCAAGCGTATTTGCATATTAGCAACAGAATCCATTTGAGCTGCGCCAGATAATTGCAACGCCATTAAAAAATCAGATGCGGCACGAACACCTCGTGCTAGCCCGTTAGGTAAATCAAGTACGGTCGGGCGTCCTGCACCAGCAGCAAGAGCCACGTGATCAAACCCCATAGCAAATGCATCATCGGCAGTAATGGTGCCGCCAAAACGAACTCCGCCGAAGAGAGAAAATTCTGCCCTTCGTTCTAATAATAATCGAATTAATTTCAGGAAATTTTTATTCCATCGAACAGTAATGCCGTATTCGGCAACCCCACCAAAACCAGCAGGGATACGCTCATTTAGATTCTCATCAAGCTCGCTTGCATCTCGAATAGCTCTAAACGGAACACGACTACCTTGCTGATCTACTCCGGAAAGATTTGATGGCAAAAATTCAATTTTAAGGCCGTCAATTCCCATTACTGTGTGACCATCATTCATTAAATGATGGGATAAAGTATATCCTGCCGGTCCCATCCCAACTACCAATACTTTGCGTCCCGTTGGTAATTTTGGTATAGGGCGAATAAGGTCAAGTGGATTCCAGCGAGTTAGAAGGCTATAGATTTCAAACCCCCAGGGTAACTCAAGAACATCTTTTAGGGTCCGTGTTTCTGTCTCCGGAATATTGACCGGTTCTTGTTTTTGATAGATACAAGATTTCATACAATCATTGCAGATACGATGACCAGTTCCAGCGCACATAGGATTATCTAATATAATCATTGCTAAACTACCAATAGAGAATCCTTGCGCTTTAAGTTTCTGAAATTCAGAAATGCGCTCTTCTAGTGGGCAACCTGCCAGTAAAATACCAAATTGACTTTTTTTAAAAGAAGGGATCTCGGCGAGGACACTGGATTTTTCTTTTAAACCTTTTGAGCAAGAATCTTTCTCTTGTTCATGACACCAGATACAGTAATTTGCTTCGTCCAGAGCTCCGGCTAAATTAATTCCTGTGTCAGTAAGAGCGAAACCATCTCGTCGACGCAAGTGTTGAAGATGATGAATCGTATACCCTGCAACGTTATCCGCGACCGTTGGCACTAAATTCAAATAATTAAGTTTAAACGGTAATTTAAATAATATGCCATTCTGGTTGCGCTCTCTTCCTGCCGGCGTTCTTAATGCCCACGCCGAATAAAGCAAAGCTATTTTAAGATATTTTTCATTTTCAATCTCATTTTCTAACCACTCAGTTACCTTACATGCAAAAAGTAGTTCGGAAAAAGGCGCTCCTAATATATTGGTCAGCTCTTTTTCTAATTCATCGCCATTCACTGCGGAAACTTCTGTTTCAGTGACCTTATTCATTGCGCGACGCTGTACAAATTGCCGTTTACAAGAATAGATTGGGGCAAGCTCGTGATGGCGAGCAGAAAGAGTGTTTACTTCGGCCACAATATCAAACAACCTAGCAATAAAATCTTCTATCCAGGGAGCGATCTCAATCAACAGGGCCGATTCATTCTTGCGATCAATCTTGTCTGGATGAATACGAGCATACTGGAGACGGGCACACAATTCATCGTTCCCTTCCTTTAGAAAATCAAGAAATATCTGATCTAATTTTAATAAACCATCTCGACGGTACAAATCGATAAAGTTCATATTAAAATTCAGAATCAAAGAATCCGAGTTAACCGTAGACTTCAAATGAGATGCTAAATTCAGACTAGTCATAATAAATTAATTAATATTTAGGTTGGGATATTGATAAATAAAAAATAGATATATTTATCGAAATAAAATTTTTGTCGCTATATTTTAATTCTAATTTTTTGTCAGAAAGCAACAAAAGCAACAAGGCTATGCCGTTAATTTATCATCTTTCATTTGCTATCGCTAATGATGGCCACAGGCACATAAAATTAAATATCTTAAGAAAAAATCATGCCCGCGGCAACAGTGTTATTGCTGAGTTCATCAATAACAATAAAACTGCCCGTAGCTTGATTATATTGATAGTCGTCACATATTAGCGGCTGCTGTACTTTAAATGTTACGCGTCCTATATCATTCATTCTCAGTGTATCTACCGGTTCATGGTTCAACGTATTAACATCTATACGGTAACTTGTCTGACTCACCACTGCTTTTACAATTTTAGTAGTATGTTTGACAAGATATTTGCGTTTTAAATCGAGAGCCTGCTCTGATAACCAACATAATGTTGCTTCAAATTCTTTATTAATTCTAGGTATTTTACCAACTCTTACCAGCATATCCCCTCGAGAGATATCCAAATGATCTTCAATAGTTAACGTCACTGATTGTGACGCATTAGCACGGTTAAGAAGCCCATCATAAGTAACGATTTCTTTAATACGCGAAGATAGTCCTGATGGAAGCACTGTCACCTCATCACCAACGCAAATATAACCGGATTCAATCCGTCCCATATAGCCTCTGAAATCATGCGTTTCTTCAGTTTGCGGGCGACATACTAATTGTATTGGAAAACGAAAATCTAAGAGGTTAATATCTTGATCAATGGAAACGTTTTCCAATAAATTGATGAGTGTTAAATTTTTGTACCAAGAAAGCTTCTTGCCACGCTCTACTATCATATCTCCATTCAATGCAGACATCGGGATATATGTAACATTTTTTAACCCAAGCTCATCAGCAAAAATAGAAAAATCCTGTTGAATTTTCTCGAACACTGCACGAGAGTAGTCCACTAAATCCATTTTATTAATGGCGACAATTATATGAGAAATGCCCATCAAATGAGCTAGATAGGTATGACGCTTGGATTGAGTAAGCACACCCTTGCGCGCATCAATAAGAATAATGACTAAATTAGCGGTAGATGCTCCTGTCACCATATTTCTTGTGTATTGCTCGTGACCCGGGGTATCGGCAATAATAAATTTACGTTTGGGGGTGGCAAAATAACGATAAGCCACATCAATTGTAATGCCTTGTTCGCGCTCCGCTTGTAACCCGTCTGTAAGTAACGATAGGTCAATGCCTCCCATACCACGTTTGTGCGAGGTGCGTGTAATAGCATTTAATTGATCCTCAAAAATTGACTTAGAATCATGTAACAAGCGCCCAATTAAGGTGCTCTTTCCATCATCCACGCTACCAGCGGTGATGAAACGTAATAGTTCAGGACCATCACAAGAGATATTTTTATTCACCAAGATTGATTACCTGTATAAGGAGTTGCTTTGTTGGGAAATTTTTTATTCCGTGCCTGCATTTAGAAATATCCTTCTTTTTTACGTAATTCCATAGATGCATCTGATGTCTGGTCATCCATCCGAGTAGCTCCACGCTCGGTAATACGGGTAATTGCAGTTTCAGCAATAATTTCTCCAACATTTTTTGCAATAGATTCCACTGGACAAGTGCAACTCATATCCCCTACCGTACGAAAACGGACCATAACATTTTCTGATTTTTCATCACCTTTAGGCTGCACTAAATAAGACACGGGCAATAGAGTATTATCACGTCTGATCACAGCACGTTTATGAGCAAAATAAATATGTGGCACCTCAAGTTGTTCACGCGAGATATATTCCCACACATCAAGTTCTGTCCAATTACTGATTGGGAATACTCTAATATTTTCCCCTGAATGCACTCGTGTGTTATAAATATTCCACAGTTCTGGACGCTGATTTTTTGGATCCCATTGACCAAACTCGTCACGAAAAGAAAATATGCGTTCTTTTGCCCTAGCTTTTTCTTCATCCCTGCGCGCACCCCCTATACAAGCATCAAAACGAAATTCAGCGATGGCATCCAATAAAGTTATCGACTGAAATGCATTACGGCTCTGATATTCTGAACGCAATACTACCCTGCCTTTTAAAATTGAATCCTCCATACTGCGTACAATGAGATGCTCATTTAATTGTTTGGCTCGACGATCACGAAATTCAATTACTTCTGGAAAATTGTGTCCGGTATCTATATGCAACAATGGAAATGGAAAACGGCCTGGGCGAAAAGCTTTTTCCGCTAATCGCAGCAGAATAATAGAGTCCTTGCCGCCAGAAAATAACAGCGCTGGATTAATACATTCTGCGGCTACTTCACGCAAAATATGAATAGCCTCACTCTCCAATGTATCCAGATGGCTCATCTTTTGCATAGAATATTGTTTAGTAAGCATTATTTACTTTTCATCATAAAATTAAAAATAAACGCGGTGAAGTTTTGTATATCCCTCGGCATTACACCCATTCCTCAGGTCTCATAATTTATTAATTTTTTATGTGTGAGCTTTGAATATGTAACCCACATTCCTTTGTTTCTGGATTTTCCCACCACCAACGTCCAGAACGAACATCCTCGCCCGCAACAATAGCGCGAGTACACGGCGCACAACCGATGCTAGCATAACCCTTATCATATAAAGCATTGTAGGGTACGTTAAATTCTGAAAGATAAGCCCATACATCGGGCATGCCCCAATCAAGCAGTGGATTAATTTTTTGCAAGCCGTTCTCAGAATCAAACCCTACTTCTGTCAAATTTTTCCTAGTTGTTGCCTGATCGCGACGCAGCCCTGTAATCCATGCATTTTGACCATCTAGAGCTCGTTTTAATGGCTCAACTTTACGAATATAACAGCAGGTATTACGTGCATCTACACTGTCATAAAATCCGTTAAGTCCATTTTGTGCAATATACTTTTCCACTGCACTGGTGTCTGGGTAATATAATTGAATATGAATATGATAATTGTCCTCCACTTTTTTTATTAGAGAGTGGGTTTCTTCTGGTAAACGACCAGTATCTAAAGTGAATATACGAATACCGGGGTAATGACGACCAATTAAATCCGTCAAAACCATATCTTCTGCGCTAAAACTGCTAGCAAAAACAATAGAAACGTAGTTTTCATGCGCGCTCTGCAGCAATTTTTTTACTTCTATAATTTTAAGTTCTAAATTCATATATTTTTTTAAATTAATTTTGAGATCTATTACAGCATATTAATTAATTTATGGATTTTTTTTAAACTATGATTGATTGATACCGGAAGGTTGCGGCAACGCACCACTTAAATCCAACTGAGCATCAAAACTTAAACAAAATTCTGCAACTTCCAGTGTCCACTGATCTAACTCTAGAAACCATTCTGTTAATAGAGCATCATTTAAATCGTTACCAGGAGTTACGAAATACTCCGCTAACTTTTTTAATTGTTTAGACAATTGTGGCTTAGTTGGTAGTGAGCGTTCTAGCTCTTCTGCTTGTTCCTGTAAATTTTCATATTTTTGACCGCCTAACAATTCGGTAACACCTTGAGCAATAAGACGAGTAATCTCCTCGGCGCATTTAACTGAGTCTTCAAATTTTCTTTGAAATTTAAGCGCATTTCGATAATTTCTTTCATGAGCCGCTTCAAAAAAACTGGAGCCAATTTTCACCTGACTCACGCCAGCGCACTCGCCTCCGCCTAACTGCAGTACTTTAAAATCATTATCTTTCCCATGATCACGCAGAACCGACGTTAATTCCTCTGGTTTAACTTCAATTATGCTTTCTAATAGTGCAGCAAGGCGATCTTTACCAAATCGTCGCGTCCAAGAAAAAAAAGTTTCATTAACTTCACGATTAGACGAGTAGGCTAATTTTACTTTTTCCAGCGCCGCTTCAATCCGTGCGGCAGGTACCGATGGGCCTTTAATGGCCAGGGCTCCATGTGCCATACCATTACCGCCAAAATACATCTGATAATGTGGCACCAATTTACCATGCATACGCCTACCCTCACCATAGATTCCGATATCACCGGTCTCTGGCTGAGCACAACCATTATGACATCCAGAAACGCGAATCTTCAAATCGTGTTCACCGCCATCTAATCTAGGCCCAAGAATGGTGCTTGAGGTTATTCCTAGGCGACAGGTTGATGTCCCAGGACAAGCCACTATATCATCGCCTATTTTTGGTTCACCTAGGCTCAGCAAGGCCAAAGCACCACGTAAAGAATTAATTTGGGCCGCAATTACATTGATTAAAATCATATTTTGATCTTGAGTTACACGAATTTCTTGTAATTTATGGGTGTCTGCAATTTTTGCGAGGCCACGTAACTGCCCAACAGTTAAATTTCCCATTGGTACACTAATCGGGAAAACGTAAAGATCGGGTTGTTTTTGTTTAAACAGATGACGAGGCGCACCAATGCCAGGAATCTCGCCATCATTAATACCTTTACCCCACTCTCCTTTTGGATATTTTTGTGTTGCTAAAGCCGTTTTAGTCCGTATAAATTCTTCACGATACTTTTCAATAAAGCCTTCTCGACCAAATTTATCGACTAAAAATTTAATCCTAGCTTTAGCACGCTTAACTCGATCAGAATAGCGGTTATGTAATGAAACAATCGCCTCCATCACAAGTAATAGATCTTTTTCTTCAACAAACTCTTCAATAACGATCGCTTCATGTGGTTTATGTCCAAGACCGCCACCTGCTAGTACTTTAAAACCAAAACATGTGCCATTGTGCACAGCAATAATTCCCATATCATGCATCATACCTTGGGCGCAATCAGACTCGCAGGCAGAAAAACTGATTTTAAATTTACGGGGCATTTGTTGAGTTAATGGGTTGCGCAAAAAGTGTTGGACTGCACCGTCGAGATGTTGATTGATATCGACATGTTGACGCGGACAAACTCCGGATAAAGAACAGGCCGTAACATTGCGTATAGTGTTACCACAGGCTTCACGTGTTGTTAGACCTGCATCAGCCAAATAACGCAACACCGCAGGGGTATCTTCAAGTGGAACATAATGCATTTGAATATCTTGACGCGTAGTAATGTGCACAACATCATGACGAGCGTATTTCTCTAGCATGTCTGCAATTGCATTCAATTGTAATGAATTCAAGCGACCTCCTGGTAGCTTGATACGGATCATATGTACGCCCTCCTGCCTTTGACCGTATATCCCCATTTGTAAACGAGTAGCAGTAAAGCGATCGACATCCATGCTCAAATTTTTGTAATCTTGTAATGCTCGATCAAATACATTGATCTCCTCGTGATTAGAGAGATTACTTAATTGATTCATTTTTTATTCCTTATAATTAATTACCACATTAGCTTTGTGCCAATAATAGCAAGAATAGTTGCCAATACTGGCCGCAATATATTATCTGGTATTCGTCCGCCGACATGACTGCCAAAATAAATTCCTGGTAAAGAGCCAAGCAATAAACTACCGAGTAGACTAAAGTTTACCGTTCCCATATATGCATGACCTAGTCCTGCTATCAAGGTTAACGGGACCGCATGGGCTATGTCACTACCTACCAAATTTACGGTTGAGGAGCGAGGGTACAAAAAAACCAATGCTACCATCCCCAGAGCTCCGGCACCAACAGATGTAATGGTCACCAAGATACCTAATATTACGCCCGTAAAAACCGTTGCAGAAACTATATGACGATCACGCCATGTTGCCAAAAATCCCAGATGTGAATGTCCTAAATGTGACAATTGATGACGAAATAATAAGACCAATGAAGTAAGAAATAAAGCAACTCCTAATGTATTTGTAATGAGGTCAGAGGAGTCTCGATTCTCCACTCCAAGCGCATTCAATCCAAACAAAGTAAATAGAGCGGCAGGCAGGCTGCCAATTGCTAGTCGGCCTACTAATTCCCACTGGACAGTACCACGATAATTATGTACCCATGCTCCGCCCACTTTAGTTAACGCCGCATACAGTAGATCGGTGCCCACAGCAGTAGCGGGTGAAATGCCAAACATCAAAATTAATAACGGGGTCATTAGTGATCCACCCCCTACACCCGTGACTCCAACGATAAATCCAACTATTAATCCTGATAAGGTATACCCTAATTCCATGTTGTTTTTTCCGATACTTTATTCCATTATGAAAGGCATAATAGCAATTAATTGATATATTATTAAATAATATTATGTTAGATTATTATAACTATTAGTTATTTAAAAAAATAATGAAATTACAGCAATTACGCTATCTATGTGAAGTAGTAAATCAGGGGCTTAATTTATCTGAAGCAGCTAAGAGTCTACATACTTCGCAACCAGGAATAAGCAAACAAATTCAGCTATTAGAAAGCGAGCTTGGCGTAGATATCTTTGTGCGTCATGGTAAACGTATAGTTAAAGTGACCTCGCCAGGACAAGTCATATTAGAAATTGCCAAAAAAATGCTCAAACATGCAAAAGATTTACAAAAGGTTGGACAAGAATTTACCAATGAAACTAGTGGCTCTTTAACTATTGCAACTACTCATACCCAAGCGCGATATGCGCTACCAGAAACAATTAAACGCTTCACCGCTCATTATCCAAAAGTTAAGTTAATTCTTCGTCAGGGAAATCCGATCCAGATATCGGAATTAGTCGCCTCAGGAGAGGCTGATATTGCAATTGCTACTGAAGCTATGGAGTCATTTAATGAATTAGTAGTTTTACCCTGTTACGAATGGAATCGCTGTATTATTACCCCGCCAAAACATCCGTTGCTAAAAATTAAAACGCTAACGTTAAAAGCCGTGGCTCGATATCCGATCATCACTTATGATTTTTCGTTTACCGGCCGCTCAAAGATTAATTATGCATTTGAAGTGAATGGACTTATTCCAAATATAGTGCTTACTGCACTAGATGCTGATGTAATTAAAACTTATGTGGAATTAGGTTTGGGTGTCGGCATTGTGGCAAAAATGGCATTTGATCCCCAGCGTGATAAGCATCTTAGGGCAATGGATGCAAGTCATCTATTTGAACCAAGTATCACGCGTATTGGTATTGGTCGCAATAGTTATCTGCGTGGTTACGTAATTGATTTCATTACAATGTTTGCGCCTCATCTTGATCCTATCAAGATTAAAATTGCAATAAAAGAACACCTACAGCCAGAATTTTAAATATTTTTAATTGCCTCTAAAATTCGTGTAGCGTGATTTTGTACGCTAACACCATAAAAAATATGCCGTAATACACTCTGTTTATCAATAATAAATGTGGATCTTGTGAAACAAATTTTTATCTCTACATTTATCTCTTTTTTCTGTAAAACGCCATACTTCTCACATATCTCGCCCTCATTATCAGATAAAAGACGTGATGAAATTCCATGTTTATCACGAAATGAAGCATGACTAATACAATCATCTCGACTAATGCCTAAGATTACCGTATTAAATTTAGCAAATTGATCTTCTGAATCACTTAATTCTAGAGCTTGGGTAGTGCAACCAGGTGTATCATCTTTTGGATAGAAATAAAAAACAATTTTTTTATTCTTAAAACTAGATAAACTAACCATTTCCATGTCCGCGTCCGGTAAGCAGAAATTCGGGGCATTTTGTTCAACCTCTAACATATTTATTCTCTGCAGAAATTACTAAATAATAAAAAAGTTCAGGCTGATAATGCTTGCAACTAATCCAGAATAAATTTAAACAGATGTCTTAAAAATTAAAATTTTCTCATTAAATTATACTACTGATTTATGAAAAATAATATTTTAGGCGGCCTCTCGTATCGCACTTTCCTTCGAGATTACTGGCAAAAAAAACCGCTATTGGTGAGAAATGCTCTGCTTAATTTTCAAGGGCCATTAACTCGAGATGCGCTGATTAATCTTGCTTGCACAGAAGATACCCAGTCACGTTTAATCATAAAAGAAAATAAAAAATGGCAGCTTAAACAAGGCCCTTTTACATTAAAAGATTTTAATTCTTTCTCAAAAAAGAAGTGGACGCTGCTAGTACAAGATGTGAATCATCTCTTACCTGCAGCCCGTGATTTACTTCTGCAATTCAACTTTATTCCATATTCCAGATTAGATGATCTGATGGTTAGCTACGCCCAAAAAGGTGCCGGAATTGGCCCACATTTTGATTCCTACGATGTTTTTTTACTGCAAGGAATGGGACGCAAGCGCTGGCAAATATCCGCTCAAAAAGATAACGATCTCGTTGCTAATATCCCATTAAAAATTTTAAATAATTTTGACTCTGAACAAGAATGGGTATTAGAGCCAGGTGACATGCTCTATCTTCCACCAGGTTATGCTCATAATGGTGTAGCAGAAGACGAGTGTATGACCTATTCAATAGGATTTCGTTCAGCCAGTTACCAGGAATTGATAACTCAATTTCTTTTTTATTTACAAGATAAAATTGAAGTTAATGGCATATATAGCGACCCTAATATTGCTCTACAATTTCATCCGGC
Source organism: Nitrosomonadaceae bacterium (assembly GCA_014190895.1). GTDB lineage: Bacteria > Pseudomonadota > Gammaproteobacteria > Burkholderiales > Nitrosomonadaceae > BJGV01. Next base: position 13,236 of record BJGV01000012.1, on the reverse strand, counting down.
GCGTATTAGTTCAACTATGTTACATCAGGTAAAAATTATTCTCGATAAAGTAAAATGGAACAATAAAGATGTAAAGCATTTTCTTGGTATCTATCTAACCGAACCGAAATCACATATTTTCTTTAAACAAGTGTTAGATCCTATGACGCAAAATAAATTTATACATCACATTGAAAAGAAAGGATTGCAATTAAATTTAAAGAGCCGCATGTTATGCAGAGAAAGGATCGTTTACTTAAATGGATATGCTCATAAAATTAGCACCAATGCTTACCTCTTATTTGAAAAATTTGCAGACCACCAAACTCTCTCGAGAATAAAAAATCTTGATAACGAGACCGTTACTCTTCTTTATCAATGGTATCTCGATGGTTATATTGAGATAATAAAGACATAAAATTAGTGAGAATTGCATAATTTTATGGGGTAAATGATACCAACAAGCACTGTTCTAAAAAAGTTATAACAAATATTACAATTTTACTATATCTGTCAATACAGGGCACTCATCGCCCCGAAATCCTAGAAATACTTTTTGAGTACTGATATATTTTTCGCTCGTTTATTTAACATAAATTACTTATTATTTGTTTCATTAAATTTCATTACTATCTTATAGCTCTGTAGCAGATCATAAACGACTAGACAACCCTCTATAATTCTGATATTAATGTGGGGTGCCTTCCCTGCGTCACTTTGGGTTTAAATAGTCACTGTGTGTTTTTTATAAATTGTTATACACTCTAACTTGTTTCATTTGTTATAAACTAAATGGGAGAACAAAAAATGAGATACTCGCTCCTCGCTATTGCTCTTGTAACATTAGCACTCACCGCCTGCGATCAATTTAAAGAACATAAACCAGGGGATGGAAAGCCCGGACAATACCCACCAAGTCTTTGGGATAAACGTGAAGGTATGGTGGAAGACCTGCCGGAGGATGCTGCAGAAGCCGCTCCTGCTGAAGCCGCCCCTGCTAAACCATAAATAATATAGCAATTTTCTTAAAGGGGCTGTAGGTCCTGCCCTTAAGGTTTGCGTAGTTAAAAATGTTTCAAAAGAAATTAAAATAAGAAGCCGCTTTTATAAGGCGGTTTCTTATTTTGAGGGTTAGATTAACCGTCAACCAGACTAGTCAAAATATTAAAATATGTGTACCTGTTGCATTTTACTATGTCATCTATCACAATAAATCTATACAGGAATTAACGAAATGAAGTACTCCTTCCTTGTTGTTGCCCTAGCTACACTTATATTGGTCGCTTGTGAAGGCAAAAAAAGTCTTGATGGTCATCCGATGGATAAACCACCTCCTTCTGCTGATGCGCCTCGTGATTCCGAGCCAAATTTTGATACTCTTGATTCTGCTCCGGCCAATACGGACGCTACTTCAGCCCCAGTTCTCGCTCCAGCTCATTAGTGCCCAAAAAGGTAGTAATAATTTATTTTTGATTTAACTGCACATAAGCTTGAGTTATTAGGTATTTTTACTGTAAACTGCGTCACTTCGCCAACTTATTTAATTTACTAAGGAACCTGAATAATGAAATTATCACTTCTCACTGCCGCCTTAATAGCGTTTACTTTAACTGCTTGTGAAAGACCAAAACAAGCTCTCCCTGCCAGTATAGATTCTTATGGAACCAGAACTGAAGAAGGCACCACCATGACAGAAGAACGTGGCGCTGATTATGTTGGTGCAGGAGCCTCTCCAGCCCAAAATGCTCCGGGTGCTGCTCCAAGTGCCGATGAATTTAGTGGAAAAGCTGTTCTTCCTGGCCATACCTTGGATGGAAATGGCAACCCTATCACAGATGGTAAAAACCCTATTCCAGCAGCGCATTAAAAGATAACAGGGTCTCACAATTATGAGACCCTGTTGAATAATAAAATTATCCATGGTGATATTTTTATTATTCTAAAATCCTGAAGTACGGTGGTTAGATGAGTTGACGCCAATCAAAACCAACAGCCTGATTGGCTACGCCAACCCACTCTGACTCACAACCTACAGCTCGACCCAATGCAGCTTTTGCAAGCGCCGGTGTATTGTTTTTCTGACTCAGGTGTGCGGCAATAAGATGTTGCAATAAACCACAATTAAGACTTGCTAAAAGTTCCGCAGAAACAGAATTTTCTAGGTGTCCTAAACGCCCCCCTATGCGTTGTTTTAAACTCTGCGGATAATTACTGTTAATAAGCATCTGCGCATCATGATTACACTCTAGCACCAGTCCATGACAGTCATTTAAGACTGTTTTAATGTGGGGCGTAGAACATCCGGTATCAGTTAAAACACCTAATTTTAAAGCACCGTCACTGAATGTGAATTGCGTTGGCTCATGGGCATCATGAGGCACGGGGTAAGGTTGCACTTCAATAGCGCCAATGGAGAAACGCTGATGACTACTTATAATATTGATTCCTGAAAAACTTGAAAAGGTTTTCTCTATGCCACGCATGGTACCGTATGTGAGCCACACTGGAATATTAAATTTTCTGGCAAACCGTTCAACTCCCCCAATATGATCATCATGTTCATGAGTCACAATAATGCCGTCTATCATGTCAGGTTGAAGACCCAGTCTAGAAAGACGAAAAATAGACTCTTTTAAAGTAAAACCACAATCTAATAACAAACGTGTGTTCTTTACCTCAACAACGAGACCGTTTCCTTGTGAACCGCTACCTAATGAGGCAAAACGCATATATGTTATAAAAATATTTATCAGATAATGAGGGAAGTAAGCTGGAACAACATAATTGAAAAAATAGCCCTTCCTTAGCTTACTTTTTCCTTGTTTTTATCTTCAGCTTAACTTATTTGAGTTGTTCATAAAGTAATTTTAGTATTTTATCCGTGATGCCAGATTTTTCTGGCTCACCATCCTCGTTTAATACTCTGACCTCACTATCTACATCGATAGCATTGATTTGGATACGATATTGCTCTGGTTCCTTTCCCTCTGCCGATTCGTTATCATCACTGCGCCAAAAAGCAAGTTTCGACAATATACTCGTTTCATCATATTTTTTAATAATGCTCTTATCAGAGCTACTGTAACGTACGAAATATATACCCTCAGAACGGTCACGATCTACGACTGTAAAGCCACTACGGTCAAGTGCCAATCCTATCTTTCGCCACGAACGATCAAACGGTTCCTCTATGACAAGAACATTGATGTATTCACGGCTAACAATGCGTGCAGTCTTTCTAACGTCACTATCAGTCAATAGCAATTTACTTCGTTTTTCGTCAGCCCCAAGATACATCATTAAATTAGTTAGCATCTCGATCTCCACATCTAGACTAGCTCGATCTGTCACCGGCTTATGATGACTAATATAAATTTCAGTCCCCCCGCCCTTGATCCGTTCAAGACGAGTGCGAAACTTATCTCGCTCAGTAACTAAATGCAAATTACCTGATATCTTTGAGAGCGTCTCATCAATAAGATTTTGTGGGGTGTTAACGGTATTCTCTGCCCAATCTGTTTCCATAATTCCTGTTTTTGGAACCTCTAACTTGATGGTAAATCCCATTTTCTTCCAAAACTCTTTGACTAGTGGCCATAAAACTTCCGCTTCTTTCCCTATTACTAACCAACGTTGATTGCCAGAACGCTCAACTCTAACCATAGATTCATCAGATATAATGGGCAAGAGAATTGCTGCATCCTTAGCTGCCCCGCTGAGGCTCTTACTATAAGTAGAATAAGTTGCATCACCTACCAAATCACCATCGGGAACAATATAGCGATTATCTGTATTGGGGGTAGTTAAATCAGGCGGCACATCTAATGGAGGAGCTTTAACTGCAGATGATTCATTATCCATTTTTTTGTTATCAAACATACCCTTAAATGAACCGCGACAGCCGGTTATTGCTAGTGCTATGCATAGCACTACAAGCACTCGATATCTCATTATTTCGCAATCCAATACATCATTTTTATTAATTCAAATAAATTAATTCTAAGCAAGGTTATTTATTTCAGCCTGCCTCATTGCGTCTAGAATAACTTGGTGGTATTGAGGAGATAATTGAGTTAATGGCAGACGTAAACCAGATTTAATTAACCTCATTTGCATTAATGCCCATTTCACCGGAATCGGATTAGCTTCAATAAATAAATCTCGATGCAATCCCAGTAATTTATAATTAATAGCACGGGCAGTTATCAAATCTCCGGCAAACGCTGCGACACACATTTCGTGCATTAATTTTGGCGCTACATTAGCCGTCACCGAAATCACACCATGGCCACCCAATAGTAATAATGCTAAACTACTAGAATCATCTCCACTATAGATTATAAAATTTTGGGGAACGCGGCGTAACAAATCAGCAGCTCGTCCCATATCACCAGTTGCATCTTTTATACCAATAATATTGGGAATTTCTGTAAGTCGCAATACAGTGTCATTTTCAATGTCTGTTATAGTTCTACTTGGTACATTATATAAAATCTGTGGTATATCCACTGTCTCTGCCAACATCCTAAAGTGCCTATATAGGCCTTCTTGAGTAGGTTTATTATAATAAGGAACAACTGATAGGCTAGCATCTGCACCTATATCTTTTGCATAGATCGATAAGTCGATGGCTTCTTTGGTAGAGTTAGCCCCGGTACCGACAATTACAGGTACTCGTCCAGCAACATGTTTAACCGCGACCTCCATTAACAAATAATGTTCTTCAAAATTTACCACGGGTGATTCGCCAGTGGTACCGACTACTACAATGCCATCGGTTCCTCGCTCCAAATGAAAATCAATCAGAGAGCGGAGGCACTCAATATCTAATGCGCCATCTTCGTGCATAGGTGTAACAATAGCAACTAAACTACCATTAAACATAAAGATCCATTTTAAAAATAATCATTTTACCTGAATCTTGCATTTTTCCAAGATTTCAGTGCACTCTAGATGCAAATATACTGCACTACTTAATGTGTAGACGTATTCTAATATAAGCCATTCAATATGATTTTTATATACTATGTCTTTAGTATTTTTAAGCTATCCTTAAAATCTACTTTAATACCGCTATTCAGCTAAAATACTTTTTCCATGCAAATATATATCACACTTTATGAATTTAGAGACAGAGATCATTAACAATGTGAAGCGAGCGCTGTCTGAAGATGTTGGTGTCGGAGATTCTACAGCCCTTTTAATTCCTTCTAATCAAATCGCGATCGCTAGTATTATAAGTCGTGAAGATGCAGTATTGTGCGGGATTCGATGGTTTGAAACATGTTTCCAACAACTTTCACCGGAAACTAAAGTGCAATGGTTTTCTTCGGATGGCGAAATAATTCATGCAGGACAAGAATTATGTAGAATTAAAGGTAATGCGCGTACATTATTGACAGCAGAACGATCTGCACTAAATTTTTTACAAACATTGTCTGCCGTCTCTACAAAAACCAGATGTTATGTAAATGCAATCTCCGGAACTAACGCCGCAATTGTAGATACGCGTAAGACTATTCCAGGATTAAGATTTGCACAAAAATATGCGGTTAAATGCGGTGGTGGTGCAAACCATCGTTTTGGCTTGTATGACGGAATTTTAATCAAAGAAAATCATATTATGGCTACTGGTAACATTGAAAAAATATTGCGCGTAGCTGAAAAAACTACCTCAACAGACTCATTCATTCAGATAGAGGTAGAGACACTGGATGAATTACATGCGGCCATCAATGCTGGGGCAAATATGATTTTATTGGACAATTTTAATCTCGACGAGTTGCGTTATTCGGTTGCATTCACCGCGCAGCTATCAAATAGAAAGGTAATACTAGAAGCCTCGGGAGGGGTGACTCTTGAAAATGTTCGTGCAATAGCAGAAACTGGCGTACATAGAATTTCCATCGGTGGTCTCACTAAGGATATACGAGCAGTAGATTTATCAATGCGATTCACTTTTTGATCGGATTAAAAATTAATTTATTAACCTATATTTATTACTTTCACATAACGCATATACTTAGATTTTCCTTATAATCAAAGAACATTTAATTTTTTATGTATTTATCTAGCCACCCGAATCAAAAAACTCACGCATAAGAAAATCCTCAAGTTCAATATTGTCTTCTATGCGTGCAGATAGCCCAACTACTCGATTAAGCCGATGAGATTCCCACTTAAAATCTCCTTTATAGTACTTACGAATTAACTCAATCATCTTACGAATAACGGCATGTTCCAAATCCCCATCTAGTCCAATATTAACTTCAATAAACTCACGACGAGGATTGCTAAAATCTGCTTTCCACGCACGGAAAGAAAATTGAGCAGTTCGAGTACCCATATTCAAAATTTGAAATACGCCATTTGTACCTTGTGGCAATAAATTACGTCTCACCTTAGCCATTCTAATGGTCTCGTCTGGGGCCTCAACTTTATCGGTGATTGTTTCTGCATTCTCGGGCTCATTAGCTCTTCCAGATGAGCGCCGTCTCGCTTCAATGTAGGCAGCCAGATCCATCGATGGAGATAAATTTTGAATTGGCGTAACGTTAGATGGATTTTCTGTTTTTAAGATTTTTCTTTGAGGCCGAGACGCTATTGATGGCATTTGCCCCTTATTTCCAGCATGGGATGGCGTTTGAAGGTTTTTTTTGACGTCTATTAACGTTTCTTGTAGACCTTCTTCTTCAGGTAACTCAATAAAACTTGCACTAATTGAAGCTGGTGAAGCTAATGAGACCCCTTCTATTTTTGAAAATTCAGAGAAGTAACTGAACCCCCATACAAAAATTAGCCAGATGAGAACCGCTAATGGTGTTGGCCACCAGAAACGAATCTCTTTCGATCCAACATAAGCTATGCTTAAACTATTATTTATGTTTCACCGCAATCAAAAAATGTTCAGCGCCAACAGATCGGGCCTGTAACATTGCCTGCACCACGATACCTTGTGGCGCTTCATTATCTGCCGACACAATGAGATCCTTTTGAGAGTTGATTAACAACGGTTTCAGTGTGATAGCTAATGTTTCTAGTGTAACCGGAATTCGGTTAATAAAAATTTGACTGTCACTTGTTAGTGTAAGAGTGACTGGTTTACTGGTATTAAGTTTCTCAGCCTCTCCTTGAGGAAGATTTACTTGCAAGGAGTCAAGATTCTGCATAAATAATGAAGATAACATAAAAGTAGCCAGCAAAAAAAACATGACATCGATCATTGGAATAATCTCAATTCTTCCTTTACGATAAGTCCTTGATTTACGTATCTTCATAATCCGTATTCTCTTGAGTTAAGCGGATGTAATCAATCATACGCGTACCTAGGCGCTCCATTTCATCCATCGTTTGTGATTGCAAACGTGAGAAATAATTGAATCCGAATAATGCAATCAATGCAATTATTAAGCCAATTACTGTTGCAATAAGGGCTTGAGCCACCCCACCAGTCACTCCTGTAGGATTAACAACGCCAGCGCTACCAATTATCTTGAAGGCATCCATCATTCCAATAACCGTTCCAACAAGACCAAGTAAAGGGGCAGCAGTAACAATGGTCTCTAACGTCCATAATCTGCGTACAAGAGATGCTTCAATCAATTGAATTTCATCAGCCACACGAGACTCTATCCACCACGACGGCCGATGTCTATGAGTAATTACTGTCTCCAAAAAACGCCTATAATAATGACGCCTGTCTAAAGCGGAGAGTATTTTTTCTAGATCTTCCCACTTGAAGCTATAAGTTTCAACAAGATTTAGTAAATCGTTTGATAGGCGGGCAAATTGCCAATAAAGAAAAGCTTTTTCAAGGAGGATAGCTAGGGCAATGATTGCTAATAATGACAGTGGCAAAATAATCCAACCGGCAAGCTTAAAAGTAATCCACGCTTCATTTAATTCGAACATAATCATCTCCGAGCAAGGAATTGAGATTTTCCCTTGTTATTTCTATTAAAATAAAGCCTAATTTAACTCTATTATAGAGAGACAAATTAAAATATCTGATTAAAAATATCTATTTTAAACTAATCAGGATGCATATATTACATATAGAATAATTTAATATAAGAATAGATATTTATTTGATTTAAATAAATAAAGTTGTATATGCGCCCCCTTGTAACGCTCCTGTTGCATATGAATATTAAAAATTACTCAATCCTGAATCCATACTAAATAATTTTTCTGCCATTACTAAGGATAATAATGAACATAGCGCTCCTGGCCGCTTTTAAACATGTTCAATAATAAAAGTTTTGATTCCGTTAGTATCGGTGTTCATTACAGTATAGCGCTGTGGTAAATTTTCCAAGTTCTTATAAGCAGCCGGACAAGGTGGTCTGTGACCGGTTGCCTCTAGAATACTCTCAGGAAACTTTATTGGTAACGCAGTTTCCATGCAAATCATCGGGACGTTAGTTTCGCGATACTCCAATCCAACTTTTAAGCCGTCCGCAGTGTGTGTGTCTATCAACATACCATATTGCTCATAAATATTACGAATGGTGGCAATACGTGCCTCGTGATTACTACTTCCAGACACGAAATTAGAGTTTTTAATTTTTTCCCACAAAGGCGTTCCAATTAAATTAAATGTGCCGTTATTATCTATGGCTTGCCACAAATCGATAATTTTATTAGCATCTTTTCCGCTCATATCAAAAATAAAACGTTCAAAGTTAGATGCCCTCGAAATATCCATAGAAGGACTACTAGTATGGAGTGTTTCTTTAGCGGCACGGGGACGATAAAGACCCGTCAAAAAAAATTCATGCAATACGTCATTCTCGTTAGTGGCCAATACTAATCGTTTAATTGGCAATCCCATCATGGATGCCACATAACCAGCATAAATATTACCAAAATTTCCAGATGGTACAGAGAACATCACTTGTTCTGTATTTGAGCAAGTGGCGGAAAAATAACCCTTAAAATAATATACAATCTGTGCAGCGATACGCGCCCAATTAATTGAATTAACTGTTCCAATACTGTATTTCTTTTTAAAAATTAAATCATTGCTCACACTTTTAACAATATCCTGGCAGCTATCAAAAACTCCGCAAATCGCAATATTAAAAATATTAGGATCCTGTAAAGAAAACATCTGCGCTGTTTGAAAACGACTCATTTTTCCTTGCGGAGAAAGCATAAATATACGGATCCCGTGCTTGTTTCGCATGGCATATTCTGCACTGGAACCAGTATCTCCTGAGGTTGCTCCAAGAATATTTAACTCTTTGCCAGTCTTTGCCAGCACGTATTCAAACAGGTTGCCAAGTAATTGCATGGCAATATCTTTAAATGCCAACGTTGGTCCATTTGACAGTCCAAGAATATGTAATCCAGGTTCCAAAGTTTTAAATGTAACAATATCCTTGCTTTGGAAAATTTCTGCGGTATAGGTACGCTGAATAATATCGCGTAAATCATCGGGCGGAATATCGTCTGAAAAACGAGAAAAAATCTCAAATGCAAGTTCCTGATAAGTAAAATTTCGCCATGCTCTTAGTTCGCTAGAACTAATTACTGGGTATGTTTCAGGAATTACAAGGCCGCCATCCGAAGCTAATCCAGCTAGGAGTATTTTGGAAAATGATTTTCGCGCCATGCCGCCGCGGGTGGAGATATAACGCATATTTTTAATATTAGAAATGTGTATAAAAAAGAATTGTTGTCCTTTATTCTTGAATAATGCGTTATCTAATCATTTGGATCCGGAATTTATAGAGCCAGGAGTGTTCATTTACTACTAAATTCTTCTAGTCGAATGCGTTTTACTTTCCCCAATATAACTGGAAGCGATTCTATCTTAGCAAGAGCTACGTTAATTTTTTTCTCTATCGTTAAGTGTGTAAGTATAATAATATCTACTTGATCCTCTCCTTCATTTGATTCTTTTTGCACCATGGCATCAATTGAGATACCGAGATCAGCAAGTATGCCAGTAATACCTGCTAGCGCACCTGGTTGATCTATCACCCGTAACCGTAAATAATAAGATGTCTCAATTTCTTCTATCGATAAAATTGGTGCATTTGATAGTAAATTTGACTGAAATGCAAGATGTGGAACACGGTATTTTGGATCAGCAGTGTGCATACGAGTTATATCTATCAGATCTGCCACTATTGAGCTTGCACTTGGTTCAGCACCGGCCCCGGCGCCATAATACAGAGTGGTCCCTACTGCATCACCCTTCACTACAATTGCATTCATAACGCCTTCGACATTGGCAATCAGTCTCCGTATAGGAATGAGCGTAGGATGAACGCGCAACTCGATGCCTTTAAGGGTGCGTTTGGTAATACCTAGCAGTTTAATCCGATAGCCTAACTCTTCTGCATAATCTATATCTTCACGAGTCAGATTAACAATACCTTCGATATAGACTCTATCAAATTGCACAGGAATTCCAAAAGCAATTGCCGCCATGATAGTCAATTTATGTGCTGCATCAATACCCTCGATATCAAAAGTAGGATCAGATTCAGCATAGCCCATTATTTTAGCTTTATTTAGTGCGGCATTAAAATCCAGTTTCTTATCTCGCATTTCTGACAAGATAAAGTTACTAGTGCCGTTAATAATGCCGGCAATCCATTCAATTCGGTTAGCAGTTAATCCTTCACGCAATGCTTTGATAATGGGAATACCGCCCGCTACTGCAGCTTCAAATGCGACTATTACACCTTTTATTTGCGCAGCAGCAAAAATTTCAGTTCCATGCAAGGCCAGCAGTGCCTTATTAGCAGTCACCACATGTTTTCCATTCTCAATAGCCTTAAGTATCAATTCTCTTGCAGTAGTACAGCCGCCAATTAATTCGACTACAACATCAATGTCAGGATGCATAACGACTTCATTCGCATCGGCAGTAATAACTATAGTGCTCTCATTTACAATTTTTCGTGCTTTTTCTGTCTCAAGATCAGCAATCATTTTAATAACAATGCCCCTTCCTGCGCGACGAATAATTTCTTCTTGATTACGTTTAAGCACAGTAAATGTACCGCCACCGACTGTGCCTATGCCTAATAGACCTACGTTGATGGGTTTCATATTTTTGACTTAGATAGATTGAGAATAAAAAACTTAAAATTTCTCTCAATAAATTTAGAATAAGCATTGTTATATTCACTATTCATATGCGTTCCTAAATTTTTATTCTTAAGTTCCATGCCGTTTGCGATAACGCTCAAGAAAACTTGCTATGCGACTAATAGCTTCGACAAGATCATCACTGCTAGGAAGAAATACTATACGCAGATGATCTGGGTATGGCCAATTAAAACCGCTACCCTGTACTAACAGAACTTTTTCTTCTCTCAGCAAATCTAATACGAATTGTTGATCATCTTTGATAGGATATATTTCTGGATTTAGACGAGGAAATAGATACATTGCCGCCTGGGGCTTAAAACAACTCACCCCGGGAATATCCGTAAGTAGCTTCCATGCAAGATCACGTTGACGCACAAGCCGTCCAGTTGGCATAACCAAATCATCAATACTCTGGTAGCCTCCAAGTGCAGTCTGAATGCCAAATTGTGAGGGAACGTTAGCACATAAACGCATAGAGGCAAGCATGGTTAGCCCTGCAATATAATCACGGGCATTGTGTTTTTTACCTGAAACTATTGCCCAACCAGAACGGAATCCAGCAGCACGATAATTTTTTGATAAACCGTTAAAGGTAATAAAAAGAATGTCGTCCGCTAATGAAGCAATTGAGGTATGGGTAGCGTTATCGTACAAAACTTTGTCATAAATCTCATCAGCATAGATAATTAATTTATTCTGACGAGCAATTTCAATGATTTCATGCAATAGATCATCTGGATACAAGGCTCCGGTTGGATTATTGGGATTAATAACAACAATAGCACGAGTACTAGGCGTAATTTTTGACCGCATATCATCTAGATCTGGCAACCAATTAGACTGTTCATTACAAAAATAATGTCTCGCCGTACCGCCCGCTAATATCACAGCTGCTGTCCACAAAGGGTAATCAGGTGCAGGAATTAAAACTTCATCACCGCTATTAAGCAATGCTTGCATAGCCATTACAATTAATTCGGAGACGCCGTTGCCAATGTAAATATCATCCATTTGCACACCACGAACATGCTTCTGCTGTGTGTAGTGCATGATTGCTTTGCGTGCAGAGAATAGGCCCTTTGAGTCACAGTAACCAGAAGCCGCAGATAGATTATGAATTACATCCTGCAATATTTCTGCGGGCGCATCAAAACCAAATAATGCTGGGTTTCCAATATTGAGTTTAATTATGTGCTGCCCGGCTTCTTCCATTTCTTTAGCACAGTCAAGCACTGGACCACGAATGTCATAACAAACATTAGTCAATTTATTAGATTTCAGTATTGGTTGCATAATTTAAAGAAAATATTTTACTAATTTCGATTTACAAAAACTACTCAACAAGAACAGCATTAAAAGACTTAGTCGGCCGATCTGATGCTTATCTGGCGATTCTATGTATATTAAGAAGTTTCTCTTGCCATCTTCTTAATTATTTTATACTTTATCCCTATGCTGAAAAGATATAATGTTAACCAACCCACTACTTTTCCGAAAATGGAGGCCTCATTTGAAACTACATCTTGCTAAATCTCTCGGACAAAATATGTTTACTGGCTACGGAATTGACTACGTAATAATCAATCAAGTTCGTTACACGAAAAGTTTGATTGTGCTGTCAGATTATATTATTCAGGATTGGCAAGCAAAAATCTTTGAGCAACTTACCCCAGAACACTTTGAGCTCCTGATTCCATTAAAACCAGAAATGGTATTATTTGGCACCGGGAAAACTTTACGTTTTCCCCCTCCTTCTTTAACGCAAGCTCTCACTACATCGAGAATTGGTATCGAGGTAATGGACACCAGTGCCGCTTGTCGTACTTATAATATCTTAATGTCAGAAGGGCGAAATGTGGCAGCGGCAATCCTGATCTAGATTTTCTACCTCTTTTTAAGCAGGTTCACCTTTTTTAATACCATCAAATATATTCATCCCACTCATTTCATCTACTTATTGATTTAAAAATTGTAATTCTTGGTAGTTTAATTTAAGAACAATAAACTACCGAGAATTGATTAAGAGTACCCCTTAAACCATTCCTCCCCGCAAGCGGGGAGGAATGGTGAATGATGCACTCTTACTTAAAAGTTTAATCCAGCAAAATTACTCCGGATGATCCTTTCTCTTGTCGTTACCGGCAATAT
>BJGV01000011.1 GCA_014190895.1 Nitrosomonadaceae bacterium | reverse complement strand
TAAACCGGTACCACGTACGACTAATGCCTCATCGCCGTCTTCGATATGACCGCCACCAACGTTGGCATTACCACCGGCAATCGCTTGGTAAACTTCGGGGAGCGCTAATTTATAATTCTTTAGTTTGTAGGGATCTATCTGTACTTGATATTGTTTCACACCACCACCAAAAGCCACTACATCTGCAACACCTTGGACCGAACGAAGATCGCGTTCAATTTGCCAATCTTGTAGTGCTCGTTGCTCTAATAAAGAGGTATTAGGCGCCTCTATGCGGTAACGGTAAATTTCACCTACACCAGTTGATAGAGGCCCTAACTCAGAAATCACGTCTCTAGGTAAATTTGCAGTTCTTAATCGTTCAAGTACCTGTTGTCGTGAGAAATAATCCTCACCACTGTCATCAAAGGTCAAGGTAACAACAGATAATCCGAAGATAGATACTGAACGCATATTAGCTAAATGTGGCAGGCCATTCATTTCTCTTTCGATTGGCAAGCTAATTAATTTCTCTATCTCTTCTGGGGCGTAACCAGGATACTGGGTAACTACTTGTACAAAAACATTTTGCACATCAGGAAAGGCCTGAACTGGGAGACGATTAAAGGATAAAGTACCTAGGACAACTAATAGGACAGATGCCCCAATAACTAGCAGGCGTTGTTGTAAGCAGAAAGAGATAATTCTGTTAATCACAGTGTTTCTTTGTCACTTTTTTGTTCTGCATCTTGTTCGGTACGTAGTAATAGAGCGCCATCAGTGACTAAATTTTCACCGGGTTGCAAACCCTCAAGTATTACAGCTCGTCCTTTGAGACGTAATCCTGTCTTGACTGGACGTTTGTGGTAGTGATAGTCACCTGTATTTACGTATAACCAGTCAGAGTTATCCTCAGTAAAAAGTGCGGTTAGGGGCACAACTATTACGAGATCATTGAGGTCGCTTTGTACTTCGATTGTAGCAAACATGGCAGGTAATAATCGAGAGTCATGGTTGGGTAGAGTGCACCGTACTTTGACCGTACGCGATACTTCATCTACTACCTGGCTAATGTAACTGATGGTTGCCGTAAAATACTCTTTAGGGTAAGCGGACACGCGTAGATGTACTAAAGCACCGACATGAATGAGACCAATATCTTTCTCAAAGATATCCATTTGCACCCACAATTGATTCAGATCAGTAATTACAAAGAGAGGCGCGATCAAATCGGACCTGATTTCCATTCCTGGGTTGATGTTGCGTTCGGTGACAATGCCTGTAACAGGCGCACGCAGGGTAAAATGATTATCCATACGCTTGCCACGAGCGCCAAGATTAACTAATTTTAGACGAGCTCGTTCTGCTTCGCTCTGAGCGCGAGTTAGATTATCTTCTGTTTGTTCTAATTCTTTTAGCGGAGTAATGCCGTTGGAGTAGAGTTCTTGCATTCTTTCAAAGGCATGTTTAGCCAAATTTAAATCAGCCGTTGCAGCAGCATAATCGGATTGAGCGCCTCCTAGTTCTGGACTATCTAATTCAGCAAGCGTGTCGCCCTTTTGTACAAGAGAACCCAAGGCGCTAATAGATCCAATGACTCGCCCAGCAATAGGTGAAGAAACACGGGCAGTAAGAGTTTCATCATAAGTAATTTTACCTGTGACTGGGTCCATCAGCGGGCGCTGTACTAGTGTCGCCACCATTTCTTTAATATAAGCATGTTTGGGTGAGTCTGGATGAAGGATCACCTCATCTTTTTTTTGATCAGGGATTTTCTGTTGAACCTCCTTATTTTGTGGTTGACAGGCTATTAGAGATAATCCAAGTAACCCAGTAAATAATCGCGCATAGAAACAAAGTTTCGTATTCATAATTTCACCTGAGTTTCTTCTCCGTATGCCATTAATAGATCCGCCCAAGCTCTACTGCGATTTGCTAGGGTAGTGTAGTAATCCAACATCATAATTTTATAATTACGTTCGGCATCAATTAAATCAAGCAATCCTATAGCCCCTTTCTGATAAGCTATGGCTTGTGATTTACGTAGTTTCTCAATTCGATCAATAACAGAAGCTTCAAAGCGCTTGGCAATAGTATTGGCACTCTGCCAAGAAGATACAGCCTTCATAACTTCTGTTTGTACTTCCTGTTTAGTCCGTTTTAATTCCAGTTCAGCAGAATTTAGATTGGTGCGAGCACTCGAAATTTGACCCTCTTGTTGATACCAGAGGGGTAAGGGCATGCTAATGCTAACGCCCCCGCTCTGGGTAATGAAATTACCGGGATCTCGTTGATAAAAACCACCAACAGTAATATCAGGAACAACCAGTCTTTCCGCCAGAGTGAGCATTTTTTTGGCTTGATCAATGCGAGCTCGTGCGGACTGCATATCAGGTCGCATTTCTAAAGCATGATCTACTAGTTGATCCTGTTCGGCTAACGCAATTTCAGGATTTGCTTCGGGCCAAATTTCGGCAGCCAGTATTTTCATGCTATTTTCTGGCCAACCTAATACAAGCAGTAGGTCGGCTCTGGCCTGATTCAGTGCCGTCCTTGCCTGATCCTGATCAGCCTGAGCCTTGAGACTCTCAATTTCAATACGCATAAAACTGATTGCCGCAATATCACCTGTTTTAAGTCTGATTTCGTTTACCCGTATAATCTCTCGGTAATGCTCATAATTATTGTCAGCCACCTGAGAAATTTTTTGCGCCAATAGTAAAGTATAATAACTTCGTCGCACGGTATTAGTGAGGACGCGAGCTGTATCTTGTAAATCAAATTTAATTGCCTCAGTTGCAAACGCTCTGCTTTCCATTCTTAATCGACGTTTTCCAGCTGTTTCAATGAGTTGCTCGATCTGTGGTGAAAATGCGGGTAATGGCGCACCGGGATTATTTGCTCGATAAGCCGCTTGGAATATTTTTGGAGAAAATGTAGATACGGTAAAAGTAAAAACTGGATTTGGAATTGCTCCGGCAATTATCTCTTCAGCGCGAGCAGTGTCAATATTAAATTTTGCTGCAATAAAACTAAGATTATATTGATAGAATAAGGCGATGGCTTCTTGTTCGTTCACTACCAGATTCTCTGGCGTTGTAAGTGACGTTGTTTGCGCTTGTAGCGTAACAGTCCATAGGAAAAAAATTAGACCAACAAATTTTTTCGGATATAGCATTTTATTAAAAATTTTTAGATAAACGTAAGAAAGATTTTATTATTTTAAATTCTATTATAATGCTAGCCTCAGTAGACTCAACTTATTAATTACAGTAAATTTAATATATGTTTAGGATACACATTAAGATATAGATATGAATTATTCTGTAAAAAATATTATTACGTATTGTTTTTTTTTGTTTTTCTTGATCGGAGAAGTTCTGGCCGATCCATTATTTGATGCTCAACAAGCGTATCTTACGGGTGACTATGTAAAAGCAAAAGAAATTATTTTGCCTTTGGCAGAAGAAGGAAACGTGCTTGCACAATACAACCTTGCCGTGATTCATATCAGCACCCCTGACTCGATTAAAAATTATCAGGAGGCCATGAAATGGTTTCATTTAGCTTCGTTGCAAGGAGATGCAGATGCTCAGGTTTGGTTAGGCGTAATGTACGATCAAGGTCAGGGTGTAACCCAGGATTATCAAGAAGCAATGAAATGGTATCGCTTGGCCTCCTTGCAAGGACATATAGATGCACAATTTAGATTAGGCGTAATGTACGATCAAGGTCAGGGTGTAACCCAGGATTATCAAGAAGCAATAAAATGGTATCGTTTGGCTGCAGAACATGGGAGTTCTGGTGCACAAGCAAGTCTTGGAATAATGTACGGTCAAGGGCAGGGCGTTTCTAAGGACGATATTCGTGCGTATATGTGGTTAGATTTAGCGGCATCTCAGGGCGTAAATTTGGCGGAACACGGTCGAAATTTATTAGCCGAAAAAATGACACTCTTTCAGATTAATGAAGCACAGAAGAAGACGATGAATTGTAAGAATAGCGATTATAAAAATTGCGACTAGATCGTAAAGCTTAAGAGGTAAGGTTTAGGCCGCAATAATTTAGATCGGTGTTACTGTTATAACTCAGATAACTCAGAATTTTTCAATGTTAAGCACAATTTCTTCCCTCAGATAAGAGAAATAGGTTTAAAATTATATCATCTGGTTCTTCCCCCTTATTTTATTATATTTTTTATAAATTAGATCAGCACCATGCAGATCGGTTCTCACATTTTACAAAATAACTTGATAGTTGCACCAATGGCAGGAGTGACTGATCGTCCTTTTAGACAGTTATGTAAAAACATGGGCGCAGGTATGGCGGTGTCAGAAATGGTGTCTAGTAATTCGCTTTTGTGGGGCTCTGAAAAAACTCGCCGTCGGGCTAACCATGAAGGCGAGGTAGATCCAATCTCGGTACAAATTGCCGGCGCTGATCCTGCAATGATGGCTAAAGCCGCGCGTTACAATGCAGAAGAGGGGGCACAAATTATTGACATTAATATGGGCTGCCCAGCTAAAAAGATTTGTAATGTAATGGCTGGTTCTGCTTTATTGAAAGATGAGCTGTTAGTAGGAAAAATACTTGATGCAGTAGTGAGCGCGGTGAATATTCCTGTCACCTTAAAGATTCGTACCGGATGGGATATGCAACACAAAAACGCACTTGTCATAGCCCATATTGCTGAAAATGCAGGCATTCGGGCGCTTGCCATTCATGGCCGTACTCGCGCTTGCGCCTACACTGGGTATGCTGAGTACGATACTATTGCCGCAGTAAAAGCCGCGGTAAAGATCCCAATTATTGCTAATGGTGATATCGGCACACCCGAGAAAGTCAAACAAGTCTTAGATTATACAGGCGCTGATGCTGTGATGATCGGACGGGCTGCTCAGGGACGTCCGTGGATTTTTCGTGAAATTAGCCACTATCTGGCCACCGGCAGACACCTTCCGTTGCCAGAAGTGACAGAAATTCATCGCATTCTTATCCAGCATCTATATGACCTATATGATTTTTATGGGGAATATTCGGGTATACGTGTTGCGCGTAAACATATTTCTTGGTACACCAAAGGTTTAGTCGGTTCAGCTACATTTCGTCATGGAATGAACTTGTTAAAAACCACTGAACAACAGGTGTCTGCAGTCAACGAATTTTTTAATGAAATTGCTGATTATGGGCAGCAAATTGCCTATATTGAAAACGAGGAACTAATTGTATGAGCGTTATTAATAAGAATCAAATTGCTCTCTGCGTACTTAAAGCGGTGGAGGGTTATATTAAAGATTTGGATGGCGAAAAATCTCATCCTATTTACGATATGGTCATGCAAAGTGTAGAAAAGCCACTAATTGAAGTGGTAATGAAAACTGCCGGTGGCAATCAGACCCGTGCCGCTGAATTACTTGGGATTAATCGCAATACTCTTCGTTATAAAATAAAAAAATATCGGATAAAATAGAATATTGGGTAACAAGATGGATAATGAATTAAAGACCTTTATATCAGTTCGCATTTGTGCACAATATGATTATTAAACAAGCCTTGATAAGCGTTTCTGATAAAACTGGCATTATCGAACTTGCGCAAGGTTTATGTCAGTTTGGTGTGACCATACTCTCCACCGGCGGTACGGCAAAATTGTTAAGAGATTCTGGTATAAATGTAACAGAAGTCTCTGATTATACTAATTTTCCGGAAATGCTCGATGGACGGGTTAAAACCTTGCATCCAAAAATTCATGCCGGTATTTTAGCCAGAAAAGAATTACCAGGGCACAGAATGGCTATGGAAAAAATGGCTATTCCGACTATTGATCTTGTGGTGGTGAACCTGTACCCGTTTAGTTGGGCCATAGCTCAGGATGATTGTGATCTAGAGAAGGCAATTGAAAATATTGATATTGGTGGCCCAACCATGATACGTGGAGCGGCAAAAAATTATAAAAACGTTGCAGTAGTAACTGATTCAGAAGATTACGCTTCCCTATTAAATGAGATGCAAATAATTAAAGGCGAGGTTAGTGAAAATTTTTGTTTTAAACTTGCCTGTAAAGCTTTTTCTTATACTGCAATTTATGATAGCGCGATTAGTAATTACCTGACTGCCATTGACTTTAACGGGCAACGCCAAGCTTTTTCTGAACGTCTTAATCTTAATTTTAAGATTGCTCAAAGTTTGCGTTACGGAGAGAATCCTCATCAGAGGGCCGCATTTTATCGTGATCTTGTACCAACCCCTGGCGGACTTGCTAATTACGCTCAATTGCAAGGAAAGGAGCTGTCTTATAACAACATTGCCGATGCAGATGCCGCATGGGAGTGTGTTAAGACCTTCGATTTGCCAGCATGCGTCATTATTAAACATGCCAATCCTTGCGGTGTAGCTGTAGCTGAGACACCTCTTGCCGCATATAAATTAGCCCTTGCTACTGATCCCACATCTGCGTTTGGCGGTATTATCGCCTTTAATCGTGGAATTGATGATTCTGTTGCGGAAGCAATAATGAAACAATTTGTTGAGGTAATAATCGCGCCAGTAGTCACTGCAGAAGCTCAGCGCGTTTTCAGTCAAAAAATTAATGTACGTGTACTGATTTTATCACCCCATATTGATTGCAATACGCTTGATTTTAAACGCATAGGTGGCGGATTGTTAGTACAGACCCCAGATAATCTAAATATAGTTGCCGATCAATTGAAAGTAGTGACTAAGGTTCAGCCAACACCACAACAGTTACAGGACTTATTATTTTCATGGCGCGTAGCAAAATTTGTTAAGTCCAATGCCATTGTATTTTGTAGGAATGGCCAAACACTTGGCATAGGCGCAGGACAGATGAGTAGAGTGGATAGCGCTCGTATTGCTTCAATTAAAGCAAAGAACGCAAAACTCACCTTGATCGGCTCAGCAGTCGCTTCAGATGCATTTTTTCCATTCCGCGATGGATTAGATATTGTAGTGCAGGCTGGCGCTAAAGCAATTATTCAACCTGGCGGTAGTATGCGTGATGAGGAAGTAATTGCCGCTGCAAACGAACAGGGTGTAGCAATGATTTTTACTGGCATGCGTCACTTCAGACATTAAATATAAGTTCAAAATAATTTTGTGTTTAGAAATACCGATTATAATTTCTCTTGCACCGCTTTAGTTTGTGAGGTTTTGATATGAGGCTACTTGTTATTGGTGGCGGTGGCAGAGAGCATGCGCTAGCATGGAAATTAAAACAATCCCCACGTATTTCAAAGGTTTTTGTTGCTCCAGGTAATGCTGGTACAGCACTCGAAGAAGGTTTAGAAAATCTCCCAATAATTACTATCCAGGGTCTTCTAGAGTTTGCTAAAAATGAATCTATTGCTTTTACAGTGGTTGGTTCAGAAGCATTTTTGGCAGAAGGCATTGTAGATATTTTTCGCGCAGCTGGGTTAAAAATATTCGGCCCGACTAAACAAGCCGCAAGATTAGAGACCTCTAAAAATTACTCGAAGGCCTTTATGTATCGGCATGGTATTCCTACCGCTGCTTATGCCACTTTTAGTGATCCAGTCAAAGCCCACGAATTTATAAACCATAAGAATGTGCCTATCGTTATCAAGGCTGACGGTCTTGCTGCGGGTAAAGGCGTAGTAGTTGCTATGACCTTAACAGATGCGCATCTCGCGATAGATGCAATATTAGTCAACCGTAGTATGGGTTCTGCAGGTTTAAAAATTGTGATTGAAGAATTTTTGGAAGGGGAGGAGGTGAGTTTTATTGTTATGATCGATGGTCGTCATGTATTGCCGCTTGCCACTAGTCAAGATCATAAACGTTTGAAAGATGGAGATAATGGACCGAATACAGGCGGCATGGGGGCGCATTCTCCTGCACCGGTCATTACTCTTGAATTACATGCCAGAATAATGTGCGAGGTAATCCAACCAGTCATGAGCGGTATGGAACAAGAGGGCGAACACTACACAGGTTTTCTTTATGCTGGTTTAATGATTTCTAAAAATGGCGAGATTAAGGTGTTAGAGTTTAATTGTCGCATGGGTGATCCAGAGACCCAACCTATTATGCTACGGTTGAAAAGTGATTTATCGGTATTGATAGAGCATGCAATAGATGAGATGCTCGACAAAATAGATATTAATTGGGATTGTCGTGTTGCACTTGGTGTAGTGATGGCGACTTGCGGCTATCCGGAGATGTCCCGTAAGGGAGATATAATTCACGGCCTTTTAGATTTTACTGTCACTGAAAAATTAAAAAAAGATTTTTATATATTTCATGCAGGTACCGCCATAGGTGGTAATAATGGGCAAGAAATAGTAACTACGGGAGGTCGAGTGCTGTGTGTTACAGCATTAGGGGATAGTGTTAAGACAGCACAACTTCGCGCCTATAAGATTACCGAAAGAATTCATTTCGATGGGTGTCAAATGAGACATGATATTGGACATTTAGCCATTGATTAGTGTTAAAAATAATAACTGTTATATTGGATATATGGGTATAGATCATAATCTGGAATATATATGAATACGCTAATAGTCAGAACTTTTCTCTTTGAGTTGCAGGAACGCATTGTTGAATGTTTGGAGAAATTAGATGGTACGCTCTTTAGACGCGATAGATGGGAGCGTTCAGAGGGCGGGGGTGGATTGAGTTGCGTGATGGAACGAGGTAATGTTTTTGAGCGAGGCGGAGTAAATTATTCCCATGTATTTGGTCAGGGATTACCGGCATCTGCGACTGCAGCACGACCAGAACTATCGGGACGTTCGTTTGAAGCGATGGGCGTTTCAATCGTTTTGCATCCATATAATCCATACGCGCCCACAGTACATCTGAACGTACGTTTTTTGGAAGCCAGTAAGGAAGGCGCAGAGTCGGTATGGTGGTTCGGTGGCGGAATGGATTTAACGCCATATTATGGTTTCGAAGAAGATGCCAGGCATTTCCACCAGACTTGCAAAGACGCACTTCAACCCTTTGGTGACAACTATCACCCTCATTTTAAAAAATGGTGCGATCAATATTTCTATTTAAAACATCGCAAAGAACCACGTGGCATTGGAGGCATTTTCTTTGATGATCTAAGTCAACCAGATTTTAATACCTGCTTTAATTTGACTAAAAGTGTGGGCAACCATTTTCTTCTTGCCTATGTACCAATTTTGGAACGACGTCTGAACATGTCCTATAGTGAGCATGAACGTGATTTTCAGGCATATCGTCGCGGGCGTTACGTAGAATTTAATCTAGTATGGGATCGCGGAACTTTATTTGGCTTACAAACTGGTGGACGTGCCGAATCTATCTTGATGTCATTACCGCCCATTGTAAAATGGCGTTATAGTTGGGAACCTGAGTCAGGAAGTGAAGAGGAAAAACTTTATAGAAATTTTCTAATTGGTAAGGATTGGGTATAATTTAATGGGTTAATTGTAAATGATGAATAAAGATTTTTGTGAAAAATGAACGATTTTAATTCAGCATATAAATGAATTGCTATTTACTTTTTTTGTCAATTAACACGGTAGGTTGACACAATTTTAGAGCTATCTGGTCGTTGTAATTTTTTAAAAAATGTTGGTGTTATTTTCTTATAAAAAATTAGATAGACTATCATCATCATCCGGTATATTCTGGCCATAACTTTTATCAAAGAATTTGTATTAGAGTGGAGCTATTATAACAATCTTAAAAAGTAAGAAAGGAGGCTATTATGGAGAAGAGAATCGGACAATTTCTTTTTGTTTGTATAAAAAAACTAAATTTTAATCGACCGTTAAATTTTTTTGCTGCTACTATTGTTATCTTTATGTGTTTCTGTCCATCAATAACTCAAGCCGAGAATACTCTGCCAGTAAGTCCTCTTGAGAAGAGCGCCGGATCACCTCCTAAAGTCCCACAACAACAGACAGTCTCCAGTACCGCTGAGGAAATAGCCTCAGCCACAACAACGCTCATATATTTTCCGCTTAAGGCTGCATTTGCAGTTGGGGGGGGGATTGTAGGTGGTTTTGCTTATCTTTTGACAGGCGGGGATGATGTTGCCGCGCAAAATATTTGGCAAACCACTATGAAAGGAGATTACAGGATTACTCCAGAAAATTTATCCGGAGAAAAACCTTTGAATTTCTTTGGCGTTCCTGAGAAAAATTCAGAAGATTCAACACCTATCCAGTAAAAATCAATTAACTACTGTTTTCTACATCTAAATAGGGTGGTGCTAGGCTAAAATGTGGCGCCTAGATTGGATTGGTCTTCAATTAGTAATATTTCAAATTAATCTTCGATATAATCGACCTACATTGAGTTTGATCTAACTGATAAAGCGCAATGAAATGAACTCTTTACTAAAAAATCTCTCTAATCTGTTTAATGAGCCGGAAAGAAGTAATTAATAAATTTCAGTTTAGAAATAGTTTAGGAATAGTTTAGGAATAAATTCCTTGTTTACTGTGGTTATACAGCAGATACTGGGAGCTCAAACTTTAATAACCTTATCGTATTGTTGTCACGATACTAACTGCGTCATAGGAGAAAATAATGGAACTGAAAGGATCTAAAACGGAAGAAAATCTCAAAGCAGCTTTTGCTGGTGAGTCTCAAGCCAATCGTCGTTACCTTTACTTTGCAGCTAAAGCGGATGTAGAAGGACAAAATGATGTCGCAATGGTATTTCGCTCTACTGCAGAAGGTGAAACCGGCCATGCTCACGGTCATTTAGAGTACTTAGAGCTCTGCGGTGACCCGGCCACTGGTTTACCTATTGGACCGACTCGTGACAACCTTAAAGCTGCGGTTGCCGGTGAAACTCATGAATATACCGACATGTATCCAGGAATGGCAAAATCCGCACGAGAAGAAGGTTTTACTGAAATTAGTGATTGGTTTGAGACGCTGGCAAAGGCAGAACGATCACATGCCAATCGTTTCCAGAAAGCTCTAAATAATTTTGTTGATTAGAAGAAAACTACAAAAAGTAGCGAATTAACTAGATAAAATTTCGTACAATTTATTTAGTTAATTCGTTCTTAACTAGTGCCCGTTAATCTTGAAAACTCCTAATTCCTCTGTCTCTCTGGTGACTCGCGAGGGTAACTTAGAAAAACCTGAACGTCTCCCAATTGAATGGAAAAATCCTGATTTTTATAATGAAGCTAAATTATTTAATGAGATGGACCGTGTTTTTGATATTTGTCACGGTTGTCGTCGTTGCGTTAATTTATGCACAGCATTTCCACGCTTATTTGATCTCATAGACGAGGGGACTACAGGTGAAGTAGATGGGGTTAAAAAAATAAAATTTTGGGAGGTGGCTGATCGTTGTTATCTCTGTGATATGTGCGCTATGACCAAGTGCCCCTATGTGCCACCACATCCACTAAACGTCGATTTCCCTCACCTAATGCTGCGTGCTAAGGCAATAAAATATAAAAAAGGAGAAACTAGCGTTCGTGACAAATTACTTTCTAGCACCGATCTAGTAGGTAAGCTAGCTAGCATTCCGGTAGTAGTGGAGATAGTCAACGCCACTCTCAGGACGCCCGTTATCCGGAAATTAATGAGTGGCACGCTGAGCATTCATGCTGAGCGTGAATTGCCAGAGTATGACAGCCATCGATTTCGTTCAAATGCCATGATTGATGAATCTTTTATGGTTAAAAATGGCGTGAATGCGCCTGGAAAAGTTGCGATATATTCGACCTGTTATGTGAATTACAATGAACCTAATATTGGTCACGATTTATTAAAAATACTTGCGCATAATGAAATTCCCGGGCGTTTGGTAGAGAAAGAAGCTTGTTGCGGTATGCCTAAATTAGAGTTGGGAGATTTGGATGCGGTAGAGAAATTAAAAAATATAAATATCCCCTATCTGGCCAAATTAGCAAGAGAAGGTTACGCCATATTAACCTCGGTTCCATCTTGCACGCTTATGTATAAACAAGAGTTACCGCTTTTGTTTCCGGATGATGAAGATGTATTAGTCGTAGCAGAGGCAATGTTTGATCCATTTGAGTATTTGATTCTGCGTAATCGAGATGGTCTCCTTAAGACAGATTTTAAGCAACCTTTGGGCAATGTTTCATACCATATACCCTGCCATTTACGAGTTCAAAATATTGGACAAAAAACTAAAGAAATACTGCAGATGATCCCGGGTACTAACGTCACTGTAGTTGAGCGTTGTTCTGGTCATGACGGTACTTGGGGGGTTAAAAAAGAGTATTTTGCCGATTCTATGAAAATTGGTCGGCCGGTATTTGAGAAGATGGCTGCAACTGAGCCCGACTACATAAGTTCAGATTGTGCTATTGCTGGGCGTCATATTCAACAAGGTATAGGTAAAAATGCGGCAGAGAAACAGCATCCATTGACATTAATCCGAATTGCTTATGGATTGGAATAAAATAACTAACTAAGCGAATAAGAACTTATCTTTATTCTAGATCAGAAGGAGCGATATGAATAGAATTAATCGTGACAGCGTAATGACTTTAGAGGCTTATGCAAAAATTCGACAGAAGTTTCGTGCACAGGTGATGACGCATAAGAAATCCCGTAAAATTTATTTGGGAAGTAATATTCTGCTTATTTTTGAGGATGAGCTAACCGTTCGTTATCAGATTCAAGAAATGTTACGAGTAGAGAAAATGTTTGAAGAGAAGGAAATACTTGAGGAAATAAATGTTTGTAATTTACTGATTCCAGACGGTAGCAATTTAAAAGCCACTATGATGATCGAATACCCAGATCCAAAAGAGCGGGCTGTTCGACTTGTAAAATTAGTTGGTGTTGAGAATAAGGTATGGTTAAGAATTGCAGAGCATGAATCAGTGTATGCAATTGCTGATGAAGATTTGGGAAGGGAAAGAGAAGAGAAGACCTCGGCGGTGCATTTTTTACGTTTTGAATTTACTAGAGAAATGATTCAAGCTTTGCGTAACGGTGCCAATATGAGCATAGGCATTGACCACCCATCTTATCCGGCCTTAATTAGCACAGTAGATGCAGCAATACGCAATTCTATAATTAACGACTTTACTGTGTAATTGGGGAAACAAATAACAATTCATAGCGTGGCAATTCTTGTAAAATTAGTGCGCTTTTTATCTAGACGCTATAATTTATATGGGTACTATTAGCTTGTGATTATAAGAACTTTTCTAAGTGCACCCGTATATAGGATTTTATGTAAAACTGATCGATATTGATCGACTCGTTTAATGTTCGGCAGTCAACATCACTTCCTGATCCAATCCCTGTTTAAAGTAGGACCAGGTTATCTCTATGAATAAGTTCAAGTTCATTCACATACCCTAAAATAGTTTCTATCTCATTGCTGGAGCAGCGTAAAATTTTTCGCGTTTCAGCTGCGCTATAATTAATGAGACCACGTGCAATTTCTTTGTTATTGGAATCAAAACAGCCGACCATTTCTCCACGCTCAAAATCACCTGAGACATTAATCACGCCTATGGGTAGTAGGCTTTTACCACCTATTGTAAGGGCTTTGGCTGCACCTACATCTAGCGCTAACTCACCGCATACTTGTAAATGATCTGCAAGCCATTGTTTTCGTGCCGCAAGTGGCATAGTCTCTGCTAGCAACTGAGTGCCAATAGCCTCTCCATTAAGAAGGCGAATTAATACATTAGTTTCACGTCCTGATACAATTAGTGTGTGAGCTCCACTACGCGCGGCGCGTTTTGCAGCCATCACTTTCGTTAACATGCCTCCGCGCCCTATAGCGCTACCAGCACCACCAGCCATTAGTTCAATTGCGGCTTCTCCGGCTTTAGCCTCGCTTATTAGTTTGGCATGTGCGTCTTTACGTGGATCAGTTGTAAATAATCCAGCTTGATCAGTTAGAATTATAAGAACATCAGCTTCGATCAGATTGGTGACTAATGCGGCCAAGGTGTCATTATCACCAAAATGAATTTCATCAGTTGCCACAGTATCATTTTCGTTAATCACTGGGACAACGTTCATGCTTAACAAAGTAATTAGGGTTGAGCGAGCATTTAGGTAGCGTTTCCGGTTAGATAAATCTTCATGAGTAAGTAATATTTGCGCGGCTTGAATTTTTTGCTTACGAAAGTATGATTCATAGGCCTGTACTAGTCCCATTTGTCCAACTGCGGCGGCGGCTTGTAATTGATGCAACGCATGAGGACGTTGTTTCCAATTTAAGCGTTGCATGCCCTCGGCTATTGCACCAGAAGAAACGAGTATAACCTCTTTACCCATTTGTTTGAGCTGGGCAATTTGTTTTATCCAGCAATCAAGCGCAGCATGATCAAGTCCTTTTCCCTGATTGGTAACGAGACTGCTGCCAACTTTAATTACAATACGACGAGAGTTTTTTAAAATAGATTGCATAGTTATGAGTTAAGATTTTATAGCATCTACGATTCATGCTTTTGTTCCAAGTTTTGCTCTAAGTGCTCCATAATTGCATAAGTTAATTCTTTGCAACCTTTTCCAATCAATGCTGAGATGATAAAACTTTTTCCCTTCCAACCCAAGCTGCGAATAAATTTTTTACAGATCTCTACGTACTCATTTTCTGGCAGCATGTCAGTCTTATTAAGTACCAACCAGCGTTGTTTTAGATAAAGTGACTCATCATATTTCTTTAATTCTTTTACGATAGCTTTAGCCTCATATAAGGGATCAATGTTCTCATCTAACGGCGCCATATCTACTATATGCAGTAGTAAGCGAGTGCGAGCTAGATGTTTCAAGAATTGGTGACCTAATCCCGCCCCTTCAGCCGCCCCCTCTATTAGACCAGGTATATCCGCCATTACAAAACTACGATCCTGATCTACTCGTACCATACCAAGATTAGGGTATAGAGTGGTAAAAGGGTAATCTGCTACTTTTGGACGAGCAGCAGAAATTGCGCGAATTAGTGTAGATTTGCCAGCATTTGGCATACCTAAAAGACCCACGTCTGCCAGTATCTTAAGCTCTAATTTCAGATCAAATTCTTGCCCAGGTTCACCGCAAGTGAATTGACGCGGCGTACGATTAGTACCAGACTTAAAATGTAAATTACCGAGTCCGCCAGTTCCGCCTTTGGCTAATAATGCCTGTTGTTGATGGTGCTTAAGATCAGCAATAATTTCCCCAGTGGCAACATTAGCAATGACCGTGCCAACAGGCATACGTAATACAATGTCTTGAGACCCTTTGCCATAACAGTCTGAACCGCGCCCATTTTCACCTTTTTTAGCACGATGAATACGGGCAAAGCGATAGTCTATCAGCGTATTAATATTGCGGTCAGCAATAGCTAAAATACTGCCGCCATGGCCACCATCTCCGCCATCTGGTCCGCCTTTTGGGATAAATCGTTCACGAC
Organism: Nitrosomonadaceae bacterium; assembly: GCA_014190895.1. Taxonomy (GTDB): domain Bacteria; phylum Pseudomonadota; class Gammaproteobacteria; order Burkholderiales; family Nitrosomonadaceae; genus BJGV01. The sequence continues at coordinate 33,269 of BJGV01000011.1, read as the reverse complement.
GGAAACTGGCAACACCATCCCCCCCTTTACCGGCAATTACTTGTATTTTTGCCTCATCAATAAATTTCATAAAATGACCCCTGTCAATCTAATTTATAAAATGAAAAAGCCCTGCTATTATAGACAGGGCTTTTTCATAAAAACCAATTAAATTTAGACTGGTGTAACCGCTACCGTTTTTCGTTGTTCTGCGCCTTTCACTGAAAAGTTTACTTTCCCAGTGATTTTAGCGAATAAGGTGTGATCTTTACCCATGCCAACATTCTCTCCGGGGTGGATTTGTGTTCCCCGTTGACGAATAATAATACTACCGGCTGAGATGAGTTCTCCGCCATAACTTTTAACTCCTAATCGTTTAGAATGAGAGTCACGACCATTTCTAGAACTACCGCCTGCCTTCTTATGTGCCATAGTAAACCTCCATTATGCCGAAATGCTGGTAATTTGTATCTCGGTATAATTTTGTCGATGTCCTTGATGTTTTTGATAGTGTTTGCGTCGACGCATCTTAAAAATACGCACTTTATCGTGTCGGCCCTGTCCTAAAATAGTTGCCTTAACCATGGCACCATTCACCAAAGGTTTACCTATGGAGATTTTGTCGCCGTCAGCCAGCATTAATACTTGATTAGTTATAAACTCGCTACCAATCTCTGCTGGCACTTGTTCTATCTTAATTTTATTACCAGTTTCAACACGATATTGCTTTCCACCGGTTTTTATAACGGCATACATAACGAACTCCACAGAATATATCTTTATTAAGACGTGGATTATACATAGATACGCTTATCAGGTCAAAATCCAGCTATAAATTAATTTTGTACAAAAGATTCGAAAGTATCTAAGCTATCAAGCTTGACATGTGGATACCGTCGTTCCTAACATGGCAGATTTATAGTGAGCATTATTGTGTCAATTGAAAACATAAGAAACTTTATTGCCCAAGATATGGGTTTTACAGATGATGTCATTAGAGAGAAGCTTCATTCTCCTGTGGCGCTTATTCGTCAAGTTAGTGAGTATATTATCAATAGCGGGGGAAAACGTTTACGACCAGCATTAGTTATTTTATCTGCTGGTGCATTTGGTTATTCCGGTAAATATCATCACAATCTTGCGGCAATTGTAGAATTTATTCATACAGCCACTCTTCTGCATGATGATGTTGTAGATGCCTCTGAATTACGACGTAATAGAGCAACTGCTAATGCAATATTTGGTAATGCCGCTAGCGTATTAGTGGGTGATTTCCTTTACTCCCGTGCCTTCCAAATGATGGTGGAGATAGATAACATGCGCATTATGCAGATACTCGCTGACGCCACCAATATAATCGCCGAAGGGGAAGTACTGCAATTACTGAATTGTCGTAACTCCAATATTAGTGAAAAAAATTACTTAGAGATAATTCGATATAAGACTGCCAAATTATTTGAGGCAGCAACAAGATTGGGAGCTGTTATAAGTAATGTTAATTCAGAAGAAGAGGAAGCCATTGCTGTTTATGGTATGCGTATTGGCACAGCATTTCAATTAATTGATGATCTGCTTGATTATTCGGGTAATTGCGATCATACGGGAAAAAATTTAGGCGATGATTTGACGGAAGGTAAAGCAACTTTGCCATTAATTTATGCAATGGAAACCGGCTCAAGTGAACAATCTGCAGTTATACGTAATGCTATTGAAAATGGCGGAGAAAAAAATTTTTACGAGATCTTACAGATCATTCAATTAACGGGTGCGTTAGATTATACAAAGCGACAAGCAGAAATAGAATCCGAGATAGCGTCTAAGGCAATTTCGTTTCTATCAAATTCCGAGCATAAGAAGCATTTATTACAATTAGCTATTTTTTCAGTAACAAGAAATTATTAGAGTATCTTTGTAGAAAAATACCCATTAATTGTGTTTAAAATGGGACCTAATCAAGCAGGATGGTATTTCTTGGACGGGGAAGTTAGAGACCTTGAATCCCCTTACTCGGATTAATTCTAATAGAAAAAGGAGATATTAAGTTGGGTAGATTGTTATTTTTTATATTTATTTTTGTGCTGGTTGCTTGGATAATTCGACGTTACATACGCGGAGCAAAAGATCCAGACAAAGAGCCGCCATCTGTTACAGAGGAAGATATGGTGCAATGCGCTCATTGCGGTGTACATTTACCAAAAAGTGAAAGTTTCATTGCGAATGATAAATTTTATTGTAGTGAAGAGCATCTTCATTTGGACTCACGGCCATAGTAGCCTCTTAATCTTATTTATCTAATTTTCTACAAATTGTTGTATTCTCGCTAATTTCCCTCCCGTCTTTAAAAGTAATGATTTGTCGAATTATTTTGCATTTCTGGACCTTATCTTTTTGTCCTGTTTCTTGCATGGATAGCATTTCTAATTGAATTATCTCCGCTTGCCCTTGTATACCGCTATCCGGATTGTAAAATACTTGTGGTCGGTCTGTATCAACAGCGTTTTGTGTCATTTTGGCCATATTTTCTCTGTCTAAATTCGAAAGATAACTCTCAATTGAGCCATTACTATTAGAATTAAAAATTTTTTCAATGGGGGAACTTAAGATCCGATTTATTTCACCTACCGCAGTCTGATCTGTGCTATTTGTAATTGTTTGACATGCGGATAGGAGTCCAGCTAGCAGACACCTGCTTGGCCATGTTATCCAGATAGTGTAGTTTAATTTTTTAATCACGTCATTCTTGCAGTCGTTCTGTCAATTATTAGTTGCGTTAATAAGTGACAACGTCATGCTAGTTATTAAAATAATAAAATTATAAGCTTGTAAACGGAGGGAAAAATATTTTTAAAAATTGATTTAAAGTACTACTTTATAATGACACTTATTAAACTAGATTAACATGAAATAGAAATTTGAACCATTACTTAAATTTTCTTTCTAAGTACCAGAGAATTTGTATAGTCCATTAAAAAAGATTTTGAAGCAGATAAGAATCTAGTAGCTTAAAATCTGTTAAAATAGGATACATGGACACTACTGATCTTGATTTAGTAAAACGTACGCAACTAGGCGATCGACATGCTTTTGATCTGTTGGTTATTAAATATCAACGCAGAATTGCATATGTGATCTCTCGTTATATTAGATCTCCTCAACAGGTTGAGGAGATCACGCAAGAAGCTTTTGTCAATGCTTACCGAGGAATCTTAACATTTCAAGGAAAGAGCCAGTTTTCTACTTGGTTACACCGAATTGGGGTCAATGCAGCTAAGAATCATCTCAGTGCCGAACGAGTTCGCTTATCACTTTACGAGCCGTCATATAACGTAGAAACGAACGAATTAATAGAGCCAGTAATTATAGATACTGAAGATCCAGAAAGGCTCTTAATAGCCAAACAGCTTGCTGAAAGTATTTCGAATGCGTTAAAAACCCTTCCGAAAGATTTGTGTCAGGCTATCACTCTTAGGGAAATAAATGGAATGAGCTATAGTGAGATTGCGGTTGTTATGAAATGTCCTTTAGGCACAGTACGCTCAAGAATATCTCGCGCCCGTGAAATAATGACAGATTCTTTACGACCGCTACTAGAGCCACATCGCGACAGGAGGGCAAGATGAAAGAAAGTTTATCCATGTATATTGATTTTGAACTTGTTACAGATAAAGCAGAAAATTTTTTTGTTGACTTTCGAGATGACACCGACTTCAGAGACAATTGGTTTTATTATCATTTTTTAGGAGATATTATGCGCGGGCAGTCAACACCTGATGATGGCTTCTCTTTGCGTATTATAGAAAAACTTAATAATATAGAAATTGACCCACTCTTCGATCCATTAAGTTCAGAAGACTAGAGCTGTTCTCACGCATGCAATAGTTTCTTGTTATACTTACTGCATGATCATCATAGATGATTCTCACTACACCAATTAATCCTTACTCAGCATACTAGAATTAAATTCAGATCGAAACTCATGAAAAGTTATAATACTAGTTGTTCTTACTTAGAAATTTATTCAAGCAATTTCTAGAAATTTAGAGGTATGTAAGATGTTACGAAAGATTTTTCAGAGAACACCGATCCTTTCTGGTGAAGACGTTACTGTCAAAAGACAAGAGATACGAGCTTTTTTTCATGCTACTTTGGATCTTACTGAGCAACTTTTTGCTACGTTAGCTGGGGACGAGGCTTACTTTAAAAAATCGATTCCATTGCGTCATCCATTAATTTTTTATTTAGGACATACATCAACTTTTTTTATTAATAAGTTACTGGTTGCGGGATTAATTAAAGAGAGAATTGATCCTAAGATGGAATCAATGTTTTCGGTTGGTGTTGATGAAATGAGCTGGGATGATCTTAATTTTCCTGATTACGATTGGCCATCAATTAAAGAAGTACAGAGTTATCGTAATACCATGCGCGGTATTGTTGATCGACTCATCAGTGAAGCCCAATTAATTTTACCAATTAACTGGGAAAATCCCTGGTGGATTGTTTTGATGGGTATTGAGCACGAACTGATTCACTTAGAAACTTCTTCTGTATTAATTCGGCAACATGCAATTAAACATGTAAAGTCACATCCTACTTGGGAACCCTGTCGAAAATCGGGATATGCGCCTCAGAACCAGTTGATTGGTGTTTCAGCAGGAATGGTATATTTAGGTAAAAATACAATTGACCTAACTTATGGTTGGGATAATGAATTTGGCTCCTGCGAGGCAAATGTTTCTGCTTTTCAAGCCAGTCAATATTTAGTCAGTAATCAAGAATTTATGGCCTTTGTTCGGGCAAATGGTTACGCTAATGAAAATTATTGGGAGGAAGAGGGGTGCGCTTGGAAAAATCACACTCATGCCGAGCACCCTACTTTTTGGATTAAGCGTACTAATGAATGGTGGTTGCGTTTAATGACCGAGGAAGTTTTAATGCCATGGGATTGGCCAGTAGAAGTAAATTATCATGAAGCTAAGGCATTTTGCAATTGGAAAGCAACGGAAAGTGGTTTGCCGGTTAGACTTCCCACCGAGAATGAGTGGTATAGGCTCTATAGCGTGGCAGGATTATCTGAGATTCCTCGAGCTCAAATAGCCGCAGCTAATATCCATCTCGATCATTTTGCCTCCAGTTGCCCTGTGACAGAGTTTCGGCACGGGGAATTTTTCGATGTAATTGGCAATGTTTGGCAGTGGACAGAAACACCAATTTATCCATTTAAAGGTTTCAAAGTTCATCCTCTCTACGATGATTTCACTACACCAACGTTTGACAATCGACACAATTTAATTAAGGGTGGCTCCTGGATCTCTTGCGGTGAAGAGTCATTAAGGACCGCTCGTTATGCTTTTCGTCGGCATTTCTTTCAGCATGCTGGATTTCGTTATGTCGTTGCGGACAGACCTATAATTGAAGAAAATTCGCACTACGAAACGGATAAATTACTCTCGGAGTATGCTGAATTTCATTACGGGGACACATATTTTGGCGTATCTAATTTCCTAGAAACTCTGGTTAAACTTGCCATGACCACTATGAAGGACAAACCAGTACATAAGGCGCTTGATCTTGGTTGTGCATCAGGACGCGCCACTTTTGAATTAGCAAAGCATTTTGATCGCGTTACAGGTATTGATTTCTCAACTCGTTTTATTGGTCAAGGGGTTCAACTTGCTCAACAAGGTTTCTTGCGTTATCTTTTAGTGGATGAGGGCGATCTTGTTTCTTATAAAGAACGCACACTTGCCACTATGGATTTAGATGCTATCAAACATAAAGTAGAGTTTTATCAAGGAGATGCGTGCAATCTCAAGCCCATACATGCAGGTTATGATCTTATTTTTGCTGCTAATTTGATTGATCGTCTTTATGACCCAATTAAGCTTCTCTCAACTATTCATAGCCGGCTTAATCTTGGTGGGCATTTGTTGATTGCCTCCCCCTATACTTGGCTGGCAGAGCATACAAAACGAGAGGAATGGATTGGTGGATTTAAGAGAGATGGTGAAAATTTTACTACTCTAGATGGCCTCAAAGCGTCTCTAGGAAACCATTTTAAGTTGATTCATGGTCCGGAGGAGGTCCCATTTGTTATTCGTGAGACTAGACGTAAGTTTCAGCACAGTCTGTCTGATGTTACTATCTGGGAGAGAATTGCTTGATTCGTAATCATAATTCTAGTTATGATCTGTACCAAAGCTTTGATCAAAGTACTAATCGTGCCAATACTGCAAGTCTTAAATACGATGGGCGGTTAGAAATGTTTGGGAAAGCTGAGATTGCGCCACTCTGGGTAGCTGATATGGATTTCTCGGCGCCTCTGGCCGTGACACAAGCGCTTGTCGATCGTGCTAACCATCCTGTATATGGATATACCTTGTACCCGAATAGTTTGTATGAGGCATTAATAGACTGGTTGAAACGGCGCCATTCTTGGCAAATAAAACATGAATGGGTAGTACTTTGCCCTGGTGTAGTATCTTCACTGCATGCCGCTGTTATGACCTTCACTGAGCCAGGTGAGTCCGTTATTATACAGCCACCAATTTACGCTCCCTTCTTTTCTGCTGTTACTAATACCGGTAGGCAGATAATAGAAAATCCATTACATCTAAAGAATGGTCGTTATACCATTGATTTTGATCATCTGGAGCAATGTGCTAAGCACGCTCGATTACTGTTATTTTGCTCTCCACACAATCCAGTGGGAAGGGTATGGAGCAAACTAGAATTAGGTCATCTTCTGGACATTGCAAGAAAATATAATCTAATTATATTTTCGGATGAAATTCATTCAGATTTGATTTATTCAGAGAATAAACATCACATGCTTGCAATGTTAGCTGGAGAGTCAGTTGACGTCATTACTGCCGTCGCACCCAGCAAGACATTCAATATTCCTGGCCTGAATCTTGCGGCACTTGTTGTATCAGATAAAAAACGTCGAGCCTCTATTATCCGTACCTTGGAGATTTCGCATGTCAGTGCAGCTAATCCATTTAGTATTGTCGCCTTTGAAGCCGCTTATCGAGAAGGCGAGACATGGTTGAACGCATTAATTATTTATTTGGGAGATACAAGAGATTATGTCGAAAAATATTTAGCGACTTATCTTCCTGTGATACGACTTATCAAACCAGAAGGGACTTATTTATTGTGGCTCGATTGCCGTGAACTTGGGATGAGCGACTCACAACTTAATCATTTTTTTGTACATGATGCCAACGTGGGAATGAGCCCCGGTATCTTATTTGGTAAAGAGGGCAGCAGATTTATGCGTATGAATATTGGCTTCCCTCGTTCTGTTATTAGAAAAGCTCTTGATAATATTAAGATAGCAGGGGATAGAATTAAGGCGACTATCAACAAGAATTAACAGAAAAGGTGGTTTCTAGAAAATCTTTAAAGACAAATGTCTTTAAAGATTTTTATCAGCCACATTTAATTAATGCTTCTCCAACTGTTCTGCCCATTGCAGCAGGATTCTGACAAATTGTGACACCGAGATCTTTTAATGCAGCTATTTTTTCTGCCGCACTTTCACTCGCTGATGAAATAATAGCACCTGCATGTCCCATACGGCGACCTTCCGGGGCAGTTAAACCTGCGATATATGCAACCAAGGGTTTACTTGAATGATTCTTGAAAAAAATACCAGCTTCTACTTCTTGTGACCCACCAATTTCTCCAATCATAAGTATCACTTTGGTTTCTGGATCACTCTCAAATCTTTCCAAAATATCGCGGTGCGAACTACCTATAATTGGATCGCCACCAATACCTACTGAAGTTGAAATTCCGATGTTTAGTATTTTCATTTGATCGGCAGCTTCATAGCCCAGAGTACCTGAGCGACCAATTATCCCAACATTACCTTGTAAGTAAATATGCCCTGGCATGATGCCAAGCATTGCGCGTCCCGGGCTAATGGTACCGGCGCAGTTAGGACCAGTTAGCAACATTCTTTCATTTTTATGAAAGCATCGTAGAAAATTTTTAACTGTCATCATATCTTGGGTAGGAATGCCATCGGTGATGGCTACACAATATTTTATACCGGCATCAGCAGCCTCCATAATGGAATCGGCAGCAAAAGCTGGCGGGACAAAAATAATGCTTGCCTCGGCTCCAGTCACTTGGACCGCTTCTTTTACCGTGTTGAAGATGGGTAAATTTAGATGTTGTTGACCACCCTTACCAGGAGTAACGCCACCGACAATATTAGAGCCGTAGTTGAGCATTTCTTGGGCATGAAATGTACCGATCTTCCCTGTGAAACCTTGAACAATAATTCGAGTTTGCTCATTAATTAGAATTGCCACTATAGGCCCCTTGGCTTTTGTTCAATCATCTGATTACGCGCATAAACAGCTTTCTCAGCTGCCTCTGCTAATGTATTTGCTGTGATAATAGGCAGACCGCTCTCGTTAATGATTTGACGACCCAGCTCTGCGTTTGTGCCCGACAAACGTACGACTAATGGAATTTTCATATCAATATTTTTAACCGCATGCACAACGCCTTCGGCAATCCAATCACAACGATTAATACCAGCAAAAATATTGACTAAAATTACTTTGACATTTTTATCGGCCAATACCAACCTAAATGCTCTTTCTGTGCGTTCAGCAGATGCACCGCCACCAACATCAAGGAAGTTAGCGGGTTCTCCCCCAGCTAATTTAATCATGTCCATGGTAGCCATGGCTAGACCCGCACCATTAATTATGCAGCCAATATCTCCATCCAGACCAACATAACTTAAACCGTGTTCCGAGGCCCCGGTTTCACGAGGATCTACTTGAGTTTTATCCCGCAGCTCAGCAATTCTATGGTGACGAAATAAGGCATTTTCATCAAAGCTCATTTTTGCATCTAATGCAATTAAATCGCCATTATTAGCAATAACAAGTGGATTAATTTCTAGCATATTTGCATCAAGATCACGCAAGGCTCGATAACAACCTTTAATAGTTTTAATAGCGTGGATTAATTGGGGACCCTCTAGACCGAATAAAAATGCCATTTCACGAGCCTGGAAATCTTGTAGACCAACAGCTGGTTCAATATAGACCTTCTTGATTGCTTTCGGATTAGTTTTAGCCAGTTGCTCAATTTCCATTCCACCTTGAGCAGAACCGATCATGACAACACACTCAGAACTACGATCAATCAGAAAGCAGAGATAAAACTCCTTAGTAAAGGTTGTTTCTGTCTCAATGTAAACTCTCGAACAAATCTTACCTGCTGGACCAGTTTGATGGGTGATCAGTTTCTTGTCCAACAACTCTTCTGCAGCTACTTTAACTTCATCATGATTTTTACATACCTTAATGCCGCCAGCCTTACCGCGAGCACCTGAATGAATCTGTGCTTTCACGACAAAGGTGTTCCCATCAATTTCTCTGGCACGTTGTACGGCCTCCTCTGGATTATAGGCTAGACCACCCCCTGCGATTTTTACACCATATTCTGCCAGAATCTCTTTCGCCTGGTACTCGTGGATGTCCAATATATTGCCTTTATTTCATTTGAAGAAATTATAGAAAACTTTCAACGGAAACCTATAAAATTTCTAGTTAGAGTTTTGCAGCAATTGCCTCCGCTGCTTTTACGACGTTATTGGCCATTCTTGCCGAAGCAGCATCAATTAATCGACCATCCAATGCAGCCGCGCCTCTACCCGCTGCAGCCGCTTCTTTTAATGCGGTTAAGATACGCTTTGCTTTTTCAAGCTCCTTAGCAGGGGGGGTAAATACATCATTGGCGAGGTCGACCTGTGATGGATGAATTGCCCACTTACCCTCGCAACCCAATGCAGCCGCTCTTTTGGCCGCTAGTTTATAACCATCGGGATCTTTGATATCACCAAAAGGTCCATCAATTGGACGTAGGCCATAAGCACGGCAGGCAACTATCATTCGACTAAGAGCTGCATGCCATTGATCTCCAGGGTAGTCAGGATTTAAGCCACCAATGTTTGTTGTTCTCGCTCGATTGCTAGCGGCATAGTCAGCCACACCGAAGTGTAGTGACTCAAGACGACCTAGCGCTCCATTGTGTGCAATATTTTCAACATTCGCCATTCCCAGAGCCGTTTCAATTAAAGCCTCAATACCGATCTTATTTTTTAATCCTTGTTGCATTTCTAATTGATTTAGCATGGCTTCAACCATATAAATATCAGAATAGACGCCTACTTTTGGAACTAAAACGGTGTCTAATTTATGCCCAGCCTGCTCAACGAGATCTACCACATCACGCACCATAAATTGAGTGTCCAGACCATTGATGCGCACCGAGAGGGTTATACCGTGACCTTTCCAATCGAGATCGTTGATTGCTTCAATAACATTTTTACGGGCTTGTATTTTATCATCCGGAGCAACCGCATCTTCAAGATCAAGAAAGATGAAATCTGCTCCACTTTTTATTGCTTTTTCAAACATATCCGGATTCGAGCCTGGGACGGCTAACTCGCAACGTTGCACACGCAAAATCGAGGTTTCATATAGTGTGTGACTCATTTATTTATTCCAGGAAATGAAATGCATTTAAATGCAAAAATAAATTACTATTTTATGTTTAAGATTAATCATGGTACTGGCAGTTTAATTCAAATAGACATGTTGACGGTTCTGATATATAAAGAACGAAAAACCCTTCCAAGTTATCGAGTCAGAAGGGTTGTAAATGGTTGCGGGGGCAGGATTTGAACCTACGACCTTCGGGTTATGAGCCCGACGAGCTGCCAGACTGCTCCACCCCGCGCCAGAGGTTGTAATTTTAGCAAAACTAACATCTCGGAGTCAAATAAAAAAGTGGTTTTTGATGGGGTACCGGATGCAAAAAGTAAGCAAAATACTAAAGTTATTTATTTGGATAGATTTGAAAAGTTTTAAAATTCGTATATAAGCGTTCCTCTTGCCATTATTGGCGAGCCAGGCATAATATTATTATTATTATTCGCAGATATAATATAGTGCGCATTTAGCATATTCTCAACATTCAACTGAAAACGTAGATTCCTAGATAATTTTCCGTATAACGCTGCATCAAGTCGCGTGTAGCCTGGCAAATTAACTGTATTATCAATTGAGGCAAACATTTGAGTACGGGTGATTACACCAAGTCCTACTCCCCATCCTGGCATAGAAGAAAAATCATATCGATTCCATAATGAAAATGTGTGTTTGGGTAGTTGTGCTAAGGTTGCCCCTAACATTCCGTGCTCTCCTTGATCCTGTGTGATTTTACCATCTTGGTAAGCATATCCTCCCATAACGGTCCATGAGGGTATAATTCGACCATTAATACCCACTTCGATACCCTCGCTACGCTGACCTTTGACTAACAAAGAGCGGGTAGCGTTAAATGGATCTGGAATAGCTATATTGGTACGATCTAATCGATACGCTGCAACAGTCAAGGCAAGATTGGTACGAATATCTAATTTCGCTCCTACTTCTAAATTTATAAATCTTTCTGGAGATAGCGTCTGATTGGAGATCTCCAGTGAATCAAGTTGATCACCGGCACGTGGTACATAGGACAAGCTATAACTCGTGTAAAATGAAATTGGTTCAATTGGCTTATAGATTAAACCAGCGCGCGGGGAGAGTAATCCATTACTTGTTTTAAGATCAACTCCATTTCTATTGTTATGTGCATTTAGTTCAAATTTATCGTAACGCAAACCAAGAATAGTTTGAAATTTCGACCCTAATTTGATTTGATCTTGGACGTAGATTCCGGTTACTTTTGCAACGGCGCGGTTCGTTATGCCGTTAGCATCCAATCTAAATGCAACCGGATCTCTAGTTATTGGATTGCTGCTAGGAACTCTGACCGTACTCATAGCAACATCGTCCTCAGGATCGTCCTCATGTTCTGGTGGTCCACCGTAGGTATCGCCATTAAAATAACCGGTTCTTCTTAAATTATCCGTAACTTGTCGCCCCACCTCAATACCGCTCAGCAATCGATGTTCTAGAAATCCGGTATTTAATTTATACATTAGATCAGTTTGATTAAATATGTTGCCGCGTTTGGTCTGACTGTTATAAGCGGCAAGGTCTACCTCTGTTCCGTCAGTACTCGTCTCGTATGGATATATATTTTGGTAAAACTTGTTGTAAACAGCGCCACGTGTACGATTTCGTAGAGTGACGCCACTATTGAACTCATGCTCAATAACAGAAGATAGACTTTTTGTGGTAATATTTGAATTGCTGCGACTGGGGTCGCCAAAAAAAGCAGATCTACGAGTATTCATAGGTAACCCGTTAAAAGAGGGAATCCCTCGATCAGCTGTTCGATTATCATGGAAATACTCCCCACTTAGCACAATTTTAGTCTGATCGGTAGGTTTAATTGTTAGAGTTGGATTAATTCCGTAACGTTCTAAAGAAACACCTTTGCGATAGGTGTCTGAATTTTCATACATGCCATTAAGTCGAAAAGCTGCGATCTCATTAATGCCTTGACCTATATCAATTAATGCACGTTTAGCGCCAAATGTTCCACCTTGCAATGTGATCGTGCGAATTTTCTCCCATTCCGCCTCTTTGCTTACACGATTAATCACGCCTCCGGAACCCCCCCGACCAAAAATCATTCCATTTGGGCCTTTTAGAACCTCAACAGACTCCATATTATAGAGATCACGAAAATATGAAGCGTCATCTCGAATGCCATCAACATAGAAATCTGCGGTGGATTTATTGCCGCGGAAAATTGGCGCATCTGTGTTACCCTCGCCTTGTGACATTCCTACGCCAGGAACGTACCGCACTACATCAGCTATACTCTGCATGGCTTGATCTTTAATTAGATCTTGTGTAATCACGGATATGGATTGTGGCGTATCACGCAGAAGAGTGTCTGTTTTGGTTGCCACAACACTTCTTTTGGCCAGATAATTGTTTCCAATATCAGCGCTTATTGTTCGCGAGGGCAATAGGGTAGAGTCAGCGAGAGATGACGATAAAGAAATGCTATTCTCTTTAACATTAGGAGGTGCTGTCTCTGAGGTTTTTATGATGTAACCATGCGTTCTTGACACCGCCTGTAGGTTACTTCCGACTAATAATTGATCTAACGCGTCCTTAATTGAAAATTTTCCCTGTAAACCATTAGTCGTTACTCCATGTATAACAGCAGCATCGAAGTAAATCTGAGTCTCGGTTTGTTGGACAAAAAGATCTAGCGCATTTTTTAGAGAACCTGGTGAAATATCGTATATCTGTACAATACTGCTCGCAATAATTGGTTCTGAAGAAGCGATGTTTGAAGAAATCATCAAGGTCATCCCAAGCATAACAGACCCGCAGAGAAGTTTTGTTTTAAAAAAAATTTTAGTCATTATTATAAGGAGAGGGTCGATCGCAATTACGATAAATAACACAAATGAGAACTATTATCATTAAATCTAATTAAAATGTCAACTTACGCATGACAATATAATTTCGCTATAATCCAACAAATGTCTAAAAATTAAAGAATAAAAGGTAAATATTCTGAATATTGAAGAATTAAATATTACTTATGGTATAGCAGGGCAACTTAAATTTTTCGAGGGAAAAGGCGGGCTTCCTTTTATTCAAATAACTAATGCCAAGGCCAGGGCTTTAATTTCTATCTATGCAGGACAAGTTCTATCTTTTCAGGCGCTGAATGAGTCAGATGATCTGATGTTTCTTAGTGAAAAAGCATATTATCAGACAGGTAAAGCGATTAAAGGTGGTGCGCCAATTTGCTGGCCTTGGTTTGGTGCGCATCCAGTAAGACATGATTGCGCCCCCCATGGTTTTGTTCGTAATCGCCTTTGGAATGTAGACAGAACCGAAATAACTGAGAATGGTGATACGAAGATCACATTGAAATTAACAGATACTTCGGAAACTCGGGCTATTTGGCCGCAATCTTTTCTTCTTCTTTTAGAGATTACGGTGGGCAATTCACTTAACTTAGAATTGATTACTCGCAATACGGGCACGCAAATGTTTTCCATAACGCAGGCGTTCCACACTTATTTTAAGGTTAAGGATATAAATAAAGTACGTGTTCTAGGCCTCTCTGGCATTAGCTATATCGATAAAACTGACCACAGTATAGTAAAAAATCAAGTTAATGCAGTTACAATCAACGGGGAGGTTGATCGTATTTATCTCGACGTACAAGGCGAGACAATCATTGAAGATATCTCCTTAAATCGTGAAATTCACATTCTCTCTAGAGGTAATAAGACCAGCGTAATATGGAACCCATGGATGAAAATATCAGCGGAAATGAACGATCTAAAAGACAATGATTATAAGCACTTTCTCTGCGTTGAGACCGCCAATGCATCTTCGGATATTATAAAAATTGAGCCAAATAGAGAGTTTAGGCTTGTAGCGAATTATCGTGTGAGCAATAATTGATCAAATCTATCGCGCAGGAGAGATTGTATCTACACGTAAAGTGTATCGTTAGGTCACATAAGTCAGTCTGCTATTCTTTATAGGACGCAGACGGTAAAAATTAGAGAATATTGAATCTAAAGTAATTAATATGAAAAATGGGTCAATATCTTTACTGGCGAACATAGGTGATAAGTTAGGATAGAAATTAAAATTAAGAGAACAATGTTTATTGTAGTAGTGTAATCTTATCTATGGTTAAATATAAAAAATAAGTTACCGTTTTATGGCGGGCCTCCTCGCATTGCATAGTAGTGAATCTGGTCAGGTCCGGAAGGAAGCAGCCACAGCTATGTCCTGCAAGTGCCGGGGGTCTGGCTCGCCACCCCAAACCACTCAAAATCATTAGATAATTTGCCATAACAGTCACTGTACTTGTTTGCATTTCGCCACATCTGGCTTACAATGTACTGAAATATTTTCCGTTATCTACTCAAAATTATCGTGTCTAAAATTCAGGCTCTTGCCCGTAAATGGCGGCCAAAAAATTTTCTAGAATTAGTCGGCCAAGATCATGTAGTCAAGGCACTAACTAATGCGTTTGAACAAAAACGTTTACATCATGCCTATCTGTTTACTGGTACACGTGGCGTTGGAAAAACCACTATTGCACGAATTTTGGCCAAAGCTCTTAATTGCGACACTGGTATCACAGCCACGCCTTGCGGCACATGTTCTGCCTGCGTTGAAATTGATAGTGGACGGTTTGTTGATTTGATCGAACTGGATGCAGCTTCGAATACCCAAGTGGATAACATGCGCGAATTGTTGGAAAATGCGCGATATGCACCGACTTGTGCTCGATATAAAGTTTACATCATTGATGAAGTGCATATGCTCTCTAAGTCGGCTTTCAATGCCATGCTAAAAACCTTAGAAGAGCCACCAGAACATGTTAAATTTGTACTTGCTACCACCGATCCACAAAAGATTCCTGTCACCGTTTTGTCGCGTTGTTTACAGTTTAACCTTAAACAAATAACGCTTCCATTGATCAGTTCACACCTTAAAAAAATTTTGGAGAAAGAGGTAATTGGTTACGATGTGGCATCATTACAATTGTTAGCACGTGCAGCGCAAGGCAGCATGCGTGATGCTTTGAGTATGGTAGACCAAGCAATTATTTTCGGTAATGGTGAAATTCATGAGGCCGAAGTACGTGACATGTTAAGTGTTATTGATCAGAATTATCTCTATGATTTACTCGATGCACTGGCGCAAAAAAATGGTAAGCAGATGTTGTCTATAGCCAATGCTATGGAGGTTCGCAGTCTATCGTTTGATGCGGTTTTACATGATCTATCTGGATTATTGCACCGTCTTGCTTTAGCGCATATTGTCCCGGAGACTGTCGATGAAGTCATGCCAGAACGTGAACGCATTTTTGCATTAATACGGATATTCACATCAGAGGATATTCAATTATTTTATCAAATTGTTCTGCATGGCCGAGATGATTTAGGGTTGGCACCGGATGAATATGCCGGATTTACTATGACACTAATGCGCATGTTGGCTTTTGTGCCGACAAACGCTTCAATAGATACTTCAATTTCTTATCGTGCATTAGATAAACCTGAAGAAGCAAAATCTTTGTTATCGGATAAGAAGAGTAATAAATTAGATGCGGATGTTGTGCCCTCAGCAATCGAAACTATGACGATGGAGAAGATGGATTTTTCTGCAGATCAATTTAATGGCCAATGGCCGGCAATAATAGATAACTTAAAACTGAACGGTATGGCAAAAATGCTAGCACAAAATTGTGAGATAAAAAATTTTGCTACGGATAAAATTGAATTATGCATATCAGAGATTCATAAACATCTGCTGGAAAAAACCTATAAAGAAAAAATTAAAATTGCGCTAGATGATTATTTTGGCAAACCAATTCAACTAAAATTCTCTATTGGGGGAGGTGTTGGCGCAACTCCAGCAGAGATAAAAGATTCTATAAAAAAAACTAAATTATCAAACGCCATCTCAGCTATTGAGACAGATCTATTTGTACGAGAATTAATAGATAATTTTGATGCAAAATTAATTGTTTCTTCGATTAAACCTATTGAATAAAGGAAAAATAAGATGATGAAGGGCGGTTTGGGAAATCTAATGAAACAGGCTCAGCAGATGCAAGAAAACATGAAGAGCATGCAAGAGGAATTGGCCACAGTAGAAATTGAAGGCCAGTCAGGTGCCGGCATGATTAAAATAATAATGACCTGCCGTTATGATGTAAGGCGGGTTAGTATAGATGATAGCTTAATTGGGGAGGATAAAGAAATGCTAGAAGACTTGCTTGTAGCGGCAATTAATGATGCGGTGCGACGAGTAGAATCCACTACTCAGAAAAGAATGGCTGGTTTTACCTCGGGATTGGGTCTTCCGCCCGGAATGAAGCTTCCTTTTTAAATTTATAAAATATGAACGAGAGAGTTTTTATAAATCGTAGCTGTATATAAATTATCCATATCTTATGATCCAGCGTCACTCCTTTTGCATGCACTATATTTAAAATGAGAGCCCCAGCAAGCCTTGAGGACTTAATCGAATCACTGCGTTGTCTGCCGGGTGTTGGCCCTAGGTCCGCACAAAGAATGGCCTATCATTTATTACAGCGAGATCATATAGGCGCGCATCAGCTTGTTAAAGCACTGGATCACGCTTTAGAGCATATTAAGCATTGCGAAAAATGCAATAACTTTACCGAGAAGGCAATATGTGAGTTATGTTGCTCACAACGACGTAATGCCGAATTATTATGCGTAGTTGAGATGCCGGCTGATTTATTAATGATGGAGCAGGCAAATTGTTACAAGGGGCTATATTTTGTTTTAATGGGAAAGCTCTCACCATTAGATGGTATTGGTCCCAAAGAGATTCACCTTGATAGACTATTGAGAAGAGCTAAAGACGGTATAGTGCAAGAAGTTGTTCTTGCAACAAACTTCACTATGGAAGGAGAGGCCACCGCGCACTATATTAGCGAATTACTGCATACCCAAGAAATTAAAGTAACGCGTATTGCGCGAGGGTTACCAGTAGGAGGTGAGTTAGAGCATGTAGATAGCGGTACACTGGCCCAAGCGGTATTGGAACGCAGGGTAATATAATTTTGTCAACATCTTGTTACTTTTTCACTCGCTAATTATTGACTGTCTCATTCTAATATTAAAACAAGGATAATAGAGAGACATCACGTCACAATAAGAAATAAATGAAAACTGATTTATCAAATAGTTCAACAAAGAGAAAGTCTGTGCCGTCCAATATTAAGACGGTTCCCGTACCCACATCAGTGATTACATATAAATTACATAAATTATTAGCACAGGCAGGACTTGGATCACGACGAGAAATGGAAGAATCTATTTCTTCTGGCTGCGTGATTATTAATGGAAGAATAGCAGGAATCGGTGACCGAGTGGGACCAGAGGATGTGGTGCGTATCGGGAGACGTACAATTCATCTTAGGTTCGGAGAAATTTTGCCCAAGGTTATACTTTATCATAAGACAGATGGTGAGATTGTTAGTCGTAATGACCCCAAAGGAAGACCATCAGTATTCAGTAAAATGCCACAGTTAAAAACATCTAAGTGGGTATCTATTGGCAGGCTGGATTATAACACCAGTGGATTGTTAATTTTTACTACTGACGGAGAATTGGCTAATCGTTTTATGCATCCTCGTTTTGAAGTTGAGCGTGAATATATGGTGCGAATTATGGGACGATTGACTCAAGAACAAATGACTTTACTTACTACAGGAATTCAACTGAAAGATGGTTTGGTAAAATTTGATCATTTGTCTGATCAGGGCGGAGAGGGCTCCAATCATTGGTATCGAGCAATATTAAAAGAGGGAAAAAATCGCGAGATTCGTCGTATATTTGAGACAATGGGGTTATTAGTGAGTCGTTTGATGCGAGTACGTTTTGGTCCTATTAACCTACCGCCCCGTCTAAAACGAGGACAATGGATGGAAATGGATGAGGCCGAAATAAGGCGTTTGCTCGGATTAATTAAATAGTCTTTATATTTCTTATGGATTAATTGAAGCCAAAGTTTTTTAAAAAATTATTTTGGCAATTGATCCCGTTTCAGTAGGAAAATATCATTATCTCTCTCACTGGTTTCTAACCAGGTGAAGAGAACCCAAGGAAATGCTTTTTCTAAAGCATATCGATTGTGACCAATCTCAACAATTAATAATCCCTGCTCCTGCAAATAATCCCCCGCTTTATGCAATATTATCCGTATCGCATCAAGACCGTCTTCGCCACCCGCTAGCGCGTTGTGGGGCTCATGAAGATACTCTTTTGGTAATGTTGACATTGATTTAGTGTTGACGTAAGGTGGATTACTGACAATAAGATCATAACGATGCCCGGTTAATTCTGTAAAAAAATCAGATTGAATTAAGTCAATTCTGTGCCCCAAGTGATAATTAAGCACATTTCTATTGGCAACCTCCAATGCCTTATTGGAAATATCTGCAGCACTTATCTTAGCATTTGTAAAAGCGTGGGCTAACAGTATCGCAAGGCATCCAGATCCGGTACAGAGATCAAGTGCAGTATGAATCGTATAAGAATCTTCTATCCATGGTATAAAATTTTCTTGTAGTAATTCGGCGATAGGTGATCGTGGCACAATAACGCGCTCATCCACATAAAAACTAAAGTCACCAAGCCAAGCCTCATTGGTAAGATAAGCCGCAGGAATTCTTTTTGATATACGACGCTTAATAATATTGAGCACTTGTTCTTTCTCATTCTCGGTGAGATGTCCATCAAGAAAGGGCTCTAAATTGTCTGGCGGAAGATGCAAGGTATGAAGAATCAAATAAGCCGCTTCGTCATAAATTGAGGCTGAGCCATGACCGCAAAAAATACCGGCCTCGTTAAAACGACTTACGGCAAAGCGCAGCAAATCTCGGAAAGTAAATAACTGATTTCTTGCCTGATCAAACATGAATTATTTTTAATAACGATATAATTAAAAAATATAAAAATTATTTTTTATGAGTTTTCTGCAAACCGGCCGAATTTTTTATTCTAATAATAAATTCTTTAGCGCCAGCTCGTAAATAGCAGATAGCGACTCTATATCTTCTACTTCCACATACTCATTGATTTTATGAATCGTGTTATTAAGTGGTCCAAACTCAATGATTTCTGGACAAATGTCGACAATAAAACGCCCATCAGAAGTGCCACCGGAGGTAGACAGCTCTGGCTCCAATTTGGTTACTTCTTTAATGGCGCGATTCATTGCTTCCACTAGGACACCTTTCTGGGTAAGGTAAGGTTTTCCAGGGTGTTCCCATAACAGATCGTAATTAAGATGGTGCCGATTCAGTACATCAACCATTTTAATTTGCAACGATTCAACTGTGCTTGCAGTAGAGAAACGAAAGTTAAATAGTATTTTTAGCTCACCAGGAATTACATTGGTGGCACCAGTTCCCGCGTAGATATTTGAAATTTGCCAAGTGGTTGAAGGAAAATATTGATTCCCATGATCCCACTGAGTAATGGCCAGTTCAGCAATCGCAGGAGCAGAGAGATGTATAGGATTTTTCGCTAAGTGGGGGTAGGCAATATGCCCTTGTATACCTTTTATAGTTAAAGTTCCAGATAAGGATCCGCGTCTGCCATTTTTGATTGTATCCCCTAATTTTTTAGTACACGTGGGTTCACCAATAATGCAGTAATCGATTAGTTCGTTGCGTGCCTTGAGTATTTCGACCACATTAACAGTCCCCTCTACTGCAATACCTTCTTCATCGGAAGTGATTAACAAAGCAATCGAGCCATTATAATTTGGGCGTATGGCAATAAAATTTTCAATTGCGGTAATAAATGCTGCTAATGATACTTTCATATCTGCCGCACCGCGCCCATAAAGTTTCTCATCGCAAACTGTTGGAGTAAATGGATCGCTTTCCCATTCTTCTAGCGGACCAGTGGGCACTACATCTGTATGTCCAGCAAAACACAGAAGGGGTGCCTCTGTTCCACGTCGCGCCCAGAAATTATCTACTTCGCCACAGCGCATCTTTTCAATACGGAAGCCAATTTTTATCAGACGTTTGATTAAAATTTCTTGGCAGCCGTTATCAAAGGGGGTCAGTGAAGGGCGGGAGACCAGTTCTTGCGCAAGAGTTAGTGTAGTACTAGGCATAATTTTTCTTATAATTAGAGTTGAGAGACGGCGACCTATATTCCGCGCAATAATTCATTAATTCCAGTTTTGGCAAGGGTTTTGGCATCGACTTGTTTAACGATAACTGCACAATAGAGGCTATATTTACCATCTGTGGATGGTAAATTACCAGAAACTACAACTGAACCAGGTGGAATGTAACCATAACTTATCTCCCCAGTTTCACGATTGTAAATTTTAGTGCTTTGACCAATGTAAACACCCATTGAGATTACTGAATTCTCTCCAACAATAACGCCCTCAACAATTTCTGAGCGTGCACCGATGAAGCAGTTATCCTCAATGATGGTTGGATTAGCTTGTATTGGTTCCAGGACACCACCTATACCAACTCCGCCTGATAGGTGGACATTTTTCCCAATTTGCGCGCAAGAGCCCACTGTAACCCAAGTATCAACCATCGTACCTTCGTCAACGTAAGCGCCAATATTAACGTAAGATGGCATGAGTATAACGTTTTTAGCGATGAACGCACCCTTGCGTACGGTTGCTGGAGGGACCACGCGGAAACCACCGTCACGGAAATCCTTAGAACTGTAATCTGCAAATTTTGAAGGTATTTTGTCAAAATAATTAGAAAAACCGCCCTTGATAAAATTATTGTCCTCTATACGAAAAGATAGTAACACGGCTTTTTTAATCCATTGATGGGTGATCCATCCGTCATTACTTTTTTCTGCTATGCGTAATTTTCCAGTATTTAACATATCCAATACTGCATTAATGCACTCTTTCAATTTGGCCTCTACATTGCGCGGTGTAATATCAGCACGATACTCAAATGCTTTATTAATGGTATTTTGTAGTTGTTCCATAACTCTCCTTAGGAAGCATCTTTATATAATAAAATTTTCAAGTATTTTTATTGTGAATCAATTATTTACTCTTGTAATAATAATTTGCATTGTGCTTGTACTCGATTCATCCCTTCTGTGCACTCTAGTAACGAAGGAACTAGAGCTAAGCGTATGAAATTCTCGCCGGGATTAATACCGTTCACTTGTCGCGCTAGATAGCTACCCGGTAAGACCGTAGCATTATAGTTTCGATATAGCTGTTGAGCGAATTTAATGTCATTAATTGGTGTTTTTACCCATAAATAAAAGGCAGCTTTGGGTATAGATATCTCCATAGAATTTTCTAATAGAGCGATAGCGGAAATAAATTTTTCTCGATAGAGACAACGATTTTCTGCGACATGAGATTCTTCATTCCAAGCTATTTCGCTCGCTTTTTGCACTACCGGGCTCATCGCGCTACCATGATAAGTTCGATAAAGTAAGAATTTTTCTAATATGGCGGCATCTCCTGCAACAAAACCAGAGCGCATGCCAGGTACGTTAGATCGTTTTGATAGGCTACCAAATACTACCAACCTAGGAAATCCTTTGCGTCCAAGTTGATGAGCGGCCTCTAAGGCACCAAGAGGTGGATTCGTTTCATCAAAATAAATTTCAGAGTAGCATTCATCAGCAGCAATAACAAAATTATAACGATCTGAGAGTTCAAATAATTCTTGCCATTCGTCCAACGACATTACTTTTCCAGAGGGGTTGGCAGGTGAGCAAATGTAAATAAGCTGCGTACGCAACCAAATGCTATCTGATAACTCTGCATAATTCGCTCTAAAATTATTTTCTGGCAAGATACTAAGAAAATAGGGTGTCGCTCCAGCCAGGAATGCCGCACCTTCGTAGATTTGATAGAACGGGTTAGGGCAGATTATAGCCGCTCCCGGGATGGATAAATCAATTATTGCTTGAGCAAAAGAAAATAATGCTTCACGACTTCCGTTGATAGGAAGAACCTGATTATTTGGATCGACAAGAGGTAAATGATAACGACGCATTAACCAGGCTGCAATGCTCTCACGTAGAGATTTAGAGCCGGAGGTTGTGGGGTAAAAAGCTAATTCAGCGAGATTGTCTATTAGAGCCCGACAGATAAAATTAGGCGTTGGATGTTTAGGTTCGCCAATGTGCAAACTGATAGGTGAAAAATCTGCATTAGGCACAATTCCTTCAAATAGTTTGTTTAATTTTTGAAAGGGATAGGGCTGCAAGCGATTAAGATTTGGGTTCACTATATATGAGAAACAATGACGTGATAAATTAACTAACAATTAACAGTTATCTGGGCAGAGCTCTTCCGTTGAATAAGATATTGAAACAAAATTCTAAGTTCAAATGATTTTTGAAATTGCCTCTGACTTTACTAGAACTCATAGAAATTAAGGTACCTCTTGGTCTATCAATATGCTAACGTTCTGATCTCCCATCTTAATTATAGAGCTAAAGCCCTGTAAATCACCACTTTCTGGCATAGCTCTTCCAGTTTTTGTTATCCTGGCACTTATCACTACTTCTGCAAAACTAGAAAGTTTCATATTGGGATTCATGCCCATACCATCTTTCAATAAGAAAGATGCAGGCAAATCTTTTGCTCGTAGACGCACGATTGCAAGTGGCATCTTTGGACCTTCTTTTGCCCGTGCATAGATATATAAATTATCTTCTGGAGATATTTTAACGGCAAATGCAGGGGTGATTTTAACAATACCAGAAACTGTACTGGCGCTCGTTATGTTAGCAGTTGTGCGTTGAGTTTTTAGCGGCAAAGCGTTATTGTTTTCGCTTAATATTTTCGACTCTCTTTTTACGGTAGACTCACTTTTACCATTTGAAGCCAGAGATTTTGAAGCTAGGGATTTCGCTTTAGTGATACTCTCGGACACAGATTGAGCTAATTTAGAATCTGCAGGAATAATTGTTAATAGTTTTTCCCAATGATTTGCTGCCTGTTTAAAATTATCTTGTTCAAATGCAGCGGTCCCCGCTAATGCGAGTGCCTTAGGATTTTTAGAATCAATGAGCAATGCTTTATTAATTAACTCAGTAGATTCTCCGGCCAGACTTCCGTCGCGTGTCATAGCTAGAACATCCGCATAATCAACCAATATCTCGGCATTATTAGGCACTAATATTAGTAATTTTGCGTAAACATCGCTTGCTTCTTTAAAACGCCCCATTATAGAGTAGGTGCGTCCCAACATGAGCCAACCCTCTATATCGCCAGGTTGATTTTTAAGACGCTGAGTGAGATTATTTACCATCGATGAGATTTCTTGATCTCGATGACTAGCATCAGTTTCTACGGATGACTGATTAGAGGCTTGTGTGTTTTCATTAACGGGTTGAGGTGACAGTGCTTTAGTATTTCCCAGTAAAAGATAAAGGGATATTGCCAAAATTGGCATCACTAGAAAGATAATTGCTGAAGTTGCAATGCCACGATTTCCTGTTATCTGTAAATCTTTTGTGGCATTTTCTTCAGGTATGTCTTGTAACATTCGTTGTTGCAGCTCCAGTTTGCTTTGATTATATTGATTTTGGTTCAAAGTATCATTACGTAAATCATGATCTAATTCAGATACCTGATCTTGATAAATTCTAACGTTAGCTATCCTGTTTTCTATCCCGGTTAGATTATTATTTTTTCTTAATAATGTAGGGAGAATAAATAGTAAAGCCCCGATTATAAAGACGCCAGCCAAGACCCAGAATAATGTCATATTTGGTCGCCATCAGTATTTTTCTTTAGAAGGATATCGGCTTGTTGGAGCTGTTTCTCAGACAAAGATACCTCTTCAAAAGATTTGCGACGACGTTTAAGATAAATTATTAATACACATGTCCCAGTCGCAAGTAGAATAAATGGCCCAAACCAAAGTAGCATGGTAGTAGGTTTAATAGGCGGTCGATAGAGAACAAAATCTCCGTAACGTGCAACTAAGAAACTAATGATCTCTTTATCGCTCTTATTTGCTTTTAATTGTTCACGAATTTCGCGCCGTAAATCATTGGCGAAATCTGCTCTTGAGCCAGCTAGTGATTCATTTTGACACACCAGACAGCGTAACTCTTCAGATAGAGCAATCATTCGTTTTTCAATCTCTGGATCCTCGGCTACTGGAGTAGCCTCTTTTGCCCAACTTATTGGCAACATAAATATAAGGGCGAGTAGCATTATGAATTGCTTTTTATGAAAAGAGTTTTTTAAAGAAACGACTGTCTGCCAGAAATTACTCTGTAATGACTCTAATAATAAAAAATTCATCCTTGCAATTCCTTGACTAGTGGCAAGATTGTTTTTTCTAAGGCATCCAGAGTTATCGGACCAATTTGTTTGTATCGAATAATACCAGTTTTGTCGATCACATACGTTTCCGGAACCCCATAGACGCCATATTCGATCCCTATTCTGCCGTCTGAGTCCATAATGCTCGCAGTATAAGGATCGCCAAATTGGTTAAGCCACTGTAACGCGAGATCACGCTTGTCTTTATAGTTGAGTCCATAGATTGGGACCATTTTAGATTTAGATAACTGTATTAATAATGGGTGCTCCTCACGGCAAGAAACGCACCATGAAGCCCAAACATTTAATAACCACACCTTACCTAAGTTGTCTTTGGAAGAAAAAGTCTTCTCTAATTCTTGCAATTGTTGTAACTGGAAGTGAGGGGCAGATTTTCCTATAAGAGGCGATGGGATTTTACGTGGGTTAAGATTAAGTCCAACAAGTAAAAACATAACCAGAATCATGAAGGCAATCAGCGGCCATAAAAAACGCGTCATGCTTTTTTTGTCCTAGTAACCAATGGAGGACTATTAACAATAATCTCTTTAGGCTTAATTTCAATCTGTTTTTTTATCGCTAAACGATAGCGCTTATCTGATACCGCTAGAGCGCCACCAAATGCCATTAGTAGACATCCAAACCAGATCCAATCAACATAAGGCTTATGATAAATACGTATCACCCATGCACCGTTTTCTAATGGTTCCCCTAGGGCAACATAAAGATCACGGAATATGCCAGCGTCAATGGCAGCCTCGGTCATGGCCATACCAGAGGCATTATAAGTGCGTTTTTCCGGTTGCATGAGACTAATTTTTTTATCATTACGTCTCACTTCTACATCTCCACGGATACCCCTGTAGTTTGGACCAGGCACTTCACTTGCACCATTGAAATGGAAGGTGTAATCACCCACATCAATTGTATCTCCAATGTCCATGCGAACATCTTTTTCAGTTTCGTAGCCACCTACTAACGTCACGCCAATAATAAATACTGCTATACCGAAGTGTGCAAAATGCATTCCGTAATAGCTACGAGTTTGTTTGAGAAATTTTGCAAATAATTTTTTCTCGCCGCTATTTTTTAGACGGTGTCTCAAATTTACAAAGATACTGGTAATAATCCAAAATGCTAATAATAGCCCAAAACTTACCATTGGTTTCCATTCGCCCATGACAAACGGCATGATTAAAGCTGTTATAAAGCTTATTACGAAAGCCCACCGTAAACGTACCGTCAATTCCGGTAAACTAGCTTGCTTCCAACGGGCTAATGGACCCAACCCCATTAGAAAAATTGCTGGTGTCATTAGAGGCACAAATACCGCTTCAAAGTAAGGGGGTCCAACTGATATTTTTCCAAGTTCTAATGCGTCCATTAACAGGGGATATAAGGTTCCAAGTAAAACACTGGCCGCTGCCACCATTAACAACAAGTTATTGGCAAGCAAGAAAGATTCTCTTGATACCACTTCAAATTTTCCACCAAGCCCTATTTTTGGTGCTCGCCAAGCAAATAACAGTAATGAACTGCCAATAACAATGACTAAAAAAGTAAGAATGAATATGCCACGTTTAGGATCGGTCGCAAAAGCATGAACCGAAGTTAGTACGCCAGAGCGAACCAAGAATGTTCCAAGCAAACTTAAAGAGAATGCAGAAATAGCAAGTAATACAGTCCAACTCTTAAAACTACCCCTTTTTTCCGTAGCTGCTAACGAGTGAACTAGTGCCGTGCCTACTAGCCATGGCATAAAAGATGCATTTTCTACTGGGTCCCAGAACCACCAACCACCCCAGCCAAGCTCATAATATGCCCACCAGCTACCTAACATTATACCTATAGTAAGAAAGACCCAAGCGATGGTTGTCCATGGGCGTGACCAACGCGCCCAAGTTGCATCCATTTGTCCACTTATTAAAGCAGCAATTGCAAAAGCAAAGGCAACAGAAAAGCCCACGTAACCCATATAAAGCATAGGAGGATGAATGACCATACCAGCATCTTGTAGCAAAGGATTTAGGTCGCTTCCCTCCATAGCTGCCGGAAATAGACGGTCAAACGGATTAGAAGTAAAGAGTAAAAATAGCAGAAAACCCACGCTGATTAAACCCATTACACCTAATACCCTAGCTACCATTTCGTCCGGCAGATGCCGACTAAACACACTAACAGCTACTGACCAAGATGCCAACATTAGCATCCACAGAAGTAATGAACCTTCATGAGATCCCCAAGTCGCAGCAAAACGGTACTGTATGGGTAAGCTAGAATTAGAGTTAGTGGCAACATTCAATACCGAGAAGTCATTATTCACAAAAGAGTAAGCGAGACAGCCAAAAGCGATAACAATAAATACAAATTGGCCTTGGACTACTGGGCGAGCTAGTGCAATCCACGAGGGGATATTGCGGGCCGCACCAATAATGGGCAGAGTTCCTTGTGTAATCGCTAATAATAAGGCAAGAATTAAAGAAAAGTTACCAAGTTCTGGAATCATATGAATAATGGAGACGTGGTTATAGGTTAAGAATCTAGATAAAAAATTAAAGGATTCGAAAAATATTTAAAATAAACGCCTCTTTAATTATTTTTTATTACTGTTTTTTGCGCCCTGCCTGCTTGTTCTAGGGCTTTGGCAGCCTCAGGTGGCATATAATTTTCATCGTGTTTGGCAAGCACCTCATCTGCTCGAAAGATGCCGTCTCTTGATAACTTGCCTTGAGCCACCACACCCTTACCCTCTTTAAATAAATCAGGGAGAATTCCTGTGTACACAACGGGAATAACTTTTGCAGTATCAGTTACGGTAAAGTGCACAGTTACGCCATCACTTTGACGTTTGACACTACCCACCTCAACCAATCCACCAATACGAAAACTTCTATCTCGCGGAGCTTCGTTGGCAGCTACTTGAGTAGGACTGAAGAAAAATACCAGATTGCTTTGAAATGCATCGAGTATTAATGTAACAGCTAAACCCAGCGCAGCCAAGCTCACAGTGATAATCGCTAATTTTTTATGACGTGGCTTCATTATTTTCTTTCTTGTTTAATTGGGGCCTTAGTAAGACTAATTTGTTTCAGTAAAGTTCGCTTGCGATTAGACACCAAAATAATCTCTCCGGCTATACAGATAAAAGAAATTAGATAAGAGCCCCATACATAATATCCATAA
The DNA here is from genome assembly GCA_014190895.1 of Nitrosomonadaceae bacterium. Taxonomy (GTDB): domain Bacteria; phylum Pseudomonadota; class Gammaproteobacteria; order Burkholderiales; family Nitrosomonadaceae; genus BJGV01. The sequence goes on along the minus strand of BJGV01000011.1, from coordinate 5,277 downwards.
CCACCCATGGAAATAAAATCTGACCAACTAGTCCAGTTCATTGTGAGGATCCTTGTAATTCACTCACCCACACAGTATGTCGTTCACGTTCTAATATAATAGCTCGGGTTCTTATCAGTATCACAACAATAGAGTATATCCAGCATGCCAGTCCCATAATAAGCATTCCAGTGAGCATAGTGGTTGCCATTTTTGGTGATTGAGTAAGACTGACACTGGCCCCTTGGTGGAGGGTATTCCACCATTTTACAGAAAAATAAATAATTGGTATATTTACTGCGCCTACTAATGCAATCACCGCACCAGCCTTATCAGCGCGACGCGGGTCATTTATCGCTGCTTGTAACGACATGAAGCCAATGTAAAGAAATAGTAAAATTAATTCTGATGTAAGTCTCGCATCCCAGACCCACCATGCTCCCCACATGGGCTTGCCCCACAGTGCACCAGTCCATAAAGCAAGAAATGTAAACATTGCTCCTGTTGGCGCAATGGCAGTGGCTATCATGGCAGACAGCCGGGTATTGAAAGCAAGACCAATGGCGGCCCAAATCGCCATTATTAGATAGAGGAACATGGACATCCATGCTGCAGGTACATGTATAAAAATAATACGATAAGCCTCACTCTGTTGAGAATCTGTGGGAGCAATAAAAAAACTGATGTAGAGTCCCAATAAAAATAATCCAGATGCCACAACAGAAAAATACGGGATCATTTTTCCGGCTAGGGTGTAGAAGCTTGCTGGAGAAGAGTATTTAAACCAGTTAATTGCCATTATGTCTTTAAAAATTTAAATTTCGAGAATATAGATAAATTGTCATCAATTTTAATCTATCAGTTAAAATTATTAATTACTTCCTTTCTTTATTCCATAGATATTCGTAATGCCGAAGCTGTTGCCCAAGGCGTTATTACTAGGGCTATCAGCAGGAATGCTCCTAGTAACGATAAATGCGCACCAGCCCCTAAGCCACCGGCGCTTGCCTCTACAGCACCCGAACCAAAAACCAGCACTGGAATATATAATGGGAGCACAAGTAACGATACCAGCATGCCACCACCACGCAGTCCTAAAGTAAGGGCTGCGCCAATCGCACCAATCAAGCTAAGAATTGGCGTGCCAAGCAATAATGATAGGGCTAATATCAATATTGCATCCAGGGGTAGATTATACTGAATACCTAATAATGGTGATATTAATATTAGTGGAATTCCTGTTATTAGCCAATGTGCCAAGGCTTTGCCTAGCACCAATAACGATAGTGACTGAGGAGAAATCAACATCTGCTCTAACGTGCCGTCTAGATAGTCGTTAGAAAATATTCTGCCCAGAGATAACATGGAAGCCAGTAATGCTGCCACCCATACTACGCCGGGCGCTATAGTACGAAGTATATTTATCTCTGGACCTATGCCAAGTGGAAATAGACTCACTACAATGACAAAGAAAAATAGCGTAGTTAAAATATCGAATCGGCGACGCATTGCTAGCAATAAGTCGCGCTGAATTACCCATAGAAACATATTATGTAAGTTGTAATTGTTGAGTTTTAATTGCAGCAATGGTGATTTCTTGATGGGTTGTCATTACCACCATGCCACCTTGCTTCAGATGCTGTTCTAGAAGATTTCGCAACAACTCTATTGCCGAACTATCAAGTGCTGTTAATGGTTCATCTAGTATCCATAATGCGGTGTCGCATACTAATAATCGTGCTAACGTTATACGCCTTCGTTGTCCTTGTGACAGAACTTTAGCAGGTAATGACTCGCGTCCGCTCAATCCTATTTGTTGCAAGGCCTCATGTACTTTATTTTTAGTGATTACAACACCCGCTAAAGCGCTCGAAATGTACAAATTTTCAGTCGCAGTCAAATCATCTTTTACCCCATTTAAGTGACCTAAATAAGTAATAGCATTACGATATTTTTCACCCAAGGAACGAATGTTGTTAGTGTCCCAGAGAATCTCTCCATAGATTGGCGGCGCGAGTCCGCACAATATTCTCAAGAGACTAGTTTTACCGCTGCCGTTTGGTCCGCGCACTTGCATTAATCCACCGGATTCAAGAGAAAAATTAATGTTCTTGAACAGTGTACGATCACCGCGCATGCATTCTAAATTAATACCTTGGAGCATAAAGATAGTAGATAAATTAACATTATAACTCATCGCCAAACCCTTTGGATTGGCATTGTTATAGAAAATTAGTATAGAAAGGTATTTATATAGAAATTAATGAGAGTTATGGAGATCTTTAGTTGAATAGGCAAAAATTTGAGGTAAGAGCGGGTATTTAATAATAAGTTAAGTAATTGATATGTAAAATAAAATAAAGGACAATGGGCATAATGTTCTTTGGTTGCATGAAATATCTATTTTAAATATTCCTATGGGCGGGTTTTGCGATCACCCTAATGAATGATTATTGGTATTTTACTTATAAAGTATGAAATTGAATTAATGAGCGCATGGAAAGTATACATAGTTCGCTGTTCGGACGATAGTCTTTATACTGGCATCACTATGGACGTAACGCGAAGAGTCGCCGAGCATAATTCAGATGGTATACTGGCTGCTAAATATACTTACTCTCGATGTCCGGTAACGCTCGTGTACACAGAGAATTTTAATACACGTCAAGAGGCTAGTAGACGTGAATATGAGATAAAAAAAATGAGCAAAAAAGAAAAACTAATGCTGATTATGGACGTTAATATAATCGACAACGTTACACGCTAAGTATCTTACTGGGAAACATGGCAGATAAAAAAATAATCAAATTAGTTAATTTCCCTAAAGATCTTGAGGGTGATGATTCCATGCCCGTTAATAGCAAAAATTACATTACACCAATTGGTCACGTAAGATTAATGGATGAATTTTTATGGCTGATGAATAAGGCGCGTCCTGAGGTTACTGCAATGGTGTCATGGGCTGCTGGGAACGGCGATCGCTCAGAGAACGGTGATTATATTTATGGCAAAAAACGTTTACGTGAAATAGACAGACGGATCCGTTTTCTTACTAAACGTCTAGATATAAGCGAAATAGTAGACCCCTTGGTCCCGAGGGAAAATGTGCAGCAAATTTTTTTTGGCGCCACAGTTACATTTTCTAATTTAAAAGGTGAAGAAAAAACAGTATCCATTGTTGGTATTGACGAGATCGATACTAACAAGGGTTATATTAGTTGGGTTTCCCCGGTAGCCCAAGCCTTAACTAAAGCACAACAAGGAGATACAGTAACATTGCGTACGCCAAACGGAATAGAAGAGTTGAAAATTTTGAAAGTTAAATATCAAAAAATACCAATACAAGCATTTGAAGCAATAAACTAGCGATGATGTAACAATAGTTTATTGCTATTAATTCAAAGAATCAAAATTATGATTTTTTTGTCCCAAATTAAAATAATGAAATTATTGGAATAATTGATGAAATGCATTACTTCACATGAGAACCCCTTCTTCAAACGGCTTATTAAATTAGAAAAATCTGCAAAACAACGCAAAGTAGAAGGTTTGGCTGTCCTTGATGGCGTGCATTTAATTGACTCTTATTGGACTGCCTTAGGACCACCAAAATTTTTAATTGTTGGAGAGTCTGGCTGTGAGCGGACAGAGATAAGACATCTATTGACACAGGGAGAAAAAGATGCGGTAAGTATCTTCGTATTAAATGATGTTTTATTCTCTAAAGTTTCTTCTGTCAAAACGTCAACTTTTATTTTGGCCATCATAGCTATTCCGAAGCCCTCAGAAATCACATCTAAGAATAAAAATAAAAATTCTTGTGCGTTACTTGAGGCTATACAGGACCCTGGTAATTTAGGCTCTATGCTTCGTTCGGCGGCTGCTGCGAAGGTAAATGATATCTATTTATCAGGTGACTGTGTTGATGCCTGGTCTCCTAAAGTATTGCGCGCCGCAATGGGCGCACATTTTTTGCTGCGCATATATGAGAAAGCAAACATAGCAAAAGCTATACATGCATTTCATGGCAAGGTGGTTGCCGTTACACTTAAAACAGAGAAGAATCTTTATCAGACTAAATTAACTGGACAAATTGCTTTTGTGTTTGGAAACGAAGGCACTGGTTTATCGGACGAGATTTTAAAAAATGTTAGCGAACAAATCACTATTCCTATGTCAAACGGAGTTGAATCATTAAACGTAGCGGTAGCAGCGGCAGTTTGTTTCTTTGAGAAAATGAGACAAGATAAGAAAGAAACATGATTCCATTTATGTTCATTAGATTAAGAATGCCAGCGCTGCATGCAAATAGACAATACATTAATTAACAGCCGGGGAAATTTTGTCATCTATTCCAGAAATCAAATCAAATCAATCTGTGGAGTTATTACAAGCACTCCACATTCTTACTCGAGATGGAAAAATTAATCAGGACGGCCGCCGAAAATTAAAACAGATATATCATCTTTATCATTTTATTGAACCTTTATTATCCGAGGTGATTACTAAGAATCCAGACTTTACTATAGTAGATCATGGTGCTGGAAAATCTTACTTAGGTTTTATTCTTTATGATTTATTTATGAAAGAATATAAATTAGGAAAAATTATTAGTATAGAAATGCGTGCAGAATTAGTAAAAAATGCGCGAGAGTTAGCTGAGCGATTAAGTTTTGAGCGCATGGTATTTGAGTGCTTAAGTGCAGAAGAATCTATTCAATTGTCGTCCTTACCAGAACAAGTTGACATGGTAACGGCTCTACACGCTTGCGATACAGCAACTGATGATGCGATTCAGTTTGGCCTTAAAAAACAAGCAAGATTTATGGCGCTAATTCCTTGTTGTCAGGCAGAAATAGCTCAACTTTTACGAAAAAATAAGAACACTTCTTTTTCCAAAACACCCCTCTCTGAGATTTGGCGGCATCCAGTCCATACACGCGAGTTTGGTAGTCAAATTACTAATGTACTACGATGTTTGCAACTTGAGGCGCACGGCTATCAGGTGACTGTTACGGAATTAGTGGGATGGGAGCACTCAATCAAGAATGAGCTTATTCTTGCACGTTATTGTGACAATCCGAGAAAAAATGCTGAGAACCGGTTGGAACAAATTCTACAAATGCTTAATTTAGAAGAATTAGGCGAACGTTTTATGAGGAAATATTAAATAACCCCCCAATTAAAAAGATTACTCTGAACTGCTAGACAGGAGGAATAAACTCCTGTATGTTTTTAGTAGTCTAAAGAAATAACTTTTCTCAAATTAGACGATATCAGTAAATCGCAATGATCTCG
>BJGV01000010.1 GCA_014190895.1 Nitrosomonadaceae bacterium | reverse complement strand
TTATATGAATATTTTCCGTGCCACGATAGGGCCATTGATATTCATACTACTGCTCTCTTTTGTTGGATATAAGATTATGAAGTCGAAACGAGTGCAACGTTGGCGAGAAACCCGTCGCTCGTAGAGAAATCAAGTTCATGGTCGCCATAAAATCTAGATTATCTGCCCCTATATTCTTACCTTGCTCTCAATTGTGTCACATCGAGTAATGTTGAAAATTTCTTAGCATTAACGTGTTGTTCAAATGGCAGAACCCCTAACAACGGACAATTTAATCGTTGTTTGAGTGCATTTATATTCTCTTCGAATGACATCATTTGTGAGTCAATCTGATTTGCCACCCAACCTACAAGTAGCAGTCCACTAGCTCGAATAGATTGCGCGGTCAGTAACGCATGATTCAAACACCCCAACCGCATTCCCACTACCATTATTACAGGGAGATCAAGAACCTGCGCCATATCAGAACCATCATGAAGATCATTGAGTGGAACCAGAAAACCTCCTACACCCTCAATAATCACTACTTCTGCAACACTTCTCAGTTCAAGATAGGCCATTTTAATAACCGATATATCAATCTCGACATTCATCTGTTTTGATATGATGTGAGGAGCTATTGGTAAGTTTAATGCATAGGGATTCATCCACTCACGTGGAACAATTATGGTGCTTGCTATAACAATTCTCTCTACATCCGACCACTCCCCTTTCTCGCAACTAACCGCAACTGGTTTCATGCCTACAACAGACTTACCGCATGCGGAAAAAGCATGAAGCAGAGCGCAACTCACTAAAGTTTTTCCCACTCCAGTATCGGTACCGGTAATAAAATACCCTTGTGACATAGAAATTAGTTAATTGAATATCGGTTATTCATAATCTTCTCAATTAAAACACAAGATGTTTTGCATGTAAAACCAGACTCAATATCTTTTCTGCACTAAATACCTTGGATCTATTTATTTCCAAGCATGACCGTAGATTACTTCAAAAGTTACTGGCAGCTTTCCTTCTATCCGAAATGTTTCGTAAGACTCCACAGCTCTTCGCCATCCATTCTTTCCGGTTAATCCGCGTTGTCTGCCATCAGCTATATTATGCGCACCAATAGCTTTTAAATCACGCATTGCACTCACCACGTCATCGTAAGTTAATGTAATGTATTCCATATCCATAACTGGCGTACTAAAACCGTTATGTGCCAACAAATCTCCAATATCATGCATATCTGTGAAACGGTTAGTATGTCTATATTTATCTACACCACTAAAAACTTGACGAAATTCTTTCAGGGTATCTGGTCCCAAAGTGCTAAACATAAATAAACCATCTGTCTTTAGTACTCGTCGTACCTCAGAAAATGTTTGCTTGATGTTGTCGCACCATTGCAACGTAAGATTTGACCATACCATACCAATACCAGAATCTTTCAATGGCAGCTGCTCAATATCACCACATATATAATTTATATTACTTTTGTAGAATGGAGGTAATCTCTTCCACCAAGGAATAAGGGAGCGCGCTTGAGAATGCATCGCCATTGCAATATCAATTGCTATAACTCTAACAGAAGGATAGCGCATTACTAGTTTGCGATTACCATACCCGGTGCCGCTACCGGCATCCAAAAGTGTGTCAGGAATATACTTGATATAATCCAGACGTGACAACATCCTGTTACATACTTCATGTTGTAACACTGCCGCTTGATCGTAACCTGCGGCCGCTCTTTCAAAGGAACGTCTTAATTGACGTTTATCTATGAAGTGATCGTAATTCATACCTGTATTGTCCTCATGACGCTTGCTATAAAATCATTTGGGTGCGATAAAAATGGAGCATGGCCGCAACAAGATAATGAGATCAATACCGAATCCTGTAGCTGTTCATGCATCCATTGCGCCGCACCTAAATTAACAATAAAATCATTCTCACCGTGTACTAATATTACGGGCTGATGAATATACTTAATCTTTTTACGTAAATCAGTCGAGAGTAGAATTTGTAGTCCTGCCTGCAATCCAACTATATTTGACTCCGTCTCCCGAAGAACACTTGCACGCAATTGTCTCAATACTTTTCTAGTATTGCCACTTCCTTTGGCTTGCAAGACCAAAAATTTATCCAGGGTATTCTTATAATCTAATTTCAAATTTCTTGTGAATAATTCTAGTACACTAAATTCCATGCCCAGTAACCAATCTTTACATTGAACAAAATGAGGCGTTGTAGAAACAAGAATCAATTTCTTAACACGCTGTGATTCACGTAATGCAAGCTCAATTGCTACCTGCCCACCCAGTGACCAACCACATACAATACTATCCGCAGGTAAAATTTTTGCAATCGCCTCAGTTATGGCTTCTAATTTATCTAGTGTATCTGTTTGAACAGACGAGCTGAACCCGTGTCCGGGAAGGTCTATTAAATGTAGACAAAAATACTGTGCCAATCGCTCATGTACGCTCGTCCAAATACTGCTATGCATCCCCCAGCCGTGAAGCAGAACAAGATTTGGGCCATTACCAAAAATTCTTACGTGAATATTGTTCATCAATACCCTGCAAAAAAATATTGTTCAAAGGAGGCAGAAAAGATTAGAAACGTTACCAATATCTCTCCAGTAGAAATTATTTATAAGATTTTATTTCTAAAAAAATTAATGGGATGAGGGTATTTTTTCTGAAAATAATCCACTCTTTATTTGTTTTTCCCATTAAATTTCTCTATCACTTAATTTCTATACTTAATTCATACAATACCGTTGCTAGTTGTGTAATATCATCTTCTTTATGCAAAGCAGACAAGGAGATCCTTAGACGCGCTGTGCCCCGCGGAACCGTAGGCGGACGTATTGCTGGTATCAAAATGCCTCGTACTTGCAACGCTTTACTTATTCGCAAGGCTTGACTGTTATCTCCAATAATTAGTGGCTGTATGGCAGTTGTGGATTGCAGAAGCTTCCAACGCAGAGGTTTTAATTCCGTTCTTAATTGTGTAATAAGTTGCGCCAATCTTTCTCGTCGCCATTCTTCCTGCTGAATCAGCGTTAAGCTTTTCAATAAAGTACAGGCTAACAAAGCTGGCATTGCAGTAGTATAGATGTAGCTATGGGCACGCTGAATTAGGGTTTCAATAATTTCCGTTTGCGCAGCTACAAAAGCACCGGACACACCAGCTGCCTTGCCAAGAGTCGCCATATAAATAATTCGTGGTGAAATAGCATTAGAATGAGACAGAGATCCTCGTCCCTGTTTACCTAAAACACCGAAACCATGCGCATCATCAATCAAAAGCCAAGCATCATATTTATCACATAACATGGCTAATTCAATAATAGGCGCAATATCTCCATCCATGCTAAATACCGCATCAGTCGCCACTAATTTTTGCTTGGCTTGTGACGCGGCTAATCGTCTTTCCAGTTCAGCTAGATCAAGATGTGGATATCGAATGAATTTTGCTCGTGAGAGTAACGCAGCGTCATTAAGCGAGGCATGATTTAATTTATCGGCAAATATTTCACCCCTGTGGCTCACTAGAGCGGAAATAATTCCAGTGTTAGCCATATAGCCAGTAGAAAATAAAAGCGCTCTGGGGAATCCGGTGAAGTGTGCCAACCTATCTTCGAGATCTTGATGGGGGACATAATGACCACTAATAAGATGTGAAGAGCCTGTTCCTACGCCATATTTTCTTGCACCTTTACGAGCCTCATTAATTAAATCAGGATGATTAGCTAATCCCAGATAATCATTACTGCAGAATGCAAGGTATTGACACCCAGCTATTGAGACATGAGTTCCCTGAGGACTCTCTGAAGTTAAACGACAACGATACAATCCTTTGCTTTTTAGGTTATCTAACTGTGTTACGAGATCAGAGAACATTCTCACTGCCAAGTTGCAAGGCATGGAGTCCAAGTTTCCTAAACAGAAGCTTGTCTTGTTCTACTCCAGGATTATCAGTAGTGAGCAAGGTATCCCCGTAAAAAATTGAATTGGCGCCGGCAAGAAAACATAGTGCCTGTAGTACTTCAGACATCTCTTGTCTGCCCGCAGATAGTCTTACCATCGCTTTGGGCATAGAAATGCGAGCTGTCGCTATAGTGCGCACGAATTCTAAAGGATCAAGCGTTTCTGCCCCATGCAATGGCGTACCAACGATTTGAACTAGATTGTTAATAGGAACAGATTCCGGGTAGGGTCCAAGATTTGCCAGTTGCGCAATCAATCCAGCACGGGCTTGGCGAGTTTCTCCCATACCAACTATACCACCGCTACAAACATTCATACCTGCACCACGTACTTTTTGCAGTGTATCTAGACGGTCCTGGTATCCGTGAGTCTTGATAATCTCATCATAGAATTCTGATGCCGTGTCAAGATTATGATTATAGTAATCAAGTCCAGCCTCTCTAAGTTGCTCAGCTTGCCCTGATTTTAACATGCCTAATGTGGCACAAGTTTGCAATCCAAGCGCCTTAACCGCGCTAATTATCTCTGTCATTTTATCAATATCACGCTGTTTGGGTCCTCGCCAGGCGGCACCCATGCAGAAACGTGAGGCCCCTCTTTCTTTGGCAATTTTAGCTGTCATCACTACTTCCTCGAGTGAAAGCATATCCAAATTTTGGATACCGGTATGGTAACGCGCTGCCTGGGGACAGTAGCCACAATCCTCTGGACAACCGCCGGTCTTAACTGAAATTAATGTGGACAGTTGTATTGCATTAGGATCGTGGTGTTGGCGATGCACCATCTGTGCACGATAGATCAGATCATTAAATGGCAAGTCCAACAACATTTCTATCTCAACTACAGTCCAAGATACAGAGTTGCTAGAAACAGTTGTACAATCAAGCGGATGCGTTGCATCACAATTTATTTTATTAGACGTTAGCTGGTTCATTCCCTACCTTGTGTTATTCTTAATAGGCAGAATCATCACAAAATCAGTTGTTATTGTCAATTTATTACTTGTTATATCTAAACGATAGATTAAATATTAGGCTGTAAAAACTAACCTGCGCCCTACAAAGGAGAGTAAAGAAAAGATTTTGTCAGTCTGTCTCTTGCACGATAAATCTAATGGATTAATACCCTATAGGGCAACGAAGCATGTTCAATATAATTTTATTTCAGCCTGAAATTCCACCCAATACCGGTAATGTTATACGTTTGTGCGCTAACACTGGTGCACAACTACATCTAATTAAACCACTTGGCTTTACTTTACAGAATAAACAGTTATTGCGGGCTGGTCTTGATTATCACGAGTTTGCTACTATAGCTGTACATAAAAGTTGGCCTGAGTGCAGAGAAAGTTTAAAAGGTCACCGTTTCTTTGCTGTATCCACCAAGGGCAAGCAATATCATCATGTGGCAAATTATACTTGTGGGGATGCCTTTTTATTTGGCTCTGAAACCCGCGGTCTACCCACTGAAATAATGACAGAATTTTCAGAAAAGCAACGCATTCGCTTGCCCATGGTACCTAAAAGTCGAAGTCTTAATTTATCTAATGCAGTTGCGGTGATAATTTATGAAGCTTGGCGACAAATAAAATTCAAAGCATCGTTATAAAACTCTAAATATTGAGATATCTCTTGTTAAAAAGTTAACAAGTCTCTATTTTTGATACGCGATTAAGCAACGTTTCTAATGCTGTCTTGGTTGACACACCCCCATGAAGCACACTGCATACTGCGCGAGTAATTGGCATCTCAATATTAAATTTTAAACCTAATTGCAAGACTTCCTCCGCGGTATACACCCCTTCTGCGATATGTCCAAGTTCTTGCAAAATATCTGACAATGATTTGCCTGTAGCTAACATCAATCCAACCTGTCGGTTACGTGAAAGGTTTCCTGTGCAAGTCAACATTAAATCGCCCATTCCCGTTAATCCCATGAAAGTCTCCATAGTGCCCCCTAGTTTCACACCTAATCTAGACATCTCTGCTAATCCCCTTGTAATCAGAGTCGCTCTGGCATTTTGACCCAGGCCCATGCCATCTGAAATACCGACAGCAATAGCAATTACATTTTTAACTGCTCCTCCCGTCTCTACGCCGATAACATCTTTACTTGAGTAAATGCGTAAGAATGCGGTGTGTAATTGCGTTGAAATATTCCTGCAGAATTCTTCTTCAAATGATGCTAAAGTCAAAGCGGTAGGTAATCTCTGCGCCACTTCTTGAGCGAAACTTGGTCCCGATAATACGCCGTATGGTGCCACCATGGCATACTCCTCCTGTACTATCTGATGAGGTAATTTCGCTGATTGCGCCTCAAATCCTTTACACCCTAGAACCACTGGCACAGGTTTCCCGCAGACAGCAATCGCACGCAATGTTTCACGTAATCCAGCAATAGGAACAACAATTAAAGCAAGTTCAGCAGTTCCGATGGCAGCACTCAGAACAGATGTTAGTTGTACAGAGTCTGGAAGAGGAAAAGATGGAAGGAAACGTCGGTTGACTCGTTGTGAAACAAGTTCATTAAAGTGGTTTTGATCTTGGGTCCATAAAGTAATTTGATGGCGAGAATTTTGGTCTATAGCGAGGTTAATAGCTAGCGCAGTACCCCATGCACCCGCACCTAAAATAGTTATTCTCATGAACCCCAGACTTGGAGAATTCTGACATAACCACTCTGTCCGTCCTGATGACGAACTTTAATCCAACCGTTAGCGGTTGACTCCAGCCACTCCAACACAACATTCTGTTGGGCCTGAAATACCAATACTGAGTTTAGATCTGATGCTTGATAAATATCAGCCTTTATCGCTGTCACAATCAAAAAACGTTTATCACTTAATGCCCGTTGCTCCACCCAAGCAAGAGCCCCGCTACTATCACGTACTTTAGTCCATCCCTCAACTCTCACCACCGATTCTACTGGCAAGTAGCGACTTGCTACATATAATTTATCCGCTTTTAGTGAGGGTGCGTTATACATGATGACAGCATTCTCAGCCATAGAAAAAAACTCTAACGCTGCAACAGCATTTCCATGGGGTATGCATAACGAGATCAAGCACATCATCTGAATTCCGCATTGCCAAAACAGATTCAAATTGAGCGTATAAATTTTCATTTTGTTATCTAATACCTAGTGTTTATTTTTGATATTTTCTGTCACTGTAGCATTTGCATCTATTTGTTGCTTACTTTGATTGTAAAGTGCCTCGAAATTAACTTGACTCAAAATTACCGGAGGAAATCCAGCGCGCGTTACTACATCTGAAATAGTTTCACGGATATAAGGAAATATGACGTTCGGACAAGCAATACCAAGCACCGGTCCCATTTCAGATTCATCCAAATTACGTATCTGAAATATTCCAGCTTGTCGTGCCTCAACTAGAAACATTGTTTTGTCTTTAATTCTGGCAGTGATGGTGATTATCAGTACAACCTCATACATTCCTTCGCTAATACAATGATCTTCTAGTCGCAATTGCATATCCACTCCAGGCGCCTCTTCTTCAAGAAAAACCATTGGCGCACCCGGAATCTCTAAAGATAAATCCTTAACATATATCTTCTCAATGTTGAAGATACGTCCCGGCTTTTCGCTCATATTAAACTCCATATTTTATATTGAGACATAATATGCACTACCGTGAATAATGAGTAGATAGCGAAAGATCCATATGTCAGATAAAAAATCTCAAAAAACTCTTAACTCTAATGTCTAGTCTTTATAACTTTCTTGATAAGATTCTGACAATTAATCTATTAATAACTTGGTTAATTTTTTATCACTATCAAGTTTGACTAAGTCATCGTAACCGCCAACGTAAACTTCACCAATATAAATTTGAGGTACGGTGCGTCGTCCAGTTTTCTTCATCATCTCAATGCGTCGAATAGGATCCGAGTCAATGCGAATCTTTTCTATTTCCCGCACTCCTTTAGAATGCAAAAACCTTTCCGCCATAATACAATATGGACAAGAGCCAGAGGAATACATAGTTATTCTAACCATTTCAGTAACAAACTATTTCTTTACCATTGGTAAATTTTCTTGCTTCCATGTATCAATGCCGCCTGCAAGATTATGCACATGAACAAATCCATGCTTACGTAAAAGTGAATTTGTAGCGCCAGAATTCACACCGCTACGGTATATTACTAGAATTGGCTTATCTTTAAATTTTTCCAACTCCTGTAAACGATCTTCAATCTTATCCGAAGGAATATGTTTAGAATTAGGTATGTGGCCCGCATCATATTCACTGCTCTCTCGTACATCAAGCACCAGCGCATCTTTGTAGTTAATAAGTTGCACCGCTACTAACGTGCCCACTTCACTTCCGGAGCGACGCAATAGCAACTCCCATAATAAAATACCACCACTTACTACGGCAATCATAATTAAAGCAATATTATTCTGTACGAATGCCAATTTTATACTCCTGTATTTTTTAATAGTTAATTTTATCAGAGGCCAGAGCAATCTGGCATCTCTTATTCTGATTAATATTCAATACAAGTAAATTAAAATTTACAAAATCTTGATTAACTGTTTTCTATTTAATTTATGATGAAGTTTATTAGGGTCAATATTTAGACGTTATCACTTAATAATTTTTCTAACAATTGGATGTAGCTCAATAAAAATTTAAGCCTAAAAATGCTATCGTCTAGATTATGTAATTAATATATCAAGGGAGTTGTCACAAATTATCCTCACTAACTCAAATAGCATATAAATTTTATGCTGCAGTCTACTTTAGTCAATTCTGTTGATTGAAATAGACTAGAATATAATTTCTGTCCTAATCTCTATTATGAAGGAAAATATGAAGAAACTTGTTCTCTTGAGACACGGGGAAAGTATCTGGAACAAAGAAAATTATTTCACTGGTTGGACAGATGTAGACTTATCTTCTAGGGGTTTTGAAGAAGCAAAAAATTCTGGTCGCTTACTACGAGAAGGTAATTTTACATTTGACATTGCTTATACCTCGGTACTAAAGCGAGCCATTCGGACATTGTGGATTACTCTGGATGAGATGGATCGGATGTGGCTTCCTGTAAATTCTTCTTGGCGACTCAATGAACGACACTATGGTGCGCTACAGGGCTTGAATAAAACTGAGACAGCGGCGAAATATGGTGAAAAACAAATTTTAATTTGGCGTCGTAGCTACGATATTCGGCCGCCTGCACTAGATCTAAATGATCCCCGTCACCCAAGATACGAACCCCAATACCGAGATTTAAACAAGCAGGACATCCCCTTAACTGAGTCTCTGGAGGATATGACTACAAGATTCCTTCCTTACTGGAACAATACCATCCTACCAATGGTAAAATCTGGACAACGCGTCATCATTGTTGCCCATGGGAACTCATTGCGGGCACTAGTTAAACATCTTGACAATATTTCTAATCTGGATATCTTGAGTCTCAATATTCCTACTGGAATTCCTCTGGTGTATGAATTCGAAAATGATATGACGCCCATTCGACATTATTATCTGGGAGATCAAGCGAAAATTAAAAAAGCTAGTCAAATTGCAAAAAATTAGAGCAAGCTATTATCTCCCTTATAACTCAACCAAATACATACAGGCATAGAGCAACAAGATTACTTCTGCAATTTTTCCCTCTTTTAAAAATAAATCTATGTCGTCATGTCAAAAAAAAATTACACAAAGATACGATTGAAAGTATCGACATTAGTTTCCTACAACTTTCTATCTAGTATACGCTTTGGATTTATTTTTCTCTGCATATCAATGCAGCCGCACCTGCTTTATGCCGCTCAAGAAGTTACTGAAGAAAGCCTAGAGGAGATGCGTAATCACATTGAAATTCTAAAAAAAGATCTAGTAAAAAAAGAGAGTAAAAAATCAAAAATAAAAGACTCTCTGTATGAATCAAAAATAGCAATTAATGAAGCAACTCTTAGACTTGTTAAAATTGCTCGCGATCGATATTTAGAGAATAAAAAATTAGATCAATTAAAAAATAACTCCAAGCAAATTAAAATTAGTATCAGTATGCAACAAACGCGACTAAATAAAATACTCTACCAACAGTACATCAATGAACAACAAGCATACTCAGAATTACTTTTTAGCCAGCAAGATTTAAATGGAATTGCGCGCAAATTACATTATTACAATTACTTTTCCCGCATACGATCTGAAAGTATTGGTGCATTGCGAATTAACTTAAAGCAACTTGAAACGCTCGAACAAGAGACTAATAAAAGAGCGTCAAAAATTATATCCACTCAACTCAAACAAAAAAAACAAAAAAGAATTCTAAAAATAGAGGAGATAAAACATCAGAAATTTCTTATGGATATTTCTAAACAGGTTGCTGAAAAAAAACAAGAACTTAATAAGTTAAGGCATAATGAAAAAAGACTTTCTCATCTAGTAAATAAACTCGGTAAGTTGCTATTACAGAAAAATAATATAACGACTCAAAATAATGACAAATTACCTAGCACATCTACCGGTGAAAGTTCATTTTTTTCGCTCAAAGGCTACTTGAATTTACCTGTGAATGGGGAACTAACTAATCAATTTGGCGGTCTACGTTTAAATGGGAAAGTTACTTGGAAAGGACTGTTTATTCGTTCCTCCATCGGAGAAAATGTCAAAGCAATCGCCAATGGTCAAATAGTCTTTGCCGACTGGTTGCGTGGATTTGGTAATCTTGTGATCATTGATCATGGTGCAGGTTATATGAGTCTCTATGGAGGCAATGAAAATATCTTAAAAAGAGTGGGCGACACGATAAAGAGTCGAGATGCCATTGCTACCGTTGGAAATAGCGGGGACAATGCAGATCCTGGTTTATACTTTGAGTTACGCCATAAAGGTAAGCCATTTAATCCTCTAGACTGGATTCAATCGGAATAAATAGCGATATTAAAATTACATGTCAGGAGAGTCTATGATGCACCAGAAATTTCAACAATTTAGCTTAATTTTTATTGGTGCCGTTGCTGGCGTGATGCTTAGTCTTAATTTTCCCGCCGCAGCTGATAAGGAAAATCCACGCGCGCTTCCAATTGAAGAATTGCGTGCATTTACCGAGGTATTTGGTCGTATCAAAAGTGACTACGTAGAGGTGGTAGAAGATAAAAAACTTATTGATGAAGCTATTAAAGGTATGTTGACTGGTCTCGATCCTCATTCAGCTTATTTAGATGTGGATGCTTACAAAGAATTACAAATTGGTACCCAAGGTGAATTTGGTGGCTTAGGTATTGAAGTAACAATGGAAGATGGCCTTATCAGAATTATTTCACCAATCGAGGATTCGCCTGCACACCGTGCCGGAATCAAGCCAGGAGATCTCATTATAAAATTAAATAGCACTGCAGTTAAAGGTATGACACTCAGTGATGCGATTAAAATCATGCGTGGTAAACCCAACACCTCCATAACTATAAGTATTTTTCGTAAAGGCGAATCGAAACCAATCAACTTTACTTTGATGCGTGCCATTATAAAAATTCAAAGTGTGAGATCAAAAATACTGGAACCTGGATATGCATATTTACGTATCACACAATTTCAAGAACAAACAGGTGAGAATCTAGCCAAGGCTCTAGAAAAATTATTTAAAGAAAGTTCGGTGCCAATGAAAGGGCTGGTATTAGATTTCCGCAATAATCCGGGCGGACTATTGAATGCAGCAGTAGGCGTGTCTGCTATTTTTTTACCAGCTAATTCACTAGTAGTCTACACCGATGGACGCACCAATGATGCTAAAATGCGACTCAAAGCAAGCCCTGAATTCTATCTACGTGACAATACTAAAGACGACCCTATTCAGAAGTTGCCATCTGCAATTAAAACCGTGCCCATAATTACATTAGTTAATGCTGGCTCGGCTTCAGCTTCAGAAATTGTTGCAGGGGCATTACAGGATCACAAACGCTCTTTGGTAATGGGCACGCAAACTTTTGGTAAGGGATCAGTGCAAACAGTATTACCCCTAGGTAATAATACTGGTATTAAACTCACCACTGCCCGCTATTACACGCCCAATGGACGATCAATTCAGGCTAAAGGAATCACACCAGACATTATCGATATATCAGCAAAAGATGAATCTGACCGCTTGCGCGAAGCTGATCTAGATCACCATTTGTCTAACGGAAAAATTGAAGGGTCTAAATCTGATGGCATAGTAAAGATAATGCCTAAACCGGAAACTAAAACACCTGAATTAAAAAATGAAAATGAAGGGGAAAAGAAGAATGAACTACCTATAGAATTCGGTTCCAGTCAAGATCTATTGCTGCTCCAAGCAATGAATTATTTAAAAGAACTTGCCCCAACACCAATAAAAGAATCCAAAAAGAATTAGTGAATAAATATAAATTATGCTAAGGAAAAATTCTCGTCTCTGATTATGAACGATGAACAACTGTTACGCTACAGTCGCCATATTTTTCTGCCGCAGATTGATATACAAGGACAAGAAATTCTGATTCGATCACATGCGCTTATTATTGGCGCGGGGGGATTAGGATCACCAGTTGCCATGTACCTTGCTGCTAGTGGTGTTGGAGAAATTACAATTTGCGATAGTGATGAAGTTGATTTAACTAATCTTCAGCGACAGATTGTGCACAATACTAGGGCTATCGGTACACCAAAAGCATACTCTGCAAAGAAATCTCTCTTAGCTATCAATCCGGAAATAAACGTCATTGCATTAAAAGAACGTGTAGATGAGAGAAAACTATCTCGCCTAGTTGCGAAAACTGATGTAGTAATCGATGCAAGCGATAATTTTGTCACCCGTCATGCAGTAAACATGGCGTGCGTTACCCACAAAAAACAACTTGTATCCGGTGCAGTCTCACATTTTAGCGGGCAAGTAACTACATTCAATTTATGTGACATTAATAGCCCCTGCTATCATTGCTTATTCCAAGAAAATAATACAGAAGAAGGTAATGTACATTGCACAACTGGGGTTTTCTCTCCTCTTGTGGGAATTATTGGTTGTATACAAGCAGCAGAGGCGCTAAAAATTCTACTTAATATTGGAGAAACGTTAAGTGGTCGTCTAATATTACTAAACGGATTAACAATGGAATGGCGTTCGATAAAATTAAATAAAGACCCCATGTGTCCAGTGTGTAGTATTCTTGGGTCAAAAATTTCTTTCTAAGTCAAAAATTTCTTTCTAAAAATGAAATAGAAAGTAGATCAGTTAAAAATAACTCCCTTCGTTGTATCTCCCAATACTCCATTGGAGTGCGCTTAAAGTTACTTTTAACAAATTGTTGCCAGCGCCCTATAACATAACAAATAAGAAAATTTGCTCGTGCAGCTACATCCAATCCTGCCGCTATTTCTTGCTCATCAGCAGCAAAACGCAGCGCTTGTTTTAACGTTGCCTCAAGACGATCGTGCAGTTGATTGATTCTGATTTGAAGACGATCATCTTCATTTACCAGCGCGTCCCCAACTAATACTCGTGTCATGCCAGGATTTTTCTCTGAAAAACCGAGCAAGAGGAACAGGATCCCTTCTATTTGCTTAATACCGCTTTTTTCTTTCGCGGTCAGTTTATTAATAAGACTAAATAAAGTTTGCTCAATAAATTCAATCAGGCCTTCAAACATTTGCGCTTTACTAGCAAAGTGACGGTAAAGTGCTGCCTCAGAAACATCAAGTTTAGCCGCCAAAGCTGCTGTAGTGATTTTTACAGCATGGGGACTCTCTAGCATTCCTGCTAAAGTTTGTAAAATCTGCTCTCTTCTTCCTGATTTAACCAACATGCGCTTTTTAACTCGGTGAAAATTTATCTCTATATATTCAGATCTGCAAAATAAATTAGTATTACTTCGCTCTTATTAATGTCCCGACGCCCTCGTCTGTCAAAACTTCAAGTAACAACGCATGTTCCACTCTTCCGTCAATAATATGACAGGATCTAACTCCATTTTTTACTGCATCTAGTGCTGATTTAATTTTTGGTAACATACCGCCAAAAATAGTCTGATCAGAAAATAATTTATCTGCCTTACTTGCTATCAATACGGTCAATAAGTCCCCATTTCTATCTAGAACACCCGCGGTATTAGTCAGTAGTACTAATTTTTCTGCATTTAAAATCTCTGCTAATTTTCCAGCTACTGAATCAGCATTAATATTATAAGACTCTCCATTTTTACCAACACCAATAGGGGCAATCACTGGAATACAATTACGCGTATCAAGCAAAGTAATTAAAGTAGAGTCGATACTTTCAATTTCTCCAACTTGGCCAATATCTATCCATTTATCCACTTCTTTTTCACTCTGAATTAACATTTTTTTTGCACGGATGAAGGAGCCGTCTTTGCCAGTCAAGCCTACCGCGGTACCGCCATGAAAATTAATAAGGTTAACAATATCCTTATTAATTAATCCTCCTAATACCATCTCTACTATATCCATGGTCTCAGGATCAGTGACACGCATACCTTGAATAAACTCAACTTTTTTACCAATTCGCTTAAGCATATCATCAATCTGTGGTCCTCCGCCGTGAACAATGACAGGATGCATTCCCACTAATTTTAAAAGTACCACATCACGAGCAAAACTTTGTTTCAAATGCTCCTCAGTCATTGCATTGCCGCCATATTTTATTACTATGGTCTTGCCATGAAAACGCTGAATGTAAGGTAAAGCTTCAGCCAGAATCTTAGCTTTATCTTTTGCAATAGATGTAGATAGCGACATGATTCTTCTCGATAAATTTTGACTATTTTACACCGAAAATTGCTGTCCAGAATTTTTCATACTGATCATCAAATTTCGCTACATTTATCCAATATTCTATGTAGCGTCTATCTGATAGATCAGATTTTTTAAGTCAACCAATACGAATTAATTATTTAGAAGTCTAAGTTGTCAATAGCAATAACTCGTTAAGTCTCTTAACAAATCCAGACGGATCCTCAAGCTGCCCGCCCTCTACTAATAATGCCTGATCAAATAAGATGTAACTCCAATCGGAAAAATGTGTCTCTTCATACTTTAATTTCTGAACTATTGGGTGATGCGGATTTATCTCAAGAATAGGTTTTGCATGAATCACTTTCTGTCCTGCAGATTTGAGCAAACGCTCTAAATTTCCGCCCATTTCGTGACTATCTGCAACTAGACAGGCAGGAGATTCTGTCAGACGTAACGTGATGCGCACATCTTTCACTTTTTCGCCCAGAATACTTTTTATACGCTCAGTGAGCTCTTTGTAGTCGCTTGCTTCTTTCTCTTGCTCTACCTTTTCACTCTCATCGCCCAATTTTCCTAAATTAAGGTCACCTTTTGCTATTGACTGCAATGATTTTCCATCAAACTCATTTAGATTGGCCGCTAACCACTCATCTACACGCTCGAATAACAGTATTACTTCGATATTTTTTTTTCTAAAAATTTCTAAATGCGGACTACTTCTTGCTGCCTTAATGCTATCAGCGGTAATGTAATAAATTTTCTCCTGCCCTTCTTTCATGCGATTGATATAATCGGCTAGCGAAACAATCTGATCATCAGAATTAATATGTGTGGAAACAAATCGTAATAGCCTAGCAATGCGCTCACGATTAGCATAATCTTCTCCTACCCCTTCTTTTATAACTTGACCGAATTCTTTCCAAAAAATTTTATATTTCTCTCTATCTTTATCTTCTGTGCTTTGAGCTATATCCTCAAGAAGTCCCAGCACTTTTTTAACTGATCCGGAACGAATTGCTTCGACATCCTTTGACTCTTGTAATATCTCACGCGAAACATTTAATGGTAAATTATTGGAATCAATTACTCCCTTTACAAAGCGTAGATAATTTGGCAATAGTTGCTCCGCATCATCCATAACAAATACTCGTCGTATGTAAAGTTTAATGCCGTGACGATGCTCGTGATCAAATGTATCAAATGGTGCACGCGATGGAATATAAAGTAATTGGGTATATTCTTGCTTTCCCTCTACTTTAGTATGGACATAAGCCAATGGAGACTCTTGATCATGCGCCATATGTTTATAAAACTCCTCATATTGATCAGGAGTAATATCAGTCTTGGCACGCGCCCACAATGCGTTTGCTTGATTGATGGTTTCATCTTCATCAGAAATTACATTTTCACTCTTCTCTTTAGACCACTCCTCTTTTTTCATTAAAATAGGTAGCATAATGTGATCAGAGTACTTACGAATAATAGAACGTAATTTCCGGCCATCGAGCAAGTCATCTTCACCTTCACGCAGATGTAAAATAACATCTGTACCGCGATCTATTTTCTCTGCTGTTTCCAATGTATAGTCGCCCTCGCCAATAGACTCCCAACGAACACCATGCTCTGGAGATAGCCCACCGCGACGAGTAAAGAGTGTCACTTTGTCTGAAACAATAAAAGCAGAATAAAAACCAACGCCAAATTGACCTATTAAATTTGCATCTTTGGCCTGATCACCTGTCAGTGAATTAAAGAATTCGCGGGTACCCGATTTAGCAATAGTACCGATATGATCAATCACTTCTTGTCGTGACATACCAATACCATTATCACTAATAGTAATAGTACGGGCTAGGGTATCGTAGCTTATACGAATTCTTAAATCCGAATTAGATTCATATAAAGAGCCGTCTGACAAACCTTCAAAACGAAGTTTGTCGACGGCATCAGACGCATTAGAAATCAACTCACGTAAAAATATCTCTTTATTGCTATACAAAGAGTGAATCATTAACTTCAAAAGTTGTTTTACCTCAGCCTGAAAATTTAGATGTTCTTTTGTAACTATAGTTTCCATAAACTTCCTCTAAAAATAGTCGCTTTAAAAAAATATAACCAGTCGCAATTTAAGACTGCACTGAACTCTGGATGGCATAAATACATAATGCCATTAACGTTTGAGGGAAAATGCCAAGTAAAAGAATAACTAGGCCATTTGTACTAATTAGTAGTTCGACATCCCTCTGTGGTGAAATA
The DNA here is from genome assembly GCA_014190895.1 of Nitrosomonadaceae bacterium. Classification (GTDB taxonomy): domain Bacteria; phylum Pseudomonadota; class Gammaproteobacteria; order Burkholderiales; family Nitrosomonadaceae; genus BJGV01. The sequence goes on along the minus strand of BJGV01000010.1, from coordinate 31,705 downwards.
AAAATATCATTCTCTGGCTCATCAAAATACATCAATTTAATAATACGCAAATAGTAAAATGCACCGATTACTGAGAATAATACAGCCATCACTGCTAACCAGATATAGCCAGCGTTCATAACTGCCTGCAATACCGAAAGTTTAGCGTAAAAACCCACCGTGGGTGGAATGCCAGCCAAAGAGAACATTAATAGTAGGGTAATAAATGCATAACGTGGATTACGGCGATTAAGTCCCTTAAAATCATCAAGTTTCTCAGCTTCGTACACCCCGTGTGATAAAAGCATAATTATACCGAATGTACCTAAAGTCATAATCACATAAATTACAACGTAAAACATTGAAGAACCATATCCATCAACATTTGCACTAACGATGCCAAGCAGCATAAAACCCATATGTGAAATAGTTGAGTAAGCTAGCATGCGTTTAATGTTAGTTTGCATAATTGCACCCAAATTACCAATAGCCATTGACATCAGTGCCAAAATAATAAGCATCCCCTGCCAATCATTTGCCATTCCCCCAACGCCCTCTATTAACAGACGCATAACAAAACCAAACGCGGCCAGTTTTGGCGCTGAACTAATAAACAAAACGACTGCTGTGGGTGCTCCTTGATAAACATCGGGTGCCCACATATGAAATGGTGCTACACTCAACTTAAAGCCGATGCCAGCAACGATAAAAACAAGACCTACTACTAATGTCGCGTGATTGACGACACCACCCTGAATTATTTCTGAAATACGAGCAATATTAAGGGAACCAGTAACTCCATAAATCATGGACATACCGTACAATAAGAAACCAGAAGCCAATGCGCCCAATATAAAGAATTTCATTGCCGCCTCAGTGGCGATTGATGAGTCACGTCGCAGCGCAACCATGGCATAAAGTGATAGCGACAGAAGTTCCAATCCAAGATAGAGGGTTAGAAAATGACTGGCTGAAATCATGACCAACATTCCTAATGTAGCAAACAACACTAGACTAAAAAACTCACCACTAAGCATACCTCTTAACGAAATATAGCTCCTTGAGTAAATTAGACATACAGACACCGTGATATACACCAACATTTTCAGCGTATCGGCCATAACATCATCTACAAACATATCGGAGAAAGTATAGATTGCATCAGGAGTGAAAGTAATAAAGGTAATCAGCGCACAGCCAAATAAAGCAATCTGCGTTAACAGATATGTTAAATTGGGTAGCTTTTCACGCGCCACAAGTCCGGTTAATAGAACCAAACATCCCATTGCCAGTAAAAATATCTCTGGATAGGCAGGGGATAGGTTAGGTAACAGAAAGTTCATTTGGCATCCTTAAATATGACGCGTGCTATTTTTTTAGCAATCACAGTTTACTACGTGCTATATGTGCTAATAAATTATCTACTGTGACATGCATCACTTCTGTCAATGGTAATGGATAGAGTCCCACCCATAGAACCATTGCTGCCAAGATTGTCAATATTAATACTTCCCTTCCAGTGACATCTTCTAACTGATTTACATTAGGGTTAGTTACCGTGCCAAATACTACTCTTTTGTACATCCATAGAGTATAGGCTGCACCAAAGATTAACGTGCTGGCAGCAAAAAAAGCATACCAAAAATTTATCTTGATTGCTGCCATTATGACCATAAATTCTCCAACAAAACCGCTGGTGCCGGGCAATCCAGCATTAGCCATAGAAAATAACATAAAAAACGCGGCGAAGACCGGCATCTTGCTAACCACCCCTCCATAGTCGGCAATCTGCCGACTATGGAGTCGATCGTACATTACTCCCACACAGAAAAACATCGCACCCGAAATAAAACCATGTGAGATCATCTGCACCATCGCTCCTTCTACTCCGTAAACATTAAATAAAAATAGACCCAATGTAACGAATCCCATATGCGATACAGATGAATAAGCTATGAGTTTTTTCATGTCTGCCTGCACTAATGCAATCAATCCGATGTATACAACTGCAATTAATGACAACACTATCATCATGTCAGAGAGATAGTGACTAGCATCTGGTACGATAGGCAGAGAGAAGCGTATAAAACCATACCCACCCAACTTTAATAAAATTGCAGCTAACACGATTGATCCGCCCGTAGGCGCCTCAACGTGAGCATCTGGAAGCCAAGTATGCACTGGCCACATTGGTACTTTGACGGCAAATGCTAGAAAAAAAGCAATAAATATAAAAATCTGCGAAACTAAAGGTAATGGCAACTTATGATAGTCAAGTATCGAAAAGCTACCGCCAGAAATTCTATATAGGTAAATAAATGCTATCAACATTAGTAATGAGCCAAGTAATGTGTAGAGAAAGAATTTAATTGCTGCATAAACACGGTTGGGGCCGCCCCAAATACCAATAATAAGAAACATGGGTATTAGCGATGCCTCCCAAAAAATATAAAACAGAATTGCGTCGAGCGATGAGAACACGCCATTCACGATACCCGACATAATAAGAAATGCGCCCATATATTGAGATATTCGTTTATTTATTACCCGCCATCCAGCTATAATTACCAATGGAGTAGTAAAGCAATTCAGTAAAATTAATGGCATAGAGATGCCATCTACACCCAGATGATAGTGAACGTTAAAACGTTCAATCCAAACACGATACTCAACAAATTGCATGCTGCTCACTATAGGATCAAATCGAGTGTAAAGTGGAATCGCTACCAATAGTCCCGCTAATGAACCAATAAGCGCCAACCACTTTATCAGCTGAGCATTACGATCATCATTAATAGTCAGTATTGCAATGCCAACGAAAATTGGCAGCCAAATGACAAGACTTAATAAGGAGAAGTCAAACAACATTTACATTCCATTTGATCTATCAGTATGCAGCTAGCTTATAAAAAAAGGGGGGTTATTTTTTTCATTTTTTTTATCTGCTCTCTCATGTTCGGTATAACCATAGGCTCATCAATACACACACACCAACAATCATAGTGAACGCGTAATGATAAATATAACCTGATTGAAATCTGCGCACTAATGTAGCAGTCAAGACTACCAATCGTGCCGCGCCATTAACAAAAAATCCATCTATAATCTTTACATCGCCAAATTTCCATAACCAACCACCAAGGATTCGAGCGCCGCCAGCAAAAAACCAAGAGTAAAATTCATCAATAAAATACTTACGATCAAGCAGAGTATATAAAGGACCGGACGCTTTCTTTATTTTTTCTGGCAGCTCAGTTTTGACCAAGTAAAAGTACCAGGCAGCAAAAATTCCACTCATAGAAAACCAAAAAGGCACGGTGATTAATGAGTGCGACATCATTCCCCATATACCATGGAACTGTGCTGCCATATTGCCGATTACATTATGTTGTAAAGTAATTAATATGGATCCACCAAAATAATCGCCAAATAGCATTGATCCGATCACCCATCCACCACTAATAGTAGGTATTGCCAGAATTGCCAAGGGCAATGTAACCACCCAAGATGACTCGTGTAAGTGTTCTTTAGTATGTTGATCCATGCGTGATTTGCCATGAAAAGTCATAAACATTAAACGAAAGGTATAAAAAGCTGTTATAAACACAGTGAACAATACGCATAAATAGGCAAAATTACCGCCGGGAAGCGTAGTAAGATGTGCGGCCTCAATAATAGCGTCTTTAGAAAAGAATCCTGAAAAACCAGGTACGCCAGAACTTGCTAGGGCAGCAATAAGCATAGTCCAATAAGTAATAGGCATATACTTTCTCAATCCACCCATTCTCCGCATATCCTGCTCATGATGCATGGCCATAATTACCGAACCTGCGCCCAAAAAAAGTAGCGCCTTAAAAAATGCATGGGTCATGAGATGAAATATTGCCGCTGAGTAAGCTGATGCTCCCAGTGCTACTGTCATATAGCCCAATTGCGACAGGGTGGAGTAAGCCACTACACGTTTGATATCATTCTGCACAAGAGCCACAAGCGCCATGGATAAAGTGGTAATGCCGCCGATTACTAGTATCACTGAAAGAGCGGTTTCTGATAACTCAAACAATGGTGACATACGTGTTACCATAAAAATACCTGCAGTCACCATAGTAGCTGCATGAATCAATGCTGAAATTGGTGTCGGTCCCTCCATTGAATCTGGTAGCCATACATGCAAAGGGAACTGCGCAGACTTACCCATCGCGCCGACAAATAACAAGATACATATCACCGACATCAGCATCCAAGGTGATCCAGGGAAAATTTCAATCACTTGATTGGCTATCTGCGGTGCCTGACCAAATACTGTTACATAATCTAAAGTTCCAAAATAAATTAGCACCACACCAATTCCAAGGAGAAAACCAAAATCACCAATACGGTTGACTAAAAAAGCTTTCATGTTGGCATGGATGGCTGTGGGACGCACATACCAGAAACCAATTAATAAATATGAAACTAGCCCTACCGCTTCCCAGCCAAAGAAAAGTTGTAAAAAGTTATTAGCCATTACCAGCATTAACATCGAAAAGGTAAAAAGCGAAATGTAACTAAAAAAACGCTGGTAACCCGGGTCGTTCTGCATGTAACCTATCGTGTAGATGTGTACCATTAGAGATACAAAGCTTACTATGACCATCATTGTGGCCGAAAGCTGATCAATCATAAACCCAATCTCAAAAAGAGTATCTCCAGATGTCATCCATGTATAAACAGCCCCGTTGTAAAGATTTCCTTGCAATACGTCTATAAAAACTAAGCTAGATGCGATAACGCATACAAACATCAATGCAATAGTGGTGCGGTGGGTCCATGCCGGTCCAATTAAATAACCCAGAAACCCAGCAATAATGGCTCCAGCTAGTGGCATCAACGGGACCAACAAATAAATATTTTCCATCTCACTCATAAAATTTATTCTCAATAATAGACTTTTCGTTTCTAATTCTAGATCTCACACTCTAAGAATTATCCTTTCAATTTATCAAGATCGTCTACATTAATGGTGCGTAAGTTACGAAACAAAACTACTAATATTGCCAGACCAATGGCAGATTCTGCTGCCGCAACAGTAAGTATAAAAAATACAAAAATCTGCCCAGATGCGTCCTGCAAATAATGCGAGAAAGCGATGAAATTTGTATTCACTGCCAATAACATTAGCTCAATCGCCATTAACAAAATGATTATATTTTTTCTGTTAAGAAAAATACCAATAATGCCAATGGAGAACAGAACTGAAGCAAGCAGGAGGTAATGAGATAATGAAACCAAACAGGCAATCCCCTTTTTCAAAAAAAAATAAAATTTATTATTCTTTTGTCTCAGAAGTCATCGATACCACTCGTATACGATCTTTCTTTTTCACTGCAATTTGTTGTGCCGGATCAAGAAACTTACGGCCCACACGATGACGTAAAGTCAAAGCAATGGCAGCTATTATTGCCACCAGCAAAATTACTGCCGCTAACTCAAAGGCATAGAAATATTCGGTGTAAATTAAACGTCCAAGTTCTTTGGTGTTGCTATAGTCAACCGGACGCAAAGGTGGCGTGGGCATTTTATTCAAACTAAACTGCTCGTTCATTATAACCATGGATATCTCAGCGGCCATTATTAATGCTAATAATGCGCCAAATGGAAACCATTTCCAGAAACCCTCTCTTAAACGATCCAAGTTAACATCCAACATCATTACTACAAATAGAAATAACACCATTACCGCGCCCACATAAACCAATACCAATGTAATGGCCAAAAATTCCGCATTTAACAACAACCATAATCCGGAAGAAGTAAAAAACGCTAACACCAAAAGTAACGCTGCATGCACTGGATTGCGGGCCGTAATAACGCCAACTGCAGAGCACACAAGCACAGTTGCAAAAAAGTAAAAAATTGCATTCTGGAAATTTATATACACTTAAACTCAATAAAAAATTTAACGGTAATTTGCATCTGCTTCTCTATCTTGCGCTATTTTTTCTTCGTAACGATCCCCTACTGCCAGTAACATATCTTTGGTATAGATTAGATCTCCGCGTTTTTCACCGTGATATTCAAGAATATGGGTTTCAACAATAGCATCTACTGGGCAAGATTCCTCACAAAAACCACAAAATATGCATTTAGTGAGATCAATATCATAGCGTGTCGTGCGGCGAGTGTTATCTTCACGCTGCTCTGAATCAATAGTAATTGCCAAAGCCGGACATACTGCCTCGCATAGTTTACAAGCTATACAGCGCTCTTCCCCGTTAGCGTAACGACGTAACGCGTGTAGTCCTCTAAACCGAGGGGATTGAGGTGTTTTTTCTTCTGGAAAATGTACCGTAATTTTACGGGCAAACAGATATCTTCCAGTAAGCATCATACCTTTAAGTAACTCAAACAACAGAAAAGTACTAAAGAAAGATTTGATACGGTCTATCATTTTTTCACTCTAATGAAACCAAAGATTAAGCGGCCATAAATTTAAAAATGAGGGCGGAAGTTGCATAATCCCTCCTAATAGAATAATCCATGCCAATGTAATAGGAATAAATACCTTCCAACCAAGACGCATAATTTGATCATAGCGATAACGTGGAAAAGTAGCTCTGAACCAAAGAAAGCAAAACAACAAAAATGCAATCTTCAATAATAGCCAGATAAAACCGGGGATTAGGGTAAATGGAATAATATCAATAGGCGGTAACCAGCCTCCTAGGAACATAATACTGGCAAGAGATGCCACCAGAATCATATTAGAGTACTCTGCAAGAAAAAATACAGTAAAAGCCATGCCAGAGTATTCAACGTGAAATCCAGCAACTATCTCTGACTCGCCTTCAGCTACATCAAATGGAGCGCGGTTCGTTTCCGCTACACCAGAAATAAAATAAACTAAAAACATAGGAAATAGCGGGATCAGATACCAATTCAAAAAACTTCCCCCTTGTTGACCTTTGACAATATCACTCAAATTTAAACTCTCTGACATCATTAAAACGCATACAAGAGCAAACCCCATTGCTAACTCGTACGACACTACTTGCGCAGCAGTACGCATTGTTCCTAAAAAAGCATACTTGGAATTAGACGCCCAGCCTGCAATAATGATGCCGTAAACACCCATTGAGGTCATCGCTAAAATATAAAGCAAGCCGGCATTAATATCTGCTAACACTATTTCCGGAGAAAATGGTACTACTGCCCAAGCTGCTAGCGCAGGTGCGATTGTTAGTACCGGGGCCAATACAAACAAGAATTTATTGGCACCACTCGGGATAATAATTTCTTTCATTATTGCTTTTACTGCATCAGCAATAGGCTGGCCCCACCCAGCTAACCAAGGGATGCCAAAAAAAGTTACCCGGTTTGGTCCAACACGAATCTGCATATAAGCAATAATCTTGCGCTCTGCTAAGGTCAGATAGGCTACTCCAAGCAACAGGGGTAATACAATGAGAAGAATTAATGCTAAATTCCTCGTCAAGATGAGTAATGCTCCTCCCCACTCGATCCCAAAAAATTGCTCAAATAATTGTTGTACGTATTCCATCGGAAAATTTTAACTTTATTTTTTATGCTTTTTTTATTAAAATTTCACCAAACATTTCACCTAATTCTGCTGTTAACCGATGTCCGGAAGCTACGCGTGTACAATTACTAGGTAACTTATCATCGCGGGCCGCCTGTAACTGAATCTCTCCTTCGCCTTGTCTTAAGATTACCTTCTCGCCTTCACATACACCGATTGCTCTTAATAATTCAGACGACATCCATGCCACTGGCGAGGCAGCATCATCGGTAAGTTGCAGCGATAAGGCGCGACGCACAATAGAATCAGTCTGATAAATTGACACCTCACCAATACGCTGAATTTTTATGTTACTTTGCTTGATTTCGTTCACAGTGAAGCCTTGAAGTTTGTTATTCAAGTGCATTTTAATGTCGGTCTCGTTAGGAAGAATCTCTCTATACACTTGTTCAGATGTTTCATAATCAAAACCTTGGAGATTTAGTAAATTGCCTAATACTCGTAACACTTTCCATGCCGGGCGTGTCTTGCCTAAAGGTGCTACTACCCCATTAAAATTCTGTGCACGACCCTCAGTATTGATAAAAGTACCAGAAGTTTCGGTAAATGGTGCGATTGGAAGCAACACATTGGCATAGTCAACAGGAGATGTAGCGTGGACCTTATAAGGGCTCATTACCACAACTAATTCTGCTGCATTTAGGGTTTTCATTGCATCTTGGGGGTTATAGCTATCAAGTTCCGGCTCTAGATTCATTAGTAGGTAAGCCTGGCAGGGTGCTATAAAGTGCCCTGCTATATTTGCACCTAGCATCTGTGCGGCATTCAATCCGTTGTCAACTGATCCACCTAATACACTCTTCCCAGGAAGTGCCCCGGCCAGGTAAGCTCCAACGCTATTGGCGGCCTCTCCCAATACACCGAAATCTATCCCTGCAATCTCTGAAATATGCTGCGATATTGCATGTATATCCGTGTACTGTGGATGATGTTGCGTTAAGTTGCCAAGAAGAATTGCAGCAGGCTTATTATCTAGGAGACTGATTGCCATTCTACGTGCAGCATCAGTAATATTTTCCGTATCAACTATATACCTCAAAGCAGTTGGAATCTCTGCTCCCTTTAACTCTATTACCGCCCTTAAGACTTGCGTCAATACCACCGCCATTGCCGAAGGGGCTACAATAATTTGATTGGATACTGTTGTAAAAAGATCATCATCAACTGGGTTAATTAAATTTAATTGTGCACCTTGTTTTACTGCTTGACGTAGGCGCTGTGCTATCAAAGGGTGATCTTTACGTAAAGTGCTACCAACAATCAGCACCGATTTTAATTGTGAGATATTAGCAATGTTTATCCCTAACCAAGGCGCGCCCTGCAAATGACTATCTGCACGAAAGTCAGATTGACGAAGTCGATGGTCTATATTTCTACTACCTAACCCTCGCACTAACTTCTGCAAAAGATATAACTCTTCTACGGTGCTGTGTGCGGAAGCTAATGCACCAATACTATGTACGCCATGTTTCTCTTTTATTACCTTCAGTCCATTGGCGATAAATTCTAATGCAGTTTGCCAATCACATTCTTGCCATTCGCCATTGTACTTTATCATTGGCGTGGTTAGACGCTCTTCTGAATTCAGCCCCTCATAAGAGAAGCGATCTTTATCCGATAGCCAACACTCATTAATTGCTTCATTATCGCGTGGCAATACACGCATTACACGATTCTGTTTCACTTGCACACTCAAGTTGGACCCAAGACCGCAATGTGGACTTATAGATCTTCTGCGCGCGAGTTCCCAAGTACGCGCAGAATAACGAAATGGCTTGCTAACAAGAGCGCCTACCGGACAAAGATCGATCATATTACCAGATAACTCCGAGTTTACTGTATTACCTAAGAATGGCAAGATCTCAGCATGCTCGCCACGACCCGCCATTCCAAGCTCCATGATACCGGCAATCTCCTGACCAAAACGTACGCAGCGAGTACAGTGGATGCAACGGGTCATATCAGTAGAAATCAATGGGCCAAGATTTTTATTCTCCACCACACGCTTTGATTCCATATACCTCGATGCGCTTGCACCATAACCTACCGCCAAATCTTGTAATTGACACTCACCCCCTTGATCGCAAATTGGACAGTCTAAGGGGTGATTAATGAGTAAAAATTCCATCACTCCTTTCTGGGCCGTGATTACCTGTTCACTATATGTAGATACCTTCATTCCCTCCATTACGGGCGTAGCGCAAGCTGGCAATGGTTTTTGTGCCTTCTCCACTTGTACTAGACACATGCGGCAATTAGCAGCAATGGATAATTTCTTGTGATAACAAAAATGTGGAATATAGATGCCTAGCTGACTAGCTGCATCCATGATGGTTTTACCATCTAATACCGATACGTGTTTACCGTCTATTTCAATATTTATCATTAGGCAAAAGTCTTCTAATTAGATACGCTAAGCGTGAACAATGAAAAAAAAATCTCTCATTCTGCTAATACACATTTATATCAAACCATACATTTTTTGTGTTCAATGTGATACTCAAACTCATCACGAAAATGCTGAATCATCGCGCGTACTGGCATTGCCGCAGCATCGCCAAGAGCACAAATAGTTCTTCCTTGAATATTGTCAGCAACATTGTTAAGAAGATCAATATCTTCCAATCGTCCCTTGCCGCCTTCAATACGTTGTATTACGCGATAGAGCCAGCCGGTGCCTTCGCGACATGGCGTGCATTGTCCACAAGATTCTTCAAAATAGAAATATGATAATCGCTCTAACGCTCTCACCATACAAGTAGTGTCATCCATAATAATAACTGCTCCAGATCCCAACATAGAGCCAGCTCTAGCGATGGAATCGTAATCCATATCCGTCTGCATCATTACATCGCCGGGTAATATTGGCATGGATGATCCACCAGGAATGCATCCTTTTAATTTTCTGCCGCCACGCATACCGCCAGCCATTTCCAGTAATTTCGCAAAAGGAGTTCCCATGGGCACTTCATAATTACCTGGTTTGTTAACGTGACCGGATACTGAAAAAATCTTAGTACCTCCATTATTGGGTTTCCCAATCTTTAAAAACTGCTCGCCACTGTTACGAATAATCCAGGGTACAGAGGCAAATGTTTCGGTATTATTGATAGTTGTTGGTTTTCCATAAAGACCAAAACTTGCAGGGAATGGTGGCTTAAAACGCGGCTGACCTTTCTTACCTTCGAGCGATTCCAATAAAGCAGTTTCTTCGCCGCAAATATAAGCTCCATAGCCATGATGATTATGCAATTGAAAACTAAAATCAGAGTCTAATATGTTCTCTCCCAATAGACCTGCGACGCGCGCTTCATCTACCGCTTCTTCCATGCGTTCATAAGTACTCCAGATTTCGCCATGAATATAGTTATAGCCAGTTCCAATACCCATTGCATACGCAGCAATAGCCATGCCTTCAATAAGAATATGTGGGTTATGGTGCATAATGTCACGGTCTTTAAAGGTACCAGGCTCCCCTTCATCAGAATTGCATATCAAATATTTATCTCCCTCGTACTTCTTGGGCATAAAGCTCCATTTTAGACCCGTTGGAAAACCTGCACCCCCACGACCACGTAATGCAGATTTCTTTACCTCTTCTATAATTTTCTCCGGTGGAATTTTTTCATTCAAAATTTTTCTTAATGCGACATAACCTTCTCGTTGTTCATAATGGCTAAGTCGCCAATTATTCAAATCCGATGGATTCACTCCTGGGAGTAATACGCCTGGAGAAAGTATATTAGTTGACTGAATCATTTATTCAGCTCCTCCAATAGTCGGTCAATTTTTTCTTGAGACATGAAACTACACATGCGTTTATTATTAATTAGTAACACCGGTGCATCGCCGCACGCACCCATGCATTCTCCTTCTTTTAGTGCAAATTGAGCGTTATCTGTGATCTGATTAAAATCAATTCCTAATTTTTGTTTTAGATAATCAGCCGCATCATTACCGCCAGATAAACTACACGGTAGATTAGTACAGACGGTGATTTTGTATTTTCCCGTTGGTTTCAAATTATACATATTGTAGAACGTTGCCACTTCATATACTGCGATTGATGGCATGCCCAAATAATGTGCAACAAAATCCATAATTTCATTAGTTAACCAGCCCTTTTCATCTTGAGCAATAGCAAGCGCCGACATCACCGCAGATTGCCTTTGATTAGAAGGGTATTTTTTGACTTCAGCATCTATTTTCTTAATGGATTCAGAATTTAACATTTTAATAAGGAAATATATTTTGCAGAATACTCCGTTATCTATCTATCTCACCAAATACAATATCTTGTGTGCCGATGATTGCTACTACATCAGCAATCATATGACCCCGCGACATTTCATCTAACGCTGCCAAATGAGGAAAACCAGGTGCGCGGATCTTTAAGCGGTATGGCATATTAGCGCCATCCGATATGAGATAAATACCAAATTCTCCCTTAGGGTGTTCGACAGCCGCATAAGCCTCGCCCACTGGTACATGAAAACCTTCGGTGAAAAGTTTAAAATGATGGATTAACTCTTCCATATTCTGTTTCATCCCCGTTCTTGAAGGTGGCGCAATCTTGTGATTGTTAGTTATTACTGGGCCCGGATTTCTACGTAACCACTCAACACATTGTTTAATAATGTAATTTGACTGCCGAAATTCTTCCATACGTACTAAATAACGGTCATAACAATCGCCATTAACTCCTACCGGTATATCGAAATCAATACGGTCATAAATCTCATATGGTTGCTTTTTTCGTAAGTCCCACTCTACACCAGAGCCACGAAGCATTGGACCCGTAAATCCTAGGGCCTGTGCACGCTCTGGCGAAACCACTCCAATACCAACAAGACGTTGTTTCCAAATGCGATTATCCGTAAGTAAGGTTTCATATTCATCTACATAAGTGGGGAAACGGCTAGTAAAATCCTCTATGAAGTCCAGCAACGATCCTTGACGATTCTTATTCAGAACTTTAGTATCTTTTTCATTATGAATCTTGGATGCTCGATATTGCGGCATCGTGCTCGGTAAATCTCGATACACCCCACCTGGTCTATAATAGGCTGCGTGCATTCTTGCTCCTGACACCGCCTCGTAACAATCCATTAGATCCTCGCGTTCACGGAAAGCATAAAGAAATACTGTCATTGCACCCACGTCTAATGCATGTGCACCTAGCCACAGGAGATGATTCAGAATGCGAGTAATCTCATCAAACATTACCCGAATATATTGAGCGCGTAATGGCACTTCAAGCCCAAGTAACTTTTCTATGGCCATAACATAGGCATGTTCATTGACCATCATAGAAACATAATCCAACCGGTCCATGTAAGGAAGAGATTGGATATATGTTTTATGTTCAACTAACTTCTCGGTAGCGCGGTGTAGCAGTCCAATATGCGGATCAGCACGTTGCACTATCTCGCCATCTAATTCCAACACTAAACGGAGAACGCCATGCGCAGCTGGATGCTGGGGACCGAAATTCATGGTGTAATTACGTATTTCAGCCATGATCTAAGAGCCTTTATTATTAGAGTCTAATTTACCATCTCCATAACTATCTTCTCGAATTATACGAGGTACAATTTCGCGCGGCTCAATACTAACTGGCTGATAAATTACTCTTTTTTGATCTGAGTCATAACGCATTTCTACGTTCCCAGATAATGGAAAATCTTTACGGAATGGGTTGCCAATGAACCCATAATCAGTGAGAATACGACGCAAATCTGGATGATCGGTAAAAATAATGCCATAAAGATCAAAAGCTTCTCGCTCAAACCAATTGGCTGCCGGCCATATATTAATAATCGAACTCAGTACAGGAAGCGCATCATCATCAGAGAATACCTTGACTCGTAATCTGTGATTATGTTTAATTGAGAGTAAATGGTATACAACTGCAAAACGCCTCTTGGGGCGATTAGTCTCAGAAATGGATTCGGCACCATAAGTTAAATAATCAACCCCGCATAGATCAATAAGCATCTCAAAACTAAACTCAAGATCATCGCGAAGTGTCTCCATAACCTCTAACACGCTGGCTGAATCCACTTCAATAGTTAATTCACCTAATTGTTGATTTATACTAATTAGTTGTTTATTAATTAGTAGATTCTGTAAACCAAGAGAAAGTTTTTCCAAGCGAGAGGAGGGCATATGTATTTCAACGCGCGATAGTGTTGGTACGTTTGATTTTGTTCTGTAACTGAATAATCCCGTAAAGCAGCGCCTCTGCTGTCGGTGGACAACCTGGTACATAAATATCTACGGGTACGATGCGATCGCAACCACGCACTACTGAGTAAGAATAATGATAATAACCACCCCCATTAGCACATGATCCCATAGAGATAACCCAGCGTGGTTCAGCCATTTGATCGTAAACTTTACGTAGTGCAGGGGCCATTTTATTGCACAAAGTACCAGCAACTATCATCACATCTGACTGACGTGGGCTGGGACGAAAAACAACACCAAAACGATCGAGATCATATCGTGATGCGCCAGCATGCATCATTTCTACCGCACAGCAAGCAAGACCGAAGGTCATTGGCCACATAGACCCAGTACGCCCCCAGTTAATAATATTATCTAGGCGAGTGGTAACAAAACCTTGATCTAATACGCCATTAATACTCATATAATCAGTCCCATTCTAGGGCACCCGTCATCCATTCGTAAATAAAGCCAACAATCAAAATACCTAGAAATATCATCATTGCAATAAAGCCAAAAAAACCAATCTCATTAAGAACAACTGCCCATGGAAATAGAAATGCAATTTCTAGGTCAAAAAGAATAAAAAGAATGGCGACTAGATAATAACGTACATCAAACTTCATTCGTGCATCTTCAAAAGCCTCAAAACCACACTCATAAGGCGATAATTTTGCGCTATCAGGATGATTAGGTGCGAGCAACCAGCCAAGGGTCATCGGCACCACACCTACCAGAAAACCTACGCATATAAACAATAGGATAGAGAGATAATTCTCAAGCATCTTTATAGTTGATAATTAAGTATAGGAAAATTATACATCCTTAGCTCGTAACTCCCTACAGAACATTATTTTTTTTAGTTGGTGCCGACGGCGAGACTCGAACTCGCACAGCTTTCGCCACCGCCCCCTCAAGACGGCGTGTCTACCAATTCCACCACGTCGGCGCAGATTCACTCGAGATTTGAACCCAGAATCCATTCTTTTAGAATATAGCCCGAAAAGTTTCTCACAGTGAGCTATTCAAAGTTATTTCGGGATCTCCTTAACCTTAGAAACATCATCATTTGCAGAGGGAAGAGATGGGGTTGGCCCTAATTGAGTTGGGATCACTTTCTTCATAACACCTTCACCCCCAACTTTATGACTAGAAAGATATGTAAGACCGAGAGTGGTTACAAAAAATACTGCAGCCAACGCACCAGTAGCTCTACTTAGGAAATTTGCAGAACCACTTGCTCCAAACAAACTTCCCGACGAACCGCTACCAAATGCAGCGCCCATATCGGCTCCTTTGCCATGTTGCAATAGAACCAAAATAATTACCCCAAGAGCTGATAACACATTCATTACCAAAATAAATATTTCCACCATTTACTCCAAATTAATTAATTCTGTGCTGCATGACAGATGGCAATAAATTCATTAGCGATTAATGAAGAGCCGCCAATTAAACCACCATCAATATCTGGCATGGTAAAAAGCTCTGTAGCATTATTTGCTTTGACGCTACCACCATAAAGAATTTTTAATTCCGCGGCAATCTTATCATTATGTGCTAAAACTCTATTGCGTATAAAAATATGTGCGCCTTGGGCCTGTTGAGGCGTAGCAGTTTTACCGGTGCCAATTGCCCATACCGGTTCATAGGCCAATACTGATTTGGCTAAAGCATCTACGCCCATTAATTCAATAACTGCATCTAATTGCTCAGCTAAAATCTGTTCAGTAATTCCCGCCTCACGCTGTTCCAAAGTCTCTCCAACACATAGAATTGGAATTAATCCAACACGCTGAACTGCTCTAAATTTGAGCGCGACAGTAAGACTATCTTCTCCGTACATAATTCTCCGTTCAGAATGACCAACGATCACATAATGACATAAAAAATCTATCAGCATTTTTGCCGATACTTCACCGGTATAAGCACCCTCTTTGTCATATTGACTGACATTCTGGGCACCCCACAAAATGTGAGTGTTTCCTAATAATGATTGCGTCTGTGATAGATAAGGGTAAGGTGTACATACTACACAAGATACTCCTTTCAGCGCTCTAGTGCCCTCAACAACTAGGTCTAATAAACATTGATTCTGTTCAATTCCGCCATGCATTTTCCAATTACCTACAACCAATTTCAAACGCATGATTACCTCTTCCTAAAAGCCTAAGATATTACCCGCGAATGGTCGCTGGGTCAATTATGCAAAGCCTGGTAAAGACTATCAAAATAGAAAAATTCATGCAAAATACAGCATGTAGAATCTAAGACAAAAGGGCATCCTGTACACTAATGAGGGTCAATTCAAATAAGATTAATGGTTAACCCTGCCTAACATAATCAAAATGATAGCGACAGCAGATAAGGATAATTCTATTTCAGTAATTACAGTTACAGAATCAATATTTTACCAGTCACAGTGTATTTGAACTTAACCAAAACGTCCGGTAATGTAGTCCTCTGTCTTTTGATTTTTTGGTTTTATGAAGATAGTGTCGGTAATGCCAAATTCAATCAACTCACCTATATACATATAAGCCGTATAATCAGAAACTCGTGCGGCTTGCTGCATGTTATGAGTCACGATGAGAATGGTAACTTTATTTTTTAGATCGGATATTAGTTCTTCAATGCTGGCAGTAGCAATAGGGTCAAGTGCTGAGGTGGGCTCGTCAAATAGCAGAATTTCTGGATCGGTAGCAAGTGCGCGCGCGATACACAGACGCTGCTGTTGGCCGCCAGAAAGATTAAAAGCGAGTTGATTCATACGATCCTTTACTTCATCCCATAATGCCGCATTACGCAAGGCTTCCTCTATTTTCTCATCAAGTATAGAACGTTTTTTTATACCCCTTACTCTCAAACCATAAGCAACATTCTCGTAAATAGATTTTGGGAACGGATTGGGTTTCTGAAACACCATGCTAATACGCATGCGTACTTCTATTGGATCCACAACAGAAGAAAGAATATTAACATTATCCGGGTATAGGATAATGTCACCTGTATAACGGTTGCCAGGGTACAGATCATGCATGCGATTGAAACAACGCAGAAGAGTAGATTTACCACAGCCAGATGGGCCAATAAGTGCGGTCACTTTTTTCTCATGCACTATCATGCTAACATTCTTCAGTGCATTGAATGTACCATAATGAAAACTCAAATTCTTAACTTCAGCCTTACACAGCTGTAAATCTTTATCTGTGTTAGCACTCGGCGACGTCATAAGATCTTTTACCATTTGATATTCTTACGCATACGATATCGAAGATAGATAGCCAATCCATTCATGGTAAGAGTCATTATCACCAAAATTAATCCCGCCGCTGCTGCATTAATCTGAAACGCTTCCTCTGGTCGCGAAACCCAATTAAACATCTGAATTGGCATAACGGTGAATGGTGCCATTAGCCATTCAAAAGATAAGAAAGGAGGGTCGGTCTTGATGAGTGATGGTGGCAAGAAGGCAATAAAGGTTAACGCGCCTATTGTTATGATAGGTGCAGTTTCACCAATTGCACGGGCCAAACCAATGATAATACCAGTTAAAATACCTGCCGCAGAATAGGGGAGTATATGATCAGAAACAGTCTGCCATTTGGTTGCCCCAAGAGCATAGGCACCTTCACGAATAGCCACAGGAATGCTCCGAATGGATTCACGAGTGGCAACAATCCCTATTGGTAGAATCAGGAGAGCTAAGGCTAATCCTGCTGACAAAATGCTCTGACCAAATCCAAATTGATATACAAATAAGCTTAGTGCCAAGAGACCATAGATAATTGATGGGACCCCGGAAAGATTGGTTATGTTAATTTCTATTATCTCAGTGAAAAAATTTCTAGGAGAATACTCTTCTAGATAAATACCTGCCGCTACGCCTACAGGTATAGCGGCAGCGGCTGTCACCAACATCACTAGAATTGTTCCAACCCAGGCTGATAATATGCCTGCAGAACCTGGACGACGTGATGGAAATGAGGTAAAAAAATCCCACGACAAACGAGGCGCTCCATCAATTAACATGTAAGAAAACAGCCCTATAAATGTAAACACTCCGATCATTAATGCAAATGCGCCAACAACCCTAAATACAGAGTTAAAAAATTTATGGCGTGCAATGATGGCACGAATTTCATTGAGATTATCAGTGGCTCTCATTAAATTGGCAGTTTAAAATTAAACATTTCTATCAAAATATCCAAGGTTTAAAATTTATAACCGGGGATAACATCAATAAATTTGACGGTATCTCTCGCGTAAAATATGACCAATAATATTAAACACGAGGGTTATCAAAAGTAATGTAAACCCAGCGGCAAAGATTGTCTGGTAACCGATACTACCATGGGGCAGATCGCCTAGACTCACTTGCACAATGTAAGCAGTGATAGTGGCCGCTGGTTCCATCGGATTCCAAGTGAGATTTGGCTGCATACCAGCTGCTATTGCCACGACCATAGTCTCGCCAACTGCACGAGAAATACCAAGAATATATGCCGCAGCAATGCCAGAGAAAGCTGAGGGCATTACCACTCGTATCGCAGTCTGAAAACTTGTTGCGCCCATCGCATAAGAACCCTCGCGCAAACTCATTGGAACTGCACGCATTGCATCCTCAGACATTGAACTAATATAAGGGATGATCATAAGCCCCATTACCAATCCAGCAGAAAGTAAACTAAATCCAGGTAACTCCGGAAATATTTTTTGTAATAGAGGTGTAATAAATAGCAGCGCAAAATAACCATATACGACAGTAGGTACCCCACCCAATAGCTCGAGAAAAGGTTTGGCTATTTCACGTACGGAAAAAGATGCAAATTCTGATAAATATATGGCGATTACAGTGCCAAGAGGAATTGCGATCACAGATGCTATTAGAGAGCTTACCAAAGTACCGGAGATAAGTGGGCGTATGCCATAATGCGCATCATCAAATAACGGCGTCCATTGAGTATCAGTAAGAAAATCAAGAATGGAAACATGCTGAAAAAATACAAACGATTCCTTTGCTAACATAACTACAATAGCCAGCGTAACCGCAACTGAGAAAAATGCTGTTAAAAACAGGGTTATTTCAATAAGACGCTCGTGTAAATGTCGACGGTGACTATATCCTAGCCTTCCTGATTCTTCTGTTTTACTAAGAGATTTTTTGATCACAGACAGATATTTTCTTTGAAAAAGTTCTTTAAAAACACTAAATATCGTATATGTTATAACAGAAATATTACATTATTATGACAAGATGGCATAACAACTTATTAAAAATAAATGAGCCGCTATTAATCCAATGTTATCTCTATTTTACGAGGAATACCGGACTAATAACAGCTCATTAATAGTATAATTTAATAAGGGTGCCGTATCTAAAATTACTAAGTAATCACGGTTATTACTCAGGATAATAACCGTATAGCAGTTCTGAAGAAATAGAATCTATCTCACTGTGTAATGGACTCACTATTCTCCGCCTCCTTTATACTCGCCGCACCCAAACTATAACTGTCACGAGCATCCAAACCAAGTCTTTGTTTTCTAATACGATTATGGGAAGTTAGGCCGGTGCCTGCTGGAATAAGGCGCCCAACAATAACATTCTCTTTAAGACCCCGTAGATTATCTCTCTTACCCATAATAGCCGCTTCGGTTAATACGCGTGTGGTCTCTTGGAATGAAGCAGCTGAAATGAATGAATCTGTAGAAAGTGATGCCTTGGTGATGCCAAGCAACATAAATTCGTACAATGCAATTTCTTTGCCCTCAGCTATCATTCGCTCGTTTTCTGATAATAAATCAGCGCGTTCAACCTGTTCGCCTAAAATAAAATGAGTCTCACCAGCATTAACAATCTGTACCCGACGTAACATCTGACGTACAATTACCTCAATATGTTTGTCATTTATTCTTACGCCCTGTAAACGATAAACGTCTTGCACCTCATCTGTTATGTAGCGCGCTAACGCCTCCACTCCTAATAAACGTAAGATATCATGTGGGTCGGCGGGGCCATCGACAATACTCTCTCCCTTGTTTACTACTTGACCATCATGTGCTGTCACATGCTTATCTTTAGGGATAAGGTACTCATGAGCGACGCCGTCTAAATCCGTTATGATTAAACGTTGCTTACCCTTCGTATCTTTACCAAATGACACGGAGCCAGTAACTTCCGCTAACACACCAGCATCCTTAGGGGGGCGAGCTTCAAATAATTCTGCTACACGCGGTAAACCACCGGTAATATCACGAGTCTTCGAAGTTTCTTGAGGAATTCTCGCCAGTATCTCACCTACGCTTACCTGTTGTCCGTCACGTACAGTGATGATGGAACTAGTTTGAAAGGTTATATTAACCGGAAGTTTGCCGCCAACAACTTTTACTTCCTGCCCATTTTCGTCTAAAAATTTTACTAATGGACGCAAACCTTTTGCTTGAGATACTCCTCGTCGTTTTGGATCTATAACTACCAGTGTAGACAAACCCGTTACTTCATCAATCTGTTTAGCTACAGTGACGCCCTCTTCGACATTCTCAAAACGTACATTACCCGCATATTCCGTTACAATTGGACGGGTATGCGGATCCCAAGTTGCGAGAACCTGCCCTGCTTTTACTGTTTGCCCGTCATGAATCATGAGTGTTGCGCCGTAAGGTGATTTATGACGTTCTCGCTCACGTCCGTTGTCATCGTTTATAATTACTTCACCGCTACGAGAAATTGTTATTAATTCTCCACGGGAATTAGTCACATAACGCATTGTAGATGAGTAACGTGCCATGCCATTAGATTTACTCTCCACCTGACTAGCTACAGCAGTTCTAGAAGCTGCGCCGCCAATATGAAAAGTACGCATCGTGAGTTGGGTTCCCGGTTCACCAATAGACTGCGCCGCAATAACACCCACGGCTTCACCTACATTAACTAGCGTACCACGTCCTAGATCGCGCCCATAACATTTAGCACACAACCCATACCGTGTTTCACAAGTAAGCGGTGTAAGAACCCTCACCTCATCTATACCCATAGATTCAATATGATCAACGATATTCTCATCCAATAAAGTGCCAGCAGGATAGATCTCCGCCTGATTTCTTGGATCAATGATTGCATCTGTCGTTACTCGTCCAAGTATGCGTTCATGTAATGCCTCAATAATTTCACCGCCCTCAACTAACGCCCTCATCACTACGCCTTTGTTGGTGCCGCAGTCATCTTCAGTCACTACTAGGTCTTGAGTCACATCAACTAGGCGACGGGTAAGATAACCCGAGTTTGCAGTCTTTAGCGCAGTGTCAGCTAATCCTTTACGGGCACCATGAGTAGAAATAAAATACTGCAATACATTCAATCCTTCACGGAAATTTGCAGTGATAGGCGTCTCTATGATTGACCCGTCTGGCTTAGCCATCAAACCACGCATACCGGATAACTGGCGAATCTGAGCTGCGGAACCACGGGCTCCGGAATCTGCCATCATGTAAATGGAGTTAAATGATTCCTGCGTTATCGGATTCCCTTTCTTGTCTGTCTTTATTTGGCCGGCAGAATCGAATACGGGCTCAACACCAAGCTGATCCATCATAGCTTTAGCTACCTGATCTCCAGCGCGACTCCAGATATCTACTACCTTATTGTAACGTTCGCCTTGCGTCACTAGACCTGAAGTATATTGAGATTCAATCTCTTGCACTTCTTTCTCAGATGCAGAGATAATGTCACCCTTCTGTATTGGTGTCACCATGTCATCTAGACAGATTGAAATTCCAGCACGGGTAGCATAAGTAAAACCGGCATACATCAATTTATCTGCAAATATCACAGTTTTTCGTAATCCACAACGACGAAAACTGGCATTAATAAGTTTTGAAATCTCTTTCTTTTTTAGCGCTCTATTCATGAGCGAGAAAGGTAACCCGATAGGTAATATTTCAGACAACAACGCGCGTCCAACAGTAGTATCGTAACGCGTAGTTTTTTCATGGCACTCGCCACTGATATCTATTTCGTATTCTTTTATCCGAACTAAGACCCTGGCATTAATTTCAACTACACGGTTCTCGTATGCACGGGACACTTCACTAACATTAGAAAAAATCATGCCTTCGCCACGTGAACCAATTCTCTCACGAGTACCATAATACAAGCCTAAAACAATATCTTGTGACGGAACAATAATTGGTTCGCCATTAGCTGGCGACAAAATATTATTAGTCGACATCATCAGAGTGCGGCACTCCATTTGCGCTTCTAATGACAACGGAATATGCACAGCCATTTGATCGCCATCAAAGTCGGCATTAAATGCAGCGCATACCAGGGGGTGTAACTGAATAGCTTTGCCTTCAATCAACACAGGCTCAAATGCCTGAATACCCAGACGGTGCAACGTTGGAGCTCTATTCAGCATTACTGGGTGCTCACGAATTACATCCTCTAAGATATCCCATACTATTGGAGTTTCGTTCTCCACCTCTCGTTTAGCTGCTTTAATAGTGGTGGCAATGTTCATTGCTTCTAATCTGCTAAAAATAAATGGTTTAAACAACTCCAAAGCCATTTTTTTCGGTAGACCACACTGATGTAATTTAAGTTGCGGGCCAACTACAATTACTGATCGCCCAGAGTAATCAACACGTTTACCAAGTAAATTTTGACGGAAACGCCCGCCCTTTCCTTTAATCATATCCGCAAGGGATTTAAGTGGACGTTTATTGGCACCTGTCATAGCTTTACCACGACGTCCATTGTCTAAAAGAGAGTCTACCGCCTCTTGTAGCATACGTTTTTCATTGCGCACAATGATTTCAGGCGATTTAAGTTCAAGCAGACGCTTGAGACGATTGTTACGATTAATAACTCGACGATATAAATCGTTAAGATCGGAAGTCGCAAAACGACCACCATCTAACGGCACCAAGGGACGCAATTCAGGCGGTAATACCGGTAAAACTGTTAACACCATCCACTCTGGTTTAATTCCAGATTTACTAAACGCATCTAATATTTTTAGACGTTTAGAAATTTTCTTGATTTTGGTTTCCGAACTAGTTGCCCCCATTTCTTGTCGCAAATTACCAATTTCCATTTGAATATCTATATTGCTTAATAAGTCACGAATACCCTCTGCACCCATAATGGCACGAAAATCATCCCCGTACTCTTCAGTCTTAGCGAGATAATCATCTTCTGTTAATAACTGACGTCGATTCAGTGGGGTCATGCCGGGGTCAGTTACAACGTAAGCTTCGAAATAGAGCACTCGTTCAATATCACGCAGGGTCATGTCTAGCACCATGCCAAGACGAGACGGTAATGATTTAAGAAACCAGATGTGCGCCACTGGAGAAGCTAACTCAATATGTCCCATGCGCTCTCGTCGCACTTTAGACAAAGTAACTTCAACACTACATTTCTCACAAATAACACCACGATGTTTAAGACGTTTGTATTTACCGCACAGACATTCGTAATCTTTAACTGGGCCAAAAATTTTAGCGCAGAACAACCCATCACGCTCTGGTTTAAAAGTACGATAGTTGATAGTCTCGGGTTTCTTTACTTCGCCGTAAGACCAAGAACGTATCTTCTCTGGGGAAGCAAGACCAATCTTAATTGAATCAAAGTCTTCTTTCTGGGTAACTTGTTTAAATAAATCAAGCAACGCTTTCATTTTCTGCTCCTGTTAATCAGGGATCAATATAAAAATAATTCAGTCAAGTGGTCAAAAAATGTAGAGAGCTGATTTCTGCTCTCTACATTTTTAAAACGTAAATCATTAACGCCGATCCAAATCTATGTCCATGCCCAGAGAACGAATTTCTTTCACCAAAACGTTGAATGACTCTGGCATACCAGCATCTATTTTATGATCGCCCTTGACAATACTTTCGTATATCTTAGTACGTCCATTCACATCATCAGATTTCACGGTTAACATTTCCTGCAGCGTATATGCGGCACCATAAGCTTCCAAAGCCCACACTTCCATCTCACCAAATCGTTGACCCCCAAATTGAGCCTTACCACCCAAAGGTTGTTGAGTTACTAAACTATATGGGCCAGTAGAGCGCGCATGCATCTTGTCATCCACTAGATGATGCAATTTTAATACATGCATGTAACCTACCGTAACAGGGCGGTCAAAAGCTTCCCCAGTTCTTCCATCAAATAACTTAATTTGTCCGGATCGCGGTAAACCGGCAAGTTCCAACATGTCTTTAATCTCATGCTCGGTAGCGCCATCAAAAACTGGCGTAGCAAAAGGCACGCCGTCTTTTAAATTCTCAGCTAAGTCTAAGATTTCTGCATCGGCAAGCGAGTCAATATCTTCTTTTTTGCCGCTACTGTTATAGATCTTATTTAAAAATTTTCTGATTTCAGTTATTTTATTATGAGCATGAATCATATCAGCAATCTTCTTTCCCAATCCCTTTGACGCCCATCCTAAATGAATCTCAAGTATCTGCCCAACATTCATACGCGAAGGCACGCCTAAAGGATTCAACACAACGTCAACTGGGGTACCATCGGCCATGTATGGCATATCTTCAACTGGTACAATTCTGGAAATCACGCCTTTATTACCATGACGCCCTGCCATTTTATCTCCAGGTTGCAAACGTCGCTTCACTGCTACATAAACTTTAACCATTTTTTGTACGCCAGGGAGCAGCGCATCTCCTTGGGTGAGTTTCTTTTTCTTCTCCTCAAAAGCACCATCAAATGCTTTGCGTTTCTGCGTCAATACTTCCTTTATTCCCTCTAATTGCAGGCTTGTATCCTCTTTAGACAATCTAATATCAAACCAGTGATGTGGATCAAGGCCATCTAAATACTCTTTGGTGATACGTGTATTCTTGACAAGTTTGTTTGGTCCACCAGTCGCTACCTTACCTTTTAGTAGTCGTTCAATGCGCTGGAATGCATCGGCCTCTACAATTCGCATCTGATCTGTCAAATCTTTTCTATACCGCTTTAATTCATCATCAATGATCTGCTGAGCACGTTTATCACGCTCAATACCTTCGCGAGTGAATACCTGTACATCAATGACCGTTCCGGAAATACCTGATGGCACGCGCAATGATGTATCTTTTACATCAGAAGCTTTTTCACCAAAGATAGCACGCAGAAGCTTTTCTTCTGGAGTCAACTGAACTTCGCCTTTTGGCGTCACTTTACCGACTAAAACATCACCTGCCTCAACCTCTGCGCCGACATAAATAATACCAGAACCATCTAATCGTCCAAGTTGCCCCTCTGACAAATTAGGTATATCGCCGGTGATCTCCTCAGTCCCTAATTTGGTATCACGACTGACTACCGATAACTCTTCAATATGAATAGAGGTAAACCGATCTTCCGAGACAATACGTTCTGAAATAAGAATGGAATCCTCAAAGTTGTAGCCATTCCACGGCATAAATGCAACCAGCATATTTTGCCCTAATGCTAGTTCGCCCATATCGGTGGAAGCGCCATCTGCAACCACGTCACCACAGGCAATAATATCTCCTATTTTTACTAACGGACGTTGGTTTATATTAGTATTCTGATTAGAGCGGGTATACTTAGTTAGATTATAAATGTCTACACCAATCTCGCCAACACGCGTCTCTACGTCATGGACTCTCACTACAATACGCCCTGCGTCTACATAATCAACAACACCAGCCCGTATTGCCTGTACTGCGGTACCAGAATCTACAGCTACTACACGCTCAATACCCGTACCCACTAATGACTTCTCGGCACGTAAACAAGGTACGGCTTGACGTTGCATATTTGAACCCATTAATGCACGATTAGCGTCATCATGCTCCAGAAATGGGATCAACGAGGCCGCTACCGACACAATTTGTGCTGGTGCTACATCCATATACTCGATACGATCTGATGTTATCAAAGCAAACTCATTCTTATGACGACAAGAAACAATATCATCGACAAATTTACTGTAACGATCCAAATCTGCGTTCGCTTGCGCAATAATATATTGTCCTTCCTCAATAGCTGAGAGATAATCAATCTCGTCAGTCACTTTTCTGTTTCTTACCTTGCGGTAAGGGGTCTCCATAAAACCGTATCTATTGGTTCGGGCGTAAATAGCAAGTGAATTAATAAGGCCAATATTAGGGCCTTCTGGAGTCTCAATCGGACACAATCGGCCATAGTGAGTTGGATGTACATCACGCACCTCAAAACCTGCGCGTTCACGTGTCAGACCACCTGGCCCAAGAGCAGAAATACGACGTTTATGGGTAATTTCAGATAGCGGGTTAGTTTGATCCATAAATTGAGACAGTTGACTTGAACCAAAAAACTCACGCACTGCTGCAGATACTGGTTTAGCGTTAATTAAATCATGTGGCATAAGATTCTCTGATTCTGCTTGATTTAAACGCTCCTTTACCGCCCTCTCAACTCTAATTAAACCAGAACGAAATTGATTCTCTGCCAGTTCGCCAACATAACGCACACGACGATTACCGAGATGATCAATATCATCTATCTCACCACGTCCATTGCGCAGATCCACTAAAATTTTAATAACAGCAATAATGTCTTCATTCGATAAAATAGTGGCGCCAGTCAACTCAACTTTCCCCACGCGACGATTAAATTTCATCCGTCCCACTTCTGATAGGTCATAACGTTCTGGGGTATAAAATAATCCGCCGAATAGTGACTTCACAGATTCCTCAGTCGGAGGTTCGCCGGGGCGCATCATACGGTAAATTGCTGTTTGAGCGGTAAGTTGATCAACGGTCTCATCTATCCGTAATGTTTGGGATATGTATGCGCCTTGATCAAGATCATTAGTGTAAATAGTATAAAATTTTTCAATGTTAGCTTCACGCAATCTGGTAAACAAAATCTCTGTTATTTCGTCATTAGCTAAAGCTATGAACTCGCCTGTTTCTTTGTCTACTATATTGTGACCTAGAACTCGTCCCAACAAAAAATCTTCTGGTGCAGAAATTTTCTCAATACCTCCTTGCTCCAATTCACGAATATGTTTGATAGTAATCCGTTTGTCTTTTTGAATAATAATTTTGCCACTTTTGTTAACGATATCAAAGCGCGCGATATCTCCACGTAGACGTTCTGGGATCAATTCAAACTGAATACCTTTCTTAGATAAATGAAAAACATCAAATGAGAAAAAACCCGCAAGAATCTGTTCCGATGTATAACCTATAGCTTTTAGCAGTATGGTAATTGGCATTTTACGGCGGCGATCTACTCGGAAATAAATACAATCCTTAGGATCAAACTCAAAATCAAGCCAAGAACCACGATACGGAATAATGCGCGAAGAAAAAAGTAACTTTCCAGAAGAATGAGTTTTACCTCGATCATGTTCAAAAAATACACCAGGTGAACGATGCAACTGCGACACAATCACACGCTCAGTGCCATTAATAACAAATGAACCGGTATTTGTCATTAAAGGAATTTCTCCCATGTATACTTCCTGCTCCCTGATTTCTTTTGTTGTCGGTTTGGACGCCTCTTTATCCATAATTGTTAATCGCACTCTGGCGCGTAGCGGAGAAGCATAGGTGAGTCCGCGTTGCTGACATTCTTTTACATCGAATGGAGGAACTCCAAGCACATAGCTAATAAAATCAAGGTGGGCGTTTTTGGAATGGCTCTCAATTGGAAAGATGGACTTAAATGCCAATTGCAATCCCTGATCAACCCTTTGAGAAGCTGGAACCTGTGCTTGTAAAAAAGCCGCGTACGATTCAAGCTGGGTAGCAAGAAGAAAAGGAATTGGTAAAACGCTGGCACGCTTAGCAAAGCTCTTACGAATGCGTTTTTTCTCTGTAAACGAATAGCTCATAAAATCTCCGAGGGCAGAAAACAAAATTTCTGTTTCTAACTAATATGTTTCACATCCAATATCACAGGTAAACGAGAATTAAAATATTCAATAATTAAAACTAGCGGCATGCTTCATACCGCTAGTTTATCTACTTACATCACTATTTACTTAATCTCGCAAGTTGCACCAGCTTCAATAAGTTGTTTTTGAATGACTTCTGAATCGGCTTTACTAATTCCTTCTTTAACTATCTTGGGCGCACCATCTACCAAATCCTTTGCCTCTTTCAAACCAAGGCCAGTGACTGAACGCACAACTTTTATCACGTTAACTTTGCTTGCGCCTGCAGCAGTCAAGAGCACAGAAAATTCAGTTTGTTCTTCAGCAGCAGCAGCAGCAGCAGGGGCGGCCACCGAAACGGTTGCAGCAGCGGCAGAAACACCGAATTTCTCTTCCATTTCTTTGATCAACTGAGAAAGTTCTAATACTGTCATGCTGGCAATTGAATCTAAAATTTCTGATTTAGCTACGGCCATAATTCTCTCCTAATAAGTTTAAATTTATTACACCAATTCTGGGTCGTTAAATTTCTATTCTTATAACAAATTAAATACTCTGTTTTTGATCGAGTACAGCGGCAAGACTACGTACAAATCTTGCCGGGACTTCGTTAAGTGTTCGCACAAAACCGACAATTGGCGCTTGCATTGTGCCTAAAAGTTCTGACAACAACTCTTCGCGACTCGGTAAAGTAGCGAGCTTTGTAATTTCTTGATGAGACATCAAGAAATTAGCCATTGCACCTGCTTTAATTACAAATTTGTCATTACTCTTAGCAAACTCATGCAGGATCTTGGCTACCGCCACTGGATCAGTTCCAATACCATAAGCAAGAACACCAACCATGTGTGCAGAAAGTACAGAAAATGACGTATCCGCAACCGCTCTTCGCGCAAGCGAGTTCTTCAGTACCTTAAAATAAATCCCGGACTGACGTGCTTTAGCCCGTAACTGAGTCATTTTTTCCACTTCAAGACCCCGGTACTCTGCAATAATAATTGCTTGTGCTTCCGCTATTTGAGCACTAACTTCAGCAACTACTGCTTTCTTCTCTTCAAGATTAAGACTCAAAATAAACTCCCGTTGGTTATATGCGAGTTAAGTTTACAGTGTCGAACAGTTTCTGCACTTCATCCTAACATCGCGAACACGCGATCTAAAAATTAGGAAACTAACTCACCTTTTTTAGATACGCCATCTGCGTTGGACGCTAAAAATTGTAACAAATTAAAAGTCAAGGGTATGTAATGCATAAACTCCTAACTTAAAAAATTTCCTTCTTTTACAATTTTGCAATTAAGTTTCTAAGTGACTATAAACAACATGATAGAGAACGTTTTTTAATACAGCTTCTACACGCCTTTACCCTTCGTACACCTAAAATCTCCAACGGTCTTTGACAACTCTACTAGACTAAATAAATATGAACATCTAGCAGAACAAAGTTCTTAAAAAATTATCTTAAATTTCTATTGCGTCAGAGTAGACTGGTCTACTCGAATGCCAATTCCCATCGTGCTAGAGACGGCTACTTTTTTCAGATAAACCCCTTTAGATGTGGCAGGCTTAGATTTATTAAGCGCATCTATCAATGCCAGCATATTTTGTTTCAGGGCATCCGTGCTAAACGATGCTCGGCCGATAGTACATTGGACTATGCCAGCTTTGTCGGCACGGTATTGAACTTGACCAGCTTTAGCATTCTTGACCGCACCCACAACATCTGAAGTTACCGTGCCCACTTTAGGATTCGGCATCAGCCCACGCGGACCAAGTATTTGTCCTAATTGCCCAACAATACGCATGGCATCAGGGCTCGCAATAACTACATCAAAATTAATATTACCCAACTTAACTTGTTCAGCCAGATCTTCAAATCCAACAATATCAGCACCCGCAGCGGTAGCTTCCTTAGCTTTATCACCCTGAGCAAAAACAGCTACGCGTACAATTTTGCCCGTACCTGCAGGCAGTACCACCGAACCACGCACAGTTTGATCTGATTTTTTTGCATCTATGCCTAGGTTCACAGCTAAGTCAACTGACTCATCAAATTTTGCAGTAGCCGTTTCCTTGATAATTTTAAGCGCATCTGACATTGCATATGTCTTGCTTCGATCTATTTTTCCGGCTATCTCTTTGAAACGTTTAGATGTGTATGTCATGTTATATACCCTCAACCTCTATGCCCATACTACGGGCACTACCAGCAATAGTACGAACTGCTGCATCCATATCTGCAGCAGTTAAATCTGGCATTTTTGCTGTAGCAATTTCTTCTGCTTGTTTACGGGTTAGCCTCCCCACTTTATCACTGTGAGGTCTAGGACTGCCTTTTGTAATTCCTGCTGCTTTTTTAATTAACGCCGTTGCAGGCGTCGTTTTCATAATAAAAGTAAAGCTTTTATCGGCGTAAGCGGTAATCACTACCGGCACAGGTAAACCTGTTTCCATTTTCTGAGTAACGGCATTAAATGCTTTACAAAACTCCATAATATTTAGACCTCGTTGGCCCAGCGCTGGGCCAATAGGTGGACTAGGATTTGCTTTGCCTGCCGGCACCTGTAGCTTTATATAGCCAACTATTTTCTTTGCCACGATAATTCCCCTGTTGGGTACAAACGAACGTTAGTACGCTCTCCCCTTTTTTATTAAAAAAATTTTGCGATATGAAAAAATTATTTAATTAAATAAAAAACTGCCCTATCTCTCATCTTAGGATTTCTCAACTTGACTGAAATCTAACTCGACTGGAGTTGGTCGACCAAAAATAGAAACCGATACCTTAATTTTGCTTTTTTCATAGTTAACACTTTCTACATTGCCATGAAAATCTGTAAATGGGCCTTCTTTAACCCGTATTGCTTCACCTGACTCAAAAAGAATTTTAGGTTTTGGTTTCTCTACGCCCTCTCGAATTTGTAAAAGAATATTTTCTACTTCTTTTGCGCTAATTGGAGTTGGTTTCATAGCCGAACCACCTACAAATCCAGTAACTTTAGCAGTACTACTGACTAAGTGCCATGTTTCATTAGTCATCTCCATTTCTACCAAAACGTATCCTGGAAAAAGTTTTCTTTCGCTGATACTTTTTTGACCATTCTTCATTTCAATTACTTCTTCTACCGGCACCAGTATTTGTCCAAATTTATCCTGCATGCCAGCACGTTGAATTCTTTCCTGTAATGCGCGTAACACATTTTTCTCAAAACCAGAATAAGCATGAACTACAAACCATTTTTTATCCATTACCCGTTCTGCTCCATCAAATACTTCACTGCTAGCAATAGGCTGGCATCCACCATCCATAAAAATATGGCCATCACTACAACAAACGCAAATACAATACCGGTCATCTGAATTGTTTCCTTCTGACTAGGCCACACTACTTTCTTTGTTTCTTCTGAGGATTCCCTGCTAAATGCATAAAACTGTTTACCGTGCTCAGTGAACCAGGCTACCGTAACCGCTAAAATGAAACCTGAAAGTACAGAAATTACCCGAATTACCATAGCGCTATCACGCAGGTAATAAAAGCCAGCAATACCCGTTGTCATCAAAAGAAGGGCTATTCCAAATTTAATCTTATCCACTTTGCCCCACTCCACCCTTAATCTTCGTCAATCCACATATTTGCAATATTAGAAAGTCTACATCTATCAGTAATGTAGTACCCCTGCACCAACTCTCATTAGAGTTTTTCTGGCAGGCCAGGAGGGCATCGAACCCCCAACCTTCGGTTTTGGAGACCGACGCTCTGCCAATTGAGCTACTGGCCTATATCTCTTTCAAGAACCAACAGGGTCGAAAAAATATATAAGGGGGTTGTTAAGTGTAGAAACACGAAACTTCACCCCTTTCTCACTACGCTCACTCCCCCCAGAATCCTATCGTTACTCAATAACCTTAGCCACCACGCCCGCTCCAACAGTCCTACCACCCTCACGAATAGCGAAACGTAAACCTTCTTCCATTGCAATTGGTGCAATCAAGCTGACTGTTACCGAAACATTGT
>BJGV01000009.1 GCA_014190895.1 Nitrosomonadaceae bacterium | reverse complement strand
AAAGAAGTGACTGAGACAGATCTTAATGCCAGTTTAGTACAAGGCAAAATGGTACTGAAAGCAGAGAAAAAGAAAAGTGACGAGGAAGAAGAAGAGGAAGAGGACTAATTCTTAATGCATCTGATTTCTTCTGAGCCACTTACCAGAGTTAGCTATTTTTTATAACATGTCCCATTTTCCAAAGGGGCATGTTATAAACCTCTATTTGAGACAACATCAACCGCATCCGCACGTAATCGCTGATGCAATCCCCAGACACCCTTCATAGACAAGATACCTTTAAAACCTCTCATTACCGTAATCAGTATTTTAAAATTTTATAGACATAGAAATGCTCCGTTATTTTCCACAAAATAATATCGTTTGCGTACATAAAAAACGTGATTATTTAATAGCGGCACTTACTTTTGTATGCGTGGCAATCAGTCTGAATATTGATGCTTCTGGAAGCTTAGAGAAACAGAATGCTATGGGAGTTATTGCGTGGACATTTCTATTATGTTTGCTTTTTGGTGAGAATAATGAAGTACGAGCACAGATTATAATTGCTGTTATCTTTGCAACAATTGGCGAGCATTTTGCATCTATTTATATGGGTGGGTACACATATCGGTTTGGAAATGTTCCATCTTACGTTCCCCCTGGCCATGGTATGGTCTACTTAACTGCCGTTGCTCTAGCTCGCTCTGGGTTTTTTCTAAAATACGCCAAAAAAATTGCGGCATTTGTGGTCCTGGTATGTGGTGCATGGTCAGTCTGGGGAATCAGCGGTTTCCCGGAACAAGGTGATGCGGTAGGTGCATTATTATTCTGTGTCTTCCTTATCTATCTTTTTAAAGGTCGGTCACCAATGGTTTATCTTGCCGCATTCTTTATTACCACATGGTTAGAGTTAATAGGTACAGCGGCAGGAACCTGGAAGTGGGCCACAATAGAACCTATTTTTGGACTACCGCAAGGAAATCCTCCTAGTGGAGTTGCTGCATGGTATTGTCTAGTTGATGCGGTGGCTATTGGTGGAGCAAAACCACTGTTAAGTTATTTAAAAAAGATAATGAGTAGTTTGTTGGCAGAACAAGATCAATAATTCATCATGGGATGAGGAGATAATACGGATGTCATTCAATCAACTAAATCTTTCGATTGAGATTATGCGGGCAATCACTGATCAAGGTTATACAGAACCCACCCCAATCCAGATTCAGGCGATTCCATTGATACTTGATGGCAAAGATATTATGGGTGGGGCACAAACCGGCACCGGTAAAACTGCAGGTTTTACCTTGCCAATGTTGCACCGATTACAACCTCATGCCAGTAACAGCGCATCACCTGCCAAACACCCAATTCGTGCACTAATCTTAGTGCCGACACGAGAATTAGCGGCACAAGTACTAGAGAGTGTTAAGATTTACAGTAAATATCTCCCGCTCAAATGCACGGTAGTATATGGCGGGGTCCATATGGATCCGCAGATTAAAGATTTACGTGCTGGGGTTGATATCCTGGTGGCAACTCCTGGGCGCCTACTAGATCACATTCAACAAAAAACTATAAATCTGTCTAAAGTGGAAATTCTGGTATTAGATGAGGCTGATCGTATGCTGGATATGGGCTTCTTACCAGATATCAAGCATATTCTCTCACTCATGCCAGAGCAACGCCAGAGTCTAATGTTTTCCGCTACCTTCTCTGAAGAAATTAAGAAACTTGCAGATACGCTACTAAGAAAACCAGTGCTAATTGAGGTGACAAGAAGCAACTCTATAACTGAACTGGTAACCCATTCCGTTTACCTGATTCAAAAAGATTATAAGCGTAATTTATTAACGCATATCATCAAATCACAGAATCTGAGACAAGTATTAGTATTTGTCCGCACTAAATATGGCGCGAATCAACTTGCTCGGCAATTGGAACGTGATGATATAACGGCTACCGCAATTCATGGGGATAAAAGTCAGCCACAACGCACTCAAGCTTTAGCAGAGTTTAAGTTAGGGTCTGTATGTGTCCTAGTTGCAACTGATGTTGCGGCACGTGGAATTGATATTGAGGATTTGCCGCATGTAATTAACTTTGAATTACCCAACACACCAGAAGATTATATTCATCGTATAGGGCGCACTGGGCGGGCAGGCACGAAGGGGGAAGCGATTTCATTGGTATGTGATGAAGAGAAAGAATTGCTTACAGATATCGAGAAACTTCTCAAAATTACGCTCCCAGTAAAAACAATAACTGGATTTGAATCAAATATAACAAGTATTTTAGTAAAACCTAAAAACTCATTTAATGAGAGTGGGCAACGTAAAAAAATTAGATCAGAACAAGATAAGCAGCCTAAAGTCCCACAGGATCAATTATTTAGCCAGCCCTACAAATTCTCTCCATCCCTCTCTGATAATAAAAAATTAATGCCTATTTCTAATGCGCCAATATTGAGCTCTGCCGTCAAAAAACATTTCATCCATGAGCAACACAAAAAAACCCTTCCTGCATTATTTTTGCCTTTATCAGACAACAAACGTGAACAAAAGAAATAATAAAAATGCGAATTGCATATCGCCTTACAGTCTTCTTATGGGGTTAATTATATGGCTAATCGCCTGACAAAGATTTATACCCGAACTGGCGACGATGGCACCACGGGTCTCGGGGATGGCACGCGATCTACTAAGGATAGTCATCGAATTGAAGTTAACGGTGATATAGATGAACTCAACAGTTTTATTGGTGTATTGCTTACAGAAGATATTGAGACTGGAATACGCGAAGAATTAGAAAAAATTCAACACAATTTATTTAATCTAGGCGGTGACTTGAGTATACCCAATCACATCAGCATTAATGAAACTCAGGTCACGCGCCTAGAAAACCAACTTGACCAATACAACTCAACTCTATCCCCATTAAAAGAGTTTATACTCCCCGGCGGAACCCGTGCAGCATCTCTTTGTCACGTCGCCCGCACTGTGTGCCGCCGGGCGGAAAGATCCTTAGTTAGACTCTCTAAAACAGAAACAGTTGCGCCAATTCACATCAAATACTTAAATCGTTTATCTGATCTTTTATTTGTACTCTGTCGAATACTAAATCGTGAACAGAATGTAAAAGATGTATTGTGGCAACCAAGAAAAAATTGCTGAGTACTAGTTTTTAACTTCTTTAGATCGAGCACTCTCAAGTATTAGGAATGCTGCCCCTATACAAATTATGGAATCTGCCACATTAAATGCAGGCCAGTGGTAACCGTCGTAATGGAGATCTATAAAATCAACTACATGACCCAATAGCATCCTATCCCATAAATTTCCTAACGCACCACTTAATATTAAACTCAGTGCAATACAAAATAATTTTTCTGCTGCATGTTTGTATAGAAGATAGCCGATAAAAACTGAGGCGCTCGCAGAGACGCCGCTCAAAAACCAACGCTGCCATCCAGATTCATCACTTAAAAAACTGAATGCTGCTCCCGCATTATAAGTTAACACCAAATTAAAGAAAGCTGTTAATGGGATCTCTTGACCCTGAGTCAATGCTGATTCTACCCAACGCTTGGTGATAAAATCTATTACTAGCAATACTATTGTTAGAGTTAGGCTGGTACGCAGTTGCATACTAATCTATGTCCAATTATAAAAAATAATTACCGAAAAGATTTAACTAAACTCAGGCATATTTCCTAATTTCGCCAGAACCGAAAAGATTTGACACGCATCGACCGCATATAGTGGCGTGGTCATTTTCATTACCAACGTCCTGACGATAATGCCAACAACGTTCGCATTTTAAATAGTCGCTAGGGGTCACAAAAATTCCTTCCTTATAGTCACCGATAGCTTCTACTACGCGAGCTTCTGAGGTAACAATTACTAAACGTAGATCATCCCCCAAAGAATTAAGTAATATAAAATCATCTCCGCCTATACAAATTTCTACAACAGCTGCAAGTGAAGAGCCAATCTTTCCTAAAGCACGAGAGTCCTCTAGCTTCCTTTGTACCTGAGAACGTAGCTCACGAATTCTCTTCCAGCGTTCCATCAATAGTACTGCATCTGACTGTAATGGAAATTTATGCCAAGTATGCAATAAGACACTATCGTCAGCATCGCCAGTCAGATGCTCCCACGCCTCATCAGCTGTAAAGCTAAGGATAGGCGCAAATAAACGCACCAGACTATGTGCAATATGATGCAACGCGTTCTGCGCTGAACGACGCGGAATACTTTTAGCAGAAGTGGTGTAGAGCCTATCTTTAAGAATGTCCAAATAGAATCCACCCAAATCCTCTGAACAAAAATTATGCAATTTATGCACTATGAGATGGAACTCGTAGCGTTCATAACTCTGTGTTAATTCATTTTGAAGCACTCTGATAGACGTTAGCATATAGCGATCAACTTCTAACCAATTTTCTACTGGGATGCTATCAGTAATTGGGTTGAAATCCACTAGATTTGCTAGCAAAAAACGTAGTGTATTACGTATACGTCGATAACTTTCTACTACTCGTTTAAGAATCTCATCGGAGATAAAAAGTTCGCCAGAATAATCTGTAGAAGCCGCCCATAATCGAATAATATCGGCCCCTGAAGTATCTATTACTCTTTGGGGCGCAATGACATTACCTTTCGATTTGCTCATTTTGCGGCCACTGCCATCAACTACAAAGCCATGAGTAAGCAACGCTTTGTAAGGTGCGCCACTATTAACCGCACAACCAGTCAAAAGAGAGGATTGAAACCAGCCACGATGCTGATCTGAGCCCTCTAAATAAAGATCAGCTGGATATTTTAATTGCTCATTAGATCTAAGAACAGTGTCGTGAGTTGTACCAGAATCAAACCACACATCTAAAGTATCCGTCGATTTCTCATAATCATTTACTTCGTCTCCCAGCAACTCTCTTGCATCTAAATTAAACCATGCCTCAATTCCTTTTTTTTCAACAAGTTGCGCTACTTTTTCTAGTAATATGTCAGTATGGGGATGCGGTTCATATGTTTCTTTATGCAGAAAGAGGGCCATTGGCACCCCCCAGTTACGTTGGCGCGAAACACACCAGTCAGGGCGATTACTGATCATTAAATCTAAACGGGCGCGCCCCCAGTTTGGAAAAAATTCAACATCTGTTATTGCCGAACTGGCGCATACTCTAAGAGTATCTCTATCATTAGATACCTTATTTGCAACAGGAATATCAAGGAGCGTTTCGTTTCTTCTGGGTCTGTCCATGCCAATGAACCACTGAGAAGTAGCACGAAAAATAATTGGAGTTTTATGTCGCCAACAGTGTGGGTAACTGTGCTGTAATTGTCTGAAGTTTAACAATGAGCCGTTTTCTTTTAGCTGACGAATTACCACGTCATTGGCCTTCCATACTGATATGCCGCCTACCAACGGTATGTGCTCAAAAAAATTTCCGTTACTGTCGACTGGATTTTCTACTGGTAAGCCGTACTCTTGCCCAACAATGTAATCATCGACACCATGTGCGGGAGCGGTATGTACCAATCCTGTACCTATATCAGCAGTAACATGCTTACCACAAACAATAGGAACAACGCGATCATAAAATGGGTGTTGCAACCTAAGTAAATTAAGTTGGGCTCCCGTACAAGTGCCAAGCACTCCTAAATTTTCTAGGCCATAATCAGATAGACAGAGGTCTATAAGCAATGTCGTTTTTGGGAGCGATAAATCAATTCTCTTATCAGTTGTAGCTGACTTAACCTGGGACGATTCGGCATAGGCCTGACTTGAGAGAATGAGCAATCCTCTAACAGTTCTCACCAACTGATAACTGTATTCTGGGTGTACACTTACTGCTTGATTGGCAGGTAGGGTCCAGGGTGTGGTAGTCCAAATTACCACCGACACTGGTTCAACAATAGCTGATATACGGAACGCTCTGGCAAGAGCATCGTTATCCATGACCAGAAAAGCAACATCAATTGCAGGTGAATTTTTGTCTTCGTGCTCAACTTCTGCTTCTGCAAGAGCTGAGCCGCACTCTATGCACCAATTGACGGGTTTTTTCCCTCGATATAGATAACCATTCTTATAAACTTTTCCAAGTGTACGAATGATTCCTGCTTCAATATTATGACTCATAGTAAGATATGAGTTATCCCAATCTGCCAGGACACCGAGTCGAATAAAATCAGCTTTCTGTCTTTCTATCTGCTCTTGTGCAAAGATACGACATAATTCTCTTACTTTTTTTGCAGGTAAATTTCTCCCATATTTTTTTTCTATCTGATGTTCGATTGGCAACCCATGACAGTCCCATCCAGGAACATAAGGCGCATCAAAGCCAGATAATGTTTTGCTTTTAACAATGATGTCTTTAAGAATTTTATTAACTGCATGACCGATATGTATATCGCCATTGGCATATGGAGGGCCATCATGCAAAATAAACTTAGGGCGCTCTTTGCAAACTTTACGTATTTTCTGATAGAGATTATTTTTCTTCCATGCCTTGAGTATGAGGGGTTCACGCTTAGCAAGATCTCCTCGCATAGGAAAAGGCGTGTCCGGTAAGTTAAGTGTTCTCTTGTAATCTGTCATGTTGTATTGGCCTAATTTTCAGTAGAGCGCGCTTCTGAAGAGAAGTAATTTTTTGCATTCTCCACATCTTTTCCAATTTGCCTAGCAAGCATCTCTAAGTTCGGATATTTTTCCTCGTCCCGCAGTTTATGTAGAAAATTTACGCGCAAATGGAGGCCATAAATATCTTTTTTAAAATCAAATATATGCACCTCTAACACTAGTTCGCTATTTTCATGAACTGTAGGACGAGCTCCTAAACTAGCTACCCCACGCATTACTATTTGTGGGGATAATTCGATTGCGCCACAAATCTCAACTGCAAAAATTCCAGAGATCGGCGGTTGCTCGCGCTTCAATTGAATATTAGCAGTTGCATAACCAATTTTCTTACCGAGTTTATCTCCATCTATCACGCGCCCACTAATACTGTAAGGACGCCCTAAAAGACATTTAACAAATTCCAGATTACCTATCGCTAAGGCTTGCCGTACCGCAGTACTTGAAACTCGTAAGCTATTAATGACATAACTTGGCATTTCATGTACCTCAAAACCATATTGTACAGAAAAGGTCTTAAGCATGTCTAAATCGCCTACGCGATTCGCACCAAAACGGAAATCTTTTCCTGCCAAAATCCAGCGAGCCAAAAGTCTTCCTTGAAGAATACGTCCCATAAAATCTTTCGGGCTAATTTCTGCGAATTTTGAATTAAAGCGACAGATTTGCACCTGATTAATACCTAATTCTGAAAAAAATTCTAACTTTTCTCGGAGGCTATTCAGTCTAACAGGTGCCTGGTTTGGCGATAAAAACTCGCGCGGATGTGGCTCAAAAATCATAACGCAAGAAACAAGATCCAATCTGTCAGCAGACTCCCTCAGATAACGAAGCATAGTCTGATGGCCTAAGTGCATACCATCAAAGTTACCTATAGTTAATGCAACAGGATTTCTATTCTGAGGGATAGTTCCACGAAAAATATGCATAGAAAGTTATTTAGAACCTTTAGTTGTAGTTTATTATGAGTCCGTACATATAAATCTAAAAAATGAGTTCATAAAATTCCGAAAAATTATTAAATTTATACGCCCTTGAAGTAAAAAATTTTAATTCAATCTAATGCACGGGGGATCTTTTGTTCACTACAGCACATCTTGCGATCTCAAGTATTTTTTATTGATCACTTTAATAAGAAGCAATTAATGTTG
Organism: Nitrosomonadaceae bacterium; assembly: GCA_014190895.1. Classification (GTDB taxonomy): domain Bacteria; phylum Pseudomonadota; class Gammaproteobacteria; order Burkholderiales; family Nitrosomonadaceae; genus BJGV01. The sequence continues at coordinate 44,038 of BJGV01000009.1, read as the reverse complement.
ACCACTTTACCATCTATGACTTAATGAATCATTATGGAATAGAATAAATAATCTTGTATGAACTATCACTATTTCTCTTCACCATATAAATCATTTAAAAAATAGGTTCTTCCTATAATGTCTGATCTGATTCACGAGTTAATTTTTAAATCCGCCGATCGTGCGCCTGACTCAGATGCTCTGATCTATCAAGACCAGAAGATAAGCTATGCTGTGATGGCCGGAGCAATTGAGAGTGTGGCCGCGGCTCTATTCTCCTTAGGACTAGATCGGAATCAACGTCTAGCCGTTTATCTGGAAAAAAATCTGGAGGGAGTAATCGCTTTATTTGGTACCGCTGCTGTAAGCGCAGTATTTGTACCTATCAATCCTTTTCTAAAACCAGAACAAGTGGCCCATATATTACAGGATTGTAATGTAAAAATTCTTGTAACCTCGACTGATCGACTCAAGTTTCTTGCAAGAGTTTTGCCAAAATGTCCTGATCTACATACTGCGGTGATAGTTGGTTCAGAAGATAGTCTATTGATTATCCCTAGTCTGACTATCATACCTTGGAATCAAGTGATATCCGCTGCAAGATTATCTAAAATGCGTCACGGTATTGACAGCGATATGGCTTCAATTATTTACACTTCTGGCAGCACTGGTAAGCCAAAAGGAGTGGTTCTGTCCCATTGTAATTTATTAATGGGGGCAAAAAGCGTTGCTCAATACTTGAAAAATTGCTCCAGTGATCGAATCTTATCAGTATTACCTCTAAGCTTTGATTATGGACTCAATCAAATCACCACAGCGTTTTATAGTGGGGCTACTGGGATCTTAATAAACTATCTTTTACCTCAAGATATCATCAGTATCGTTGAACAAGAGAATATTACTGGCCTTGCTGCAGTACCATCGCTATGGATTCAGCTGGCACAATTGGATTGGTCAAAAAATATGTCATTACGCTATATCACAAACTCAGGTGGCGGGATGCCACGATCGACTCTTAATCTTTTACGCAAGAAACTCCCCCATACGGAAGTGTTTTTGATGTATGGCTTTACCGAGGCCTTTCGTTCAACTTTTCTAGCTCCGCAGGAGATCGATATAAGACCAGACTCAATTGGCAAAGCTATACCTAACGCTAAAGTGTTGGTGCTGAGAGAAGATGGCTCATCCTGCGCGCCCAATGAACCTGGCGAACTAGTACATTGCGGAGCTCTGGTGTCCATGGGCTACTGGAATGATCCAGAAAGAACTGCAGAGCGCTTCAGACCACTTCTTCAATGTGAAACTAGGTCAACTGTTCCAGAACTTGCAGTATGGTCAGGTGACACAGTACGTGTAGATGAGGAAGGTTTTTTATATTTTATTAATCGCCGAGATGAGATGATAAAAACCTCGGGTTACCGTATCAGTCCAACTGAAATAGAAGAAATAATTTATGCTACAGAACTTGTAGAAGAGGTTGTGGTTGTTGGTGTTCCGCATTCTCTATTGGGACAAGCTATCGTTGTAATCGCAATACCAAAAAAAGGGATAAGCCTTGATGCCGAAACATTGTTGGCAACATGTAAATCTAGTCTCCCTACTTTCATGCTGCCTAGTCAAATTAAAATTTGGGAGGGAGATTTTCCACGGAACTCTAATGGAAAAACTGATCGTAAAATTCTTACTCAGGAATTAGAATATACTTTTACGAAGATAAGAACATGAATAACATCTACCCCAAGCACTTGCTCATGACTCAGTTCCCAATACACGATAATTGTCTTCAGGTGGGAGGTATGCCGCTCACTCAATTAGCCCAGCGGGTAGGTGCAACACCATTCTACGCTTATGATCGCCAATTGATTACAGAACGTGTGACTCTTCTTCGTACTTGTCTGCCCCCAGAAATTCGCCTTCATTATTCCATGAAAGCCAACCCTATGCCTGCTGTTGTGCAACATATGTCTGGCTTAGTAGATGGAATTGATGTGGCGTCAGTAGGAGAAATGCAGGTCGCACTTAATACTCCAATGCCTCCGAATCTCATTAGTTTTGCTGGACCAGGAAAGGGCAGAAATGAACTATCCTGCGCCATTGCTGCCGGCATTATCTTAAACATGGAGTCAGAGCAGGAAATGGAATGTGTCGCTAATCTTGGCCAGTATCTTGGGATATGTCCAAAAGTGGCCGTTCGTGTTAATCCAAACTTTGAACTTAGGTCGTCCAGTGTAAAAATGGGGGGCGGATCAAGGCAGTTTGGCGTGGACTCTGAGCGCGTTCCCGCTATGCTTACTCGAATTGATGAGCTTGGTTTAGATTTTGAAGGATTCCATATTTTTAGTGGTTCACAAAGCCTAAAAGCAGAGGCTATCCAAGAATCTCATGAGAAAACTTTACAACTCGGCATGCGTCTCGCCCAAGATGCTCCTAGTCCAGCTCGTCTTATAAATATCGGCGGGGGCTTTGGCGTCCCTTATTTTCCAGGAGACCAGGCGCTGGATTTAATGTCAATCGGTGAAAATTTATATCGGTTATTAAAAAATATAAAACAACAACTCCCTGAAACAAAAATTGCGCTTGAACTTGGTCGATACTTTGTAGCAGAAGCAGGTATTTATGTATGCCGCGTGCTGGAACGAAAAATATCCCGAGGAAAAGTATTTTTATTGACTGACGGCGGCTTGCATCATCATCTTGCTGCTTCCGGTAATTTTGGACAAGTGATACGAAAGAATTATCCTGTCGTCCTTGGCAACAGGGTAGAGGGCACAGAAAGAGAGACTGTCTCCATAGTGGGTCGATTGTGCACGCCACTGGATTTATTAATAGACGAGATGGAAATGACCAAGGCTCAGATTGGAGATTTAATTGTTGTGTTTCAATCTGGTGCTTACGGACTTACTTCCAGTCCAACAGCTTTTCTTAATCACCCTATCCCACCAGAAATCTTGATTTAATATGAAATACTTAATATGAAATACGTGAGATATTATTAAATCATTGGCAAATGGCCGATTGTATATGGGTATTTTTCACTTTTATTATTCTGAATTATTCCACAATATGCCTGTTATTTGCTTGCTAGCGTCCCACCAACTATTGGGTTTCTAATGTATAATTAATAGCTATTTTTTTACCTCTTTATCCAAGGATAGCATTCTTAAAAGCTGGTATATAGGCGGGTATCCAATGATATTAAACGATAGCAGTAATATATAATTCAATAGGTTAATGCAATTATGCTATTGATGATCGATAATTACGACTCTTTTACTTACAACTTAGTGCAGTATTTTGGAGAATTGGGCGAAGAGGTTTTAGTATTTCGCAACGATAAGATTACACTAGATGAAATTTCTCAGTTAAAACCTTCGCATATTGTAATTTCTCCAGGGCCTTGTACGCCAAAAAAGGCGGGGATATCGGTGTCGTTAATTCAGCATTATGGTCATAAGTTTCCTATACTGGGCGTATGTCTTGGTCACCAAAGTATAGGTCATGCCTTTGGTAGTGAAATTGTTCATGCTAAGCATCTAATGCATGGCAAGACCTCGCCAATTTTCCACAATAACACCGGTGTGTTTCATGGCTTACCCAGCCCATTTACAGCTATCCGTTATCACTCTCTTGCCATAGAACGAGAGAGTCTGCCGGACTGTCTTGAAATCACTGCATGGACCGAAGATGGTGAAATTATGGGCGTTCGTCATAAAGTTTTTGCAGTTCAGGGTGTTCAATTTCATCCTGAATCTATTCTGACTAATTATGGAAAAGAACTTTTAAAGAACTTTCTTGCTCAGGGAGTCGCGCCAAAAAACAAGCAATAAATGAAAAGATGAAATTATGAACCCACAAGAAATTCTAACTAGAATAATTGAGCGCCGTCAGATCTCTCATGATGAGATGCTATCGATCATGCGTCAACTAATGAGTGGAAATTTTTCTCCCGTAATAATCTCTGCCATTCTCAGTGGGCTAAGAGTTAGAGGGGAAAATATTGTTGAGATTGTTGCTGCCGCACAAGTAATGCGTGAGTTTGTTACTCGGGTGGAGATCTCTGATCGCTCACATCTAGTAGATACTTGTGGCACCGGTGGGGATGCTAAACATACTTTTAATATTTCCACCGCTTCTGCATTTGTTGCTGCTGCTGCTGGAGCATCTGTCGCCAAACACGGAGGAGGGTCTGTTTCTAGTAAGTCTGGCAGCGCTGATGTGCTTGAGATGCTTGGCGTCAATCTTAATCAAACACCGCAACAAGTAACTAAAGCCATTAGTAAAATTGGTGTCGGCTTTATGTTCGCTCCTAATTTCCATAGTGCTATGAAATATGCAATGCCAGTACGACAGGAATTAGGGGTACGCACCCTATTTAACATTTTAGGGCCCTTAACTAATCCTGCTGAAGCAAAAAATCAGGTGCTTGGTGTTTTTGATTCCAAACTTGTTGAAATGCTAACACATGCGCTACAACAACTTGGTAGTCGCCATGCAATGGTGGTATGCGGTCAAGATGGTTTGGATGAAATTACTATCACAGGTGAGACTAAAATAGGAGAGCTCCGGCATGGAAAAATAACAGAATACTTTATCAGACCAGAAAACTTTGGTATGCAAATATCTACTATTGAAACGATTCAAGTTATGGATCGCATTCAATCAAAAAATATGCTGTTATCAGTGCTAGAAAACAAACCTGGACCTCCGTTAGATGTAGTGTTGCTTAACGCAGGAGCGGCAATTTATGTTTCCGGTATAGTGAAATCTCTTGAACAAGGCCTCGAAGAGGCACGCATAGCAATAAAAAGTGGTAAGGCCATGCAAAAATTGCAAGAATTAGTGGACTTTACTAACAAATAAATTTTCTAGAATAAAAAATATAGTGAATATAAATTCTAATTCTTTTAGTTACAAAAAAATAAGTTGAGCTCATCTTAAATCATAACTTTTACTCTTACAGAAAGTATCTTCTGCGTTCTATAAAATAAAGCACGGAGTCTAATTCTTATTTTGTAGGAACTTGATCGCTCAAGAGATTAAATTTATGCATGGAATTCTTTAATATGTCTGATATTTTAAAAAAAATTCTTGCCACAAAAATAGAAGAAGTTGTCGCCGCAAAAAATGTAAAATCTATCACCGATGTTAGTATGGAAGCAGAGATCTCTACGCCGCCAAGAGATTTCATTAATGCTATCCGTCATAAAATTGCCGCGGGAGAATCGGCGGTAATTGCAGAGATAAAGAAGGCTAGTCCCAGTAGAGGTGTATTACGAAAAAATTTTGACCCTGCTGCCATTGCGATAAGTTACGCATTACATGGCGCAACTTGCTTATCCGTGCTCACAGATGAAAAATTTTTTCAAGGTAGCACAGAGTACCTAAAACAAGCTCGCGCTGTTTGTAATTTACCAGTGCTACGCAAGGATTTTATAGTAGACGAATATCAAATTCTAGAAGCGCGGGCCATGGGAGCAGACTGTATCTTACTTATCGTTGCGACTTTTTTGGCGCTTCCTTTGCTAAAAGAGGAGAAGATCAAGGAACGTGAGATAGTCACTAAAATGCTTAAATTTGAGTCTCTTGCTTGTTCTCTTGGAATGGCAGTATTGGTAGAAGTTCATAATAAAGAGGAACTAGAGCTTGCGTTACAACTAAATACTCCTCTAATTGGCATTAACAACCGCAATTTACATACTTTTGAAACACGATTAGATACTACTTTAAAACTTCTCAATACTGTTTCTTCGGAGAACAGGATTCCGTCAAATGAAATTAAATTGTCAAGTGAGCGTATTGTGGTCACTGAAAGCGGCATACTTGCACCTACTGATGTTGCCTTGATGCGCAGCTATCATGTCAATGCTTTCCTAGTAGGAGAAGCTTTAATGCGAGCCGAAGATCCGGGAACAGAATTGGCTCGATTATTTAAATAAAGTAGTTACGCATTGGCGAAGCACTGTTAAAAAAATTTAAAAATTTTGGACTTAATAGATTAAATTTATGCATTATCCGGAACTTGTCAATAGCCTGAAAGTTTTCCTACCACCTGATGCAGTACTGTATAAAGCAGAAGACACGAGGCCTTATGAGTGCGATGGTCTGTCAGCTTATCGACAAATACCAATGATTGTAGTTCTGCCGCAAACTGAAAAAGAAGTGATAAAAATTCTTCAGATCTGTCACGAATCAAAGATTCCTGTAGTCGCACGGGGAGCCGGGACTGGGCTGTCCGGTGGTGCTCTGCCTCATGCAGAAGGTATACTATTATCACTTGTCAAATTAAAAGATATACTTGAAATTGATCCGGTTACACGTACTGCACGAGTGCAGCCAGGGGTACAGAATCTTAATATAAGTAAAGCAGCGGAATCATACGGGTTGTATTACGCGCCAGATCCTTCCTCACAAATTGCTTGTTCAATTGGTGGCAATGTGGCAGAGAATTCTGGGGGGATACACTGTCTTAAATATGGGCTCACAGTACACAACATTCTCAAGTTACGGGTAATAACTATTGAGGGTAAATGCCTTGAAATTGGAAGTTCTGGTCTAGACACCCCAGGCTATGATCTACTGGCGCTCATAACTGGCAGCGAAGGTATGCTAGGTATCATCACTGAGGTTACTGTGAAACTTATTCCTAAGCCGGAGAAAGCTCAGGTTGTTATGGTGGCTTTTGACGATATCCGTAAAGCGGGTAACGCTGTAGCGAATGTAATTGGTGCAGGCATCATTCCCGCCGGTATGGAAATGATGGATAAAATTGCTATTCATGCAGTAGAGGGGTATGTGCACGCTGGTTATAACCTTGAAGCTACGGCGATTCTATTGTGTGAATCTGATGGAACAGCAGAGGAGGTGACTGAAGAAATACAACGTATCAGTGAAATTATGGAGGAAAGTGGTGCAATAGAAATTAAAATATCCAGCAACGAAACTGAGCGACTCATGTTCTGGGCTGGGCGCAAAGCTGCATTCCCTGCAGCAGGTCGAATTTCGCCAGACTACTACTGTATGGATGGTACCATTCCGCGCAAAAATCTTGCACATGTGCTAAACATTATTGAGAAACTTTCTACGGAGTATAATTTACGCTGTATGAATGTATTTCACGCTGGCGATGGAAATTTACACCCTTTAATACTATACGATGCAAATCTGCCAGACCAACTCAAGAAAGCAGAAGAATTTGGTGCGAAAATACTTGAAATGTGCATTCAAGTGGGGGGAACCATTACCGGGGAACATGGTGTGGGTATAGAAAAGATTAATCAAATGTGCTCTCAATTCAAGACTTCTGAATTAGAAGTGTTTCATGCCGTCAAAGCAGCATTTGATCCAGATGGATTACTAAATCCTGGGAAAGCAGTGCCGACTCTACGTCGCTGTGCAGAACATGGCGCAATGCATGTACATAAAATTAACAATAAATTCCCAGAATTGCCTAGATTCTAAATAACTACTTCAGTTACTAGCATCACATTCCACAATAAAAAATATGCAACATTTTATTGACCAGTTTATCGACATCATTCATGTTGCAGCTAAGAATAGAACACCGCTGTACATACGAGGTGGGGGGTGCAAGGATTTCTATGGTAACTACACTAATAAACAAGAGGGTGAAATTCTTAATACAACAGTATATTCCGGTATTGTAGACTACGATCCAGCTGAATTAGTCTTGACTGCTCGTGCTGGCACTCGTTTAATTGATCTGGAAACAGAATTAAATGCACGTAATCAAATGTTGGCCTTCGAACCGCCATATTTTGGTTCTACTGCCACTCTTGGAGGTTGCATTGCTAGTGGATTAGCTGGTCCGCGTCGAGCATCTGTTGGTGCAGCACGTGATTTTGTACTAGGGGTGCGTATGCTTGATGGCAAAGGAAATGACTTGCGTTTTGGTGGGCAAGTTATGAAAAATGTTGCTGGCTACGATATCTCACGTTTAATGACAGGGTCAATGGGAACACTTGGTTTGCTACTAGAGATCTCACTTAAAGTACTACCGCTACCACGAGTTGAGTTGACTCTACGTATGGAAATGAAAGAATCTGATGCTATCAAAGAAATGAACATATGGGCAAGCAAACCACTGCCTATTTCTGCCACTTGTTTCTATAATAATGAGTTAACATTGAGACTCTCTGGTGCCGAGTCTGCAGTACATGCAGCTTCTAAGAAATTAGGTGGCGAAAAAGTTATCGAGGATTCTGTTTTCTGGGAATCCATACGCGAACAGACCCACGCATTCTTTCAATCTAACGCGCCGCTCTGGCGCTTATCCATAAAATCTAGTACTCCGCCATTATTATCATCTGAACAACAACTAATTGAATGGGGTGGTGCACTACGATGGTTGATATGTAATGTAAATACAACCGAAGATATTTTGCGAGTAACAGCAGAGACTGCTGGTGGGCACGCTACATTATTTCGTAATAATAGACAATCTTCTTCTGTGTTTCACCCTCTTGCACCAGAGATGGAAAGAATCCATCGGCGCCTAAAAAAGATATTCGACCCCATGGGGATATTAAACCCTGGTCGTACATACCAAGGACTATAGGACAGTGCAAACTAACCTCACTGATCTCATCAAAAATTCCTCTGATGGCCAAGAGGCCGAAGCCATAATACGAAATTGCGTTCACTGTGGATTCTGCCTCTCTGCTTGTCCAACTTATCAGTTGTTGGGTGACGAGTTAGATAGTCCCCGCGGACGCATTTATCTTATAAAACAAGTGTTGGAGGGTCAGCCCGTCACAGACAAAACTCAACTACATTTGGATCGCTGTCTTACTTGTCTAGCTTGTGAGACAGTCTGTCCTTCTGGTGTGCGCTATGGTCGACTGTTGGATATTGGTCGAAATATCGTTGAAAAACAGGCCGGACGTAAATTAATAGCAGGCACCAAAAGATATACACTACGCCAAGTACTATCTAAAACAAGTACCCTTAAATTGTTGCTTAAATTAGGACGATTTCTTCGACCGCTATTGCCGAAAAAACTTAAAAATTCAGTGCCGTCAAAAATCAAAAATGCTGGGGCATGGCCGTCAGAAAAGCATACACGTAAAATGCTGATTTTAAATGGTTGTGTACAGTCAGTACTAGCTCCGAATATCAACTCAGCAACTGCAAGGGTACTGGATAGATTTGGTATATCACTTATTCAAGCAGAAAATGAAAGTTGTTGCGGCGCAGTTTCTTACCACCTCGGCGCTCAACAAGAAGGGTTGGGGTACATGCGTCGCAATGTAGATGCTTGGTGGCCGTACATTAAAAACGAGACAAAACAAAAAGTTGAGGCTATTATCATAACTGCTAGTGGTTGTGGAGTGACTGTCAAAGAGTATGGGCATCTCTTAAAACATGATCCCGTCTATGCAGAGAAAGCGGCTTGCATCTCAGGGATGGCTAGGGACATTAGTGAAATCATTAATGCCGAAAACAATATGGCATTAATTCTCTACAACAAACCAACACCCGGTAACAAAAAGACTAGGTTATCATTCCATTCTCCTTGCACCCTGCAACATGGCCTACAAATCAATGGTATCGTGGAAAAGATTATGGCTGCTGCGGACTTTGATTTGATTGTCCCTCAGGATTCTCATCTCTGTTGCGGTGCAGCAGGAACTTATTCGATTCTACAACCACAATTATCGCAACAATTATTAAGAAATAAAATTGTGGCGCTCGAATCTGATGATCTTTCTCAAATCGTCACCGCTAACATTGGTTGCCTAATACACCTGAGGGGTGTTGCGGCAGTGCCGGTTAAACATTGGATAGAGATGCTCGATGAGAAACTACACCACTCTATTAACGTATGAGTAATCTCCATATTCATTGATAGAATGGTAAAATAAATAATGCCCCCTCTCAATCTCTTGGATTCATCAAAAAATAACAGGACAGAAACTATAAAAAAACTCCGAGTTTTCTAGTAAGCATCATAAAAAATGGGGAGCTAAGAAATAGGATGACTTTTTCTGCTAATCACAAAATTGACTCTCTTGATGTAACCTGTGTAGGTAAAAAAGGCTGTATTGTTAATACTTGCTCTTCCAAACCCTGCGAGATCTTACTGACACTTATCTGCCTTCATTGTCTTGTCTTGTATAATCAAAACTCAAATCCTCACTCCTCTCCCTAACTCTATCCATGACTCCAACAAAAAAACAGATAATGAAAGAGCCAAGTGTAGATCCACTACCGCCCAAGATTATTGGTTTGCTGCGCGAATCAACTTCACTTGCGCTGTTAAGTATGATGTTGTATTTGATATTAATATTCTATGGGTATGATCGTGCTGATTCCGGTTGGTCTCACAATGTTGGTAGCGCTCTAGTACAGAACCCTGGTGGGTATGTGGGCGCATGGTTATCCGATTTACTGCTATATCTATTTGGCGTCTCGGCTTGGTTATGGGTCTTGTTATGCCTCTGTCTAGTGTTATGGAGCTATCGCCGTCTTAATGCCTCGGGGGGGGTGTTTAACCGACGCTCGTTGTTTGTTTCAGCTGCTGGTTTTATAACGCTCTTAGCTGCCAGTAGCGGACTTGAAGCGCTGCGATTTTATACACTTGGTGTCACGTTACCTCAGACACCGGGGGGGATGCTGGGCAATACAATCAGCAAAAATCTATCTCAGGCATTAGGATTCACTGGATCAACACTCGCTCTACTGGCTCTAATCACGATTAGTCTGAGCTTGTTCACCGGTCTCTCATGGTTACGTTTTGTGGAAAAACTGGGTGAACTAATTGAAAATAGTTATTCAAGTATCCAGGGGTACTGGCAAGACCGGCAAGACCGGCAGGCGGGTATAATTTCTCTGGTAAAACGTGAAGAGCTGGTTGAAACAGAGAAGAAGCGCCTTGAAGATTATCCTCCGCTACATATCACACTACCTGTTGGTGAGATCCTGAAATCACCGCGTGTCATTCAAGAGAAACAGGTCCCTCTGTTTGTTGATCTACTTGACTCATCTTTGCCTCCTTTGCATCTCCTGGATGAAGCAAAAAAAGATGTAGAGGGCCTCTCCATGGAAACACTTGAATTCACTTCGCGTCTTATTGAACGCAAACTACTTGATTTTGGCATTGAGGTTAAAGTTATAGCGGCCTATCCAGGACCGATCATTACCCGTTATGAAATAGAGCCTGCAGTGGGCGTGAAAGGAAGTCAGATTCTTAATTTAGTAAAAGATTTGGCGCGATCACTTTCGGTAGCAAGTATACGTGTAGTTGAAACTATTCCTGGTAAAACCAGCATGGGATTGGAAATTCCAAATCCAAAACGTCAGATAGTGCGGCTGTCAGAAATTCTCAGTTCAAAAGCCTATGCCGACATGATCTCGCCATTGACAATCGCCCTAGGAAAAGATATTGGCGGGAATCCAGTAGTCGCCGATTTGATTAAAATGCCACATGTACTTGTAGCCGGAACAACTGGATCCGGTAAATCAGTGGCAATTAATGCCATGATTTTAAGTATTATTTACAAGGCCACGCCCGAACAAGTGCGACTGATTCTAGTAGATCCAAAAATGCTTGAATTATCCATTTATGAAGGCATCCCACATTTACTAGCACCCGTGGTAACCGATATGCGCCAAGCGGCAAGCGCACTTCGCTGGTGTGTAGCAGAGATGGAGAGACGCTACAAGCTAATGTCATCTCTGGGGGTGCGAAATATCGGTGGCTACAACCAAAAAATTCGCGATGCAGCTCAGAATTCTGATCCACTTACCAATCCTTTTAGTGTGACGCCTGATGCGCCCGAACTCTTAGAAGAAATGCCGCTGATTGTAGTAGTTATAGATGAATTAGCAGATTTAATGATGGTCGTAGGAAAGAAAGTTGAATGGTTAATTGCTAGGCTTGCACAAAAAGCCCGCGCATCCGGTATACATTTACTACTTGCCACTCAACGGCCCTCTGTGGATGTTATTACTGGCCTCATTAAAGCTAATATTCCTACACGAATTGCATTCCAAGTATCAAGTAAAATAGATTCTCGCACCATACTCGACCAAATGGGTGCAGAAACCTTGTTAGGACAAGGTGATATGCTTTATCTGTCCTCTGGTAGCGGTTATCCCCAACGAGTACATGGTGCTTTTGTTGCCGATCAAGAAGTACATCGAGTAGTGGATTATCTCAAGATTCACGGCGAACCCCGTTACGTAGATGAGATATTTAATTTATCAGAAGAAAGTAGCGGCGAGGGTGAAAGTAGTGGGGTAATCAAATCAGAAGATAGTGAGACTGATCCGCTTTATAGCGAAGCAGTTGCGATGGTGCTAAAATCTCGCCGAGCTTCAATTTCACTTGTACAGCGACATTTGCGCATCGGTTATAATCGTGCCGCAAGACTAATTGAAGGAATGGAGAAAGCCGGTCTTGTTTCTGCCATGCAAAGTAATGGTAATCGGGAAGTTTTAATCCCAGAGAGAAATGAGTAATTGTCCCACAAAGAATCTTACTTATGAAGAATTTTCGACTAAGTTTTTTACAGACTCTTGTTAGAAAAAATTCTACTAGATGTCTTCCTAATTTCTGCTATTTTTTACTCCTCTCTCATTTAATCCCTTGTACGGTTCATGCTGGTGCTATAAAAAGTCTAGAAGCCTTTATTGCAGATTCTCATGCCGTCTATGCAACATTCTCTCAAACTCTGCTCGATAAGAATGCTCGCCCAATACAAAGAATTGATGGGACGATGCAATTCGAACGTCCAGGGAAGTTCAAGTGGGTATATAAAAAACCTTATGAGCAAGTAATAATTGGAGATGGCGCCAAGATATGGTTTTATGACAATGATCTTAATCAGGTGACCGTACGGAAACTTGATTCAACTATAGACAGTAGTCCGGCCGGCCTTCTTGCTAGCAACAAAGCTATTGAAGATCATTTTCATCTTAGCGAGGTTGGTCTGCAAGGGGGGCTAGAATGGCTAGCAGCCGAACCCAAGAAAAAAGAAGGTTCTTTTGAATTAGTGCGTCTAGGATTCACAAAAGCAGGGCTACTTAAAATTATGGAATTAAAAGACAATTTTGGTCAAACTACGATTCTTACGTTCTCTAATCTTGAGAGAAACCCTAAATTTTCATCCGAGTTATTCAAATTTATTCCACCTAAGGGTGTAGATATAATCAGTGACTGATCTATTTACAAAAGAAAAACCTGTCGCTTCATTAGCGAAACAATCACATCCAAGAATATTGGAGGATGTTATTTATGGCCTCTACGATTCACGTTAAGCCTGTCAAACCTACGAACGCCTAAGGGAGTCCAGAGGGTGATTTAGCATTAAAACGGGCAGTCTTGTATCTTGCCAGTACGTCGAAGAGCAATGCTGCTTATCTCGCGTATAATAAGACTTAATCTTTTGTAACCAATGACAAGTCGCGCGAAGTACCAAAAAATTTGCGCAACGCGCCAACAAGTCTAATGGAAAAAATGGGGTTTGAAAAAATACCGTCATTCTCATGATGGGCCAGGGGGGTTATGCTACCAATGAGAGTTATTTTCCTGATAGCATGCCAGAAGTAAAATTTTATCAGCCAATGACACAGGGATCGGAAAGTAAAATTTTAGATAGACTCGCACACTTACGTGAATTAATAAAAAAATAAAAAAGAATGGGATTTGTTACGATAAATATTAATTCAGCATGTATCATTTAGGATCTATATGTTAGATATTCAGCTATTACGCACCGATCTCAAAAGTATCGTCGGACATCTTGCTAAACGTGGTTTCGCACTAGATATTAAACGATTCAATGATATGGAGACGCAACGCAAATCTATCCAAACTAACACCCAGGAATTACAGGCAACAAGAAATCATATTTCAAGAGAAATTGGCCAACTTCGTGCTAATGGGAATAACAAAAATAATAAAAAGATTGAAGAGTTACTGCATCAGACACAGAAAAATCTTAGCTGTCTAAAAGAATCCGAAAGAACGCTGGGTGAGCTCCAAAATGAATTACAACAATTCTTGGAAGAAATCCCGAATCTACCTCATAACAGCGTTCCAAATGGTCTAGATGGTATTAGCAATCAAGAAATACGTCGCTGGTCAAAAGGAGAGAAGGGACCGCGTATATTTGACTTTATAGCAAAGGATCATGTCAGTATCGGTGAGAATTTAGGACTATTAGATTTTGAAACCGCTGCAAAGTTGAGCGGTGCGCGCTTTACCTTTATGAGGGGTGGACTTGCTCGTCTGCACCGCGCACTATCACAATTTATGCTTGATATACATACTCAAGAGCACGGGTACATTGAAACTTATGTACCTTACCTTGTTAATGCTGAAAGTTTACACGGCACAGGGCAACTACCGAAATTTGAAGAGGACCTGTTTAAAATTTCTAGAAAAAAAAATGGAAATAAGAATGATACAGCTACACAAATATCGCAAGACAGAATTAATCAGAAGAGCTCTCTTCCGTTGCAAGAGGGGGACTGGTATCTAATACCTACTTCTGAAGTGCCTCTCACTAATTTCGTGCGCAATAAAATTGTTACGATCAAATCGCTACCCATTCGGTTAACCGCACATACACCTTGTTTTCGGGCAGAATCGGGTAGCTACGGGAAAGACACGCGCGGTATGATTCGTCAACATCAATTTGATAAAGTGGAATTAGTACAGATTGTTCATCCTGAGAAATCTTATGAGGCACTAGAACAACTTGTCGGTCATGCCGAGAATATTCTGAAAAAATTAGAGTTACCTTATCGAGTTATGATCTTATGTGCCGGTGATATGGGGTTTTCTGCTGCCAAGACTTATGATATCGAGGTCTGGTTGCCATCACAGAATACTTATCGAGAGATCTCTTCCTGCAGTAACTGTGAAGCATTCCAAGCACGACGTATGCAGGCACGTTTTCGTAATCCAGGTGGTAAACCAGAATTGTTACACACCATTAATGGCTCTGGATTGGCAGTGGGGCGGGCTTTAGTGGCAGTTCTAGAGAATTACCAAAATGCAGATGGAAGCGTCTCTATCCCAGAAGCTTTGCGACCTTATATGAATATGATAAATCGATTGAATATATAGAGCAAAGGGGTTAGTACCTCATGCTCCAAGGGACATGATCGTCAATTACTGAGAGTCTAAAAGATATGTGAAATCTATGTAGCAAATAATCAAATCTCCTCTCATAGTAATTGTAAGTCCTCCAAAAAAACTGCATCCATTTTTTTATTACAGCAATCTTTCAATCAGCCTGTTTCCGCAAGAAGGCTGGTATATCTAATACATCAATGCCGGATTGTTTCATTGCTTCTATTGTTGCATCTCGTCTACTACTCGAACGTAGCGCGGCAGGAATTTCTGGATCTTTCCAGTGCATCGTATTCTCTGACACAGCATCGTTGGTTCCAGTACGAACATTGACTATACTTAATGGTCGTGAATGAGCGTTATAATTGACCACCTCACCAAGCCCAGTTGCAACCACAGTAACTCGTAAATCATTCTGCATATTCTCATCAATTACAGTGCCAATAATAACGGTAGCATCTTCCGCAGTAAAATCTTTAATCGTATTCATTACCTCATTAACTTCTCGCATTTTCATTCCAGAACTAGCGGTAATATTGACCAGAACACCACGTGCTCCGGATAAATTCACATCTTCAAGAAGGGGACTTGCCACAGCTTGCTCTGCCGCTAAACGAGCTCGATCTATACCTGCTGCAGATGCAGAACCCATCATTGCCATGCCCATTTCAGACATCACTGTTTTTACATCAGCAAAATCTACATTAACAAGACCTGGGCAATTTATAACTTCTGCAATTCCTGCAACTGCACCATACAGAACATTATTTGCAGCCTTAAACGCATCTAGCATGGTGATATCATCTCCTAAGACCGCCATCAGTTTGTCATTAGGAATCACGATTAGAGAGTCTACGTATTGCGACAACGCCTCCATTCCAATTTGTGCTACTTTTAAACGTTTCCCCTCAAATGAAAATGGTCTTGTTACAACTGCAACAGTCAGAATACCCATTTCCTTTGCTATTTCTGCCACCACTGGCGCCGCACCAGTGCCGGTGCCACCACCCATCCCGGCAGTGATAAATAACATATCCGAACCTTTAATCAGTTCAGCAATATGCTCACGATCTTCTAACGCTGCTTCACGCCCAATTTCTGGATTTGCTCCTGCGCCCAAGCCCTTCGTTGTGACAGACCCTAATTGGAGCAGATTGTTTGCTTTATTACGCTGAAGTGCTTGTGCATCGGTATTGATACAAATAAATTCAACACCTTGCACACCATTTTGAATCATGTGATCCACTGCATTGCTTCCGCAACCACCAACACCGATAACTTTTATAACGGCCTCTTGGTTTTTTGCTTCCATGATTTCAAACATACAATGTCTCCTTCTGTGAATTAAGCACCATAGTTACACTCTTCAAAATTGTTTACCCTTAATCTCTCTAG
This sequence comes from Nitrosomonadaceae bacterium, assembly GCA_014190895.1. Taxonomy (GTDB): domain Bacteria; phylum Pseudomonadota; class Gammaproteobacteria; order Burkholderiales; family Nitrosomonadaceae; genus BJGV01. The sequence continues at coordinate 27,564 of BJGV01000009.1, read as the reverse complement.
ATGCTGCCTGTCTTTAAAGGAATTAATGAGATACACAATCTATTTCTTGAAAAACTATTTAGAAATTTACCCGAAGCCACCCCCTCATTCTTTCAAAAATTTGCTGCAATAAATTGCCCTTTAATCGAATATCCTGACGATAATGTATCTGTTCCATACCTGCAATAATCAGACCGACGACAGTTGAAAATCGCGGGGTACGTACTACCTCTACCAAGCTCCCACGGTAATTTGGCAGCCCTAATCGAACTGGCATATGAAATATTTCTTCACCAAGTTCTACCATCCCTTGTAAGGAGCTGCTACCTCCAGTAATGACAATTCCAGAAGAGAGCAGGTCTTCAAGACCGTTACGACGCAACTCCTCCTGCACGAGAGAATACAGCTCTTCTACTCTTGGTTCAATGACTTCTGCAAGTGTCTGTCTAGAGAGTTGGCGTACGCCACGGTCACCTACGCTCGGCACCTCTATCATTTCTTCTGGATCAGTCATTCCACGCAGAGCACAACCGTAGTGACACTTAATGTCCTCTGCATCTTTAGTAGGGGTGCGCAACGCCATTGCAATATCGTTAGTGATCTGATCACCAGCAACCGGGATAACTTTGGTATGACGTATTGCCCCATGAGTAAACACTACGATATCAGTAGTGCCCCCGCCGATATCAACTAAACACACACCCAAATCTTTTTCATCTTCTGATAAAACTGCCATTGCTGAAGCAAGCGGTTGTAATATCACATCGCGCACCTCCAAACCACAGCGACGAATACATTTCATGATATTTTGTATGGCCGATACAGCGCCGGTAACAATGTGCACTTTTACCTCTAATCTTATGCCGCTCATCCCTATTGGCTCGCGCACTTCTTCTTGACCATCGATAATGAATTCTTGATTAAGAATATGTAAAACTTGCTGTTCAGTAGGGATGTTCACTGCTTTGGCAGTTTCCATTACACGCTCTACGTCTATTTTCGATACTTCTTTATCTTTAATTGCTACCATCCCATGCGAATTGAAACTCCCAATGTGACTACCAGCAATACCTGTATAGACTTCTCGAATCTTACAATTAGTCATTAACTCGACCTCTTCTAACGCGCGCTGAATTGCATTTACCGTACTTTCAATATTTACCACCACCCCCCTTTTAAGACCACTTGAGAGATGGCTGCCTATACCAATAATCTCGAACCCGCCTTCAGGTTTTACTTCAGCAACGGCAACAATAATCTTTGAGGTACCAATATCAAGACCAACAACCAGATTTCTATTTTCATTAATCTTATTCATTAATCTCGGAAATCCTCTTCATAAATACGGTTTCTTCAAATTTTATTTTAAAGGTTTCTATTGTGTAATTTCTGGTAAACGTACAGCAAATCCATTCGAATAACGCAGATCTACATAAGTTAATTGTTTTTTAAATTTTTCAATCATCTGATTGTGCGCAGATACGTAAAATACTAGCCGATCTTCCACCTGCTCACGTCCCAGCTCCAGAGCTACTCCATTGTTCGTATAAATACGCCAAGCACGACGGGGAGAAAGATCTATCTGAGCAATATTCATCCCCAATGGCTGCAACAACTTGTTGAAAATGGCATGCTGATTAGTCATTTCACGCACGTTTTCCATTTGTCCTATGAATTTTGGTAATCTTGTATTTGTTACGCCCTCAAATATTTCTCCGTAGGTGTTTACTAATGCAAGATCTCCCCAGAGAGCCAACACCATATGTTCTTCCAATACTATTTCCAAACTCTTAGGCCAATGTCGACGCACACTAGCAGTACGCACCCATGGTAATTTTATAAGTGCGTTACGTATCGCCTCCAGATCGACTGTAAAAAAATTTCCCGTCGCCTGGCTACGAATAACGCTATTAATCTGATCTCGTGTTACATGCTCCAGCTTTCCACCATTACCGGCAACACTGACTTCTTTCAAAGGAAAAATCGGTAAATTTATCGCCCATGGGCCGACAATATACATGATTAATACCAATAAAAAAACAAACATAGTATTAGCTAATAAACGTAACGTCTGATGGTTATCCCACATGAGCTAACTCTAATATTCGTATCACTAAATCCTCAAATAATACTCCCGCTGCTCTCGCTGCTATAGGCACAAGACTATGATCAGTCATGCCAGGCGAGGTATTGGTCTCAAGGAAATAATATTCTCCTGATCTATCAAGTATCATGTCCACCCTGCTCCAACCTTCGCATCCTAATACCTTATGAGCGTGCAATGCCTGTTCCTGTATTTCCTGTTCTTGCCCAACAGGTAAACCACTTGGGCAAAAATAATTGGTCTCGTTAGAAAAGTATTTAGCTTTGTAATCGTAGAGTTTCCCTGCTGTTTCAATCCGGACTATTGGCAACGGAACTTCTCCAAGAATTGCGATGGTCAGCTCTGTCCCTTCAATAAATTGCTCTGCTAATACCATGGCATCGTGCTTAACTGCCAACTGATATGCAGTTATTAAATCTTCCACCGACGTCACTTTACTTAAACCGATGGTCGATCCTTCGCGTGAAGGCTTAATAATTAAAGGAAATCCAAGTTCCCTTGCTGCCCTACTAAGATCATTTGGTGTATTCAGCATAACGTGACGAGGCGAATTAATTCCTGCTGTTTGCCATAAAAGCTTGGTACGCCATTTATCCATTGCAAGCGCACTAGCCAATACACCACTACCTGTATACGGAATTCCCATAAGCTCGAGTGCACCTTGTACTGTTCCATCTTCACCATAGCGTCCATGTAAAGCAATATGCACTCGATCAAATTTTCTTTCTAAAAGAGTTCCCATCGATTCCTTGGCCGGATCAAATGGATGAGCATCTATGCCTCTTCTCCGCAATGCATCTAATACAGACGCCCCGCTTCTAAGTGAGATCTCCCGTTCAGTTGAGTGACCGCCAAGAAGAACTGCAACTTTTCCAAAGTTGTAAGTACTCACGACCAGCCCCTTCTAATAAAATAATCCGTATAGAGTCTGGGTTCATTTAAATTCAACGGGGCTCTCCGATAATCCGTACTTCCTGCATTAATTTGACACCAGTCTTTTTTTCTACAGTGTCCTGCATTACTCTCATCACCTCCTCAATATCGGCAGCTGTGGCGTGACCGGTATTAACAATAAAATTAGCGTGCTTGGTAGAAACAGTTGCACCGCCAACACGAAAACCCTTCAATCCACATGATTCAATCAGTCGTGCCGCATAATCTCCCGGTGGGTTACTAAATACCGAACCGGCATTAGGTAAATTTAATGGCTGGCTACCAATACGTCTAATGAGCAACTCTTTAATCTTCTTTCTAGACGTTGCACCGTTGCCACTTTTAAGTCTGAGCCACCCCCCAACAAACCATTCTTCACTAATAATATTCTTTGATTCTTGATTCTCTATTGACGACTTTATTTTCAGACTCACGTGCCGATAATTAATTTCGTAATTTATTGGCCTTCTTTCATATATTTGTCCTGATCGGTTGAGAATCTTCACTTTCTCAATCACCTCCCACATCTCGGCACCATAACAACCAGCATTCATTGCTAACGCTCCACCCACGGTTCCAGGAATACCGGTTAGAAATTCTGCTCCTATTAAATTATGTAATGCCGCAAATCTTGCCACCTTGGCACAAGTTACACCCGCTTCAGCGTAAATTAATCCTTCAATTTCATCTTGATGCTCTAGTTGCAGATCGCCCAACTGTGCATGCAATAATATTACAGTGCCCTTTAGTCCACCATCGCGTACTAACAAGTTACTCCCTAACCCTAACATATGTACCGGCTCACTCTCCGACAGACTACATAAAAAATAAGTTAAATCAAGCAAATCAGCCGGAATATAGATACGCTCAGCTTCGCCCCCGGCCCGCCAAGAGGTATGTTTCTTCATCGACTCTTTCATGTGCACTTTGCCACGCAGACTTTTGCTTAATGTTCCTGTTTCTGGCGCATGCAGATCACAAGATAATTTATCAATCTCGAGTATATTCATTTATAAATCAATTCATTATTAATACAAAAATGCTCGTCTTCTATATATTTTTGTCCCTCCGCAACGTTATATGCCACTCCTCCAATTGACCCAGCTCCCATCACTAACACTACATCGTTATCTCTTGCTACACTGTGAATGATGTCAGGTAAATTTTCTACTGCCTCAGTAAAAATTGGCTCCATCTTTCCTTGTATTCTTATTGCTCGTACAAGTGCCCTACTATCAGCAGCAATAATAGGCAACTCACCTGCAGAATAAACCTCCGTTAACACTAACAAATCAGCGGTCGATAGAACCTTAACAAAATCTTCAAATAAGTCTTTGGTTCTAGTATAACGATGCGGTTGAAAAACCAAAACTAGGCGGCGTTCAGGAAATGCGCCCCGCGTCGCGGCAATAGTAGCGGCGATCTCTACCGGGTGATGACCGTAATCATCAATCAATGTGAAGCTCTTATTCTGGTTATCTTTTTCACCAACTAATTTAATCTCACCGAAACGCTGGAAACGTCGCCCTACACCTTTGAATTCTGCCAATGCTTTAATTATGGCTGTATCTGGTACGCCCAATTCGTTCCCTATTGCTATTGCAGCAAGCGCATTCTGTACATTGTGTAACCCTGGCAGATTCAATGTAATGTTAAGCTTACGTTCTTGGCCGTTCGCTCCTATCAGAGCAATAAAATTCATTCGCCCTTTGTGATGATAGATATTAATAGCCCGAATCTGCGCTGTATCTGAAAAACCGTAAGTTGTAATAGGTTTATTAACGGCTGGGATTATTTCACGTATATTGGGGTCGTCTATGCATAGAATTGCCATGCCATAAAAAGGTAGATGCTGTAAAAAATCTATGAATGCCTTTTTTAAGCGGCCGAAGTCATGGCCATAGGTTTCCATGTGATCTGCATCTATGTTGGTGATTACTGCTAACACGGGTTGTAGGTATAGGAATGAGGCATCAGATTCATCTGCCTCCACTACAATAAACTCACCACTGCCTAACTTGGCATGAGAACCTGCGGCTTCTAGTCTGCCACCAATAACAAAGGTTGGGTCCATTCCCGCTTGCCCTAAAATACTAGCAACTAAGCTGGTAGTGGTAGTCTTGCCATGAGTGCCTGCAATGGCAATGCCTCGACGTAATCTTAGTAGCTCTGCTAACATTACCGCACGCGGCACAATTGGGATATTGTGCTCACGCGCAGCAACTACCTCTAAGTTATCCGGTCTCACTGCGGCAGATACCACCACGGCGTCCGCTAACATAGGATAATTGCTCGCATGGCCAACGTGCACAATTGCCCCGAGTTTCCTGAGACGCTGTGTAATGATATTATCTGAAATATCAGAGCCGCTTATCTGATAACCCAGATTAAGTAACACCTCAGCAATGCCGCTCATACCAGAACCACCAATGCCAACAAAATGAATATGCTTTACTTTGTGTCTCATCTCTTCAAATGCAAATATATGGCGTTAGAAAAATAAATAGTGGAAAAAAATACGGTTCCTTTTATGTCTTAACTAGGCTCATGCATGCTTCTGCTACTAATTTGGTTGCATTTGGTTCAGCTAATTCACGAGCTTTCATCGCCATTTCCAGCAATCCCTTCCGAGTAAATCCCATCAATAATTTCGCTAAATTATATGGGGTTAACTGATCCTGCGGTAATAAAACTGCCGCATTCTTATCGCTTAGAAATTTTGCATTGCTGGTTTGATGATCGTCTGTAGCATAGGGAAAAGGCACTAAAATACTTGCTACACCTGCCGCAGTCAATTCGGCAATAGTAAGTGCTCCGGCCCGACATATCACTAAATCACAAGAGGCGTAACGAGCCGCCATATTTTTGATAAATGTCACCAAATTACCTTCCACCCCAGCTTCAGCATAATTCTCCTTTAACGAATCTAGGTAATTTTCTCCCGCCTGATGTACTACCAACGGGCGCAGATCTTCTGGAATTAATTGCAACATTTTTGGCACAATATTATTTAGCGCCTGCGCACCAAGACTACCCCCAATTATCAGCAGTCTCAATTTTCCACTCCGTCCTGCATACCTTTTTTCTGGTATCTCTAATTGGCTAATTTCATTACGTACTGGATTGCCAGAAAATACTACTCTCTGGTTGTTTGCAATTGCATTAGGAAAGCCTAATAACACTTTGTCTGCAAACTTGGCCAACACTCTATTAGTAAGGCCAGGTACCGAGTTTTGTTCATGTATTAAGAGCGGTTTTCTCATTAGTGAAGCCATCATGCCTCCAGGAAATGCGGGGTATCCACCCATACCGAGGACCACATCAGGCCGAGTTCTTAATAACACTTTGGCGCTTTGGCAGAGTGCCAGAAATAATCTCAGCGGTAATGTAATCCAGGTCATCATGCCTTTCCCACGCAAACCGGAGAAACTCATAATTTTTATTTCATACCCATGCTGCGGGATCAGCTTAGCTTCTATTCCTTTTTGAGTTCCGAGCCACACTACATGCCAGCCTGCTGTTCTCATATAGTCTGCAACTGCCAGTGCTGGAAATACATGGCCCCCAGTTCCTCCGGCCATAATCAAAATAGTTTGAGACAAATTAACGCTCCTACTTTAAATCGTGATTCAAATTTTTCTCATGTCGTATAGCCTTTCTGAAGTTGCCGACTGTCCCAGTCCACTCGTAACAAAATTGCTAATGCAAGACAATTGGTAACAATACTGCTACCGCCAAAACTCATTAGCGGTAAGGTTATTCCCTTAGTTGGCAGGATGCCCATATTCACACCCATATTGATGAAGGCCTGAACTCCAAACCATACTCCAATGCCCTGTGCTACCAATGCGCCGAAACAATGCTTTTGGATAAATGCTTGACGACCTATTAAAAAAGCTCGTGTCACCAGCCATCCAAATAGCATAATTACTATTATGACGCCTAAGAAACCAAGCTCTTCTGCAATTACCGCAAGCAGGAAATCGGTGTGTGCTTCAGGCAGATAAAGAAGTTTTTCCACGCTACCTCCTAAACCCACACCAAACCATTCGCCACGTCCAAACGCCATGAGTGAATGACTAAGTTGATAGCCTTTCCCATAAGGATCAGTCCATGGATTCATAAATCCCACCATGCGATCGTAACGATAAGGCTCAAACACAATCAGTGCTAATAAACTAATAAATAATAAACCAATGAGCCCTAAGAATAGCTTTAAACTTATCCCTCCTAAAAACAAGACTGCCATGACAATGCTAATAATAATAACAAAAGCACCAAGATCCGGTTCTTTTAACAGTAATGCACCCACTAATAATATGACGATTAACATGGGGAAAAAGCCTTTGCGAAAACTATCTAAATACGCAGCCTTACGAACTGTGTAATCAGCTGCATAAATCACTACAAAAAGTTTCATGAGCTCAGATGGCTGTAAATTAATTACTAATAAAGAAAGCCAGCGTTTACTACCGTTAATTTCTCGCCCTATGCCGGGTATTAATACCAGCACTAGTAATATCACCCCAAACAAAAATAAATAAGGCGAACATTTCTGCCATAGTCGAATTGGAATCTGAAATGCAATGAATCCTACTAACAACCCTATTACCAAATAGATGCTATGACGCACAAGAAAATAAGTCGTATGATCGTTAGTACCCCCTCCCAGCTCAGTGGCAATAGAGGCTGAGTAAACCATAACCAATCCTAGACTTAATAGAAGTATCACAGACCAAATTAAAGTCTGATCAAAATCAGGTAAAACTTTCCGATTATCGATATTGGTTTGATAAATCATCGTTGGTATCTTTATTAGTGCATTGTGGTTTCTACAGTCAAATTTTTCGGCTGTAGATTGTTTATTGCTAAAATAAAAACTTCGGCTCTATGAATATAGTCCCTAAACATATCAAAACTTGCGCACGCCGGTGACATCACCACTGCATCACCTGTCTGCGCTAATAAAAAACTTTTTTGTACTGCTTCTTCCATAGTTACTGCACTATGAAGAGACGCACCACAACCATCTATTGCGGCAGCAATCTCTCCTGCATCACGTCCAATTAAGACGACTGCCCGCACATGCTCAGAAATTACTTTCTTTAAGGGTGAAAAATTTTGTTTCTTGCCATCGCCGCCCGCTATTAATATTACGCTTTGTGTCATTCCTTGCAGTGCCGCAACTGTGGCGCCTACATTAGTGCCTTTTGAGTCATCATAAAATGTGATGTCGTTTAATGATGCAATTTTCTGCATTCGATGCGGCAACCCCTGGAACTCTCGCAAACTCTCTAACAATGGCTCAAAAGGCAACCCTATAGAGTGACATAATGCAAGCGCAGCCAGGCTGTTACTGATATTATGAAGACCAGTTATAGCAAGCTCACTGGCTTTTATTAAACGCACCTCTCCCTGTACTAACCATATGTCTGCACCATCCCGCAATAAACCAAAATCTTTTTCGGAAGGTGGTGCACCCAAGCCAAAAGTTATTTGTCTTTTGTCGGGTAACGCCATGGGGCCCACCAGAGAATCATCGCGATTAAGAATCTGCACAGTATCGTTATCAAGATCTCCTAAAAATATTCTGGCTTTGGCTAAAGCGTAATCCTGCATGCCTACATAACGATCAAAATGGTCCTCGCTTAAATTTAATACAACGGCTGCATCAGGATTTAGACTCTGTGTGGTATCGAGCTGAAAACTTGAAATCTCTAAGACCCATAATTGGGGAAATTTTCTAGAGCTCTCACGTCGCATAAACGCATTCATAACTGCTGGTCCTATATTTCCAGCTATCTCTGTATCCCATCCTGCCTTTTTTGCCATCGCTCCTACCATGGCTGTCACCGTTGTCTTACCATTGGAGCCAGTAATTGCTAGGATCTTTGGTCTTGGGTTATTCGATTCTTTTAACGCCAAAGCAAATAATTCTATATCACTTACTAATTGGATCCCGCACTTAACTGCTTGACGTACTACCGGCTCCGCTAAAGATACCCCTGGACTAATGGAGATCAGATCCACATTCATTACAATATCAACTGAGAATGCACCAATAAATAAATGTTCGGGGGGTACAAGTTTTCGTAATTCATCCAGATTTGGTGGCGTTAAACGACTGTCAGCAACACGTACATTTGCTCCCAGACGTAATAACCAGTTAACCATGGACAATCCGGTCTCGCCCATTCCCAACACTAAAACAGTTTTCTTTCGTAGATTCATCTCAACTTTAATGTGGATAATCCAAATAACACTAGCATCATAGTAATGATCCAGAACCGCACTACAATCTGATTTTCACTCCAGCCTTTTAATTCATAGTGATGATGTAACGGGGCCATCTTAAAAACGCGCCTACCAGTTAACTTGAATGAGGCTACTTGTAATATTACCGAGAGCGTTTCAATTACAAACACACCCCCCATGATGAGCAGTACAATCTCTTGACGTATGATTACAGTTACTATGCCCAATGCGGCACCAAGAGCAAGGGCGCCAACGTCACCCATAAATACTTGTGCTGGGTGCGCATTGAACCATAAAAAAGCAAGTCCAGAACCTGCTAATGCGCCACAAAATATAGCCAATTCACCGGCTTGGGGAATATGAGGAATGCCAAGATACTTTGCGAATAGAGCATGACCGGCCACATAAGAAAAAATCGCAAGACCACTACTAATCATCACTGTCGGCATTATAGCCAGACCATCAAGGCCATCAGTTAAATTCACTGCATTACTGCTACCCACTATGACAAAATAAGACAGCATTACGAAACCAATTGCGCCTAATGGCAAAGCAACTTGCTTAAAAAACGGCACAATCATAATAGTTTGAGCTGGTAATTCAGCAGTAAGAACAAGATATAACCCCGCTAAAATTGCAATTACTGATTGCCATAAAAGTTTGGTCCTAGCTGGAATTCCTTGTGGATTACGATGCACTACCTTACGGTAATCATCCACCCAGCCAATAACACCAAAACCCAATGTCGTTATGAGTACCACCCATATATAACGATTACTCAAATCTCCCCATAACAATGTACTAATAGTTATCGATGTTAATATCAATGCGCCGCCCATGGTGGGAGTGCCCGCCTTAACAAGATGAGTTTTTGGACCATCATCACGCACCGATTGACCGATTTTATAAGCAAGAAGTTTGCGTATCATAATCGGTCCGATCATAAATGAAATTATTAAGGATGTGAGTGCCGCCAACAATGTACGGAGCGTTATGTAACTGAGTACATTGAATGCCCGAATGTCCTGGGAAAGCCATTGAGCTAACTCTAATAACATGCTAATATCACAGTCTATCCATTTAATAGTCTCTTCTCTTGTTTACGCTGAATTCTGCACAGTCTCTTTATGCCTAAACACTTATCATCACAACTCGCACTTTTTCACCACTCGTTCCATTTGCATAAAGCGAGATCCCTTGACCAACAAGGTTACATTAGGTGCGAGAAGACTCTTAACTACAACTAGCAGGTCTTCAATGCATTTAAAATGTTGCGCACCAGTGCCAAATGCCAAGACACTGTGTTGGCTTAGTTGGCCAAGAGCCAACAATTTATCTACTCCCATAAGACGCGCCTCCTTGCCAATAAGCGCATGAAAATTTTCTGAATTTCTACCTAATTCTCCCATATCACCAATCACCAAAATCCTGGTACCAGGGATTCTAGCTAGTACAGCTAAAGCAGCCCTGACTGAATCTGGATTCGCGTTATAACTGTCATCTATCAGCGTGGCTCCATGTGAACATTGCTTCCTCTGCATTCGCCCATTTATCCCAGTGAACTTACCTAATCCAGATGCAATACTTTTTTTTCCAATGTCCATTGCCACTGTCGCAGCAGCTGCTGCAAGTGCATTACGCACGTTATGTTCCCCAGGAACCTGTAAATCTATCTTCTCATCCCCGTCAGGAAGCTTTAAAATCATCTGGCTATCAAACATATTTAACTGGTAATTAGCGCTTACCTTTGCCGCTTGAAGCAAACTAAAATCTACTATCTGTCTACCACCAGCTAACTTCCGCCACAAAGGAGCATAAAAATCATCGGTGTTAATAACAGCTATTCCTGACAGTTCATCCAATCCTTCAAAAATTTCACCCTTAGCGTGAGCTACCATTTCCGCCGAATTAAAGTTTCCAACATGAGCTAAACCAGCATTAGTTATCAATGCTATATTTGGTTTTGCTAACTTGGTTAGATAGGAAATCTCACTGGAACTACTCATGCCCATTTCAATCACTGCATAAACATGCTGTTTCCGCAATCGGAGTAATGTCTGGGGCACTCCAATATCGTTATTAAGATTACCTTCAGTCGCTAACACGTTATTAATCTCACCAACTGTTTGATGTAAAATTGACGTGATCATTTCTTTAACTGTAGTCTTACCGTTACTACCAGTCACTGCAATTAAAGAACCGGCAAAACGCTGTCGCCAATGTCCTGCTAATTGCCCTAAAGCCAACCGCGTGTTCTTCACTAGCATTAAAGGGATGCCTGATTTCTTATTCTTAGCTCCTGACTCTTGATTCACTATTACCGCTACAGCTCCCCGTTCTTCTGCTTCAGTAACGAATTCATGCCCATTAAATTTATCTCCCTTCAGAGCAATAAATAACTCACCCATTTTTACCGTACGACTATCAGTACTCACGCCGGTAAAAAGTACATCTCTAGCATTCCATTCTGCATGCAATACGTCGGCGACTTCTCGCATCATCATCATCTCTATACCTTCACTCCGATTATCGAGCTTTGGAGTATTTGTTGCACGAGCTTCACATCGTTAAAGGGGTGCTTTTGTCCGCTGATTTCCTGATACTCTTCATGTCCTTTACCGGCAACCAACACTACATCATCTTTACACGCGCCTTGTATCGCCAGATAAATTGCTGATGCCCGATCTGCTTCTACATAATAATTGTCTTTATATACGCCCTCTAGGATTTCATGGATAATGGTAAATGGATTTTCACCGCGCGGATTATCACTAGTAACAATGACCCTATCTGCTAGCCTTGTGGCTACTCCGCCCATGAGGGGGCGTTTACTTTTATCACGCTCACCACCGCAACCAAATACACAGATTAATTTTGAATCTTGAGTTTTAGTTTTTAACAAGGGATCGAGGCTGAGAGAGATTTCACGTAACGTCATTAACACTCTTTCTAGAGCATCTGGGGTATGAGCATAATCTACTATCACTACTGGATGATTGCCGCCACCTAATCTTTGCATTCTCCCCATCACTGGATGAACTTGCTGCAACGCCAGCACAGCATCAGTTAATTTGATCTCATTGGTTAACAAAGTGGCCAGTACTGCCAATAAATTTGAAGCATTAAATCTACCTAATAAACGGGTCTCAAACTTTACACACTCGGTCCCAAACTCTACATCAAACTCTAGACCATGATTACTTACCTTAAGATTATGCCCGCACACTAATCTAAATTTTTTAAAATTTAGATTTTTAATTTTTGGTTTTTTAAATCCGTATCCAACAACTTTTACATCTTTGTCTATAAGTTTTTTTAGCAGTGTCTCACCAAATTTCTCATCTAGATTAAGCACGGCGCACTTGAGACCGGGCCATTTAAACAACCGTGCTTTTATTTTAGCGTATGCTTCCATACTGCCATGATAATCAAGGTGATCGTGTGACAGATTAGTCAGCAGGGCTGTCGTAAATGTAGAGCCATGAATTCGTCCTTGTTCTATCCCATGTGATGACACTTCCATCGCCACGTACTTGGCACCAAGTTTTAGATAGTCGACTATTTTCTGCTGTAACAAAATAGGATCTGGTGTGGTATTAGAGCTGGGTTGCAATGTACCTAAAAAACCATCTCCTAATGTACCAATGACTGCGGTTTTTTTTCCTAAAGCAGTTAGCGTTTCGGCTATCCAGTGACTGCATGAGGTTTTGCCGTTGGTTCCTGTAATCCCTATAAGATTTAATTGCTTTGACGGATAGTCATATATATAACTAGCAAGAAGTCCTGCTTTGACTCGCAATTGAGTTATCGGCAAATTAGGTATCTTCCATGCCGGATTCCATGCAAAACCATGACGTTCCCACAACACTGCATTTGCTCCCGCTGCAATAGCTTCAGAAATGAATTGACGAGCATCGTATTTCTGTCCAGCATAAGCAAGAAATGTGTCCCCTGGTTTTATCCTACGACTATCTGTAGTAAGATTGTTAATAATGACGCTAAGACAACTGATGGCACGTAAGTCCGCTTGGATTCTTGGTCGTTCTTTAGATTCTAAATTCACACATCGCCTTTGGGGTTTAGTGTTATTGGCAATAACGACATATTTTTAATGGGTGTATCGTGCGGTATATTCAGAATCTCCAAAGCACGCCCCATCACACGACTGAAAATAGGTGCGGCTACCTGACCCCCAAAATGTTGGCCGGCTGAGGGCTCATCCAGCATTACTGCAACAATTAAACGTGGATTAGAAGCTGGGGCATAGCCAACAAATGTTGCGGTATAACGATTCTTTGAGTAACCACGACCCTCAGTTTTATGTGTAGTAGCAGTTTTTCCTGCCACTCTATATCCATTGATTTGCGCAAGCTGTGCAGTGCCTTCACGTCCCACCACCATCTCTAGCATTTTGCTTACAGCAAGAGCTGTATCCCGTGAAATTACCTGTTTTCCCTCTACTGGTGCATCAATTTTCAATAGCGACACTGATTTCAAATACCCCTCTGAAGAGAATAAAGTATAAGCTCGGGCTAGCTGCAAAAGACTCACTGAAATACCATAGCCATAAGATATGGTGGCTTGCTCTATCTGCCCCCATTTCTTAAATGGATGAAGTGTGCCGTTAGCCTCCCCGGGGAATTTTGACCCAGTGGATGCGCCAAAACCGGAGCCACTCAAAGTTTCCCATTGTGTTTGTGGAGATAACAACAAGGCAATTTTTGCAGCACCTACATTGCTAGATTTTTGAATTACTTGTTCTACCGTCACGCGCCCATAATTATGGGTATCATGTATCGTTCTATTGCCTATGGTGAGAGTACCAGGCGCCGTCTGGAACTCCATGTTAGGTGTCACTTTACGCGCCTCAAGAGCCGCCGCTACGGTAAACGGTTTGAGAGTTGACCCTGGCTCAAATGTATCTATTACCGACCTATTACGGGCCCTGCCACCTTTTGCTCTCATTCGATTGTTAGGATTATAAGTAGGAAGATTAACCAATGCCAATACTTCGCCAGTCTGTGTATCCAGCACTACAATCCCGCCGGCCTTAGCTTGATTAACCTCAATAGCCTGTTTCAACTCACGATAGGCCAAGTATTGGATCTTACTATCAATTGATAACGCTATGTTTTTTCCTGGCGTAGGTTCGTTTACGTTTCCAACGCCCTCGATAACGCGATGACGCCTATCCCAAATAATACGACGACTACCAACCCCACCTGCAAGTGTTTTTTGCAATGCCAGTTCTATTCCCTCTTGTCCATTGTCATCCAGATCTGTGAAACCGAGCATGTGTGATGTTTGTTCGCCTGTTGGATAATAACGACGAAAATCCCTTACAAGAGATATACCTGGTATAGCAAGTTGGATTATCTTTTTTGCTACATCGGGTGAAACGTGTCTTTTAAGGTACACAAAATCACGTTGCCGACTATTAAGATTCTTTTTTATATCAGGGACATTAGTCTCTATTAAATCTGCTAATTTCTTCAATTGCTCGGGTGTTGCATTAATCTTTCGTGGATTTGCCTTCACTGAATCTACCGGCGTACTAATTGCAAGCGGTTCTCCATGTCGATCCGTGATCATTCCCCTCTGCGTACCCATTTCTAGTACACGACTGTAACGGGAACTACCTTTTTGTTGCAAAAAATCCTTATGTATACCCTGTAAATAAAAAGCTCGCCCTACTAACCCAATTAAACTTAGTATCAATAATCCATACAGCATACGTGAGCGCCATGCTGGTAAAACAATATGGGATTCTAGATTTTGTGTCATGGATCTAGTTTTTTTCCAAGAACGGTTAAATTATGATGATCAATTAATGAGATGGTCTGAATATATGGTGCATCTGGCACTCTCATTAATAAATGTTTGGTAGCAATCCTTTCAACGCGCGAACGCATAGCCCAGGTGCTTTGTTCAAGTTGTAATTTCCCCCACTCTATTGTTAGTTGTTCTGCTAATTTTTGCTCCTCTTCTAGTTCCGAAAAAAGTTTACGCGCCCTGTGCTGTGAAGTCACAATACTTAATCCACAAACAATCATAATTAAAATCAAAAAAATATTTAGTCTAGTCATAGAATTCTTATTACTGTGAATTATTACTCACGCTCCGCAATTATTCAGATCAATGCGCTCCGCTACTCGCATTACTGCGCTTCTTGCTCGAGCATTAGAAACAATGTCACCTGTCTTGGGGCGTATTGCCTTGCCCATTAATTGTAATTTCTGACAACTTAAATGTCGCACTTCTTTTGCTCTTAATGGCACCCCCTTAGGCAAAGTATCTGGATTTGAGGCTGCACGCATGAAGTGCTTAACTATCCTATCCTCTAACGAATGAAAACTAATGGTCACTAATCTCCCCCCTAGATTTAAAAGTTCCAAACATTGCGGTAAAGTCGAAGACAATTCTTCAAGTTCCTGATTAAGATAAATTCGTATGGCTTGAAAAGTACGTGTTGCCGGATTCTGGTTTGGTTCACGTGAGCGCACGGCTGTTGCCACAATCGTACTTAATTGAAGTGTCGTAACAATGGGCTGTTGCATTCTTGCTGCAACAACTGCTCTTGCGATATTTTTAGCAAATCGTTCCTCGCTATATTCTTTTATTACCTGTCCTAACTTTTTCTCTGGAACGGAAGCAAGCCATTCTGTAGCGGTCTGACCAGTGCTTGTGTCCATACGCATATCAAGTGGCCCATCGGAACGAAAACTAAACCCACGCGACGCCTCTTCAAGTTGTGTTGAAGATACCCCTAAGTCTAACAATATGCCATCTACTTGATTCACATTCATTTTCTGTAATATTCTCTGTATCTGCGAAAATTTACTATGCACAATACAAAAACGCACATCTTCAATATCTCGCCCTTTCATTACTGCGATTGGATCTCTGTCAAACGCTATTAATCTTCCGTTTCTTCCTAAACGTTTCAGTATCTGACGACTGTGTCCGCCATAACCGAAAGTAGCGTCAACATAAGTTCCATTTAATTTGATTTCTAGCGCATCCACTGCCTCATGTAGCAAAACCGTAATATGCATATAAATTCATTACTAAGAAATCACAAGGAGAAGCCGTAAAGTTCTGACGACATATCATCATTTCTAAGAGTAAGAGAGTCTTGAATCTGTTGATTCCATTTCTCTTCATCCCATAGCTCGAACTTTGCGCCTTGTCCTACCAGCACAACATTTTTTGTTAACTCAGCAAATTGACGCAGAGGCAATGACACCAAGATGCGTCCGGCACTATCCATTTCTACATCGTTAGCATTACCAATTAAGAGACGCTGTAGACTGCGAATTTGCGGATGAAAACTAGACAAGTTGCTAAGTTTTTGTTCTATGGGCTCCCAAGCTGACTTAGGATAAATCAACAGACATTTGGGAGAATCTACAGTGATGACCAGATGTCCGGCACAAGCAGTTATCAAACTATCACGATACTTTGCAGGCACCGCAAGTCTTCCTTTGTTATCTAAATTTAGTTGTGTGACACCGCGAAACATTTCAATCCTTTGTTCTTTTTTCTTTTAATATAGAAGATACAGTTTTTAGTATCTCAAATTTACCCACTTTTACCCACTTTTACCCACTTTAATTAAAAGAAATGACGAAGTCAAGAAGAGAGTTGACAGTTTCCAATTACGGGATAAAGAGTGAAGAGACAAGCAGAGCATATCTTCCTAAATGTGGAGAGACATGCTAAATAAATAGGGGGATAAATTTTAAACTAGAAGAAATTCAACGCTTAAAAAGGGCTGCCTACACAGGGCATGGAAACGTTCAATGAGGGGCCTTATAAAAAAACTACTTACAGATAGGGTTTTCTTAATCAGTTAGAGAATCTGTTTAAAAATAAGTGAAGCTGGCCGATAAGCCGGGTTCTGTCTTGGACAGTCATTCCTCTAGGCGCAAGATTACTCGTGCACTCAAGCAACCTACCCGCAGGCTCAGCGAGTAACGTCATAGCCTGCCTATTTGGTCTTGCTCCAGATGGAGGTTACCGCGTTTCACCGTAATTTAATACGCTCGTCTCTGTGGCCCTATTCCTCGCCTCACGGCGGCCGGTCATTAGCCGGCATCCTACTCTATGGAGCCCGGACTTTCCTCTCCCTATTTTTCATTGCTGAAAAAAGGCAGCGACTGTCTAGCCAGCTTCGATTGGAATATTACCACCATTTAACAAACTTGCTCCGCACTTCAATCTGCGTTGCTCTCTGTGGGAACAATACTTTCCACCTCTACCAAGGCACTTCCACCATTGAGCACATCTAACTTATAAGCAGCAGTGTAGGAAAGATCAATTAACCGATTAGAGAGAAATGGTCCGCGATCATTAATACGAACCACCACAGATTTTTTATTAACAATGTTGGTTACGCGGGCGTAACTGGGTAATGGTAAAGTAGCGTGAGCAGCAGTCATGGCATACATATCATAAATCTCGCCAGATGCAGTTTTCTGTTTATGGTAACGGCGGCCATACCATGAAGCCATTCCTTGCTCTTTATATAATCCCAGGGCAGTCATTGGCACATAAAGTTTTCCAAGCGCAACATAAGGCCGCATGTTTATTTTACGCAAAGGTTCTACTCGGGGGGTGGCATCAGGAATCAAATTAAGATGAGGCGGTTGATTATCTCCGGGACCATCGTCAAGATAGTAACTACCGCTTTTTTTTGTTGTAATAAGGGGCGTCTTTTCTGATGTATCTTTTCTCAAAGTATTGCTACACCCCAGAAAAAAAGTAAGAAAAATTGCTAATATGCTTGAGGTCACTCCTATTGAGGAGATAGATGAATAACCCAATATATTTTTGTCTCTACAATTTTTTTGTATCACGCTTTAACTAGTGTGGCATGTGTTCTTATACTCATTAAGATACCAAAACCTAGGAGGATAGTTACCATCGAAGTGCCGCCATAACTAATTAATGGGAGCGGTACGCCCACCACCGGCAAAATACCTGTAACCATGCCTATGTTCACAAAAATATAAGTACAGAAAGTTAAGGTAATCGAGCCGGAGATAAGACGAGTAAATTGGGTCGACGCATCAGCAGCAATCACTATGCTGCGTCCTATCACTAACGCATAAAGAAATAACAGCGTAATATTGCCAATCAATCCAAACTCCTCAGAGAATACTGCAAAAATAAAATCGGTACTCTTCTCGGGAAGAAAATCAAGGTGAGTTTGGGTACCTTGCTGCCAACCTTTTCCTATCAGGCCGCCTGAGCCTATCGCAATGGTAGACTGAATAATGTGATAGCCAGAACCTAATGGATCCTGAGTTGGATCAAATAATGTTGCGATACGTTGTCGTTGGTAATCATGCATCATTGACCAAAGAATAGGAAGGCTACCTGCTATAGATACTAACAGCCCAGTCATGATACGCCATGATAACCCCCCAAGAAAAAGTATATAGAAACCGCTAGAGATAATTAACAACGCGGTGCCTAAATCTGGTTGACGCATAATTAAAAGCGCCGGCACTAATAGTAGTACTGTTGCTATTACATAATCTAAGGTCCCCAAAGTTGCTGCACGTCGATCAAAATACCATGCCAACATCAGTGGTACGCCAATTTTCATTAATTCCGATGGTTGAATATGGGTAATCCCAATATTCAACCATCGGCGCGCACCATTATTAATCTCACCAAATAACGCTACACCGATTAACAAAATGAGACCAACTACGTATATTGGCACTGCAAGACGTAATATATCCCGTAATGGAACATTGGCAACTAACCACATGAAACTAAGTGCCGTCAGCATGTTAATTGCTTGGCCTGTTAAGCGTTCTAGGTTGCCATCGGTAGCACTGTAGAGCGTGACCAGACCGGTCAACATCAATAGGAAGATACTGCCTAATAAGAAATTATCTACATGGCGCGTAAGATAACGCCATATAGATATAAGAAAACTAATCATGCGTACCTTCCTCCTCGTCCACGATTCTTGTTGCCTCTTCCACAGGTAGCTTACCAAGTAAAAAGTAATCCATTATCTGGCGCGCAATTGGTGCAGCAGAAGAGCCGCCGTGTCCGCCATTTTCTACTAATACAGATAACACGATGCTTGGTTTTTCTGCCGGCGCGTAAGAAATAAACAAGGCGTGATCGCGGTGATGCTCTTTCACTTTACTCTCATTATATTTTTCACCTTGTTTCATACCAACCACCTGTGACGTGCCGGTCTTACCGGCAAAAGTATAGGCAGCATTGGCGCCCGCAATAGCAGCGGTGCCTCCAGGCTGAGTCACATCTATTAATGCATCTTTAATCCACTTAAAATTATTTGGTTCAAAATTGAGGGTGTATAGTGGTTGTGCCACACTTTTGTATATCTTACCGGTACTACTATCTTGGATCTTCTTCAAAAATCGGGGTCGGAAAGCTTTTCCTTGACTGGCAAGTATCGTAGTAGCGAAGGCCAATTGCAAAGGTGTAGTGAGGTTGTATCCTTGTCCAACACCAACGGAAATAGTATCGCCAACGTACCACTTTTTCTTATATTGCTTCATTTTCCATTCTTTTGAGGGCAATAGACCAGCAGCCTCTCCCTCAATGTCAATTCCTGTTTTCTTCCCTAACCCAAATTGACTGATAAAATCATGAATACTGTCTATACCAAGATCATTAGCAAGTCCATAGTAATAAGTATCACATGAGATAACTAGCGACTTATGTATGTTTACGTCCCCATGTCCCCCGACCTTCCAATCTCGGAAACGATGCGTGCTCCCAGGTAAACTAAAGTATCCCAAATCCCTTATGGTGTGCTCGGGCGTACGTTGCTTGAGCTCAAGACCAGCCAGTGCCATAAATGGTTTGAAAGTCGATCCGGGCGGATATAAGCCACTTAAAGCACGGTTATTGAGCGGCCTGTCCGTTGAGTTATTGAGCAAATTCCAACTATCCAGATCGATGCCATTAACAAAGAGATTGGGATCAAACCCAGGTCTGCTGACAAACGCAAGCACCTCTCCGTTATTGGGATCAAGCGCCACCAACGCACCCCGTCTATTTCCGAATGCTTTTTCTGCTACTTCTTGTAATTTAATATCTAATGTCAGCGTTAGATTATTGCCTGAGATTGGTGGGGTGCGTGATATGGTTCTTATGGATCGACCAATTGAGTTAGTTTCTATCTTCTCAAGACCGGTTATGCCATGTAGCTCTTTCTCATAACTTTGCTCAATACCAATTTTCCCTATATGTTGTGAACCACGGTAATTAGCTAACTCCTCATTAATTTCTAATTTTTTTAAATCCTTATCATTAATGCGGCCAATATAGCCTATTGCGTGTGAGGCAGCATCTCCTCTTGGGTATTGACGAAATAAACGTGCTCTAAGATCTACTTCAGGAAAGAGATAGTGGTTAGCAGAAAAACGTGCCACCTCAGCACTGGACAAACGAGCGCGAATAGGTAAACTTTCAAGCCCTCCGTTCTCCTTCACCAATTTATTAAAATACTTTCGATCTTTTATCTCTATATTAATTATAGAGGCTAATTTGTTAATAGTATTTTCAAGATCGATAGTCTTGCTCGGTATAATTTCTAGCGTGTACGCCGGATAATTAGCGGCTAATATTTCTCCATTGCGATCAAAAATTAATCCCCGATTAGGCAAGATTGGGAGGACAGATATGCGATTTTTTTCTGCCAGAGTTTGGTAATGCTCGTATTGCCATATTTGTAAATAGCAGAAACGAGCGAGGAGCAAAAGAAATAACAGTACTATAAATCCGACACTGATGCCGAGTCGCTGTTGGAAATAATATAATTGACGCGGATAATTGAGAAGCTCTGCTTTACGTTTCATAGTGCATTTATGGCTAATGTGCCCCGGAGCTTAATTTTCTTAAAAAAAAGACGAGCAGGGGCCAGAATAGGGCGCCGATAAGGCTGGCGAAGAAAAAATTCCAATCCTGAAATTGTGCTCCATTTAATAACTTTATTAAAAGAATGAGGGACTCCGCTGCGAGTAACAGCAATCCAATCTGAAAAATTTGCTCTGGTAGCCGAAACATTTGAAAACGCTGACACAACGTTGACACAAAAAAAATCATGACACTATACGCCATAGCATGCTGGCCAAGTACGTTAGCTTCACTCACATCCATCAACAGACCCATACTAAAGGCGGCACCCATGCCAAATTGTTTTGAGTGATAGATATTCCAGTAAAGTATCACTAGTGCAAGGAAGTCTGGGCACAGTAATGACATAATACCTGGTAAAGACTGTTGATTTAGCAATAGCGCTACTATCAGGCTAAATATAATGAAGCGGGCCTTAATAGGCCGCACAATTTCTTGTTTGGTATACTCAATGGGCATTAGTCGCTTACCGCTCCTTTGTCTTAATCTGAATGCCGATCTTTTTTGTTAAATCTTCTAGGCCAGGCAACAGTGGGGAGAGAACCAATAATTGCCGATTCAGATTTACTCCGGCAACTGGGGCGCAAATAATACGGGCAAAGGTGTGTGCAACATCACGTTCTATTTTTGATACCACTGCCACTAACAAACCCGGAGGGTAAATACCATCTATTCCGGAAGTAACTAATAAATCACCCTCTTGAATATCTGCATTAATTGCTAGATAATTTAATGTCAAGATTCCATCTTTGCCTGTACCAGAAACTACCGAGCGCAGACCATTTCGTATCGTCTGTACCGGTACGAAATGTTCAGGATCGGTAATTAGGGTAATTTCAGACGACCATGGATAAGTGCGCGTAACTTGACCAATTACCCCCACATCATCGATTGCCACCTGGCCTGGTTGAATGCCATTCTGGCTACCTTTATCAACTGTAATTTTGTAACTAAAGGGGTCACGTGGTATAGAAACAATTTCTACCATGACAGCTTTATTCTTATCTTGCTGTCTAATTTCTAATAGCTTACGTAGTTGTTTATTTTCAGTTTCTAATGCTAACACCCCCTGGACTTGAGCAGAGTCAATGAAGTGTTGCCTTTTAAGGTGCCTATTTTCATTAATTAACTGTTGATTGCTGCTGAAAATTTCATTTATTCGAGCATATGCTGTTACTGGTGCAGTAGATATTATTTGTAGCGGATAGATCGCGGTAGCAAGAATTTGACGTATTTCTGGGAGATACTTGAAATGGTTATCAGTTAACATTATCAGTAGTGATAACGGGAGAAGGAATGCCAGTCGCATAAATGCCCCTGGAGTGTATTTAAAAGACTGTGGGATTATCTCCATTAGATCTGATATTCCATGGCTCTTATACTTACACCCAGTTAACGATGGATTCAGTCTTAATCTTAATCTGATACTTATTTAATCATGAGTAAATATACTAGTTACTTGATCGATATTATCTAATGCAATACCCGATCCCCGAACTACACAGTTAAGAGGGTCTTCTCCAATAATTACTGGTAGACCAGTTTCTTCCATGATTAGACGATCAATATCGCGCAGTAATGCGCCGCCGCCAGTTAAAATCATACCTCTTTCAGCGATGTCTGAGCCAAGTTCAGGCGGTGTGTGTTCTAATGCAAACTTAACCGCACTGATAATATGATTCAAGGGTTCGGCCAGAGATTCTAAAATTTCATTACTGGAAATTGAGAAACTGCGCGGAATTCCTTCTGCAAGATTGCGGCCTTTAATTTCCATTTCACGTACCTCTGACCCAGGAAAGGCCGAACCAATTTGTTTCTTAATTTTTTCGGCAGTAACTTCGCCGATGAGCATGCCATAATTGCGGCGAATATAATTGATAATGGCTGCATCAAATTTATCTCCGCCTACGCGCACTGAATTTGCGTACACAATACCACCGAGCGAAATCACTCCAACTTCTGTGGTTCCTCCGCCAATATCAACCACCATTGAACCAATCGGCTCCTCAATTGGCAAATTGGCACCTAAGGCTGCGGCCATAGGTTCCTCAATTAATTCAACTCTTCGCGCGCCAGCCCCAAAAGCTGCTTCGCGAATGGCACGACGCTCTACCTGAGTAGATCCATAGGGGACACAAATTACAATGCGCGGACTCACGGAAAATAAACGGGGAGGACTTACTTTTCGTATGAAATACTTAAGCATCTGTTCTGTAATGGTAAAATCTGCAATTACTCCATCTTTCATTGGCCGAATGGCAGTGATATTACCAGGCGTACGCCCCAACATTAATTTGGCTCCAAGCCCTACTTGCTCAACTATTTTCTTGCCACCTTCCCCATCACCTTGACGTATTGCTACTACCGAGGGTTCATTCAACACAATGCCTTTGCCAGGAACGTAAATCAAGGTGTTGGCTGTACCCAGATCTATGGCCATATCAGTTGAAAAATAATTTTTTAATAAGGTGTTATTTATAAATTTCAACATGGCAGCGGAGATTATGAATAATGACAATAAAAGCAGATGAAAATAATACGTCAAACAGATCAGCTATGTTACCCTACTACTTATTGTATGTGTATAGAAATTTTGGTAACTCATGTCACTATCTCTTGACGACGTAAAGCGTGTTGCAAATCTTGCCCGAATTGAGGTGGGCGAAGATGAGGCACGTGCTACATTAGCCCAGTTAACTGGCATTTTTAGTTTAATAGAACAAATGCAGGCTGTGGATACATCTGCCATTAAACCCATGTCTCACCCCCAAGATGCCGTACAAAGACTGCGTGATGACGTAGTAACCGAAACAGACCAGCATAAATTGTTTCAATCAATAGCGCCTCAAGTAGAGGCGCGGTTTTATTTGGTGCCAAAAGTTATTGAGTGAGGCGTGAGGAGCGGGCTCAACTTTAAGACAAATCTTCTTTTTTGTAATTACTCCCGAATTTTATAACTTCTATGCTGAATTCCAGTCTCAAGCAACTCTCCGCGCTACTTGCGCAAAAAGAAATTTCTAGTGTTGAACTAACTTGTGAATTTCTAAAACGGATAAAGGCACTAAATCCAAATTACAATGCTTTCATCACAATTAATGAAGAGATGAGTCTTGCTCAAGCACGTAATGCAGATGCAATAATTGCATCCGGTGACGCTCATCCATTGACTGGCATCCCTATCGCACAAAAAGATATTTTCTGCACAAAAGGATGGTTGACCACTTGTGGATCGAAAATGTTATCGAACTTTATTTCTCCTTATGATGCTGGTGTCATTGAACACTTTAATAAAATTGGCGCAGTAAATATTGGTAAAACTAATATGGATGAATTCGCCATGGGTTCAAGTAACGAAACTTCATTTTATGGTCCCGTAAAAAATCCATGGAATATTGCAACTGTTCCGGGTGGAAGTTCTGGTGGTTCAGCTTGTGCAGTTGCCGCCCGCATGGCACCAGCTGCTACCGGTACTGATACTGGCGGCTCTATTCGTCAACCAGCTGCGTTATGTGGCGTTTCTGGCATAAAACCGACTTATGGACTAGTATCACGCTATGGCATGATTGCGTTTGCTTCAAGTCTTGATCAAGGTGGGCCAATAGCAAAATCGGCAGCAGATCTGGCATTGATGTTAAATGTTATGGTGGGTTTTGATCCACGAGACTCAACCACTTTGCAACGAGAAAAAGAAGATTACACGCATGATTTAGGGAAGCCATTGGATGGCCTGCGCATTGGTCTTCCAAGAGAGTATTTTGTTAAAGAGATGAGTGATGATGTGGCTCGTGCAGTCGAAGCAGCTATTACAGAATATCGCAAGCTCGGTGCAAAAACTGTAGAAATATCATTACCCAACACAAAACTTTCAATTCCTGTTTACTATGTACTGGCTCCAGCAGAAGCATCCAGCAATCTCTCTCGATTTGATGGGGTTCGTTATGGGTACCGTGCCCCAAAATACACTGATCTTAATGACATGTATCAGAAAAGTCGCGCCCAAGGTTTTGGTGCGGAAGTGAAACGTCGCATTTTAATTGGCACCTATGTTTTATCTCACGGGTATTACGATGCTTACTATATTCAAGCCCAAAAATTGCGACGTTTGATCGCACAAGATTTTATAGAAGCATTCAAACAATGCGATATTATTATGGGGCCAACCTCACCCACAACTGCTTTTTCTTTGGGGGAGAAAAGTAACGACCCTTTACGCATGTATCTATCGGATGCCTATACTATTGCGACTAACCTAGCCGGCTTGCCAGGCATGTCAATTCCAGCAGGTTTTGGCAACGAAGGCAAACCGGTAGGATTACATATCATTGGAAATTACTTTTCTGAAGCACAAATGTTAAATGTCGCATACCAGTATCAGCAAGTCATGGACTGGCATGCTCAAATGCCATTTACACAGTAAAATTATTATAGAACCAAAGTCTTTGGGGAAAAAGAAATGCAATGGGAAATAGTTGTTGGTCTTGAAGTACATACACAGCTCTCAACCAAATCAAAAATATTTTCTGGCGCCTCAACTATATTTGGTGCTTTACCAAATGCTCAGGCCTGCCTAATAGATATTGGGTTTCCGGGAGTATTACCGGTATTGAATCGTGATGCGGTAGAACGAGCAATCAAATTTGGCCTAGCGGTAGGTGCAACAATCAACCCTGTGTCTATTTTTGCACGTAAAAATTACTTTTATCCTGATCTGCCGAAAGGTTATCAAATCAGTCAATATGAATTGCCAGTAGTTCAAGGTGGCTCTATCAAAATTCAAGCAGGTCACTATGGTAGTGAGCACAATAAAAATATACGTCTTACTCGGGCACATTTAGAAGAAGATGCAGGGAAATCTCTACATGAAGATTTTGATAGCGTTACTGGCATTGATTTCAATCGTGCTGGCACCCCTTTGCTAGAAATTGTTTCTGAACCAGATATGCGCAGCAGCTCGGAAGCGATAGCTTTTGCTAAAACCTTGCACTCCCTAGTTCGCTGGATTGGTATCTGCGATGGCAATATGCAGGAAGGTTCGTTTCGTTGCGATGCTAATGTATCAATACGTAGATTGGGAGAAAACACACTCGGTACGCGTCGGGAAATAAAAAATCTAAATTCATTCCGTTTTCTGCAGCAAGCCATAGACTATGAGGCACAATGGCAAATTGATACTCTAGAGAGTGGTGGAAAAATTCAGCAAGCGACAGTATTGTTTGATTCCAGTAAACGTGAAACTCGAGTCATGCGAAATAAAGAAAATGCACAAGACTACCGTTACTTTCCGGATCCAGATTTATTGCCATTAGAAATATCACAAAAGTGGATTGAGCAAATTAATAATTCTATGCCAGAACTTCCAATGCAACGATCTTGTCGTTTTATGGCACATGATACGACTAGTTACGCGGATGCTCTCCGAGAACAATTTGGTACAAAACCTGAAACAAATCCGGATATTTTGATTAAGCAGTCTTGCCACATGGCTACCGTTAATGACATCCATAAGATCTATGCACTTTCTGCATATGATGCTGCAATGTTAACTGCCGATATAACCACGGCTGATTATTTTGAAGAAGTTGTGAAAATAGTTGGTAACACACACGCAAAACTTTGCGCTAACTGGGTTGTGGGTGAAATTATTACTCGCCTGAATCAAGAGAGCAAAATCATTGTTGTTTCTTTAATTTCTGCACAACAGTTAGCCGGATTATTGTTGCGCATTGTTGATGGGACTATTTCAGGCAAAACCGCTAAGGATGTGCTGAATGATATGTGGAATAGTATGGATGGAGTTACTGCTGACGCTATTATTGAAACAAAGAATTTAAAACAAGTTTCAAGCAAAGAAGAAATTGAAAGAATTATTGATGAAATTTTTTTTACCAATCCACGACAGGTGTCTGATTATCGTAATGGAAAAGTGAAGGCTTTTAATTTCTTTTTTGGGCAGGTAATGAAGGCTACTACTGGCAAAGCTAACCCCGCACAAGTAAAAAAAATCTTAGCAGAAAAATTAATAGCCTAAGATAAAAAAATATTTAATTAAATCAAGTAAAAATGAAATCTGCAAACAACCCTAATCTTCTAGCTAGGGCTGTTTGCAGCAATATCCACAAGCCTAAGGGCGTGAGCCCGAGATTGGAAATGGCCAACTAGAAGCCGAGCTGCTGACAATAGCGGGTGTATTTGTTGCCTTAGCTACTGCTTTTTTTGCTGCCGGTTTCTTAGCTACTGCTTTTTTTGCCGCCGGTTTTTTTGCTGCTGCTTTTTTTGCCGCCGGTTTCTTTGCTACTGCTTTTTTTGCTGCCGGTTTTTTTGCTGCTGCTTTTTTTGCTGCCGGTTTTTTTGCTGCTGCTTTTTTTTCCTCCGGTTTTTTT
>BJGV01000008.1 GCA_014190895.1 Nitrosomonadaceae bacterium | reverse complement strand
GTCAACAGCATAGCTGGGGCTGTGATACCTGTCTTCACCAAGCTCTAAAGTAGGCTAGCTACACAACCCGATCTACCTCCTGTTGTAAGATGGGATGGTAGGTCGGTTTTTTTAAAGCGGAAAAATAGAAAGAGAGGGTTAGTTCGATTAATTTAAATTTTAGTCGATATCTCTAAGTTATCTATTAATCTTGTATTCCCCAATCGGGCAGCTCCCAATACCACCAGATCTTGAACATTTGCTTGTGCCGGAGCTAATGTGTTGCGTTGATGTAGCGCAATGTAATCAACTTCCCAACCACGGTTTTTTAAAATTTCTCTCGCCTTGTTTTGTAAGCTTTGAAAATCTTTACTACCGCTTTCTACCTGAATTTTTATTTCTAATAAAACCTGATATAGACGTGTAGCTTTTGAGCGTTCATCCGTGCTCAGATAGAGATTGCGAGAGCTTAATGCTAGGCCATCTTGTGTACGAATAGTTTCACCTGCAATAATTTCAATGGGTAGATTTAGCTGTTGCACCATTGCAGATATGATTTTTAGCTGCTGGTAGTCTTTTTTTCCAAATAATGCGATCTGGGGATGTATGAGATTAAAAAATTTTAAGACTATCGTGGCTACATTACGAAAGAAATTATGACGAAATTCTCCCTCTAGTATATTTGCAAACAATGGGGGTTCTACAAAAAACTCTTGCTTTAGGGGAAATAAATCACTTTCATGAGGGGCAAATAATACGTTAACGTTTTCATTTATGAGTAACTTGGAATCACTCTCAAAAGTGCGCGGGTATTTATTAAAATCCTTTATTTCAGAGAATTGTAAGCGATTTACAAAAATACTTACTACTACACAACTGGCTTTCTTCCTGGCTATTTTTGCTAATGATAGATGACCTGCGTGAAGATTGCCCATAGTTGGAATGAAAGCAATACAAGATTCTTTCTTTAAACGTGCATGCAGAGATAGTATATCGGTAATAATTTCCATGCTTAGTTTGTTAATTAGAATTCATGTTCCGGCCCTGGAAATTCCCCAGCTTTAACTTCGTCTATATAATTTTTTACTGCGTTTTGAATACTATTTGCACCTATCATGAAGTTTTTTATAAATCTCTTCTCTTTGTTAGTAGAAATTCCTAACATGTCATATAGAACTAAAATTTGCGCTGAACAATTTATACCTGCACCAATACCAATTGTTGGAATAGAAAGTCTCTCGGTTATTTTTTTTGCAAGTAAGCTAGGAATGAGCTCCATTAGCAACATACTTGCCCCTGCTTCCTCTAATAAGACGGCATCTTCTAGTAGTTGTTTTGCTTGACGAACAGTTTTCCCTTGTACCGTATAGCCACCTAATTGATGTACAGATTGTGGCATGAGGCCAATATGAGAACATACTGGAATACCCCTTTGAGACAGAAACTCAACCGTCTTCGCCATGATTCGGCCACCTTCAATTTTAACTATCTCAGCGCCTGCTGCCATTAGTTGGGCTGCATTTTTGAAAGCATTTTCTGGAGTTATCTGGAATGTGCCAAAAGGCATGTCCACCATAATTAATGCTTTGCTAGATCCGTTTGCCACACAACGAGTATGATAAATCGCATCTTTTAGAGTGACTGACAATGTGGTATCCGCTCCTTGCAATACATTTCCCAAAGAATCACCCACCAGTAAAATATCGATACCGACGTTTTCTAGTAGAGTCGCAAAACTTGCGTCATAACAAGTTAGAGCAGATATCTTCTCTTTATTTACGTACATTTTTTGCAGGGTACTCTGTGTGATTTTCATAGTAAAACCTTTAAATTCTTGTATTAAAATATACTGATGAATCGTATATCGAGTGATACGTTTTTGATTGTATTAATTCTCACTCTTTCCTGATTTTCTGTTTTAGACATTTAGTTAGTAACTTGGCAACGGGACCATGACCAGGAATGTGACAATTTGGCTCAATTTCCATGAGTGGCCACAATACGAAAGCTCGCTGATGCATTCGTGGATGAGGCAGAATTAGGAAATGCTCATGACACTCTAAGTTACCATACAATAGTATATCTAGATCGAGTGTACGCGGTCCATTGGGAAATATCCGTATACGTTTTTGCTGTTGCTCTATCTTGAGAAGAGATTCAAGTAGATTATGCGGGGCAAGATTAGTTTCAATTTTTGCCACAGCATTGACAAAATCAGGTTGATTAATTTCTCCTATTGGCGCACTTCGGTAAAGCGAAGATTTTATTAATAAACGACTTCTAGGAAGCTGCGTCAGTTTAGTTAATCCTCGTCGTACTTGGAGAGCTGGATCCTCCAAATTACTACCTAATGCAATAAAAACATGGCACATTGATCTCGGTTTACTACCCAGCATCAATTACTCCAACGCACCTAAGATTAGATTATCAAGATCTTTCATGCGGTTAATTATCATTTTACAGTACTCACGATTTTTCTTTGTTTCTTTGTTCCAATATCCTCGAGTAACATAGCCTCTTGTTCCTTAAAATTAGCGTTTAAGAAAGTTTCCCACCATTGACTCAGACTCTTATCTATCTCGCCACTCTCGCAACGTAACAGCATAAAATCATAGGCTGCACGAAAACGTGGGTGTTCTATTAAACGAAAAGGTCTGCGACCTTTTCTTAGAAGAAAACGTGGTTGCATGACCCATATTTCTTGCATGATGGCATTATATCGTCGGGGAATTGTCAGTTTTTTATTTTGTGCTATCAGTACATCGCTCATTGCTTTATGTAGCGCTGGAATAGATTTTTCTCCCATCGTTTGTCGTGAGTTCCATATTTTTAATACTTCATGCCACAGTAAAGCCGCGAATAAGAAACCTGGGGATACTGATTTATTCTGTTTTACGCGGTCATCAGTATTTTTGAGCACAAGAGTTATGAAATGTCCTCCTGACGTTTGCTGCATTAATAGATCTAGCGTTGGAAGTAAGTCATGATGTAACCCATGTGCATATAAATCTAGCATGCAGGTTAATGCATGACCGGAGAGTAATAATTTCAATATTTCATCGAATAATCTCGATGACGGAACATTCTGTAATAATGGGGCAAGATTGCAGATAGGCGCGACAGTATCAGCATCCATTTTTATGTCAAGCGTAACAACGAATCTTACTGCCCGTAGCATTCGTACAGGATCTTCACGATAACGTTGCAAAGGGTCGCCAATGATGCGTAACTGTCTTGCCTTAATGTCATTAAAACCGTTTAGATAATCTAAAATCTCCTCACTAGCTGGATTGTAGAATAATGCATTAACAGTGAAATCTCGTCGCATAGCATCCTCTTCTTGACTGCCGAATATATTGTCAGAAAGAAGGCGACCATGCTCATCAGCATCTTCCTTTATTGTATTTTTTTTATCGACAGGTAAGTTACCACGAAATGTTGATACCTCAACAGTTTCTTTGCCGCACATTACATGTACCAGACGGAAACGACGACCTATGATACGTGAGCGACGAAATAAGATTCGCACTTCTTCAGGGGTGGCATTTGTAGCAACATCGTAGTCTTTTGGTTCCAATCCTAGCAATAAGTCACGTACTGCGCCGCCAACTACGAAGGCAAGGTAACCGGCTTGTTGTAAATTAGATATAATTTTACAGGCACAAGGACTAATTCTGTTGCGGGTAATGCCATGCTGTTCTAACGGAATAACACTTAGCGTAGCAATTAAATTTGGAATAGAGATGTTTGGATCATCGGTAAAAACGTGACAGAGAGGTTTATGGGCCATTGCAAAGTATAAAGGGGAGAGGGGTATTAGTTTGTAAATTATACACCTGGTGAGGTTTTCGGTATGAAATGACGCGCATGATCTACATTAAATGTATCTAAATGACACTGATAGAGTGATTCAAGGTTATTTCGAGTTAATATTTCCTTTGTTAAACCAGATAAGGTTTCGCCATTCTCAAATAACATTAATACGTGATCACAATAACGGCTGACCCAGGTAGTATCATGTAATACCATCATTACTGCACCACCTTGTACAACAAGTTCCTTGAATAACATCATGTTAAGAAGTTGATGACGCAGATCGAGATACTGTAATGGTTCGTCTAGTAGGTAACAATGCGGTGACTGCGCTAACAACAACGCAATACGTGCACGTTGACGTTCACCGCTAGACAGTGTATTGAAAGGATGGCGAGCAAGGTTAGTCAGTTCCACTTTTTCCATAGCCTGGGTAACAATCTCTTGATCAGCATTCTTCCAATTAGATAATTTTTTGAGATGAGGGTATCGACCTAGCGAAACATATTCGACAACATCCCCCCAGAACTCACCAGGTTCTTCTTGTAATAGGGTACCAAGCCTGCTTGCAAGTTCATATCGTGACCAGTTTCGCAGTGTTTTTCCGTCCACCGTCACGCTAGTATTATGATGAGCATCAGTAAAGCGTAAACCGCTTAAAGTATTTATTAAAGTGGTTTTACCGCAGCCATTTTGACCAAGTATTGCCCAAAATTCGCCAGAATTAATAACGATATTTAGGTCATGGCATAGAAATTTCTCTGGATACCCGAGAGTTAGATTTTTTGTTTCTAGAATCATACATTAACATCCGATTACGTCGATTAAAGTAATTAGACTCTGATATTTTTTAGTTTGTAGTACTTATGATAGATTGTGAGCTTGTGATTTTATGGATATTTTATACTTGTAAATATTCCCCCTTTCCCTTTAACCATCGTCGGATATGATTTTTTGCTAAATCAGGGTCATTACATAGTATTTTTTCTGCGGCATCGCAAGCATTATTCAATAGATTTTCATCTCGTTCTGTATCGGCAAAACGTAACATAGTCTCGCCACTCTGACGAGCGCCAAGAAATTCACCCGGACCGCGTAAACGCAGGTCATGTCGCGCAATTTCAAAGCCATTTGTATTTTCAAAAATAATCTTAAGTCTTTCTTTTGCAGTAATTGATAGTGGTTTCTGGTACAGCAGTATACATATACTAGCATCTATACCCCGTCCTATGCGCCCTCTCAATTGATGTAATTGTGATAAGCCCATACGTTCAGCATGCTCAATTACCATTATGGAAGCATTGGGCACATCTACACCCACTTCAATTACTGTTGTTGCAATTAGTAATTGAATATCCCCTTGTCTGAATAGTTCCATGACTGCTAATTTTTCTTGTGATGGAAGCCGTCCATGTACTATACCAATTCTCAAGTTTGTAAAAATTAGACTTAATGTTGCATAAGTCTCTAAAGCAGTTCTAAGTTGTAAAGTTTCGGATTCTTCAATGAGTGGACATACCCAATAAGCTTGTTTCCCTTCATCGCAGGCTTCTTTAATACGGGAAATTACTTCTTCACGACGAGTGTTAGAAAATAATTTAGTTGTTATTTGAGTTCTGCCAGGAGGCAGTTCATTTATTACTGATACATCGAGATCAGCGTAATAACTCATTGCTAGGGTTCGTGGAATAGGTGTTGCACTCATTGCTAGTTGGTGTGGGGTCAAATTAATTTTGGCACTTTTTGCACGTAAGGCCAGTCTTTGATTGACGCCGAAACGGTGCTGTTCATCAATGATCGCAAGTCCTAAGTTATTGAATTCCGCTTGTTCTTGGAATAACGCATGTGTACCAATGGAGAGCATAGCATTACCTTTAGCAATGGCAATAAGAGCAGCTTTTCGCTGACTCTTTTTTTGATTACCAAATAAACACACAATTGTCATACCTAAAGAAAGAAATATGGGTTCTAACCAACCAGAGAGTTTCTGATAGTGCTGTTCAGCCAGAATCTCGGTAGGCACCATAATCGCTACCTGATAACCGTTCTCAATAGCTTGTAACGCAGCTAACGTTGCAACTATGGTCTTACCGCTACCAACATCTCCCTGTAATAAACGTTGCATTGGATAGGCCGCAGAAAGGTCTTTGCTAATCTCTGAAAATGCCTCTTTTTGAGCTCTGGTAAGGCTGAAAGAGAGGGATTCTAATAGTGCCTTTGTTAATTTATTTTTTGCTGGTAATGCAGGTGCCGTGTGACTACGTCGTTGTTGGTAATGTAAGCGCATAGACAGTTGTTGCGCGAGTAATTCATCAAATTTGATACGTTGCCATGCGGGGTGAGTGCGTTCATGAAGTGACTGAGTTGCTGTATTCGGTGATGGCTGATGTAAGAACATCACGCTTTCCTTTAAACCTTGTAATTGATAATTCTTAAGAATCTCTTTTGGCAAGATCTCTGGTAAATTGTGTTCCCAATCACTGCAAATTAATATTTTTTGAATCAATTTGCGGATTGTTCTCTGAGAAAGTCCGGCAGTGGTCGGATAGACCGGCGTCAAAAGATCCGGTAATAACTCACCTTCGCGTACAACACGACATTTTGGATGCACCATTTCAGCACCAAAAACTCCTAATCGAACTTCCCCCAACAAACGCAGCCGTTTACCCACGGCGTATGTTTTTATTTGACTACTGTAAAAATTAATAAAACGTACAAAAATTGATCCACTGTCATCCTTTATTTTAAGAACCAGTTGTCGCTTAGGACGATACATAACTGTATTACGGATGATAATGCCTTCAATTTGTATAATCGTACCTTCTGATAAACTATCAATAGGGTAAAGATGAGTTTCATCTTCGTAACGTAGCGGAAAATGTAACAACAAATCAATTCCATGACTGATTCCAATTTTTGAAAATTTCTCTTGTGCCGCCTTAGTAGTAAAATTATCGGTAATAAGAGAATGCATTTTTATCTTTTTCACTATTTTACATCCCTCTCTAGTACCATGACTGCATCCATTTCTACCAGGCCTCCTCGTGGGAGAGCTACCACACCTATTACTGCTCTAGCCGGGTATGGCTGGCCGAAATAACCAGCCATAATTCTATTTACTTCAGAAAAATTATCGAGGTCTGTTAAGTAGATGTTTAATTTTACAATGTGACTTAAATTGCCTCCAACAGCAGTTGTGATTGCTTTTAGATTCAAAAATACCTGTTGAATTTGAGACTCGATACCGCTCACCATTTGCATAGTAGTTGGATCCAGTCCAATTTGACCAGAAAGATAAATCGTATCTCCTCCACTGACACAGATTGCTTGAGAGTACGTACCGATAGCCTGAGGTGCATCAGTAGTCTGGATAGTTGTTTTTTTCATTCTAATCTCCCGAAATGTATAAGTATTTTTTGCCACAGTATAAGCGTGAATTAGAGGTTATAAAATAAGCATTTCTCGACAATTGACAGAAAACTAAAATTTAACTGTTTTTTAAATTACCGAATAAACAATTCCCGCGCCTAAACCGATTTGTTTTGCAATCTGTTTAATGCCCATTCACGACTATTTTGACATTTTCACCATGCCTTCGCCGTAGTTCCTGCATGAATTATCATTGGGTTAAGTTCACTATTTCTTTCATAAGCCCGCTCAATCAGTAGTGCTAGAAATCGAAAGTTTAGATTTATAGTGCGATCTTTTGCGATAATACGATGAAAAGAATTTAAACACATTTAAATCGGTATAATTTATAGTCACTATTAATATAATCAATTAATTAAGATGTATCCTAATTTATGCAAAAATTAGTTATTCACGGGGGCACGAGACTGTCCGGAGAAGTTTTTATCTCTGGTGCAAAGAATGCTGCGCTGCCTATTCTTTGCGCTTGCTTGCTCACTAATGAGACTCTTAGAATAGAAAATGTCCCCCACCTTAAAGATGTGGGCGTTATGCTGAATTTACTTAAGACAATCGGTGTAAATATCACAGTAGACAAGAAATTGGGGACGACATTAACTGCCTCGCACTTATCTGAGCTGGTTGCGCCTTACGAGATGGTTAAAACCATGCGTGCTGCTATATTGGTATTAGGACCAATGTTAGCGCGCACAGGTGAGGCGAAAATTTCCTTGCCAGGCGGTTGTGCTATTGGTCTACGTCCAGTGGATCAACACATAAAAGGCTTGCAAGCAATGGGGGCGGAAATTAATATTAGGCATGGCTACATTTATGCTAGAGCAAAGCAACTCAACGGCGTACGTATTGTAATGGATATGGTAACCGTCACTGGTACTGAGAATTTAATGATGGCAGCAACTTTAGCTCATGGAACAACGATACTAGAGAATGCTGCGCGTGAGCCAGAAGTAAAGGATTTAGCTAATTGCTTAATTTCTATGGGTGCAAAAATTTATGGTGCCGGAAGTGATGTCATTACTATTGAAGGGGTTAAGGCTCTTCATAGTACAATCTATAACGTCATGGCTGATCGTATTGAAGCCGGCACTTTTTTAGTGGCTACCGCCGCTAGCGGCGGAAAGGTCCATCTTAAGGGAGTTGGTACAGATACCCTTGATGCAGTAATTAGTAAACTAACCCAAACTGGCGCAGCGATTAAATCAGGGAAAGATTGGATCGATATAGAAATGAAGGGCATACTTAATTCTGTAAATTTTAGAACCGCACCTTACCCTGCTTTTCCTACGGATATGCAGGCGCAATTTATGGTATTAAATAGCGTTGCCAAGGGCACTGCAATTATCACCGAGACCATATTTGAGAATCGTTTTATGCATGTACAAGAACTAAAACGTATGGGTGCCCACATTGAGGTTGAGGGTAATACCGCTGTAGTGCACGGTGTGAATAGTCTCGATGGCGCTAATGTTATGGCTACCGACTTACGAGCCTCTGCTAGTCTGGTGCTGGCGGGAATAATTGCAAAAGGTGAGACTATCATTGATCGTATCTATCATCTCGACCGAGGGTATGAATTTATTGAAGATAAATTGCTGCAGTTAGGAGCAAAAATAAAACGCATAAATTAAAGAATGTTAATTATTAAAAATCACCTTATCAAGTTTAAATATTTTTTAATGGAGTTCTACTATGGCTGGCATTACTATTGCTCTGTCAAAGGGTCGCATTTTTGAAGAGACTGCGCCACTGTTAAGGGCAGCAGGAATTTTTTTACTTGATGACTTGGAAACATCAAGAAAATTGATTCTGGCTACTAATCGCACGGATGTGAAATTTATTATTGTACGTGCTTCGGATGTGCCAACTTATGTACAACATGGAGCCGCAGATATAGGAATTTCTGGCAAAGATGTGTTATTAGAGCACGGCGGTGCAGGTCTTTATCAGCCACTTGATTTAAACATTGCCTGCTGTCGTATGATGGTAGCGGTTCGTGACAATTTCGATTACGAATCTGCCGTGCGTTATGGGGCAAGATTACGTATCGCGTCTAAGTATGTACGTATAGCACATGAACACTTTGCCGGAAAGTCTATGCATGTTGATCTAATTAAACTCTATGGTTCAATGGAGCTTGCACCGCTCGTGGGATTGGCTGACGCGATTGTCGACTTAGTTTCCAGTGGAGACACTTTAAAAGCCAATCATCTTGTAGCGGTTGAGGAAATCATGCCGATCTCAGCGCACCTAATTATTAACCAAGCAGCACTGAAGTTAAAACGAAAAATTATACAACCAATGTTAGAAATTTTTTCAGCAATAGTCAAAGAGAATAGTACGGCACATAAAAATCTATAATATAACAATGAAAATCCGTTTTTATGAATCGAATTAAACGACTGTCTTCTG
This sequence comes from Nitrosomonadaceae bacterium, assembly GCA_014190895.1. Lineage (GTDB taxonomy): Bacteria > Pseudomonadota > Gammaproteobacteria > Burkholderiales > Nitrosomonadaceae > BJGV01. Next base: position 44,506 of record BJGV01000008.1, on the reverse strand, counting down.
CTGATGTCGCATTCAATACGGCATTAAATCAATTATTATCTTTTGATAGTGCGCAGAATATCACAGTAGACAAGACAGTCGCTGATATTCTCATAGATATACAAAAGTGCGGCGATGAGGCCTTGCTTAGGTATACACGTTTCTTTGATCATCTTAATGTGATCTCGGTATCAGAACTCGAATTACCCAGAGAACGCTTACAGCAGGCCTTGGATGAACTTCCAGCAATCCAGAGGAAAGCTTTAAAACAAGCTGTTGCTCGGGTGCGCGCTTATCATAAGAAACAGTCTTTGCAGTCCTGGAGTTACACCGAGTCTGACGGTACAGTGCTTGGTCAGAAAATAACACCTCTTAATCGTGTCGGATTATATGTTCCCGGTGGAAAAGCTTCTTACCCTTCATCGGTATTAATGAACGCAATTCCTGCCAAGGTAGCGGGTGTGAGCGAACTTATCATGGTGGTGCCAACTCCCGACGGTAAACAGAATGATTTAGTACTGGCAGCAGCATTAGTTTGTGGGGTAGACCGTGTGTTCACTATTGGCGGCGCTCAGGCCATTGGAGCTTTGGCGTATGGCACAGAAACTATACCACGAGTAGATAAAATTGTTGGTCCTGGTAATGCTTATGTAGCAGCAGCAAAGCGCCAAGTATTTGGTGTGGTGGGTATAGATATGATAGCCGGCCCATCTGAGATTCTAGTGATTTGTGATGGCATGACTGATCCAAATTGGATTGCAATGGATTTATTTTCCCAAGCTGAGCATGACGAATTAGCCCAGGCGATTCTGTTATCACCAGATGCCGCATTTATTGATGCAGTAGCTGCAAGTATTAATCAGAGATTAGAAGCAATGCCACGTAGAGCTATAATATCCGCATCACTCGAGAATCGTAGTGCGTTAATTCAAGTACAAAATCTTGATGAAGCTTGTATCATAGCAAATCATATCGCACCAGAACACTTGGAATTATCGGTTAAACAACCTGAGAAATGGGTTAAGAAAATTAAGAATGCTGGTGCAATTTTTCTCGGACAATATACTTCAGAGGCCCTAGGAGATTATTGTGCCGGACCTAATCATGTTTTACCTACTTCTGGTACCGCACGTTTTTCATCGCCATTGGGTGTGTATGATTTTCAGAAGCGAAGCAGCCTTATTCAGGTGTCAAAAAAAGGTGCAAAAAAACTTGGTAAAATTGCCTCTATTTTAGCTTATGGGGAAGGTTTACATGCACATGCGATGTCAGCTGAGTATCGCTATAAGAAAAGCAAGAAATTATAAAGATATTTTGTTAAGGATATTCATCTTCACTAGATTCTTTATAGCAATCTTTATTGTGTTCTTTACAGAAAATATTTCTGCAATCCAATCTGCGGAAGTTCAGATTACGTTTGATAGTGTTATACTTTAAACCGTATAAAATTTTTTAGGGTTTTTTTATGAGAAAAGCACCGACTGTATTAATGTTGGCTAATTTTAGTTTTGAATTGGCTGCTATTGATGTCGAGGCAAGACTTCTAAATGAAAAATCGAATGTAGGTAAGCAGCGTGAAATTGTGAACCCAAAAATTTCTTTAGCCCATCATGTTAGCCATCGATAAAATAAATCAACTTAATCACTTATTGCACAAAGAAAATTCGGTGTGCAAAAGACTCCAAGCATTCTCTGGTAAGACTATGCGCTTATGCACCCCATTTTTTCCAGACATTTTCTTGACTGTACAGGCTGATGGTGATTTGTTATTTATAAAAGATGACATTCTTGCAGATGCTATCGTTACCCTGACACCTAGTTTTTTGCCACGTTTGTTTGTCCACGATAAGAATTTTTTTCGTACGATAAATATTTCAGGAGATAACGTTTTTGCTGAAGAGTTTATTAATATAAGTAAAAATTTATACTGGAATGCAGAGAAGAGTTTTGTCTGGATTGTGGGTGATATTCTTACTAATTATGCAATTCGCATGAGCGAAAAATTTACTTGGTGGCATAATGAAACGATTCATAATCTACAGCAATCAGCAACAGAATACTGGTTGGAAGAGACGGAATTATTGACCAAATTTGTTCATGTGCTTCAGTTCAAAGAGGAAATAGATGCATTCCAGGTTGATACGGAGAGACTAGAGCAACGTTTAGATGACCTAGATAACAGGATTTCTGTAAGATCTCGTTTAAAAAATATTTAATTTACAGAAAATAACTTTTTATTAAAAATGCATTTTTTTCGTTTCTTTAAAATAATAATTGTAGCATTCCGTTTTGGTTTAGAAGAATTTTTTCTCAGCCACAAACGGATGCAATTACTAAGGAGTTTTATCAGGCTAGTACCATTTCGACGCAGCTTAGAACAACCGCGTGCTCAGCGTTTACGCATGGCATTGGAAGCATTGGGACCAATTTTTATCAAGTTTGGCCAAATGCTCTCTACTCGTCGAGATTTGTTATCACAAGATATTGCGGATGAATTAGCTAAACTTCAAGATCAAGTTCCCCCTTTCTCCTCTGATCTTGCTCTTGCAACGTTAGAACGCATCTATAAAAGACCAATCAACGAAGTATTTTCATATTTTGATATTAAGCCAATAGCTAGCGCGTCAGTCGCTCAGGTACATTTCGCAGTTCTACACGATGGCACAGAAGTTGCGGTAAAAGTGTTGCGCCCTAACATTGCTCTAATAATTTCGCATGATGTTGCATTGATGGAAATTGTAGCATGGCTAATAGAAATTTTCTGGTCTGATGGTAAACGTTTAAAACTACGTGAAGTAGTAACAGAATTTGCACGACATTTAAGTGACGAACTTGATCTTATGCGCGAGGCATCTAATTGTAGTCAATTGCGAAAAAATTTTCTTAACTCTCCGTTACTATTAGTTCCAGAAGTGTATTGGGATTATTGTTACTCTGGAGTTATGGTTATGCAACGCGTAGAAGGTACCCCTATTAGCCATGTTTCGATACTGCGTGGACTTGGTGTAGATATTCAAAAACTTGCGCGTGTGGGGTTAGAGATCTTCTTTACCCAAGTATTTCGAGATGGATATTTTCATGCCGATATGCACCCAGGCAATATTTTTGTTGATATGAATGGCCGTTATGTTGCTGTTGATTTCGGTATCATGGGCACGCTCACCGATGAGGATAAAAATTACCTGGCGCAAAACTTTTTAGCTTTTTTCCGCCGTGATTACAAGCGTGTAGCACAAACACATGTCGAGGCTGGTTGGGCCCCAAAAGATACACGAATAGATGATTTTGAGACTGCCATACGCGCCGTATGCGAGCCCATCTTCGATAGACCATTAAAAGACATTTCTTTTGGTCGCATACTGTTACGTTTATTTCAGACTTCACGTCAGTTCAATGTTGAAATTCAGCCACAATTAGTCATGTTACAGAAAACATTGTTAAATATAGAAGGATTGGGACGTGATCTTGATCCGGATCTTGATTTGTGGACAACCGCGAAACCGTATCTCGAAAATTGGATGTCAGAGCAAATTGGTTGGCGTGGATTAGTGCGACGCTTGAGTAAAGAAGCGCCTGATTGGGCGGTGATGTTCCCGCAATTTCCACGTTTATTGTATCGTACCTTGAACGAAGATCGTACCCAGGAGACCGAGAAAAAGATGAATGAGTTGATAAGGAGAATGAGGTGGCAAGGCTATTTACTTACTGTCTTTACTTTTTTCTTAGTACTATTATTATTTTTACAATTTTAGTAGTGATAGTACCAAGAGGAGTGACTTTGTAAAGCTATAATTAATTTCCGTAAAATTCCAATTTCTTAAATAAAAAAGTTATGGCGTTACTTGAAATTCGTGGCGTGACCCGATGTTTTGGCAACTTCATCGCAGTAAACAACATTAGTATTAGTATTGAGACAGGTGAATTCTTTACTCTATTGGGACCCTCTGGCTGCGGCAAGACTACTTTATTGCGAATGATAGCTGGTTTCGATTTACCCGATTCTGGGCAGATTTTACTTGATGGAAAAGATATGGTTGGTATGCCATCAGAAAAACGCCCTATTCATACCGTCTTTCAGACTTATGCTCTGTTTCCGCATATGACGGTTTCGGATAATGTCGCCTTCCCTTTAAAGATAGCTGGAAAAAAGTTAGATGAAATAAGATCTAGAGTTATAAAAACCTTAGACGATGTTCGCCTCTTTAATCTTGGTAATCGTTTTCCACATGAATTATCGGGAGGGCAGAGGCAACGAGTGGCGCTTGCTAGAGGACTAATTAGTCGCCCCCGTTTGTTACTGCTAGATGAACCACTTGGTGCATTGGATCTAAAATTACGAGAAGAGATGCAGATTGAACTTATTAATTTACAAAAAGAAACAGGAATTGCATTTGTGTTTGTTACCCATTCTCAGAATGAGGCATTGACTTTATCTCATCGAATTGTGGTAATGAATCAAGGTGGTGTTGAACAAATTGATACGCCCTCTAAGATTTATAATTTTCCTAGAAATCGTTTTGTTGCAGATTTTCTTGGCAAGATTAATATTATGGATGCTCAAGTACTAGAGATTATTCCCCCATATTTAAGACTCCTTATTCCTGAATTGGGCCAGGTAGTTATTCCTAATAAAGAGGGGGTTAAGATTGGTGATAAAGGATTTATGGCAATTCGTCCAGAACAAATGCGAATTATGATTTATTCGGAAGAAGTGAATTCAAAGAATCATTTCTCTGGTCAAATTAAAAGCCTGCTCTATGCGGGCGATGTTACAACTTACGTTGTAGAGTTTTCTAATGGTACTAGAGTTGAAATTTTGTTACCCAATTCCGCACCAAGAGAGATTAAGCGTTTCGAAATAGGCGATTTAGTAGTAATTGTTTGGGAGTCTGATGTGGGCCTGTTTCTGAATGATTAAAGAAAAAAATATTGTCAGGTGGTTATTAAGCGGAGTACCACTACTGTTTTTACTATTATTTTTTATTGCACCTAGTTTAATAATAGTTTTTACTTCGTTTCGCTTCCCAGGAGAATTCGGTGGTCTAGCACCTTTAATTGCTCCTATGGGAACAGTTGATGTCGAGCATGGGCTGACCCTAGAAGCCTATCAGTTTTTTTTTAGTGATACTCTCTATGTTAGAGTATTTATCAAATCCCTTCAGGTGGCTGTAGTTACTACGCTGATTTGTTTGATTATGTCTTACCCACTTGCGTTGTTAATTGCACGCAGTAAGGAACGCCTTCGCAATATAATGTTGTTATTAGTGGTGCTCCCTTTTGCCAGTAATTTTCTTATTCGTATTTATGCTTGGGTAATTATTCTCGACCCTGAATCAGTACTTAGTTATTTTATAAATCTCATTTTGAATTTAGTCGGCATTTCTCCTGTAATATTTCTATTTTCACCTTTTGCAGTTTTACTGGGCATGGTTTATGTGCATCTACCATTCATGATCTTGCCGCTCTATATCAACCTAGAGAAGCATGATCCAATCCTGTTAGATGCGGCACAGGATCTTGGTGCTAGTCACTGGAAATGTTTTTGGTATATTACTTGGCCATTGTCTATATCTGGAGTGTCTTCAGGCATCGTATTAGTGTTTATATCGGCGTTGGGCATGTTTGCGGTACCAGATATACTTGGAGGTACTGGTGATATTCTTATTGGTAACCTGATTAAAGATCAATTTATTAGCACCCGTGATTGGCCATTCGGAGCAGTGTTATCAATTATGTTAGCACTGACAATATTATTGATTATCGGGTTAGGTGCATATTTCTTACGTCGATTAAGAAAAAGAAATTATGCGACATAGTCACTCTAAACTATGGATTGCAGGAGCTCTGGTTTATATTTTTCTCTATATTCCGCTTGCTATTGTGGTCATATATTCATTCAATGACTCTAAGCTTAACACCGAATGGGTGGGCTTTACTTTATCTTGGTACGAGGCTTTATTTAACAATAAAGAAATGCTTATTGCTGTATGCAATTCTCTTATTATTGCCATCAGCTCAAGTTTTGGTGCCACGATACTTGGTACTATGGCTGGTCTAGCAATACATCGGTATAAACTTAGAGTGTTGTCCATATTATTCTTTGCACCGATAGCGATGCCAGAAATTTTGCTCGGCGTATCGTTACTATTATTTTTTCTACAGGTTCTGAATCTGACACTTGGAATGGTTTCGATTATCATTGCGCACACTACATTTTGTATTGGCTTTGTGGCTATTATAGTGAAATCTAGATTGCAAGATATGGATGAGAGTATCTTTGAATCGGCTCGTGATTTGGGTGCATCCTCTTGGCAATGCTTCCATCTCGTTACATTGCCACTAATAATGCCAGCAATGATTGCGGGAGCATTAATGTCATTTACATTGTCTATTGATGATTTTATTATCACTTTTTTTACCAAAGGTGTGGGTGATCCAATTCTGCCGATTCAGATTTATACCATGATAAAAGTTGCAGTAACCCCGGAAGTAAATGCCATTTCTACCCTGTTGATGCTATTGACGTTATTTACGATTATTATTGGGATCAAACTTAGTTCTAGTTTTTTGTATGTAAGAAAAAATAATGAATCCACGTAGATTTATTTCAGCAATAGCGGTGATATTTCTGCAGTCATTGGTACTATCTTTTCCAAGTCAGGCCGATCAAAAAATAAATACAACTGTGGTTGCTAAGGAAAAAAATGTTTTGTATTTGTTTAATTGGAACAATTACATTTCCGCAGATACGGTAGAACGATTTGAACAGTATTGCAATTGCGAGCTTTCGCAGGACTACTATTCAGATAATGAAGAAATGTTAGCAAAGCTAGTAGCTGGTGCGACTGGTTACGATATTATCGTGCCAACAGGAAATGCTGTAGAGACTTTAATTCGTCAGGGCGCTCTGAAACCTTTAGACAAAAAATTATTACCCAGCTTTAAGAATATAGATCCTCGTTATCTCAATTCTTCATTTGATCCAGGTAATAAATACTCTATCCCTTATGCTTATACTTTGACTTTATTGGGTTTTAATCAAAAAATTATACAGGAACTGAATCTGCCCACGGATACCTGGGCAATTATTTTTGAGCCACAGTATCTTGAGAAAATTAAAGGGCGCGTGACTGTTTTAGATAGTCAGCGAGAACTAATGGCTATTGCGTTAAGATATTTGGGCTACCCTGTTAACGATACCGACGAAAAACATTGGAAAAAAGCCCAAGAATTAATTGCACGCGCGAAACCTTATTGGGCGGCTTTTAGTAATGCTAGTTATGTAAAAGAGTTGGCGGTTGGTAATTTATGGGTAGTACATGGCTATTCTAATGACATATTCCAGGCGGCGTTAGATGCTAAAAATACGGGACGTAAATTTAATATTATCTACCGGATACCTAAGGAAGGAGCAGTATTATCGCTTGACAGCATTGTGTTACATAAAGATGGTTCTCGTCCTGATCTTGCTTATCAATTCATCGAATTTATGCTGGATGGAAAAAATTCTGCAGAATTGACTAATTTAATTGGTTCTGGTAATCCAAATACACATGCAATCCAATCTATAAGAAAAGATATTATTGAGAATAAGGCAATATTTCCAGATCAAGAGTCTTTCACGCGGCTGGAGATGTTACGAGATTTTAACCGTAACCAGCGACGTTTGCTTGGTCGTATATGGACCGAGATAAAATTGAGATAGCAGGTCAGTTTACATCTAGCCAAGGTTGCATCCTAAACTACCATAAACCGCGTACGTTTTTATCCGCTAAACACAACTAGAGTTGAACACTTTTATGTTATTGCGTATCATTTACTTATGAGTTATTACAAACAGCATGTATTCTTTTGTGTTAATCAGCGTGAGGCAGAAGCATCATGTTGCAACAATCACGGTGCTAAAGAAATACTTGATTATGCCAAAGATCGCATCAAGAATCTAAAGCTTAATCGCAAGGGTGAAGTACGAATTAATTTGGCTGGCTGTCTTGATCGTTGTAATGATGGCCCGGTAATAGTGATTTATCCAGAAGAAATTTGGTACACCTATGTAGATAAGAAAGATATCGATGAAATTATTGAAGAGCATCTGCAGAATGGCCGTGTAGTTGAACGACTGAGGATCTGATTTATATTCACTCACTATATTAATATGGACCTAATCTGTAATCATATCAACTACTTGTTCACTTGTATCGTTTGGTGATGAGTGTACATATTTTTATTCCTGATTTATTGCGATCAGAATTATTGACACCGGAGATTTATCGAGAATTATCATTGCCAGCACTTGAAACTTTGTTAGCTAAAGGTTCATTCTCTGATGAAAAGTCTCAGGGAACAGAAGCATGGTTATGCAGTGCCTTTGGCGTAGTAAAACAAAATGATTGGCCTGTGGCGATCATTACGCTCCAGGTAGACGGTGCAAAAGAGGCGCAAGCGAAAGATGGATATTGGCTGCGAGCTGACCCAGTACACCTGCGTATTGAACGCAATGATATTATATTGGCTGATAGTCAAATTTTTGAGATCTCAATAGATGAGGCAAATCAATTTGTTAGCGCACTAAATTATCATTTCTCTAATAATCGATATCATTCTTTATCGAGTGACACCGAACAAGGTAAGATATTTTTCCAATCAATACATTCTGATCGCTGGTATCTGCATTTAGCACATGTACCAAATCTCATGACTTGTTCTCTCGATGAAGTTGCTGGCAAAGATATAAATGATTTCATGCCATCTGGAGCAGACAGTATGACGTGGAATAATATCTCCAATGAAATTCAAATGCTACTGCATGAGCACCCTCTTAACCAGGCACGGGAAGCGCGCGGCGAGCTACCTATCAATAGTGTTTGGTTCTGGGGCGGGGGAATTATGCCGCAGTCATTTAATTGCCCATATACACATATATGGAGCAACGATACATTCTGTCGTAGTTTGGCATCAATCTCTGGTATAAATTACAATACTCTCTCAGATTATGTAGATAAATGGTCACAATTAGCCATATCCGGCAGCCATCTTGTTATGATAAACACTCTGCATGGGAGAGTGCAGTATGAAGATATCCATGGTTGGCAAGAGAGTATAAAGAATTTGGAGGTGAATTGGTTTGCGCCCCTGTTATTGTCATTAAAAAACGGCGAGTTGGATCAACTAATAATTACAACTACTGATCAGAATAGAGTTAAGAATTTTTCTATAGTCAGTAATAGTCTATGGAAATTCTGGCGTACGAATAAATCGTTATCAATCTATGCTGATTAAATTAACACTGCTCTCATAGCTTAGATTCTACTAAAGTTAATCCTATCCATTGTCTTTGTGTAATCAACATCTTGCATGCAAAAAATCACCGTTCGAAATTATGTTCCACAAGCTTTCAATGCACTAATTCAACATAATTGCCATCCCGTGTTGGCTCGTATTTATGCAGCACGTGGTATTGTTAATCCCGATCAACTTGAGACAGATCTATCCCGATTAATTCCATATGAAAATTTGAGAAATAATTCGCTAATGGCAGCTTTTCTTGCCGATGCTATTGCCGCAGAAAAACGTCTTTTGATCATAGCCGATTACGATTCTGATGGAGCTACTGCATGCGCTGTAGGTATACGTGCGTTAAGAGAATTTGGTGCGATAGTAGATTATCTTGTACCTAATCGTTTTAAATACGGCTATGGTTTGACACCAGAAATTGTGCAGTTTGCTGCCAATAATACTGCAGCATACCCTGATGTGCTTATTACGGTTGATAATGGAATTGCTAGTGTGGAGGGTGTGTCCGAAGCCAATCGTCTTGGTATGCAGGTACTCATCACCGATCATCACTTACCGGGAGATGTGTTACCAGATGCTTTCTTTATTATAAATCCTAACCAACCTGGCTGTAATTTTTCAAGTAAGAGCATAGCTGGAGTGGGTGTAATGTTTTATCTTATGCTTGCACTTAGAGCTGAATTACGGAAACGAGGAGCATTTGCTTCCACAAAGAGAGAGCCCAATCTTTCCAATTTACTTGATCTAGTGGCGCTTGGGACCGTAGCCGATGTAGCAAGGCTTGATGATAATAATAGAATTTTGGTACAGCAAGGTTTGCAGCGTATTCGTAAAGGGAAAAGTTGTGCAGGCATCAGCGCCCTTCTTCAAGTAGCAAAAAGAAATTTCAAACAGACGTCTACTTACGAACTTGGATTTTTGCTAGGCCCTAGATTAAATGCTGCAGGGCGACTTGATGATATGGCGCTAGGCATTGAATGTCTTATCACTGACGATTTGTATCGCGCTGAACAAATTGCTTTACAGCTAGATGCTTTGAACCGTCAACGTCGAGTAATTGAGGAGAGTATGCGAGATGATGCGTTAACTATGTTAGAAAAAATTACTGAAAAAGAGTGCTTAGAAAGTGAAACTAATGCTCCCCTTAGTTTAAGTTTATTTAATCCTAATTGGCACCAAGGTGTGATTGGCATACTCGCATCACGCATTAAAGATAAGTTTCATTGTCCTGTCATTGTATTTGCTCCTGGCAATAATGATGAAATAAAAGGTTCTGGTCGATCTATTCATGGCTTTCATTTACGTGATGCACTGGACTTGGTTTCTAAACGTCACCCCGGTTTATTACTTAAATTTGGTGGTCACTCAGCAGCAGCCGGATTAACTATTAGCGCAAGTAATTTTTCCAGATTCCGTGATGCTTTCGAAGAAGTAACTAAAGCATTATTAACCCCAGCTGATCTTATGCGCGTTATAGAAACAGATGGGAATCTCGATGAATCAGAAATTAACATAGAATTGGCAAAGCGATTGGCTGATCAGGTTTGGGGACAAGGGTTTCCGTACCCTACATTTCAGGCTCATTTTTATGTAGAAAATCAGCGAATAGTAGGCGACAAACATCTCAAATTAAAACTGAGAAAGCGGATATTAGATACAGAAAATAATAAATCTAATTATATTTATGATGGAATGTTATTCTTTTATCACACCCCTCCTCTTCCAAGAATCATAGATGCTATTTATCAAATGAAAGTTAACGAGTACAGTGGCGAAGCTAAATTACAGCTTATTTTGGATCACTGGACTCCAGCTATACAATGAGCGTGTCATGTAAGTGCATACCTACAGAAATACTAATACTGGTTTAATAAAAAAGTTAAATTTAATAGTTGGTGCGTAATGTTTAATTTCTGAGGTAGTAAGTTAGATAGATGTTGTTTTAATTAATCTCTATGATCAAATAAAATGTCACCCAAGGATAATTTTTTTTCGCCTAAATCAATAGTCCGTTATCAACATTCCAATGGCTCTGATGATGCATTCGCTCTTGCAAAATTAGCAACAGAGCAATTGAGACCCATTGTTGTTTTTACAGCAAGCGCCTTAGCTGCACAAAGATTATTAGAAGAGATTCCATTTTTCGCACCCAATCTTAAGATTCATCTTTTACCTGATTGGGAAACACTACCCTACGACGCACTTTCACCCCATCATGATTTAGTTTCAGAGAGATTGGCTACGCTTTATCAGATTATGAACGGTGCTTGTGACATATTGCTTACCCCTATTACTACTGCCATCTATCGTATGCCACCGCGAGAGTATCTTGCTGCCCACACTTTTTTTCTTAAACGAGGTGAAATACTTGATTTAGAAATGTTGCGCGAACAAGTGACTCTTGCTGGATATACGCATGTGACTCAAGTGCTTGCACCTGGGGAATACGGCATACGAGGCGGATTAATTGATTTGTTTCCGATGGGCAGTCCGTTACCTTACCGTATAGATCTTTTAGACAGGGAAATAGAAACCATACACACTTTTGATATTGACACCCAAAGAAGTATTTACCCAGTTGATGAGATAAGATTGTTACCTGCTCATGAATTTTCTTTTGATAAAGCTGGTCGCACTCTTTTTTGTAGTAATTTTCGTGAAAAATTTGATGGCAATCCATCAAAAAGCCGTATTTACAAAGATATAAATCAGGGAATTATACCTACAGGCATTGAATATTACCTCCCGCTATTCTTCGAACAAACCGCTACACTATTTCAATATATTCCACAGTCCGCGTTGATATGCTTGCATCATGATATCCACTCAACAATAGAAGATTTTTGGCGAGATACTCAATCTCGTTATTTGCTACTACGAGGTGACAGTAATCGACCTTTGTTAGCGCCAAGAGATCTTTTCTTGACTGCAGAAGATTTTTTTTGCGCACTCAAACTATACCCGCGTATTGAAATTCAATTTTATAAGCATGAAAAAAAATATAAAGTTAAAGACATATCAAGTCAATTACCATCTATTCGAGTTAATCGACATGCTAGCAATCCAACTAAGAATCTTGCTAAATTTATTCTTGAATTTACACTCCTAGGCGGACGTATATTGATTTTAGCGGAAAGTCTAGGGAGACGAGAATTAATTGCAGATTATTTCAGACAGTATGATTTATACCCAGATTACTGTATTGATTATGCGCAATTCTTAGTAAGTAATAAAGCTTTGATGCTCAGTGTAGCTCAGCTTCATGATGGATTTATTTTATCAGATGTTAAATTAGCCTTCATTACCGAGAATGATCTCTACGCAACTCATGTTCCTGGACAATACAAGCGTCGATCTAAGATAATCAGTCCGACAGCAGACACAATGCTACGTGATCTGTCTGAAATAAAAATTGGTGATCCGGTGGTTCATGAGCAACACGGCGTTGGTCGTTACTTAGGCTTGGTGGATATAGATTTTGATCACCTAGAACTTGCTCAACTGAGTGAATTTATATCTCTAGAATATGACGGTGGCGATAAACTTTATGTGCCAGTTTCACAAATGCACCTTATCGGACGATACAGTGGTGTAGCAAAAGAATCTGCTCCATTGCACAAGCTTGGTAGCGGGCAATGGGATAAAGCCAAGCGCAAAGCGATGCAACAAGTACGCGATACCGCCGCAGAATTACTTAATCTCTATGCTCAAAGAACAGCTCGTTTAGGTCATGCTTTTAGTTTCAAGCAACATGACTATGAAGCATTTTCTGAAGGATTTGGTTTTGAGGAGACCCCTGATCAAGCAGCTGCGATTAATGCAGTGATTAAAGATATGACTTCAGGTCAACCGATGGATCGATTAATCTGTGGCGATGTAGGTTTTGGTAAAACTGAAGTAGCATTGCGAGCAGCTTTTATTGCTATTGCTGACGGTAAACAAGTGGCAATATTAGTTCCTACTACATTATTGGCAGAACAACATTTCCAAAATTTTTCTGATCGTTTTGGATTAATTGCTGACCAATGGCCGGTAAAAATAGCTGAATTATCACGCTTTCGTTTAGCAAAAGAACAAACTCAGGTATTAGCAGGGCTAGCTCAGGGATCTGTAGATATAGTTATTGGCACACACAAATTAATTCAAAAAAGTGTGCAATTCAAAAATCTTGGATTGGTAATTATTGATGAAGAGCACCGATTCGGCGTTCGTCAGAAAGAGCAACTTAAGAATCTTCGTTCTGAAGTAGATGTGCTGACACTTACAGCCACTCCAATTCCCCGTACTCTTGCCATGTCATTAGAAGGCTTGCGTGATTTCTCGGTGATTGCTACTGCACCGTATAGACGACTTTCCATTAAGACTTTTGTAAGTCATTTTTCTGAAGGAATTATTCGCGAAGCATGTTTGCGAGAATTGAAGCGTGGTGGGCAAATTTATTTCCTACATAATAATGTAGATACCATACAGTCTATGTATGACAAGCTTGTAAAATTATTACCAGAGGCACATATCTGTGTTGCTCATGGGCAGATGCGCGAGCGTGATCTAGAACATGTAATGAAAAACTTTTATCACCAACAATTTAATTTATTACTTTGCACCACTATCATTGAAACTGGGATTGATGTCCCAAGTTCCAACACTATTGTTATTAATCGCGCAGACAAATTTGGTTTAGCTCAATTACATCAGTTACGTGGACGAGTCGGGCGCTCTCATCACCAAGCATATGCATACTTGTTGGTACCAGAGGAAGAAGCTCTGGGAACTCAGGCTAAAAAACGTCTTGACGCTATTCAGGTAATGCAAGAATTAGGGGCAGGTTATTACCTTGCCATGCATGATTTAGAGATTCGTGGTGCAGGCGAAGTTTTGGGAGAATCGCAAAGTGGTGAAATGCAAGAGATAGGTTTTAATCTCTATACTGTCATGCTAGATACCGCCGTAAAGTCTTTGAAAGATGGCCGTGAACCAGATATGCAAAATCCATTAGGCGTTACAACTGAAATTAATTTACACGCACCTTCCGTATTGCCGGATGATTATTGCAATGATGTACACGAGCGTTTAATTTTATATAAGCGCATGGCTAACTGCAGAGATTGTAATCAGTTGGATGATATGCAACAAGAATTAATCGATCGTTTTGGTTTGTTACCGGCTCCAGTTAAAACATTATTAGACTGCCACTATCTCCGTATTATAGCTAAACCTCTCGGTATTAGGCGTATAGATGCTAATGTAGACAGTATTTTATTTCAATTTGTTCCAGATCCTCATCTGGATGTGGTTAAACTTATTACTCTTGTTCAGAATGATAGTGAGTACCGATTATCTGGCCCAGATCGTTTAAGAATTGAATCGAAGATTGTAGACGTTACAGAACGTGTAGTGCGTATAAAAAACTTAATTAATGAGTTAAGCACATTAAAAATTTAATAAATTGAGCACCCTCAATAATTATTAGATCGGCTCTATTTTAATAGAATCTGTTTCATAATTACGTGATAAACGTGACTAAAATTGTTATATTTTATTTACAGGAATTGACAGCATGAATCTTATTATTCAGGGATTAGAGATCGAAACTAGTGACTTAGTAAAACTAAAAAAATTCTCTGGAGCAAAAAGGATTGTAAAAATTACCGATCAGGCTTTTCGATTAATAGACGCAAGCCAACAACATGAGATACCGGAATTTTGTTCAAGCGCTAAACTTGACTTCTCTTTTGTCAAACCATTGTTGAGACTTGCTGATTTTGGTCTTGTGGCAATAGACATGGACTCAACTCTTGTTAATGCTGAATCTATAGATGAGGTGGCTGATATGCACGGTATTAAGTCACAAGTAGCAAAGATTACAGCCAGCGCAATGCGCGGTGAAATTGAATTTTCAGAAGGTTTTCGGCAACGTGTGACTCTACTCAAAGGTTTAAATCAGGGCGTATTAGAGAAAGTTTATGATGAGCGAATTAAATTAAATTCTGGTGCAGAGAGAATGCTAAGGGAAATGAAATTAATGGGCATAAAAATTATTCTCATTTCTGGCGGGTTTTCTTTCTTTACCGATCGATTGAAAAAAAAATTAGGATTAGATTATGCTTTTGCTAATAGGATTGAAATCGCAAATGGTAAGTTTACTGGTAAGGTATTAGGAGAAATTATAGATGCACAGAAAAAATCTGAGATACTGAGAAATATCTGCAAAGAATTAAATCTTAGGAAGAATCAGTCAATTGCCATTGGTGACGGTGCTAACGATCTGCAAATGTTGGCAGAAGCAGGAGTAAGTATAGCTTATCACGCTAAACCAATTATTCAGAGAAATGCTACTCATATAATTAATTATGTGGGCTTAGACGGAATAATTAATTTATTCGAATAACTGCATCACATTAAGATTCATGTTTAGAGTTTTTACAAACTCTTAATTTAAATTATCATAGAGATTTTTTAGAAAAACGATCTAGATAAAGATAAATTACCGGCGTAATAAAGAGTGTGATAATTTGTGAAAATAATAATCCACCGACTACCGTGAGTCCTAGAGGTTGACGTAATTCAGCACCCGCACCCAAACCCATAGCAATGGGTATCGCACCCATAAGCGCTGCCAGAGTGGTCATCGTGATCGGACGGAAACGTAGCAAACAAGCGGTACGAATTGCTTCATATGGAACCATGCCATTATTACGCTGCGCATCCAGTGCAAAATCTATCATCATGATTGCATTTTTTTTAACAATCCCAATGAGCATCAGAATACCAATAATTGCGATAATAGAAAGTTCTATATTAAACAGCCACAACATTACCAATGCTCCAACTGCGGCTGATGGCAATCCAGAAAGAATTGTGATTGGGTGAATGTAACTCTCATACAGTACGCCAAGCAACACATAAATCACAAGTAATGCTGCAAAGATAAGTATTACTTGGCTACCCTGAGAAGCTTGGAAAGCCGCAGCGTCTCCAGCATAATTTGTGAGAATGCTTACTGGCATATTAAGGTTTTGTTTAAACTGATCTATACGTTTTGTGGCTTCGCCAAGTGCAATTCCTGGCGCAAGATTAAATGAGATTGTTAGAGCCGCGAGTTGGCCAGCGTGATTGACGGATATAGGTCCAATCTCACGTTCAACTGATGCAACGCTTGATAGTGGAACTAGTGTATTATTTTTTCCACGAATATATATTTTATCGAAAGCACTTTCGTCAGCACGATACTCGTCCGCTACTTGCATAATAACTTGATAGCTATCACTTGATGTGTAGATTGTTGAAACTTGACGCTCACCAAAAGCACTATAAAGTGCGGAACGTATACCCGAGATTTGGACACCAAGTAGATTTGCTTTATCGCGATTAATATTAAGACGTGCCTGTAAACCTTTTAATTGAGAGTTACTTGTGACATCACGAAATATATTATCCTCTCGCATGCGTGACATAAGGCCCTCGGCTGTTGCATGTAGATCCTCGGCATGTATGCTCCGCATAACGTACTGATAACGACTCTTGCTAATTTGACCACCAAGTCTAAGATTCTGAATTGGATTTATAAAAACATTGATGCCAGGTATAACACGTACATCTTGGCGTAAACTTTCAAGTATCGTGTTCATAGGGAGGCGCTCATTACGTGGTTTGAGAGTCATAAAGAGACGACCACTGTGGCTATTGCTAGCATAGACAATCAAGGTATCAACTGAGGGATTATTCCGTATTACATGACTAGTGCGTTGTAGCAAATTAGCCATAGCTGGAAAGGAAATATCTTCAACTGCTTCCACTGTAATTAGTGCTTGACCAATGTCTTCATTAGGAAAAAATCCTTTTGGAATAATTGTAAATAGTACACCGCTAGCAATAAAAGTACCAACTGCGATTCCAAGAACTATTTTCCTGTGATATAACGCTAAATCTAGTGCACGTTCATATGATAAGAGTACTTCATTAAATCCACGCTCAAACCATTTCGTCAATTTATTACTATGTTTTTTGTCCTCATGAGATGTGAGGTACCGGCTAGCCATCATTGGAATTAACGTAAGAGATACCACAGCCGATACTAGCACAGCGATTCCTACTACAGCAGCGAACTCATGAAACAATAACCCAATCACGCCTGGCATAAAAAAAATAGGAATGAAAACGGCAACTAGTGAGATAGAAATTGAAATGATAGTGAAACTCACCTCTTTCGATCCTTGTAGCGCAGCTTGTAATGGCGGAACTCCTTTTTCGACGTGACGTACGATATTCTCAAGCACTACTATGGCATCATCTACAACTAAACCAACTGCAAGCGTGATGGCGAGCAGTGAAATATTATCTAGGCTATAACCAAAGAATTTTATTAATGCCACTGTACCTAATAATGAAATTGGCAAGGATAAGACAGGAATAAAAGTGATGGTGGGTTTTCGGAGAAATAAAAAAATTACAAATACAACTAAAATAACGGTAATTGCTAACGTAGTCTGTACGTCACGAATAGAGTCACGAATAGAGATCGAACGATCACTGACTAAATCAAGTTTAACTGATAGGGGCATTTGAGCGATAAGTTTAGGCAGTATTTTTTTAATAGCATCTACTGTTGCCACGGTATTGCTGTTGGGTTGACGTTGCACAGAAAGCGTAATAGAGCGCTCATCATTAGTCCAGCTAGCTGTTTTGACTGATTCCACACTGTCTTCAACTATCGCCACTTCTGAGAGTCTCACGGGATTACCGTTTGGAGCGGTAGCTACTACTAGATTAGCAAAAGCCGCCGCATTATTAAGTTGACGATTAGCCTCAATAGTAAGAGTTTGGCGCGGTCCTTCAAGCGTACCAATCGGAGAGTTAGCATTAGCACTGTTGAGTGCGGAAGCAATATCATCAACAGTTAAATTACGTGCCGCAAGAGCTTCTGAGTTGATACGAACACGAACAGCATATTTTTTTTGCCCATTAATTTGAACTTGTGCTACGCCAGAAATTGTAGATAGTGTCGGTGAAATAAGATTTTCAGCAAAACTATTCAAATCTGAGAGTGACATTGAAGGTGATGTCAAAGAGAGAAAAATAATGGGCGCGTCGGCTGGGTTGATCTTACGGTATGATGGTGGAGAGGTCATTTCGACCGGTAGAGAACGTTGCGCACGTAACAAAGCTGCTTGTACATCAACAGAGGCGCTGTCAATATTACGATTTTGGTCAAACTCTAACGTGATAGAAGTATTTCCTAGCGTACTTGTTGAACTGATAATTGAGAGACCGGAGATAGTAGAAAATTGACGTTCAAGTTGTGTGGCTACTGATGAGGCCATGGCTCCTGGACTTGCTCCAGGGAGTGATGCACTAACTGAGATAGTGGGGGAATCATAACTTGGCAGCGCTGCAATAGGTAGACCAGCATAGGCAACAATGCCAAATATTACAGTGGAGGCTGATAGCAGTACCGTCATAATCGGACGGCGAATACACAACTCGGAAAGATTTGTCACTAGTTCGTCTTATTACTTGCGTTAGAGACACTCTGAATCAAAGATTCGTTAGCATTTTTGCTATTTCCTGTTTCTGTCACTATGCTACCTGGCCTGAGATTCTGTGCACCTTCCAGAACAACTCGTATGCCTGGTTTTGCCCCCTCTATTATAGCGAGCTTATCTTGAATTAGGCGCACACTGATTGGCAGAATCCTTACCTTGTTATTTTCTTCTATTATGTAAAGAAATTTACTCTCTGGACCAGTTTGTACTGCCTGCACGGGTACGGTAATGGCGTCTTTTAATTTACGAGGTGCAAGTGTTACCGTAACAAACATACCAGGCCATAGATGCCTTTCCGCATTTGGGAATTCAGCTTTAAGACGAATACTCCCGCTTGCTACGTCAATCGTATTATCAATGAATAATAATTTTCCATATTGAGTTTTTCCCCCTATTAGATCTAGTTCTGCGCTGACAGATATCTCACCCTTAGTAAATGCTTGCTGTAAAGTTGCAAGTTCACGTTCCGGTAATGTGAAACTAATATTAATTGGATCAATTTGTGTAATACTTACAAGAATAGCGCTACTTGGCTGTATTAGACTACCTATAACAGCGCTGTTTGGCTGTACTAGACTGCCTGGATATACCGGAATTACACCGGTACGTCCGGAGATCGGTGCGTAGATCTCGCTGAAACTTTGCATTACCCGATTCGCTTGAACAGTAGCTTTATCAAATCCAAATTGACCCCGCAACCCATCCACTTGATTTTGCGCTATATCAAGTGCGGATTGCGAAATAAATTTCTGTTGGAATAGTTCGTGTTGGCGCTTGAGATTGCGCTCTGCATTTAATAAATCCGCATGAGATTTTACTAATTGCGCTTCTGCTTTATTCAGATTAGCGTTTTCAGTACGCGCATCAAGAGTAAATAACTTGTCACCCTTATTTACGAATTGCCCTTCTCTGATATGCACCATCTTCATCGTAGCGCTAATCTGAGGACGAACATCAACCGTTTGCTGAGCAGACACGGTACCATTAGCCGAAAGTTTGACTAACACATCATTTTGCGAGACCACTGTACTCAGCACCTGGATTGCCCCGATCTCCGGATTCTTTGTATTGGTCCCAGTATTTTGGCTACGCCAGATTAAGGTCAGCATAATTAGAGAGGCGAGCAGGATTCCAATCATCTTGATTCCCATGCTTCGCTTGGCAGATGGGGCGGGTGGTGTTTGAGAAATATCTTTCATTAAAGGGTGTATTTAAGTTTATTTCTAATTGATAAAAGGAATCTAAATTTCAGATTGAGTGAAATTAATGCAGGAAGGTATCTTTGTTCAACTTAATTAGGCATATATCAAATGTTTAGAAAAATCCAAGTAACGGAGAGCAATCGATAATATGTTGAGTATTTAATTTAATGTGCATATGATACCAAGCTCTTTGACATAATTAATAGCCATAATCGATATCTTCTATATAAATGAGATTAGGGTTCATAATGATAGACATAACATTATACTGTAACTAGTGTTATATAAATTTACTGGATAGTGTAATGTAAGTAATGATCTCTAAACTACATCAATCGATGGCATCATCATAAAATAAAGTGGAGATGAAGAGGTAGACTACCGCTAATTCGGAGATTCTGTAATGTGACAAATTGACGCACTTCAAAATTCACCCGTATTAAATAAATGACAAACACTTGTGATAGATGATTTTAAGTGAGTGGATTCAAAATGCTACAGATGAGAGAACTGGAGAAAAAAAGAGAGTAAGGAAGAAGACCTTGAATGACCCACATCCTACCAACCAAGAATCTTCGTATTTTCTACTTCCTTAGTTGACTCTATTTTCTCTATAGCCTATTAAGAAACGTTTCAATGTTAGGCCAAGTCCATAACAAAATCTCTCTGTCACTCACAGGCGGAGGGAGTTTTTTCGGTAGCTTTTCAGATTCCCCATAAAGTAAGAGTACGGGTACTCTGTCATCATAGGCACAATTTAATTCCCAAAGCTGGCCATCTGCTCTGATTATATTCTTTGTAATTAGGGCAATTACACCGTCGCATTTTTTAATTTTCGATCTACAATCTTCTTTCCAAACTGTTTCCCAGGATTGTTTTACAGGCATGTCTACAAACGAGTATAACGTTTCTTTGTTACTCAATTGTTCGACGAGTAGATCACGAAAATTAATATCTTTGAGTGCAAAGCTGATGAAGATTTGATTTGTTGGGGCCATTCAGTCTCTCCTTAAGACACTATTATTGCAGGGTAATTAATTAACAAGCAAAAATTCTATTGGCTCATGATACTCGTTTTCTAGATTCATTGGTTAAGCATTGTTTGTAAAGAAACTTAAGAGATACGAGGAGCGGCTCATTGCAACAATGTAACTTTTTGCGTATTTCCTTACATATTGCTATTTATTGGGTTTGTGGGATTTATTATATAATACTGCAGAATAATTATTTTTTATTGTAATACTTAAATTATGCTCAAATCATCATCCTCTGATTTTAGAGAAGAACAGATCAGTAGCCAACTTGCATTTGAGGGCCGTTTATTAAAAGTGTATCTAGATCAGGTTAAATTACCTGATGGTAAATTAGCATTGAGAGAGTATGTTGCCCATCCTGGCGGAGTAGTGATTATTCCTCTGTTAGAAAATGGCGATTTAGTATTAGAGCGCCAATACCGTTATCCATTAAGTCAGGATTTTTACGAACTACCCGCGGGTAAAATTAATCCTAATGAGGATCCGCTGTTATGCGCACAACGTGAATTATTAGAAGAAACAGGTTATATAGCAGCGAATTGGTTTTATCTTGCTACTTTGCACCCATGTATTAGTTACTCTAACGAGAAATTAGTGTATTACCTAGCGAAAGAACTTACTTTTAAGGGCGCATGTCTTGATGATGGGGAGAATCTGGAGACCTTTGTATTAACATTAAAAAAATCTTTAGAGTGGATTAGAACAGGAAAAATTACGGATACTAAGACCATATCAGGGATATTTTGGCTCGAGAAGTTATTGCGCGGTGACTGGTAATAACTTGCAAGTCGGCTTGACTCATTCGGAAAAAAATTCACGCGCTTTATCCATCCACGATTTCGCGCGGGGATTATGACGGGAGCAGTCTTCTTGGCTAATGGATTCAAATTCTTGCAATAACTCTTTCTGACGAGTAGTAAGTTTCACTGGCGTCTCTACCACCATGTGACACTGTAAATCACCAATAGTTTGGGTGCGCACACCTTTAATTCCTTTCCCTCGTAAGCGAAAAACTTTACCGCTTTGGGTTTCTGCCGGTATCTTGATTTTAGCGTGACCCTCGAGTGTGGGAATTTCAATTTCTCCACCTAGTGCAGCGGTGGTGAAGCTAATTGGCATCTCGCAATGCAAATCATTATGGTCTCGTTGAAAAACGGCATGAGGCAACAGATTAATAACCACATACAGATCTCCTGATGGGCCACTATTAACCCCAGCCTCGCCTTCTCCAGATAAACGAATGCGGTCATTTTCGTCTACTCCCGCAGGAATCTTAACTGACAATGTTTTATGTTGCTTAATACGCCCTGCGCCACTGCATGTTAAGCACGGACTATTTATGAACTTTCCTTTGCCATGGCACTTTGGGCAGGCCTGCTGAATTGAGAAGAATCCCTGTTGCATTCTGACTTGCCCTTGACCATTACAAGTGGGGCAGGTGATTGGAGAAGTACCAGGTTTGCTCCCATTACCATTACAAGGTTTACAGGTCTCCATAGTAGGAATACGAATTTTAGTTTCAGTTCCGCGAGCCGCTTGTTCTAAGGTAATTTGTAAATTGTAGCGTAAATCAGCGCCACGATAAATATTAGAGTTTCCTCCGCGCGCGCCAAAAATATCACCAAAGATATCACCAAATGTATCGGCAAATCCTTGGCCACCTGTATTAGCGTCTAGTCCAGCATGGCCATGTTGATCATAGGATGCTCGTTTATTGGGATCAGAAAGTATTTCGTAGGCTTCTTTGGCCTCTTTAAAACGTTCTTCTGATTTTGGATTGTTTGGATTGCGATCAGGATGATGCTTCATCGCTAACTTGCGATAAGCCTTCTTGATTTCATCATCTTCTGAATTGCGATTGATTTCTAGTATTTCGTAGTAATCACGTTTGCTCATATTAAATTTTCTTAGCTATATTGCAACAGCAATCATTGGATGAATTTCAGTTGTAAATTAGATATATTTCTTACCAAGGAAAGCGGAAGGTATACGATTTACTTTTCGTAACTAAAATTTTTAGAAAAATATAAAGCAGAACGACCGCATTAACCTGGTTTTTATTTTTTTATTTCTTCGAATTCTGCATCCACTACTTCCCCGTCAATTGGTTTTTCATCATTGCTATCATGTGAATCTGTATTTCTTCCCGGTTGAGATTGCTCTTGTGCATATATTTTCTCTGCAGATTTCTGTGAAATTTCAGTTAACGTTTGAGTTTCTTTTTCAATGGCATTTTTATCGCTTGATTTAAGAGCTTCTTCAGCATTTTTTAGTGTATTTTCTATTTCTAATTTTTCATCATTATCAAATTTATCACCGTGCTCTTTAAGAGTTTTTTTGACTGAATGAATTATCGCATCACATTGATTACGGGCTGTAACAAGTTCTAATGCATTTCGATCTTCTTCGGCATGGGCCTCGGCATCTTTTACCATGCGTTGCACTTCTTCATCTGACAATCCAGAACTTGCCTGGATTTTAATTTTATTTTCTTTACCGGTAGCCTTGTCTTTGGCCGATACATGCAGTATACCATTGGCATCAATATCAAATGCCACCTCAATTTGTGGCATACCTCTAGGTGCCGGAGGAATGTCGCTTAGATTAAACTGCCCTAGACTTTTGTTACCAGAAGATATCTCTCGTTCACCCTGTAAAACATGGATGGTTACTGCTGATTGATTATCATCAGCAGTAGAAAAAACTTGTTTTGCTTTGGTTGGGATAGTGGTATTTTTTTGGATAAGTTTAGTCATCACGCCACCCAAGGTTTCAATACCTAATGATAGTGGGGTAACGTCTAATAACAAGACATCTTTGACTTCACCTTGTAATACCCCCCCTTGAATAGCCGCACCTACTGCAACTGCCTCATCCGGGTTCACGTCTTTTCTGGGATCTTTACCAAAAATTTCTTTAACTTTCTCTTGTACTTTTGGCATACGACTTTGTCCGCCCACTAGAATAATATCTTCAATATCGGAAATTTTTATTCCAGCATCTTTAATAGCGGTTCGACAAGGTTCGATAGTTCGCTGAATTAATTCCTCTACTAAACTTTCTAACTTAGCACGGGTAATTTTAATTGCCAGGTGTTTAGGACCGGAAGCATCTGCTGTTATGTAAGGTAGGTTAACCTCAGTTTGTTGGCTAGAGGAGAGTTCAATTTTAGCTTTCTCTGCTGCATCTTTTAGACGCTGTAGTGCAAGCATATCTTTCTTAAGATCTATGCCGCTCTCTTTCTTAAATTCGTCTACAAGATATTCAATTACGCGTGCGTCAAAGTCCTCTCCACCAAGAAAGGTGTCGCCATTAGTAGCGAGAACTTCAAACTGGTGCTCACCATCAACTTCTGCAATTTCAATGATAGAAATATCAAAGGTGCCGCCACCTAGGTCGTAAACTGCTACCTTGCGGTCTCCCTCTTTCTTGTCCATACCGAAAGCTAACGCCGCTGCAGTTGGTTCATTAATGATACGTTTAACTTCTAGCCCAGCTATACGCCCAGCATCTTTTGTCGCTTGACGTTGTGAATCATTAAAATAGGCAGGAACGGTAATGACTGCTTCAGTGACCGTTTCTCCTAAATAATCTTCTGCAGTTTTTTTCATTTTTATTAGTACTTGTGCAGATATCTCTGGCGGTGCAATCTTCCTGCCACGTACTTCTATCCAAGCATCATTATTATCAGCTTTAACAATGCTGTAAGGAACCATTTTAATATCTCTTTGTACCATTTCTTCGTTAAAACGACGGCCAATCAATCGTTTTACGGCAAACAAAGTATTTTTTGGGTTAGTTACTGCCTGACGTTTTGCGGAAGCGCCGACTAAAATCTCACCGTCCTCAGTATAAGCAACAATAGAGGGAGTGGTACGCGTTCCCTCAGAGTTTTCTATTACCTTGGGTTTTCCATTTTCCATGACAGCTACACATGAATTGGTGGTACCAAGATCAATGCCAATAATTTTTGCCATAATCCTCTAGTCCTTTTTTGGTTTAATACTGCATATAGAGATAATTTATTTAGTATTTAAAATGGGGATCTAATCTTGAATTTCAAGCCCCTTTAGATTTAGAAACCGTCACTAATGCGGGGCGGATGATTCGGTCATTCAGAATGTAGCCTTTTTGCATCACATGCGTTACGACGTTAGGAGGTAGGTCAGAATCTACTGTGCATACGGCCTGATGTTGATGAGGATCAAATTTTTCACCATTCGGATTAATTGTTTTAATATTAAACTTATCAAAAACAGTGGTGAGCTGTTTAAGTGTTAATTCCATCCCGTTTTTAAAGTCTGCAACGGCTGCGTCCTTCACTGCTAGAGCAGCTTCTAGGCTATCCATCACCATAAGTAATTCAGTAGAGAAATTTTCGATAGCATATTTATGGGCATTACTAATGTCGACTTGAGCACGTTTTCGCATATTATCTACATCAGCCTTGGCACGCAGCCAAGCATCATAATTTTCAGCGGCATCAAGTTTAGTTTTTTCTAGTAGTTGTTCTAGATCGGGCATGGTTTCTACAGATGATTCCGTAACATGGTGCTCAGAAATTTCTGACGTAGAAGTCTCCTCTAAACCGACTGTTAGTTCTGGACTATCTGATTGAATATCCTGTGAATTTTGCATAGTGTTCTCCTAATTTCTGTGTAAAGATAATTGGGATGTTTTTTCTAATTTCAAGATCGGAAAGGAAATTAAATGCGGGCTTTAATGGAGCGTTCTCTTCGGAATGATAGTAGACCCGAGAGTCAGTAGAATAAAGAAGTAAAAGTTAAAGTTCCGAGAAGCCTCTATCTTTACATCTTATTCTCTGAGCTAGTTCCGCAGCTTTTCCAATATAATTCTGCGGTGTCATTTTTAATAGGCGCTTCTTCTCAATTTCTGGAATGGCAAGTTTGTAGATGAACTCGTGTATTAATTCTTTGGTTATATTATTTTTACCGCGAGTTAGTTCTTTTAATTGTTCATAAGGGTTGGGAATATTGTAACGACGCATTATTGTCTGGATCGGTTCTGCTAAAATTTCCCAAGCACTCTCAAGATCAGCCATTAGCCGCTCTCGATTAACAGCTAATTTACTTAGACCCACGCTACAAGAATCATACGATAGCAACGTGTGTCCAATAGCAACACCCATGTTTCGTAAGACAGTGGAGTCCGTGAGATCCCGTTGCCAACGAGATATAGGAATTTTCTCGCTTAGATGTCGGAATAGGGCGTTGGCTATACCTAAATTACCCTCTGAGTTTTCAAAATCAATTGGATTAATTTTATGTGGCATAGTTGATGAACCAATTTCATTTTCCTTAGTACTTTGCTTAAAATAGCCGAGTGAAATATATCCCCATATGTCACGATTAAGATCTATTAATATAGTATTGATGCGAGAATATGCGTCAAGCAGTTCAGCGATGGCGTCATGCGGCTCAATTTGGGTGGTATAGGGATTGAATTCTAGATCAAATTTTTTAACAAAATTCTGGGAAAATTTCTCCCAGTCAAAATCTGGGTAAGTAGCAAAATGTGCATTGTAATTCCCCACCGCCCCATTAATTTTACCGAGCATTGTTATCGCAGTTAGGCGTTCATATCCACGTTGAAGCCGATATGCGGTATTTGCAAGTTCCTTGCCTAAAGTAGTGGGGGTGGCAGGTTGACCATGAGTACGTGAAAGCATGGGCGTATCAGCCAGTTGGTGAGCCATTTCAATAAGAGCGGTAATGATCTTGTTCAATGCTGGTAACATTACCCTATCGCGACTATGTTTTAACATCAGACCATGAGCGAGATTATTGATATCTTCAGAAGTACAGGAAAAATGTATGAACTCAGATACTTTTGAGACCTCAAGATTCTCTTTCATACTTTCTTTAAGCCAATATTCAATGGCTTTTACGTCGTGATTGGTTCGAGTCTCAATGATTTTTACTAATTTTCCATCGGCCTCAGAGAAATTGGTTATTAGGCTATCAAGTTGTGCAGTTGTGTCTACAGAAAATGGTGGTATTTCTATAATAGCGGGCTCGTTACTCAGTGCTTTGAGCCACTCAATTTCTATCTGAGCACGGTAACGGATTAATGCAAATTCGCTAAAATAGATCCTTAGCTCCGCAACTTTTTTATGGTATCTGCCGTCAAGTGGAGAAAGAGCGGTAAGGGGGGAAGGGCTCATATTTTTAATTTTTTATATTGTCTGATTCTAGCATAGGTCCGTAGACTATTGAAACGTATGTCAGGTGATCAAAGATCGATATGTTTTAAATTCTTTACACTTTAACTTTCAATCTCCCCTCCACCTAAACAGACCTTGCTTTCGTAGATCACCACTGATTGTCCTGGCGCTATCGCCCATTGCGGTTGAGCAAATTCAATACTACACTTCCCATTCTTAATATCTGTAATAGAACAGGGCGTATCGGGTTGACGGTAACGGATTTTAGCAGTATAAACCCATTGTTGTTTAGGTTCTTCACCGTTTATCCATGTTAAATCAGTGGCGGTAATAGTTTGTTGGAATAATTTTGGGTGATTATGACCCTGTACTACAGTTAAAATATTATGTTTTATGTCCTTACCTGACACATACCATGGCTCATCATTTCCCCCCTTGGTTCCACCAATTCTTAATCCTTGTCGTTGACCAATTGTGTGATACATCAGACCGGCATGCTCTCCAATCACCATACCCTCCAGAGTTTTTATCTCCCCTGGGTTATGTGGCAGATAACGGCCAAGAAAATCCCGAAATGGACGCTCACCAATAAAACAGATGCCTGTACTATCCTTCTTGGCAAAATTAGATAATTTAAAGTCCTGAGCAATTCTGCGTACTTCGCTTTTATAGAGATGACCTATAGGGAATAGTGTTTTTGCTAATTGTTTTTGATTAAGACGATAAAGAAAATAACTCTGGTCTTTGTTGCCATCCTCACCTTTTAGTAATTGAAAAGTACGACCCACTTCTCGTATTTTGGCATAGTGACCGGTGGCAATATAATCGGCGCCAAGAGTAACAGCATAATCTAGAAATGCTTTAAACTTGATCTCAGAATTACACAGTATATCTGGGTTTGGAGTCTGACCTGCTCTGTACTTGGCAAGAAAGTGACCAAATACTCGTTCTTTATATTCAGTAGAAAAATTTACTATTTCTAAAGGAATGTTAATGATATCAGTTGCCGACGCAGCATCGATAAAATCTTGTCGCGATGAACAGTACTCTGTAGTATCTTCGTCCTCCCAATTTTTCATAAACAAACCAATTACATCGTAGCCCTGTTGTTTAAGAATTAGCGCCGCCACAGACGAGTCAACTCCGCCAGATATGCCCACTACAACACGTTTTTTGATCATTAGTCTAATTGCAATGAGTAAAGGTTTATGAGAAATAATATTTATTAACCAAATAATTTTCTGTACATCTCATAACTAAGGAACTGCGATGCTGATGAACGCGCTCATGAATTTGATTTATTTCAAGTCATGTTACATATATTATAGCTTCATCTAATATATGTTTGGAGATATGGTGAGTGGCGTTACCGGAATAGGAAAAATGTAGGTAAGTGGTGTCATTAATATGAGAGTACTGTCAGAAAATTCTCATTAAAGTGGCATTATGAAGAATGGACTCATCGGGTTCTAAGTGCTTAATAGGCCGATTAAGTTGAACGTTGTCAGTAGTTCCGCATCCCTCGCCAATGAAGATTTTTTATTTCGCTCAATAACTGTGGCAACAGTAATCATTGGTTTTCATGTCGTGCGTTCCTCTAGAAGTAGACATAAAAATATAGAAAGGAATTAGTATAAATTTTAACATGCTTCGTTGTCAGTTAAAAGACACTATTCTTCATCAGCCTGGAGGTTGATTCAAAATTGGGACGCCTCCATCATTGAGAGGTATCTCTGTTTTCTACTAAAACACGGGTAGAATATTGCAACATGGTGTTCTGATCTAAAAATACTAACAATACTCTTGGAGACTTTATGCAGAAGTATCAACACATTAAGATACCGTTTGAGGGCGAAAAAATTATTGTTAACAAGGATTCATCTTTGAGTGTGCCAGATTATCCAATTATTCCGTATATTACGGGTGATGGCATTGGTGTGGATATCACTCCAGTGATGCAAAGAGTTGTAGATTTTTCTGTAAGTAAAGCCTACGGCAATAAGCGAAAAATTTATTGGATGGAAATTTATGCTGGTGAGAAAGCTACAAAAGTATACGGCAAGGATTTATGGTTGCCAAATGAAACATTGGAAGCTGCGAAAGAGTATGTGATCTCTATTAAAGGCCCATTGACAACACCCATAGGCGGGGGCATTCGTTCAATTAATGTTGCGTTACGTCAAGAATTAGATTTATACATATGCCTTAGGCCGATACGTTATTTCTCGGGCGTGCCTAGTCCGCTAAAGAATCCTGAAAAAACGGATATGGTTATTTTCCGTGAAAATTCTGAAGATATTTACGCCGGAATAGAATGGGAAGCCGAGTCAAAAGAGGCAATAAAGATAATTGATTATTTGATAAACGACATGGGCGTCAAAAAAATACGCTTCCCACAAACATCTGGAATTGGCATTAAACCGGTATCGAGAGACGGTACCGAGCGATTAGTGCGTAAAGCAATTCAATATGCGATAGATAATGGAAGAAAATCAGTTACCTTAGTACATAAGGGTAATATTATGAAATTTACTGAGGGAGCCTTTAAGAATTGGGGTTACGCATTATCAGTAAAAGAATTTGATGCTGAGTTACTTGATGCAGGGCCATGGATGAAATTGCCGAAAAAAAACGGTGGAATTATCATAAAAGATATGATTGCAGATGCTTTTCTGCAACAAATTCTTCTGCGTCCAGAAGAATATGATGTGATCGCCACATTAAATTTGAATGGGGATTATATTTCCGATGCTTTAGCGGCTCAAGTGGGCGGTATTGGTATAGCTCCAGGTGCCAATCTTAGTGATTCAACTGCAATGTTCGAGGCGACTCACGGTACGGCACCAAAGTATGCCGGCAAGAATCAGGTTAATCCTGGATCTATTATCTTATCAGCAGAGATGATGTTGCGACATATGCAATGGACTGAGGCAGCAAACTTAATCATTCATGCAATGGAGAAAACTATTCAGGATAAGATTGTGACTTACGACTTTGCTCGACAGATGTCTGGAGTAAAAGAAGTATCTTGTTCTGCATTTGGTCAGGCGATAGTCGAACGCATGATTTGATCTCATTAACTAAAAACCCCTTTGTCGTTAAACGACAAAGGGGTTTTTAGTTAATGAGTCTAAAATCGTATCAATCTACGACTATTAGGCAGCTTGAATATTTGATGCTTGCTTTCCTTTTGGTCCTTGGGTAATTTCGAAACTCACTTTTTGACCTTCTTTGAGAGTTTTGAATCCTGACATGTTAATTGCGGAGAAGTGTGCAAATAAATCTTCGCTACCATCATCTGGAGTGATAAAACCAAAACCCTTTGAATCATTGAACCATTTTACTGTACCTGATGCCATTTTACTATCCTATTAAAAAACGGGCCGGAAACCCGAACACTGTTTGAGTTTCAAGATCGCAAACGGCCGTAACCTATGCTACAAAAAACTTGAAGACAAACGCCAATGACTCTTATACACACCCCAAGCTACCAAGTCAAGTAATTATGATTATGCTATATTTCTATATTGAAGTTTAAATTCAAATAGTGCCCCATTCTTTTTTAAAGTGCTTTAGAATTTTGTTACAACTATAATTAGATTACGATAACAGAATACCCCACTCATCTCTATTGATTAATATAAGAAAAAATAATGATAGTAAAAGATTGTCATGACGAGGCCGTGCTGGAATTAGAGAGGAGTGAACTTAGGCCGCCACCAATGTTCAAAGTAATTTTATTAAATGATGATTTTACACCCATGGATTTCGTAGTGAAAGTGTTGCAGATCTTTTTCTCCATGAGTCAGGAACAGGCAATGCAAGTTATGCTTCAGATTCATACAGATGGGATAGGCATATGTGGTATTTATTTCAGTGATATAGCTATCACAAAAGTTAGACAGGTTATTGAATTTTCTAGACATCATGAGCATCCGCTCAAGTGTGTGATGGAGGGTACTTAGTATGATTGCTCAAGAGCTAGAGGTGAGCTTGCACATAGCATTTGTTGAATCAAGAAAAAAACGTTATGAATTTATTACAGTGGAGAGTTTATTACTATCGATGCTCAATAACCCAACTGCCGCAGAGATATTGCGGGCTTGTTCAGTTGACATTGATGATTTGCGTAAAATTTTAACGGTGCATATTAATGAAAATACGCCAATTATTGGTGGCAATGGTGATGTAAATACTCAGCCCACATTGGGGTTTCAACGCGTAATCCAGCGCGCGATTTTGCATGTTCAATCTTCCGGTAAGAAAGAAGTTACCGGTGCCGATGTTTTAGTGGCAATATTTGGTGAGAAAGATTCTCACGCAGTTTATTTCTTGAATCAGAAAGGCATAACTCGACTAGAGGTAATGAATTATATATCTCATGGTATCGGGGAAAAACTGCCAAATGAGAGTGTCGAAGCTGAAAGTGAGGGGAACATTGCAGGAGATGCAAGCGCAGGTAGCGGACCTGAAAGTTATATCATTAATCTTAACACTCAGGCATTAGCGGGTAAAATTGATCCATTAATTGGACGCAGAGAGGAATTGCAACAGGTTATGCAGACATTGTGTCGCCGTCGTAAAAATAATCCGTTATTGGTGGGTGAGGCAGGGGTAGGTAAGACCGCTATTGCTGAGGGATTAGCGTGGCGGATTGTCAAAAATGACGTGCCTGATGCCCTTATTCAGCATCAGGTGTATGCGCTAGATATGGGTGCATTATTAGCGGGCACAAAGTACCGCGGGGATTTTGAACAACGTTTGAAAACATTATTAAAGCAATTGCTCGATAACCCAAACGTTATTCTGTTTATAGATGAGATCCACACTCTAATTGGTGCCGGTGCAGCTTCTGGTGGTAGTGTTGATGCATCCAATCTACTAAAACCAGTTCTTAACACTGGTCGGTTAAAATGTATTGGTGCTACCACTTACAGTGAATATCGTGGAATTTTTGAGAAAGATCGTGCTTTATCGCGGCGCTTCCATAAAATTGATGTGCCAGAACCCAGTGTGGAAGAGACCGTTGCTATTTTACGAGGTTTAAGATCTCGTTACGAAGAGCATCATGGCGTTAAATACACTTCCATTGCACTTGTTACCGCAGCAGAGTTATCGGCACGTTTCATTAATGATCGATATCTACCGGATAAAGCCATAGATATGATTGATCAAGCAGGAGCCGCTCAGCGTATTCTATCAAAATCAAAACAGCGTAAGATTATTGGTAGGCATGAGATAGAGAAAGTTGTTGCCAAAATTGCACATATTCCGTCACAGACGGTTTCTGGCGACGACCGCAGTATGCTCAGAACGCTTAATCGTGATTTAAAGTCCATGGTATTTGGTCAAGATTTGGCGATTGATACTCTTTCATCTGCCATAAAAATGGCCAGGAGTGGTTTGGGTAATTCACAAAAGCCAGTGGGTTCATTCCTTTTTTCCGGCCCAACTGGAGTTGGTAAAACTGAGGTAGCGCGTCAATTAGCTTATGTAATGGGTATTCATTTACACCGTTTCGACATGTCTGAATATATGGAACGACACACTGTCTCACGTTTAATCGGGGCACCACCGGGCTATGTTGGATTCGATCAAGGGGGTTTGCTTACCGGGGCTATTGTTAAACAACCATATTCGGTGTTGTTACTGGATGAGATCGAGAAGGCTCATCCAGATATCTTTAATATCTTATTGCAGGTTATGGACCACGGGACCTTGACAGACAACAATGGACGCAAAGCAGACTTCCGTAACGTAGTAATTATTATGACAACTAATGCCGGCGCCGCATCACTTGCCAAGATTCCCATTGGTTTTTCTAAATCGAGCCAGATGGGTGATGAAATAGAGGACATTAAACGGATATTTTCACCTGAGTTTAGAAATCGGTTAGATGCGATTATCTCTTTTGCATCTTTAGAAAGAGATGTTATTCTGCGTGTAATAGATAAACTCCTTATGCAATTAGAGACGCAATTACATGAGAAGAAAGTGGAAGCAATATTCACTGATCGATTAAAAGAATATCTCGTCAAAAATGGATTTGATGTTCTTATGGGTGCGCGCCCCATGGCGCGGCTTATTCAAGACACTATCCGTGGAATCTTAGCAGATGAATTATTATTTGGACGGCTTGCTAACGGGGGTAAAGTAACCGTAGATGTAAATATTCATGGCAAAGTGGAGCTCCAGTTTGAAGAAGAAACTATATTTGTCTCATAAGTAAAGTCGGTTCTGCAAATAGACTTTGCTACAAGATTAATAGATATTATAGCCCTCTTAACTTTTTTAGAAAAAGCCGCGTACCATTCTCTTAGTTACGACATGTTTATGTGCACCTGTACTCGATAAAATAACTCTGATAAAAGAAACCATGAATTAATCTAGATCTATAATTTCCATGAGGATGAGGGAGCGGTTAAACCTTTTGCGGGAAATTAAACTTTATTAGTCTCTACCCAAAGTTTATATATAGCGTAGATTAGTAGAATTTAAACCAATAATTAGTAAGTTATCTGAAATTAGGGCAACGTTACTTGCTAGTAATCAGTATTTTTCTTAGTACGATAATTCCAGTTACCCATACTTATGCTCTAAGGATAAAATAATAATGTTGAGAAATTATTTTGATTATTACTTTACTGTAATTTTTTGCTGCGTGACCTTGTTTGGTACAAATGTAGTCCATGCTGAACAAATAGTTGTTTTTTCTGCACGTATTGAACAGTTAATTAAACCGGTATTCGATGTTTTTACTAAAGATACTGGCATCCTTGTTAAATTTGTTACTGACAAAGAGGGTGCACTTCTTGCGCGCTTAAAAACGGAGGGAAAGAATACGCTTGCCGATATGTTAATTACCTCAGATGCTGGTAATCTGTGGGAGGCTGCGCGTGAAGGACTTTTAAAGGAGGTGCAGTCAGAAACGTTAGAAAAAAATATTCCAGATTATTTACGAGACCCACAGAGGCAGTGGTTCGGATTTTCTGTACGTGCTCGTACTATTGTCTACAATACACAGAAAGTAAAATCCTCCGATCTTTCTACCTATGAAGATCTTGCTGATCCAAAGTGGAGAGGACGACTATGTTTACGAACATCTAAAAAAATATATAACCAATCACTGGTGGCAATGATGATTGCTGAACATGGTGAAGTAAAGACTGAGCAAATTATAAAGGGCTGGGTTCATAATCTTGCTATCGATCCATTATCCGACGATACCAAAGCCATGGAATTTGTTGCCGCAGGAAAATGTGATGTAACCCTAGTTAATACCTATTATTATGGGCGTTTAATTGAGAAAAATTCAGCTCTTCCGTTAGCAATTTTTTGGCCCAACCAAACCAGCACTGGCGTTCATGTTAATATTTCTGGTGCTGGCATTATCAAGAATACTCGGAATGAGCGAGCTGCAATTAAACTGCTAGAGTTTCTGTCATCTAAAAAAGCACAGCATTTATTTGCTGATTTAAACATGGAGTACCCAGCTAACCCAGAAATTAAACCAGATCCAATAGTATCGGCGTGGGGTAATTTTAAGCATAATCAGATGAATGTGGCAATCACTGGAGAGCTGCAAACGACAGCGGTAAAGTTAATGGACCGAGCTGGTTATCGATAAAGCGCAAAAGGTGATAAATTCGGTGTTTAATAAAAAGAAAGAGCAAAAAAGGACAGGAATTATCCCCTTTTATTTGTTGTTTTCTACTTACCATACAATACTCAGTTGGCGCTTGATCCCCTTTTTTGTGGCCACGCTGGTACTAATTCCTGTAGGCGTTGTTGTCGTCTCATCATTTCTTTCTCCCACGAATGATATTTGGCAGCACTTAATAGAAACTACTCTTCTTAATCTACTAATTAACACATGCTGGTTAACATTAGGAGTCACTTCTGGATCCGCGCTTCTAGGGGTTAGTCTTGCCTGGTTCACCGCAGTATGTGAGTTCCCTGGACGTAGAATATTCTCTTGGGCTTTATTGCTACCACTCGCTATTCCCGCATATGTAACTGCATTTGTTGCGCTGGGTATATTTGATTTCACTGGTCCAGTGCAAACTTTATTACGTTCTTGGTTTGGATCCAATGTGTCTTGGTTTCCAGATATACGTAGCAGAATGGGTATTATTATTATTATGATCCTTGCGTTTTATCCTTATATTTATTTATTGGCTCGTAATGCTTTTCTTACCCAAGGAAAACGTTCGCTAGAAGTTTCTCAGTCTCTAGGGTTAAATCTCATACAAGGATTTTTTAAGGTAACGCTACCAATGGCGCGGCCATGGATTATAAGTGGCATGATGTTGGTTTTGATGGAAACATTGGCAGATTTTGGTGCGGTAGCGGTATTTAATTATGACACTCTCACTACTGCAATTTATAAAGCATGGTTCAGTATGTTCTCTTTTTCCGCGGCTTCCCAACTTGCATCATTATTAATTGTAATTGTTTTTGTGTTAATTATTATAGAGCAGAGATTTCGTGCGCGTATGCGCTATTCAGAAACGAAACAGAGCGGACAGATAGTTCGCATCGTTCTGGTAGGTTGGCGTGCTTGGAGCGTAACTTATCTCTCTTTTAGCGTATTATTTTTTGCATTTCTGTTACCGATTGCACAGCTCATTATTTGGGCGTCGCATGCTTTCACAAGGAATTTTAATCAACACTATTTTGAGCTTCTCTGGCATTCCCTGTTGTTATCTGGATTCTCTGCCATACTTATTTGTTGCGTTGCGTTATCGATAATCTATGGGGCCAGACGTCATTCTAATTCAGCGACTAACATCGCAGTGCGTATTGCCACTATTGGCTATGCTTTGCCTGGAACTGTGCTAGCGATTGGAATTTTTATTTCATTTGCATGGTTAGATCAGTGGTTTGGCAGAATAATTATGCAGCTATTTCGCATAGAAATAGGATCTTTTTTTCAAGGTACTCTTTTGGCCATGTTGTTTGCTTATGCAATTCGGTTTCTTGCGGTCGGTTATAATTCTATAGATAGTTCTATGCAGCGTATTACTAGTAATATTGATGAGGCCTCGATGGGACTGGGTATTGATGGGTTTAAAATGTTGCAATATATCCATTTTCCGGTTCTTAAAAGTGGAATATTTACTGCTGCTGTACTGGTATTTATAGATGTGATGAAAGAAATGCCTATTACTCTTATGACCAGGCCTTTTGATTGGGATACTTTGGCAATACGAATCTTTGAAATGACCTCAGAGGGAGAATGGGAGCAAGCTGCTCTGCCTGCTGTGACTTTGGTATTAGCGGGAATTTTTCCGATAATGATGCTTATGAAAAAAACCGAGCAATAATTTTATGAGCACAGCATTACTTCAACTAGTGGGTATCTATCAGACTTTCGGCGCGCAGACAGTAATTAGCAATCTGTCCCTTTCTCTTGAGAAAGGTGAGATTGGTTGTTTATTGGGATCTAGTGGATGCGGAAAAACCACGGTGCTAAGGTGTATTGCTGGATTTGAGACACTATCAGCAGGAGAAATTTTACTAAG
Organism: Nitrosomonadaceae bacterium; assembly: GCA_014190895.1. Taxonomy (GTDB): domain Bacteria; phylum Pseudomonadota; class Gammaproteobacteria; order Burkholderiales; family Nitrosomonadaceae; genus BJGV01. Next base: position 7,747 of record BJGV01000008.1, on the reverse strand, counting down.
TGACACGAAAATAAGTAGCGTTGGTTTTTCTGTGTCGCCCGAGCAACGGAATATTGGCATGGTATTTCAAGATTATGCGTTATTTCCGCATTTAACTGTTGCTGCTAATATTCGTTTTGGTTTGCATCGCATGCATTTTACAATGCGCACATCACGTGTGACTGAATTACTAGAAATTGTAGGTCTTGTTAATGTGGCAGACAAATATCCTCACGAACTCTCCGGTGGTCAACAACAGCGGGTAGCGTTGGCTCGTGCACTGGCTCCACGACCCAATTTATTGTTACTAGACGAGCCCTTTTCTAATCTTGACGTAAGTCTACGTGAACGCTTGAGTTTAGAAATACGAAGTATTCTAAAAGATCAAGGCACTACTACTATTCTGGTGACGCACGATCAGAACGAAGCCTTTGCTATTGCAGATAAAATTGGCGTTATGCATCAAGGTAAAATTCAACAGTGGGATACTGCTTATAATCTTTATCACTCTCCAGTCAGTCGCTTTGTCGCAGATTTTGTCGGACAGGGGGTATTTCTCACTGGTAAAATGCTTAATCGCTATCAGGTGGAAACTGAACTAGGAATCTTAATGGTTAATATGTTGCACCAAGACACTGCACTGAATTCTTATATATATAGCGAAGGGTCTGAAGTTGATGTACTAATGCGTCCAGATGATATCGTACATGATGATATCAGCCCTTTAAGGGCAATAGTAATACATAAAATTTTTCGCGGAGCTGAGATTTTATACACCTTGCGTTTGTCTGGTGGAGGTACCGTGCTGTCCTTGGTTGCCAGTCATCATAATCATGCTATCGGAGAAGGCATTGGTATAAGGTTAGAAGCGAATCATGTGATTGCATTTAGTCAAGTTGCACTATAATTAGAGGGAGTGTCACCTTGGAGATTTCTGGCCCACTAACGGGCATAGGCGTATTAATTACACGTCCAATCATTCCAGCTACTCGCACCGCTCTACGGTTGATTGCCCTTGGTGCAACACCATTTGTATTTCCCACTGTTATTATTGAACCATCAGAAGATTTGGTGTCACTGAGAGCGGCGCTTATCTCGTTAACTGATGCCTATGCAATAATTTTTGTTAGTCCTAGTGCAGTGGGGGTAACGTGTGCTATTGACATAGATATTCCTCCCTCTGTCAAAGTATTTGTTCCTGGATCTGGCACCGCTAAGGAACTCAATTTATATGGTATTAGTAATGTACAGATACCTTTAGAGAGTTTCGATAGCGAAGGTTTACTTAAACTACCTGACTTACAATCAGAGTGCGTTAGGGGTCGGCGTATATTAATATTTCGTGGGAACGGTGGACGAGAGTTGTTGTATAAAGAGTTAGTGAAGCGGGGTGCCCTGGTAGAAATTATTAGCGCCTATCAACGCCGAGCTCCCAAAGGATTCTCCTCAGAATTACTTGAACTTCTGATTACTAAGAAAATCAACGCTGTTTCAATTATGAGTAGTATTTCCGCAATGAATCTGGTAACCCAAGTATCCGCACCCGATTTCCAGCGTTTATTGATTCCGTTACCAGTATATGCAAGTCACAGACGTATTAAATTTATTACAGAAGGTCTTGGTTTTCGGAATGTGATCGAAACTAAACCAGGTGATGATGGTCTCATTTCTGCGCTTCTTGAGGTTAAGAGTTAGAACAAATTTAGAGTGTCTACTTAATCAGATCTCAACAAAGGCGATCCACATTACTCTTGCAATACCTTGTTTCCTCGTTCAATGCATACACCTAATTCCTTGATGTCTCTTACTGCATTTAATTTAGCTACACTGACTTTTACCCATGGGGATTTGAATTCTATCAAAATAATTTGAGCAATGTGTTCGGCCAAGGCTTCTAACAAGGAAAATTCTTTCTGTGTTAGAGTTTCTTTGATACGCTTGATAATAAGAGAGTAATCCAGAGCATCTTTAAAATTATCTGTCTGACAAGAAGAGCTCGTTGGCAGAGCAATTTCTAGATCAAGCCGAATCGTTTGTGCTATTTGGCGCTCCCACGGATAGATTCCGATCAGGATCTTAATTCTAAATTCATGTAGAAAAATAATGTCCATTTGTCCTAATTTGTTGTGTGAATTGTCCCTAGAGTGGTCCATTAACAAATAATTTTAACGTAGAATCAATAAAGATCTTATTTTATTTATAGAGATAGCAATAATTACAATGACGATAATAGCCTTCATATTGCTGGCCTACTTACTTGGATCCATTCCCTTTGCGGTAGTCACGAGTCGGATTTTTGGATTGCCTGATCCACGTGCTTATGGCTCAAGAAACCCAGGTGCAACCAATGTGTTACGTAGCGGTAAGGGAGCAATTGCTTTACTGACATTAATGGGCGATGCTGGTAAAGGTTGGCTGGCGGTAGTGTTAGCACAACATTTTGTACCTATCTTTGGATTGGGGAAAGAAGTGATTGTCGCGGTGTCGCTAGCAGTTTTTCTTGGACATATATTTTCAGTATTTCTATGTTTTAAGGGCGGCAGAGGTGTAGCAACAGCAGTTGGTGTATTGTTAGGATTAAGTCTCTGGGTGGGATTACTGGCGATAGCAACTTGGATTCTGGTAATGATAATCTGGCGCATATCTTCTTTGTCAGCATTGGTTGCAGCAATTATGGCACCGGTCTATGCTTGGATGTTTTTAGATTTTGAGGCCAGTATTTTGGTAATTCTGATTATGTCGTTGTTGCTTATATGGCGACATAAATCAAATATCAGTAGGTTACTTGCGGGTAAAGAAGCAAGAATCGACAGAATTAACATACTGTAGAGATCTATCCATAAACTCCATAAAGAGGGTCTGGATGATACAGGGATAAGGGTAGATAAACTTATATTTTGGATTGTTTAAGAATAAAAATGAAATTGATAATGCTGGATTTTGAAACGTACTAATCAACAGAATACGAATTAACTAGACCTACCACAGAGAAATACATTAAGGAGAAAGGGAAATTTAGTTATAACATTTCTAGATCCCATCTTGGTGTTGCCGTGAAACTATATTTAAGCGGTTTATTTTGAATTCCCAATTTTTGCAACCGCATTAGCCCTGCAAGGGCAATCATAGCACCGTTGTCTGTACAAAATTTAAATTCAGGGTAGAAAACAACAGCTCTTATCTTTTCTGCGCGATAATCAAGATTGTTGCGCAACTGCCGATTAGCGCCCACACCACCGGCGACTACCAATTGTGTAAGGCCAGTTTGTGCCAATGCCGCGAGTGATTTTTCTGTCAACACATCCACCATAGCTTTCTGGAAAGCGAAAGCTATTTCGGCCTTAGTCTGTTGAGTTAGTTCATGTTTATGAGCTAATGTTAGTACCGCAGTTTTTAAGCCACTAAAGCTAAAATTAAGGTCGCCACTATGAAGCATTGGGCGGGGAAGCTTGAAGCGCTCTATCTTATTAAATTTGTAGAACGTATCAGCAAGTTCTGATAGTGCAGGCCCCCCAGGGTAACCCAATCCTAATAATTTTGCCGTCTTGTCGAATGCCTCTCCTGCGGCGTCATCTAGGGTTTCACCTAATAACTTATATAACCCCAGACCCCTCACTTCCATCAGTTGGGTGTGACCACCAGAGACTAGTAATGCTACAAATGGGAATATTGGAGCATGAGTAGACAACATTGCAGATAGAAGATGACCTTCAAGATGATGGATACCTATTGCTGGAATTTTAAGTGAGAAACTAAGTGCATTGGCAATACTTGCACCTACTAGCAGAGCGCCTGCTAACCCAGGTCCTTGAGTGTAAGCGATGGCATCGAGATCTTTGAGATTGAGTTTTGCTGTTGTTAAGACTTGTTTAATAAGGGGCAGCACTCGTCGAATATGATCACGTGAAGCAAGTTCTGGCACTACTCCGCCATATTCACTATGCATTCTTATCTGTGAATACAGTGCGTGACTAAGCAGGCCTTGCTTATTATGGTAAAGCGCAATGCCGGTTTCATCGCAGGATGTTTCAATACCAAGTACAAGCATTAGGGTGATAGAGGTCTCTTACAATAAAGATTCAGAGTGATATATAATATACATTCTTGCATACGCCATATTTTTTATATATTTATGTTTTAAAAGGAATAAGATTTTTATGACTATTATTAAGGTTAAAGAAAACGAGCCATTTGAAGTTGCTATGCGACGTTTTAAACGTACCATAGAAAAAACCGGTTTGCTCACTGAGTTACGTGCTCGAGAATTTTATGAGAAACCTACCGCTGAACGCAAACGTAAATTTGCCGCTGCAGTTAAACGAACTTATAAGCGTTTACGTAGCCAATTACTTCCACCAAAACTCTATTAGCTATTAATGTACCACGTAACAAATGTTTTTTTAAACAAGGGTTCAAATTTTATCCTAGCACGCAATAGTTTAATCAGTTTGATTCTAAAAAAATTCTGGGATTACATAGTCTTCATAACGTTCTTTAGAAGATAAGATAGATAACGTCTATTATGAGTTTGAAACAGAAAATTACCGGGGATATGCAAGCCGCGATGCGTGCAGGCGATGGGCGAAGACGAGACGCCATTCGCTTATTACAGGCCGCTATTAAGCAACGTGAAGTAGATAATCGTATTGATCTAGATGATATTGCAGTAATTGTAGTTATTGAAAAAATGCTTAAACAACGCAGAGATTCAATCATTCAATATGAGGCTGCAAAACGTCTGGATCTAGCAGATATTGAGAAATATGAGATTGATATTTTGCAGACCTATATGCCACAGGTATTAAGTGATATTGAAATAAATAAAGAAATAGTTGAGGCCATCGCTTCTACTAGAGCTCAAGGACAACAAGACATAGGAAAAGTGATGACCATACTTAAAGTCACGCTCGCTGGACGTGCTGATATGGGCAAAGTATCTGCATTACTCAAAACAAAACTACTCACCTAATTCCAATTGGTCCCCGTCGATCTTGGTAAAGATATCTTATTTAATTCTTTTCATCTTTCCTTGTATTCTGAGATTCTGAGTGAACGGGGTATTTGATAATTAAGAAATTGACAGTACTTTCTCTGCTCAAATTTTACTTGAATAATCTTGAGGTTCTTCTTAATAAATGATTCCCCAATCGTTCATTCAGGATTTACTCAATCACGTAGACATAGTTGATGTTATTGAACATCTCTTGCCGCTTAAGAAAGCAGGAACGAATTATATTGCTTGCTGCCCATTCCACGGCGAGAAGACCCCTTCTTTTACGGTGAGTCAGAGTAAGCAGTTTTATCACTGTTTTGGTTGTGGTGCACATGGTAGTGCCATTAGTTTTATGATGGAATATGGTGGTATGGATTTTGTTGAAGCAATAAATGATCTTGCAGCTCGTTTTGGAATGCAAGTCCCCGCTCAGAGACTGCTTGAGAAGTCTGGAATAAATGGATTAAGGGGTAGCGAGGACGGTACGGGAGATTCTTTACAAGAGCTATTCAGGGCAATAGATGTCGTTACAAAATTTTACAGGGAGCAACTGAAATATTCTGGACATGCTATTGCCTATCTAAAAGAACGAGGTTTAACGGGCGAGACTGCAGCTCGTTTTGCTATTGGTTATGCGCCTACTGGTTGGCAGAATCTGGCCACAGTATTTCCTGATTACCAGGCGAAAATATTACTTGACATAGGGGTGGTAATTGAGAGTGAGGATGGAAAACGTTACGATCGTTTTCGTGACCGTATAGTGTTTCCAATCCTCAATCAGAGGGGAAAAATTGTAGGATTTGGTGGGCGAATCTTAAAACAAGGTGAACCAAAATATCTTAATTCTCCCGAAACCCAATTGTTTGAAAAAGGTCGAGAGCTTTATAATCTGTTCGCCGCACGCAGAGCAATCCGCGAGGCTGGACTAGTCATAGTAGTTGAAGGGTATATGGACGTGGTAGCTCTCTCACAAAATGGTATTGAGCATGTTGTAGCTACACTAGGAACTGCCACCACACCTTATCATGTACAGAAACTTCTGCGCCAGACTGATAACGTAGTTTTCTGTTTTGATGGCGATCATGCTGGTCGGAAAGCGGCATGGCGTGCATTAGAAAACAGTTTAATTCAAATTGCAGACGGTAAAAATATTAGTTTTCTTTTTTTACCAGAAGGTGAAGATCCGGATAGCTATATTCGAGAATTTGGCAGGGAAATATTTGAAGGACTTCTAAAACAAGCCTTACCTTTATCTGTTTTCCTTTTCAAAGAACTGTCATCACGGGTTGATTTGCAAACCAGTGAGGGACGAGCAAAATTAGTGGAAGATACAAAACCTTTGCTAGCGCAAATCAATGCGCCATTTTTCGGACTGATGTTGCTAAAGCGTTTGGCTGAACTCAGTGGTATCAGTCAAAGAGATTTAGAAAGTCTATTAAAAATTAAACACACTCCATCCTTGCGGTTTAGAGAGCGGACATTGCGACCAAGACCTATTTCACCCTGTTACTGGTTGATACAGATACTGTTATATGATCCGACTTACGTTTCTCGATTAGATAGAGCACTATTTGTAGATTGCGGAGAAAATATTCAAGAAATAGAAACCTTAAGGGCCTTAACTGAATTCATTACTACTCATTCTCATGTTACAGCGAGCACTTCAATACCATCAGCTATTACATATTTCCACGATAGTCCTTATTGTGCGTTATTAGAAAAAGCCGGGAGTGCAACCCTTGTTTGGGATAAAGACATAGATCTGGAGGCGGAATTTACTGGCGCGTTAGTTCTACTACAAGAAATACAACGTAAGCAGCGTATGGCAGAATTACACAGTAGATCTCTGAGTACTTTGACTTTTGAAGAGAAGTATGAGTTACAACAGTTGACTATTTTTCCTAAGAAAAGAAGCTAAAAAAATAGTTAAATTATGGCATAATGTCACATTGTTTATTCGAGGATTAACATGGCAGGAGAAAAAGTAGTTAATACAAGATCTGGAATTTCGAAAAAGGCAATAGCTATAGCTCCGTCAGCCAAGGACGGGACTCGGAATACAGCAAAAGGAATAGTAAAGACAAAGGCAAAGCCGATATTAAAAACGAAAACAGTGGTTAGTAAGCCTATAAAAAAAATAACACAGAAGACTGTAAAGATTCTTAAATCAGCCGTTAAAACACCTATTCTTGTTAGAAAAGTTGTTATTGCTAAAGTGGCTATACTGCCCAAGGTACTGAAATCATTTGCAAAAAATAAAGAAAAGCCCCGGTCTCTAAAGAAAGTGGTCGCATCCAAAGTAAAAAGTGTTGGTAAAGGTTTACTCGAATCAAAAGAGCTTGAAGATCGACGCATACGTCTTAAGAATCTAATCACCCAGGGCAAGGAGCGTGGGTATCTGACTTATGCTGAAATCAATGATCATCTGCCGGATGATATGCTAGATACTGAGCAAATAGAGAATATTATTAGTGTAATGAATGACATGGGCATCTCTGTCCATGAAGAGGCGCCAGATGCAGAAACTTTGCTGTTGTCAGAGGTCACAACGGTCATAACCGATGAAGACGCCCTAGAAGAGGCTCATGAGAGAATTAATACTACAGACTCAGATTTTGGTCGAACTACTGATCCAGTTCGTATGTATATGCGTGAAATGGGCTCGGTAGATTTACTGACGCGCCAGGGAGAAATAGACATTGCAAAACGTATTGAAGAGGGTTTAAAACACATGATCCAAGCAATTTCTGCTTGCCCTACCACCATAGCCGGAAT
>BJGV01000007.1 GCA_014190895.1 Nitrosomonadaceae bacterium | reverse complement strand
AACGCCCCCTACTCCTCCGATTCTAACTACCATACAAAGGCAAGCGTTATGGGGGGGGGTACGGTTGGCTATAACTGGCAGCTAGGGAAATCACCTTATCTGATTGGTTTAGAAGGTGAGTACGGGTACTTGGGATCAAAGGGCAGCGCTATTGATACTATCTCTCCTGCTAGTGACGGTTCTCATCGTACTAAGATTGGTGGTTCATATGGCTATGGTTTGATTGGCGGACGTCTAGGGTACGCACATGATCGTAGTCTTTTTTATGTGAAGAGTGGTGCGGTGTTTACTAATACTAAAAGTGGCTATACTGACGCATGTGATATATCTCCTTGTGGAGGTGGTTTGTTGCATACTTCGGGCAAGAGTGACAACGTAGGTTATGCCATTGGCGGTGGTATCGAACAAGCCCTTCCACCAGAGTGGTTTGAGTCAGCTAAGCATATATCTATCAAAGCTGAATATCTCTACCTTGGTATTGGGAGAACACAGACGACTTCAGGCGTTGATGGTTTAGGGGACACCTACACAACAACCGATCATATCAGAGGCATGCACACGGCTAAGATTGGCATCAACTATCAATTCGAAGGTTTCTAGTCTTGGTGGGGTAATACCTCTCTGCTTCGCACCCCAAATCCAAATATCAAGCAACAAAAACAACAAATTGTACTTTTTATGGAAACCGAGTGAGTTGTATGAGCAGCTAATCTAAGCGCCAGAAAATCGACTCTCATCTCTTCCCTCATTCATTAAATACCCATAAGTAAATCTCTTTTCTGGAATGCTCACGAGGTAGCTTCAAAACCTCTTCCTTGACTCTGGATGTAAAACTGCTTTTAGTCTCTTTGGGTTGACTCTTCCAAGTGATATCACCATAACTTGTTTTCATGATGCAATTTTCTGGTATTTTCCAAGAGATGAAATGAACTGTATCAGGGTTCTCCAGAGAATGAATTTTCTCTAACGTTTCTATTCTTCTCTCAAGTGAGTTCATTGTTATTCTCCTCCAAAGCAATTAGTCGTTGTTCAAGCTGTCCAATCTCAATCATTTTTGCAATGGAAGTCAGCATATAAACTAACCTCGAGGAATTTGCCGTATCTGTCATGCCAGTACGAGCCTCTCGGTAAACACGCGCCATTTCACGCCTTACATCGTCTATTGTGGCGAGTTTTAACTGAGGGGTAGGTACTGATCTCAATACCTGTCCTTCATGAACTACAGGGTATTCTGCTACCTTTTTAATCATGTTTAACCTTCACACCTACAATACGTTTAACAGTTTTAACTGTAGGTAATGGCTTAATTACATCGTTCTCGGTAGTCGAGCCAGTCGAAGTAACCAAAACAGGCTTAACAAGCTCGGTAGTCGTGCCAGTTAAAGATCTTACTGTCTCGGTAGGCGAGCCTGGGCTGTCTCGGTAGTCGTGATGCATAATTTTTTTTCTAATAGGTGGTTTTCGCCTTGCAGTTGGTGGCAAATTGCAAAAAGAATAAGCGCCTTTAACATAAGTTGCAGCCGTAATATCCAGTGAAACATAATTACTAATAGGATACCAAGTGAGTGCAAACCAATTAGCTCCCATATTTAATCCTCCCCTTCTTGTTTGTATAATCAGTTGACGCTCTATCAATTCATGACAAGCTTTACGGTTACCCTCATCACAAGTCCAACCTTGTTTATAAAGCCATTTTTTAGCAAGATGCAGGCGTCCATTATTGCTACCATTATGTTGTCGCATGAGTGCAAGCAACAAAGATTTCGCCTTATTACTAGCGCCTTTAAAACTATCGCTATCAATAACGCACCATGGAATTGCAGAATAGCCGCCAACTATAAGTTCTAATCGTGCTGGTTTTTTACGAGCCATGATCAGTTCTCAGTCAGACTCAATAGCGGCAAAAGCTGCCTGTCTAAAATTTAAATCTGACAATATATTCGCTGCGTATGTTTGGTAAGCTGGAGTTGGCAATTCTTGACTCATGATTGCCCTCTCCCCACAGAGATACAGACAGCGATCCAGTTTCTCACCTCGATTTCCAACCACGCAACACTCATTTTACCTAATGAAACAGGTTTAGGAAATTTTCCCTGGCTCATTAAATTGTAGATGCGAGAACGTGATAACCCCGTCAAACGCTCCACTTCTTTTCGTCGGATGAGCGCAGTCTGAAGGTACTGAGCTGGGTAAGTTGGTAAAATTACTGCAGGCGTTGATTGTGCTTTGATTAACCGATCTAACGGTGTACTTGAATTTGTCATAATTGCCTCATAGCGAAACGAATAAAAAACGAGCAAAAAAAAGCTCAACTTTTGTCGGTTCGCTTGTCGGCGGCAGTCGTGACGGACTGCATTTTACGCTGTGGGCGTAGTGGCATGCCTAACGAGGCATTTGGCTAATTTTTTCTGGCATCACGTCCTGCATCTTGTTGGACACAACGGTGTGACTTTCCCAAAAAAACGCTAACCTGTCGTTTGTTGCAGTGAATCTGCTTCTAGATTTCAGGTGACTATTGCAGCTTCAGCACAACGAATAATAATTGTACTACCTAATTATTCTTTAGCAATCTTATTTTGCACTTTAGTAATATTTAAAAATAATATTAATCTGTTTCCATATGTATTATATTTATTCTTTATTCTTATATATTGATATCACGTCCAAACCAGTTGTCAAACCATCTAAGTAATTAGCCCATGCCTGTATCATAGCTCTGCGCTGAGACAGATATTCCGCGTAGTTATAAGCCGCCCTCACGCTATTACGCTCTACATGAGCCAATTGTCTTTCAATGGCATCGGGATTAAACCCTTGCTCATTCAGTAAGGTAGACGCCATGCTTTTAAAACCATGTCCTGTCATTTCCTCCTTGGTATACCCCATGCGTCGCAACGCTCCCAGTACTGTATTTTCACTCATTGGGCGTGAACTAGTGCGCGCACCTGCAAAGATGTATCGTCCCCTACCTGTAAGCGGCTGTATCTCACGTAAAATCGCTACAGCCTGGATAGATAATGGCACAATATGCACAGTACCTCCTTTCATTTTATTTGCAGGAATGCGCCATTCTGCCTTATCCAAATCCATCTCCGTCCATTCTGCTTTGCGTAGCTCGCCGGGTCGCAGGAATACCAAAGGCGCAAGACGTAACGCACATTTAGTGACAAACGTCCCTTTATAATTTTCAATATCACGAAGTAACTCACCAATAGACTTTGGGTCAGTGATAGATGCGTGATGCTTGACTTTAGTGGGCGGCAATGCGCCGCGTAAATCCGCTGCTGGATCGCGTTGTGCGCGCCCTGTTGCAATGGCATATTTAAAAATTTGTCCGCAGTTAGCAAGAACACGATGCGCGGTTTCAAGTGCGCCCCGATTTTCAATACGTCTGATGATTTTGAGTAATTCAGGCGCGGCAATAGTGTCCGTGAGTTGTGAGCCTAACCAAGGAAATATATCCACCTCAAGCCGCCTGATAATTTTGCTTGAATGGTTTTCTTTCCAGTTTGGCGCGTGCTTACTAAACCATTCACGAGCGACACTTTCAAAGCTATTTTCAGTTAAAGCGATTTTTGTCGCCTTTTGAACCCTTTTTACATCGGATGGATCTGCACCATTCGCCAATATTTTACGTGCCACCTCGCGCCGTTCCCGAGCCTCTGACAGACTAATTTCAGGATAAACGCCAATGGCTAATGTTTTTTGTTTGCCGGTGAATCGATAAGCAAGTCGCCAATATTTAGCACCATTAATCTGAACCAATAAAAATAAACCACCGCCATCTGTTAATTTTTGTGGTTTATCGGATGCTTTTGCTGCTTTGACTCCTGTCGCTGTCAATGCCATGATTTTTCCTGTTGGTATCTTAATTGTTGGTATCTGGTAAGTACACAATACAATATACCAACAAAAATACCAACAATTGTTGGTAGATTGCAAAAGAATGGCTAGGAACGTACGGGAAAGAAAAACCCGCTATAGCTTTTGACTATGCGGGTTTGTGAGACATTTCAGGAACGGTTAAGATAGATTATTGGTGGAGGCGGCGGGAATCGAACCCGCGTCCGCAAATCCTCTACAGTCAGTTCTACATACTTAGCCATGTTATTTAATTTAACTCGTCATCCGTCAACCGGCGGACTAATGAAGAGCGAGCCACCTATTGTTTAGCACTCTGTAAAGCGGCCCTACCGAGCACGATCCTCGTTAATGGCTCCGTTGCTTGTTACCAAGCCCGACGTTGAGGCCCATCGGTGCGGAGTCTAGCCGGATTTAAGCGGCTAGAGCGTAACTATCGTCGTTTGCGACTATTGCTTTTCCAGATGTATTTACGAGGTGACTGGTCCTCGGTATGCCCTGCGCTGCTTTGTAATCCACGTCGAAACCAGGTCGCCCCCAGTATTCCATGCAACATTACTAGTAATAGAACAAAAATACAACAATTTACCTATTTTTAATCTTAATTCTAATAGAATTCAGAGATAATTAAGCAAGTCCTGAGGGCGCTCTATGAGATACCTAGCGCCCCAAGATTCTGGGGGGCTTTCACTGCCCAAATAACCATATTTAGCAATCACTGGTTCCATGCCTGCGGCTAAACTGGCTTCCACATCACGCCTATCGTCACCCAGATAGAGACATTCGATAGGTGGAATAGTTAATGTATGGCTTGCTGCCAGCAATGGTTCTGGATGTGGTTTTGATTGAACGGTGTCTCCCCCGCTAATAACACATGCGGCGCGTTGATCTAGATCTAACTGCTTTAGTAATGGACCAGTAAAACGTCTGTGCTTATTGGTAACAATTCCCCAAAGTAAACCTCGTGCCTCAATTTGCTCAAGCAACTCAATGACACCTGGAAACAAACAAGTGTCATTACATAAACGCTCAGCATAGAAATCTAGAAATTCATTACACATCATCTCGTATTCCAGATCACCTGGTTTTATATTGAATCCAAGATTCAATAATCCACGTGCGCCCGCCGATGCCTCGGTGCGAAGGAAATTAATTGGCAAACTTACTAGACCACGTGCAATACGCTGCCGATTAAGAGCATGACCTAAATCAGGCGCGGTATCGGCAAGCGTACCGTCTAAATCAAAGAGAACGGCTCTAATCATGAACGAGATACGATGAACAGTCGTCAATTAAAAAAGGGTTAATCTTTTCTTGTTGCGTTATCTATATAGCCCTATCAATCGATTATGCGCGACACGCCATTATGTAGTTCACGCTCGAGTCTGGCTCTAGTGTATAAATTTTAGTGATAGGGTTATAAGTCATACCGGTGATATTTTCCACACAGAGTTCAGCATCAGAGGCCATGTGTGCAAGTTCAGATGGTTTAATGAATTTAGCATAATCATGTGTGCCGCGTGGTAGCAGACCTAACAAATATTCTGCGCCGATTATTGCAAATAAGTACGATTTTGGATTGCGGTTGAGCGTTGAGAAAAAGACCCAGCCACCGGATTTAACTAACTTAGCACAGGACCGTACAATACTCGCTGGATCTGGCACATGTTCCAGCATTTCCATACAAGTTACTATATCGTAATAGCAAGGTTGCTCATTAGCAAGTTCCTCCACTGTAATTTCACGATAATCCACATGAGCGCCGGTTTCCAGTAAATGAAGTTTAGCTGTCTTTAGAGATTTTTCTCCTAGATCAATGCCTGTGACATGTGCGCCACGTAGGGCCATTCCTTCTGAAAGAATACCACCACCGCAGCCAACATCAAGAATATTTCTCCCCTTTAGATCACCCGAACGTTCGATATAATTTAATCGGAGAGGATTAATTTCATGTAACGGTTTAAATTCACCGTTTTGATCCCACCAACGATGCGCCAGCTGATTGAATTTCTTTAATTCTAGCGGATCAACATTAATGTCATGACTTTCTGGTATATTATTTTTCATTTTTTATATTGGTCTCCCTCTACTAAGAGGGCATTGTAACCAGAGAAATATCGATTCAAAGTTTGATCCATTTTTATCAGTTAATGAATAAATGTTACGGTTGTCTAATGGGTCATTATTGCACAATCATACTGCACATTTTTACTATCTATCTAACCATCTATTTTTTAGCGCACCAGAGTTACGACAGTAGATACAGACATTAAAATGCTCAGATAGCATCAGCAGAAGCGACATGATAGAATTATCTATTTAGTATACTTAATACTCGAACTAGTATTATAAAGTTAACTTGCTGTATTTAAAAGAAAAAGTGATCATGGACCAATTCGCAAAAGAAACACTATCCGTCAGTCTAGAAGAAGAAATGCGTCGATCTTACCTTGATTACGCCATGAGTGTAATCGTGGGAAGGGCCTTGCCAGATGTGCGTGATGGTTTAAAACCGGTACATAGGCGAGCACTGTTTGCTATGCACGAACTCTCCAATGACTGGAATCGTCCTTACAAGAAATCTGCACGTATCGTTGGTGATGTGATTGGTAAGTACCACCCCCATGGAGACACTGCTGTATATGACACCATTGTGCGCATGGCACAAAATTTTTCATTGCGTTATATGTTAGTGGATGGCCAAGGTAATTTTGGCTCAGTTGATGGCGATAATGCAGCAGCAATGCGCTACACAGAAATTCGTATGTCACGCATTGCCCATGAATTATTAGCTGATCTTGACAAAGAAACAGTAGACTTTGGCCCGAATTACGATGGCTCGGAAGAAGAACCTTTAGTTCTACCAACCAGAGTCCCAAATCTTCTGATTAACGGCTCTTCTGGTATCGCAGTTGGCATGGCAACGAATATTCCACCACATAATCTAAACGAGGTCGTAGAGGCCTGCCTCGTGCTACTAAAGAATCCAGAAACTAGTATAGATGAATTGATTGAAATTATACCGGCCCCAGATTTTCCAACCGCTGGAATCATTTACGGTATTGCCGGTGTAAGAGAGGGTTATCATACCGGACGAGGGCGGATAATAATGCGTGCCCGTACTCATTTTGAAGATATGGATAAAGGTAGTCGTCAGAGCATCATTGTGGATGAGCTGCCCTACCAAGTAAATAAAGCCAATCTAATGATCCGCATTGGTGAACTCGTGCGCGACAAAAAAATTGAGGGTATCTCTGACTTACGTGATGAATCGGACAAATCCGGTATGCGTATGGTAATCGAGCTTAAACGTGGCGAAATACCAGAAGTAGTGCTGAATAATTTATACAAAGAAACGCAGATGCAGGATACCTTTGGTATGAATATGGTTTCCTTGTTAGACGGACAACCTCGTCTGCTGAATCTAAAACAAATGTTGGATGCATTTTTACGCCATCGCCGTGAAATTGTAACCCGACGCACTGTATTTGAATTAAAGAAAGCACGTGAGCGCGGTCATCTATTAGAGGGATTAGCGGTAGCGCTGTCTAATGTTGACGAGATAATTATTCTGATTAAAACAGCGTCAACTCCAGCGATAGCAAAAAGTGCTTTAATGGCAAAAATCTGGCGATCAAAAACGGTAGAGGCAATGCTCACTAGCGCCACAGTAGACATGATGGCGTTCAGACCAGATGGGTTGGCATCAGAATTCGGCCCATCCAAGAAGGGTTATCATCTTTCAGATGCTCAAGCCCAGGCAATTTTGGAATTACGTCTACAACGATTGACTGGATTAGAGCAAGATAAGATTGTGAATGAGTATAAAGATGTGATAAAAAAAATCTCTGACTTACTTGATATTCTTGAAAAATCAGAACGCATTGCCGATATTATCACCGAAGAATTAGTTGCTATCAAGCAACAATTTGGTGATAAACGTCGTAGCGAGATTGTCATTAGCACTCAGGATATGAGCATGGAAGATCTTATTGCACCAGCTGATGTAGTAGTAACTCTATCGCATACTGGTTACATAAAATCACAACCATTAGACGACTATCGTGCACAAAAACGCGGAGGAAGAGGTAAGCAGGCAACGGGCACTAAAGAAGATGACTTTATCGATAACTTGTTTATTGCCAATACCCATGACTATATTCTTTGTTTTTCCAGCCGGGGGCGAGTGTATTGGATTAAGGTGTATTCGGTACCTCAAGGGGGGCGGGCTGCGCGGGGCAAACCTATTGTTAACTTAGTACCAATAGAAGCCGGTGAAAAAATTAATGCCATTCTGCCAGTCAAGGTATTTGATGAGAATCGATATATATTCATGGCCACCTCCCTTGGCACGGTAAAGAAAACATCTTTATCCGAGTTCTCGCGACCACGCTCCAGTGGAATTATTGCACTAAAATTAGATGAGGGTGACTATCTGATTGGCGTTGCGTTAACCGAAGGGAAACATGACGTAATGCTATTCTCAGATGGTGGAAAAGCCATGCGTTTTGATGAAAATGATGTGCGCCCAGTGGGACGGGGCGCACGCGGTGTACGCGGTATGAAGTTAGGTAAGGCTCAAAAAGTAATCTCATTATTGGTAGCCGAGAATGAAGAGCTCACGGTACTAACTGCAACCGAAAATGGTTACGGAAAACGCACCCCAATCAGTGAATACACTCGTCATAATCGAGGCACTCAAGGCATGATTGCAATTAAAACCAACGAGCGAAACGGCAAAGTAGTTGCGGCTAAATTAGTTAAATCGACTGATGAAATTATGCTTATCACTACTGGTGGCGTGCTAATTCGTATTCCTGTTCAAGGGGTGCGGGAGATGAGTCGCTCTACTCAAGGAGTAACTTTAATTAATTTAGATAAAAATGAAAAACTCGCCGGAATAGAGAGAGTGGTCGAAGGTGAAGAGGAATAATAACAACTATTAAAAAATAGAATTACTTAAACAAAAATAAGGATCTCTAACTGTGGAACGTATATTTAATTTTAGCGCAGGTCCTTCTATTTTGCCGGTAGAAGTACTGCAACAAGCGCGTAATGAGATGTTAGATTGGCGCGGTAGTGGCATGTCTGTAATGGAGATGAGTCATCGGGGCAAAGAATTTACGTCTATTGCCGAAAAGACTGAGGCTGATTTACGTGAACTGCTAAGTATCCCAAACCACTACAAGGTACTATTTTTATCAGGTGGGGCTTCTAGTCAATTCTCCATGGTGCCGATGAATCTCTTGCGTGGCAAAAAAAATGCTGACTATATTAATACAGGAGAATGGTCAAAAAAAGCCATACAAGAAGCGAAAAAATATTGCACGGTGAATGTTGCCGCTTCATCAGAAAATAAAAATTTTACCTATGCGCCCACGCAAGATACATGGAAAATTGACCATAATGCAGCCTATGTACACTATACGCCCAATGAAACTATCGGCGGCGTGGAATTTAGTTGGACGCCTGACTTGACCGGCCAAAATAGTGACGTACCTTTAGTGGCAGATATGTCTTCCAATATTTTGTCACGTCCGCTGGATATAAAAAAATTTGGGCTGATTTATGCGGGAGCCCAGAAAAACATGGGGCCAGCTGGCCTAACCATTGTTATCGTACGCGAAGATTTACTGGGCAACGTCTTGACTGATACGCCAACTATGTACAATTACAAAGCTCATGCTGACAATCAATCCATGTATAACACACCGGCCACCTATCCTGTATATATCGCAGGGCTGGTATTTGAATGGTTAAAAAAGAAAGGTGGACTAGCGATAATGGAGCAATTAAATATTGTCAAATCTAATCTTCTGTATGATCTACTTGATATTAACGATTACTATCATTGCCCGGTGAAGAAGTCAGACCGCTCGCGTATGAATATACCCTTCACACTGAAAGATGCCGCCTTAGATGGAAAATTTATAAAACAAGCAGAAGAGCGGGGTTTAACTCAATTAAAAGGTCATCGTTCAGTAGGTGGAATGCGAGCCTCTATCTATAATGCTATGCCAATCGATGGCGTGACCAAATTAGTAGAGTTTATGAAGGAATTTTCAGCCTATCATGCCTAATCGAGCACATAAGATTTTTCAAATTCAGACACTGAACCCAATTTCGAAACTAGGATTGGGTCGCTTTTCCCTTAATCGTTACTTAGTGAGTCACAGCGCAATCGAACCAGATGCATTATTGGTGCGCTCACATAATATGCTCAAGATGGATATTCCAAAAAGTGTAATCGCGATTGGACGGGCTGGTGCAGGCACTAATAATGTTCCTGTAAAAGATATGAGTTTACGCGGCATTCCTGTATTCAATACCCCAGGGGCAAATGCTAATGCAGTAAAAGAACTGGTGCTAGCCGGCATGTTAATGGCGGCACGTAACTTGATTCCTGCAATTCACTTTGCGGAAAAATTAGAAGGTGACAGCATCGCTCTACATAAGTCAGTTGAAGACAATAAAAAACAGTTTGCTGGAGTAGAATTATCGGGACATACGCTGGGAATTATTGGTTTAGGTGCCATAGGAAGATTGGTGGCTGACGCAGCCATTAGTCTTGGCATGAATGTCATGGGTTACGATCCAGAAATAACTATAGATGCGGCCTGGAGTTTATCATCCGCAGTCAAGAAAGTATTAAACATTGAGGACCTACTACGACGCAGTGATTTCATTACCCTACACATACCACTTTTGGATGCAACTCGACTTCTAATTAATAACGAACGCGTACAAAACATGAAACAAGGAGCAATTTTACTCAATTTCTCTCGTGATGGAGTTATTGATGAAAATGCAGTGCTAACAGGCATTAATTCTGGCAATATAAAAAATTATGTATGTGACTTTCCTAGTTCTAAATTGCAACATCACGCAGCAGTCATTACATTACCTCATCTAGGCGCCTCTACGCTGGAGGCGGAAGAAAACTGTGCAATGATGATAGTAGACCAAATAATTGATTACTTAGAAAATGGCAATATCATCAATACCGTGAACTTCCCGAATCTAACGATGGAGAGAGAGTCTCCTTATCGAATGACTGTAGTCAACTCTAATCTGCCAAATATGCTTGGACAAATTTCTACTAATATGGCCAAAGCTGGTCTTAATATTCATAACATGGGTAATAAATCTCGCGGGGATATAGCTTATACTTTGGTAGATATAGATAGTCCGGTACCACAGAAAACAATCGATGAAATCACATCGATTCCCGGAGTATTAATGGTGCGTTATTTGCCAGCCCTAACTGAGTCCTAATAACTACGGTAAATATTTTTTATGACTGACCATCTTAAACAACGACGCGATCAAATAGATTTAATTGACGAAGAATTGCTCAAATTAATCAATACACGCGCTAGTATAGCCCTGCAAATTGGGGAACTTAAAAATAATACGACATACCGTCCTGAGCGTGAGGCTCAAATATTAACAAGATTAAACGAACTAAATCTTGGACCCCTCTCACATGAGCATATTACTCACTTGTTTACCGAAATTATGTCGCTATGTCGGGCCATGGAAGAACCATTAACCGTTGCTTATCTGGGACCTCGAGGAACCTTTTCGGAAGAAGCGGCATTAAAGCGCTTTGGTAGCATGATTACAACCCTGCCATGTGAATCAATAGAGGAAGTATTTCATAAGGTAGAATCCAGCATAGCAAGTTACGGGGTTGTCCCGGCAGAAAATTCTAATGAGGGTGGGGTTGGTAAGACATTAGATCTGTTATTACAGACTTCACTAAAGATTAATGGTGAAATACAGCTATCAATACATCAATGTTTATTATCTATAAATAAAGATCTTGGGAAAATTAAAAAAATCTGCTCTCATCCGCAGTCATTAGCACAATGTCATGAGTGGTTAAATCATAATTTGCCGATCTCACAGACAGTTCGAGTTGTTGCTGCAAGTAATGCTCATGCTGCACTAATGGCTTCTCAGGATGAAAGTATTGCAGCAATTGCTAGTAAAAAAGCAGCTGAAGTTTATGGGCTCAATATCTGTGTTGAGAATATTGAAGATGATCCAAAAAATACGACGCGTTTTTTGGTTATCGGTACCCAAGAAGTCGCCGCTTCTGGCAAAGACAAAACATCGTTAGTGATCTCAGTTAAAAATCACCCGGGAGCAATACACGAATTATTATCTCCGTTAGCGCAGAATGATGTAAGTATGAGCCGACTAGAATCACGTCCATCCCGCTCCGGTCCATGGGAGTATGTATTTTTTGTAGATATTGAAGGTCATCAACAAGATCCAAAGATTCATAAAACACTGAAAGAAGTACGTGAAAAAGCAACATTCTTAAAGATACTCGGGTCTTATCCTGCTGCATGATTTTATCTGTAATGTTTGATTAAGAAGACTAGTAGCAATGTTCTTAATCTACCCCGATCTTTTTGTATTTCAAATTTCCTACATTTAATGGAATCTCACCTTATGCATCTTTGTGATCTTGCTCCAGAGTATATTCGCACCATTACTCCTTATGCGCCTGGCAAACCAATTTCTGAATTAGCTCGAGAAATGGGCCTGAAAGAAAATTCCATAATTAAACTTGCATCTAATGAGAATCCACTTGGAGCGAGTCCATTGGCACTTGAAGCGATGACTCAAGAACTCAACAAAGTGATGCGATATCCTGATGGGTCTGGTTTTAACTTGAAAACAGCGCTATCCAAAATACATAAAGTGAATAGCGATCAAGTCCTGTTGGGTAACGGTTCTAATGATGTGCTAGAGATCGCAGCTAGAATATTTTTAAGACCTGGTGCATCAGCAATTTACTCACAACATGCCTTTGCCATCTATCCGCTCATAGTACAAGCAGCCGGAGGAAACGGGGTATCAGTTCCTGCGAAGAATTTCGGTCATGACTTAGATGCCATGCTGGATGCTATTACGCCCGATACTCGTATAATATTTATTGCTAACCCCAACAACCCTACTGGTACATTTCTAGCAGCTGCCGATCTTTTACGTTTCCTAAAACGAGTTTCCTTAGATATATTAGTGGTACTCGATGAAGCCTATCATGAATATTTACCAGAGGCTTCTAAGTTCAACACCATTGCGTGGTTAGAACACTTCCCTAACCTACTCATAACTCGTACTTTCTCTAAAGCTTATGGTATGGCTGGCATCCGAATAGGATTTGGACTAACACATAATGATATATCTGATCTGATAAATAGGGTGCGTCAGCCGTTTAATATTAACAGCATAGGTCTTGCGGGCGCGGTTGCGGCGCTAAGAGACACGGAATTCGTCAGACGCTCTTGCGCACTGAATCAGGCAGGAATGCTTCAAATAATCACTGGGTTACGGCATCTTGGGATCGAATATATCCCATCCTATGGCAACTTTCTAAGTTTTTGTGTAAAAAGAGGTGATGCTGCTCCAGTCTACCAGAATCTCTTAAAACAGGGCATTATCGTACGTCCAATTGGGATCTACGCAATGCCAAGGCATCTACGAGTAACTATTGGATTAGAATCTGAAAATGAAAAATTTTTACAGGCCCTTCAAAATATTGTTTAGTAACTTTTTCCTGGTACATATGTAAAAGTATTACATTTACGATATTCAGATATAGTGCATCAGTAATCACCTTAAAATAATTACTGATAATAAATTTTTACTCAAAATATGACTGAGATTATACTTAATAAATTAGTAATTATAGGCGTGGGTCTCATTGGCGGATCATTCGCGTTAGCATTACGTAGGGCATCACTAGTTGAGCATATTGTTGGTATAGGGAGAAGCAGAGAAAATCTACTGCGCGCCAAAGAACTTGGTGTAATAGATGAGATTGCTAACGACCTACAGGAGGCGCTCAAGGATGCAGACTTGGTATTACTAGCTGTGCCGGTAGGACAAATTGGTAAAACCATAGCACAGATCTCTCTTTACCTAGAATCTAAAACAATTGTGACTGATGTAGGAAGCACTAAACAAGATGTAATTATAGCGGCGCGTTCATTTTTAGCCCACAACCTGAGAAATTTTGTTCCTAGTCATCCTATTGCTGGGACGGAATTAAGTGGAGTTAATGCTGCTAACGCAAATCTATTCCATCATAAACACTTAATACTAACGCCACTAGAAGAAACCAGTGTTGATGCAATCCACTATATAACTAGGTTATGGAAAAGTTGTGGCGCACGGATTTCGCAAATGCAAGCCAGTCAACATGATGAGATTTTTGCTACAATGAGTCATCTGCCGCACATACTTGCGTTCACGTTAATGAACCATGTCTGTACTATAGCCAAAGGAAGTCCAAGTAATCTATTACGTTTTGCAGGTACTAGTTTCCTTGACTTTACTAGAATTGCAAGCAGCTCTCCAGAAATGTGGCGCGATATTTGTCTTACAAATCAAGCATCATTACTTTGTCAGATTGATGCCTATCAGGATGAACTCGCAGCTCTACGTAAAATGTTGGCGAATAATGATGGGGTAACTTTAGAAAAAACCTTCTCAAATGCACAAGCAGTCAGACATCAATGGCTCAAAGATAAGTCTTAATTAGCAGATAGACGACACGATCCTGTTTATTAATGCTACGATTTTGAATATGTTCATGTCCTGCGAGCAATGCGACTGTAAGAAATCCGAATCTTCGGTATGTAATTAAATCTCCGGGAACGGACTGATGGGGTTCTCTAGCGCCTCTTTCACTGCAACCAAGAAAAGTACTGCCTCACGTCCATCTATAATACGATGGTCATAGGATAACGCAAGATAGTTAATTGGACGAATCACAACTTGCCCGTTTTCAGCTACCGGACGCTCCTTGGTAGCATGAATACCAAGAATCGCACTTTGTGGAGGATTGATAATAGGGACAGAAAGCACTGAACCAAATACGCCGCCATTTGTAATAGAGAAAGTACCGCCAGTTAATTCTTCGATTGTTAATTTTCCCTCTTGGGCACGACTACTGAAATCAATAATTAATTTTTCAACATTTGCTTGCGACAATCGATCAGCATCTCGAATGATTGGCACCACCAATCCACGCTTACTACCTACCGCGATACCAATATCATAATAATCATGATGCACTATATCTTGACCCTCTACCGAGGCATTGATAATAGGAAACTTTTGTAACGCCACCACCACCGCTCTGACAAAGAATGAAGTAAAACCAAGCTTTACACCATACTCTTTCTCGAATCTATCTTTATAGCGCGCACGTAACTCTATAATTGTCTGCATATTAACTTCATTAAATGTGGTAAGTGTTGCCGTCGTAGATTGTGACTGCACCAAACGCTCGGCGATGCGTAGTCGCAATCGTGACATGGCAATTCGTTTTTCTGGTCGATTGGTCACAGAATCCTTCATTGAAGTTACAGTAGATACCAGAGAGGACTTGGTCTTAGTTTGCGTTATCAGCGCACTCTCCTGATTCCTACGTTCACTATCCTTAATATTACTAATTACGTTTATTTTCGCAAACCCAGCATCCTTTTTTTTCATATCTTCTTGAACCACGGGGATGATATCTGGGGTTACCTCAGTGGCAATTGTTGCTCCGGTATCTATAATAGCAATAATTTCTCCACCGATAACTGTAGCGCCGTCATCCTTAATAACTTCTATTAATATGCCAGACGCTAATGCTGGCAACTCTAATACCACTTTATCAGTTTCAATATCAATTAAATTCTCATTACGTTCAACGTGTTCACCTGGCCTCTTATTCCAAGAAATTAAAGTAGCTTCTTCAACAGATTCGGATAGCAAGGGAACTTTAACTTCAATTAACATAATTTTTCCTTTCTATGATACTTTCTCATGGAATGCCATCGCCACTAGTTCACTCTGCTGAGCAACATGTCTTGCTAAATATCCTGGAGCTGGTGATGCTGACGATACACGAGATGCGCAACTGAGAATCTGGTTGGGGCTTATATGTCGCAATAAATAACGTTGAATAAAATACCAGGCACCTTGATTTTTTGGCTCTTCTTGACACCAAAATATCTCTTTTACATGAGCGTAACAATTAATTACAGCAAGAAAATCCTCATGCGGAAAAGGGTATAATTGCTCAATCCGAATTAAAGCCACATCTAAAATTTTATGCTCTTGACGGTAGGCTAATAAATCAAAATAGACTTTGCCACAACAAACAATAATCCGCTTCACTTTCTTCTGTTCAATTCTTTCTATTTCCGGAATTACAGCTTGAAAACTACCATGGGCCAAATCCTCCAAACTTGAGACTGACTCTTTTCTTCGCAACATGCTCTTTGGGGTCATTATAACAAGTGGTTTACGTTGAGGACGTATCATTTGTCGCCGCAACATATGAAACATTTGTGCGGGTGTGGATGGAACACAAATTTGAATATTATATTCTGCACATAACTGCAGATAACGCTCTAGTCTAGCTGAAGAATGCTCGGGTCCCTGACCCTCTTGGCCATGTGGGAGCATCATTACTAAATTACACAGACGTCCCCATTTAACTTCACCAGAGGCAATGAACTGATCTATCACTACCTGAGCGCCGTTAGCAAAATCTCCAAATTGCGCCTCCCATACCACTAGCTCATTTGGTTCTGTTGTCGCGTAACCGTATTCAAAACTCAGCACCGCTTCTTCTGATAGTACTGAATTAATGACTACAAAATCTGGTTGATTCGGTGCAATATGACGCAATGGAATATACGTACCATTATCCCATCGCTCTCGATTTTGGTCGTGCAACACCGCATGGCGATGGAAGAAAGTTCCTCGTTCAGAATCTTGTCCAGAAATGCGCACAGGAAATCCGTCTTTTAACAGCGCAGCATAGGCCAGATTTTCTGCCATACCCCAATCTAGGGGAATTTTTCCATCACTCATCAAGCATCGATCACTGATTATCTTCTCTACCCGTGCATGTAACTTAAACTCAATAGGAATGTCTGTAATTTTTTTTGCCAAATACTTCAAATCTGACATTGAAAGACCGGTCTCTATTTTCTGATTCCATTTGCCATTCTTTAAGAAAGAACCCCAGTCTGCTGCACGTGGTGACTTTTGATTATAAAGTATGGATTTGTTAGGATTGCGGCCTGCATCCATATGGTCGGAGTAATTTTTCATCATTATTTCTGCCTCACCGGCAACAATAACACCGTCAATTTCTAATTTATCAGCATAAAGTTTACGTGTGCCAGGGTGCTGTCTAATCATTCTATACATCATAGGTTGAGTCACCATTGGCTCGTCTTGTTCATTATGACCAAGTCGACGAAAACAAATCATGTCTATTACTACATCCTTGTGAAATAACATCCTAAAATCAAGCGCCATTTCGGTTACCATTACCACCGCCTCAGGATCGTCGGCATTAACATGAAATATTGGTGCTTCAATCATTTTTGATACGTCAGTACAGTAAAGCGTGGAACGTAAGTCGCATGGATCAGAAGTAGTAAAGCCAATCTGGTTATTAATAATGATATGCACAGTGCCACCAGTGCCGTAACCATGAGTTTTAGATAGATTCAAGGTCTCCATTACTACACCTTGACCAGAATAAGCTGCATCACCGTGTATTAATACTGGTAGCACTAAATTACCTTGCGTATCTAATAACCGGTGTTGACGGGCCCGTACAGAACCTTCTACCACTGGATTGACAATCTCAAGATGGGATGGATTAAATGCTAGCGTCAGGTGCATAATTCCGCCGGATGTAGACATTGCAGAAGAAAATCCCTGGTGATACTTAACGTCGCCAGCAATCAATTCTTGTGTCTGCGTACCTTCAAACTCTTGGAATAAACCAGCCGGTATTTTACCAAATGTATTGACTAATACATTTAGTCGTCCGCGATGCGCCATACCAATAACTGTTTCTTGGACTCCCATTTTACCAGCACGCTCCAGTAAACTGTCTAATAAGGGTATTAAGCTCTCGCCGCCTTCGCCAGAAAATCGTTTCTGTCCAACATAACGAGTGTGCAAATATTTTTCCAACCCCTCTGCTGCGCTGAGGCGCTCAAGAATATGGTGTTTATACTCAACCGAAAAATTAGGCTGAGATTGCCGACCCTCTAAATAATTCTGTATCCAACGTTTCTGTTCAGTTTGAGAAATATACATATACTCAGCGCCAATGCTTCCGCGATAAGTTCGATTAAGTCTCTCGAGAATCTCTTGCAGGGACGCGTGACTCTGGCCAACTAATGAGCCGGTATTAAATACTATTTCCATATCAGCTTTGTTCAGCCCATAATGGAGCGGATCAAGTTCTGGAATATACGATTTTTCTTGACGTTTAAGCGGATCAAGATTTGCCTGATGGAAGCCAAGAAAACGATATGCATTAATCAACTGCAATACCGATATTTGTTTGTTATCTTCTGCTAGATTGACTATGGAATTAACAGTTTCATGACCAAGTAGGTGTTTCTTATTCAGAAGAGCAGACGATTTGGCTGCCGGATCGAGCCTATCTTGCACAGCCTCTCCCTGTCCCTGACTGAATTCATTAAAATAGTTACGCCACTCCAATAGAACAGAAGCTGGGGATTGCAGATAATGTTCGTAAAGTTCTTCAATAAAAGGGGCATTTGTACCAAACAATATTGAGTCTTCGAGTAGTTGATTCATACTTTATTTCTAATACCCTTAATAAAAGAATTACTTGCGTAATTCAATTGGCGTTACTCTACGTACACTCGCTCCATTGTAGAGTTGGCGTGGACGCCCCAATTTATATTCCGGATCAGAGATCATTTCACTCCATTGGGCAATCCAACCTGCTGTACGCGCCATGGCAAATATAGCGGTGAACATGGAAACTGGAATACCTAAAGCGCGTTGCACAATGCCAGAATAGAAATCAACATTTGGATATAATTTTTTGGAGATGAAGTACTCATCTTCTAATGCAATTTTCTCTAATTTCAATGCTAATTTAAACAAAGGATCATCCTCCAATCCCATTTCACCCAATACCTCGTGGCAAGTTTCTCGCATTAGCTTTGCGCGAGGGTCAAAATTTTTATATACCCTGTGACCAAAACCCATCATTCTAAAATCATCATTTTTATCTTTAGCGCGCTTTATATACTGATTAATACGGGATTCATCACCAATTTCTTCTAACATACTCAGACAAGCTTCGTTTGCCCCGCCATGTGCTGGCCCCCATAAACAAGCGATGCCTGCTGAAATACAGGCAAATGGATTTGCGCCACTAGAACCGGCTAAGCGAACTGTGGAAGTAGAGGCATTTTGCTCGTGATCGGCATGCAGAATTAAGATTCGATCAAGCGCCTTGGCTAATATTAAATTTGGTCGGTACTCTTCTGCTGGAGTAGAAAACATCATGTGCATAAAATTTGCCGCATAACTAAGATCGTTATGTGGATAAACAAATGGTTGACCGATATTATATTTATAGGCCATTGCAGTGATAGTCGGCAATTTTGCAATTAAACGAAAGGCTGATAACTCACGATGTGATGCATCAGAAATATCCATTGCTTCATGATAAAATGCAGACAATGCGCCAACTACACCAACCATTACAGCCATTGGATGAGCATCACGACGAAAGCCTGTGTAAAATCTTGCCAGCTGCTCATGTACCATTGAATGCCCATGAATGGTTTTATCAAATAAAACTTTTTGATTGGCTGTAGGTAGTTCGGCATTCATTAACAAATAACACACTTCCATAAAGTCACATTGTTCGGCTAGCTGTTCTATTGGATAACCTCGATAAAGAAGCATTCCTTTATCGCCGTCAATGAAAGTAATGTTAGATCTACAACTAGCCGTGGAAACAAAACCTGGATCGTAGGTAAACATGCCAGTTTTAGCATGTAAAGTACGGATATCTATAACATCTGGGCCAGCGCTGCCCGACATAACAGGGAATTCAGTTGGTTTTTTGCCGTTGCCTAAATCCAGAGTAGCTACGCGTTTTTCTTCCATACTGCTCTCCATTTTCTATAGTTAATGCAGTGTAATAAGATCAAATTGCTCGCAACAATTGCAATACGGATTGCGATCTTGTATCACTTACCTCTGTTTTAATTTTAATCATATCCCATAAATCATTGTCAGAAAGATCTAATAACGCGTCAAATTGACGTAACTCGGGCTCACATAACAACGCGTAGCGCTCATTCATGAACCGTTGCAAAACAATGTCTAGCTCCAATAACCCGCGTCGACAGCGCCAACGTGCACGCGTTAATTGCTTCATATGGTTCTTCTAATCAGCATATTTTTGATCTTGCCAATAGCTTTAGTTGGATTTAATCCTTTTGGGCAAGAATCTACGCAATTCATAATAGAGTGACAACGAAATAGACGGTACGGATCCTCTAAATTATCTAATCGTTCATTAGTAGCCTGATCACGACTATCGGCAAGAAAACGATATGCCTGTAGCAGTCCTGCTGGACCAACAAATTTATCAGGATTCCACCAAAATGAAGGGCACGCTGTGGAGCAGCATGCGCACAAAATACACTCATATGTCCCGTCTATCTCCGCTCTCTCCTCAGGAGATTGCAGTCGCTCTGTTTCTGGCGGCGGCTCATTATTAATCAGATAAGGTTTAATAGAATGGTATTGCTTAAAGAATTGCGTCATGTCTACAATTAGATCGCGAATGACTGGCAACCCAGGAAGAGGACGTAAAACTACCGGTTCTTTTAAATCCTTAATAGGTGTGATGCAGGCCAATCCATTCCGGCCATTAATATTCATTCCATCCGATCCACACACACCTTCTCGACAAGAACGACGCAGACTTAAGCTGTCATCAACTGACTTAATACGTATTAATGCATCAAGCAACATTTTGTCAACGACATCCAGAACTATGTCGTAATCCTGCATATAGGGTTTTTTATCCTTACCAGGATCATAGCGATAAATCGAAAAACGCACGTTCTCTCCTAAATAAATCAATCATAATAAAAGATTAAAATCAACCCCGCCCGCCGATTTCTCTGAAACACTCCTTTACACTACTTTATTCACCTTAATATACCCTTTCTTGAGGTAAGAATGATCCCACTGTCAACGGTTTCAACCTGACTGGCTTATAATCTAATCGCTGATTTTCACTGAAATATAGAGTGTGTTTAAGCCACTTATCATCATCTCGTATCGGGAAATCATCGCGCGCATGAGCTCCGCGACTTTCTTTACGTCCCTCAGCAGAAACCATACTAGCTAAAGCCACTTCTATCAAATTATCAAGCTCCAGCGCTTCTACTCGTGCAGTATTAAATACTCTGCTCTTATCGTGAATTTCGGTATGTGCGACACGCTCTGCAATCTCATTAATTTTTACTACCCCCTGTTTCAACATATCAGCAAAACGAAAAACTCCACAATGCGTCTGCATAGTTTGACGCAATAAATCTCCCACCTGAGCTACGCTCTCGCCGTTCTTCTGACCATCTAAACGAGCAAGTCGCGCGAGTGTTTTATCGGCAACGGTAATCGGCAATGGTTTATGATGGAGATTTTTTCTTAGGTCTTTAGCAATTTGATCTCCAGCAGCTCGTCCAAATACAACTATATCAAGCAGAGAGTTTGTTCCTAAACGATTTGCGCCGTGCACAGAGACGCACGCACATTCACCAACCGCATATAAACCTTGAATCACCTCTTCTGGTCCGGTTTTATAAGGAGCAACTACCTGCCCATGCAGATTGGTAGGGATGCCACCCATCATGTAATGCGCGGTTGGCACGACTGGAATCGGTTGATTAATCGGATCTACTTGGGCAAACCTGATAGCAATCTCACGTATACCAGGCAACCTTGTTCTGATTATGTTTTCACCAAGATGGTCTAAT
The DNA here is from genome assembly GCA_014190895.1 of Nitrosomonadaceae bacterium. Taxonomy (GTDB): domain Bacteria; phylum Pseudomonadota; class Gammaproteobacteria; order Burkholderiales; family Nitrosomonadaceae; genus BJGV01. Next base: position 40,640 of record BJGV01000007.1, on the reverse strand, counting down.
TTTAACAATAAATGGTCGGCATTATTTCCACAACCACGTCCTTCCCTTATTTCTGTGGTCAGAGCACGAGATATCACATCACGACTAGCCAAATCTCTAGCATTTGGAGCGTAACGTTCCATAAAACGCTCACCATCTTTATTTAAAAGATAGCCGCCTTCGCCACGTACAGCTTCGCTGATTAGCACCCCTGCCCCATAAACACCAGTGGGGTGAAATTGCCAGAATTCCATATCTTCCAGAGGAATGCCTGCGCGTGCCGCCATACCTAGACCATCTCCAGTATTGATGAAAGCATTGGTACTCGCTTGAAATACACGTCCACCTCCACCAGTGGCGAGCAAAGTAACCTTAGCGTGCAACAACATGACTTCACCAGTTTCTATTTCCATCGCCATTAAACCAAGCACCTCTCCCTGCTCATTATGAATTAAATCCAGTCCCATCCATTCAATAAAAAATTGAGTGTTAGCCTGTACATTGCGCTGATATAACGTATGCAATAAAGCATGTCCAGTGCGATCCGCTGTTGCACAAGAACGCGTTGCTTGTGCTCCACCAAAATTCTGTGATTGGCCGCCAAAGGGGCGTTGATAAATTTTCCCATTTTCTAGACGATCAAATGGCATGCCAAAATGCTCTAATTCGTACACCACTTCACTAGCCTGACGACACATAAATTCAATAGCATCTTGATCACCAAGATAATCAGAACCTTTTACCGTATCGTACATATGCCAGTGCCAATTATCCTCGGTGACGTTACCAAGCGAAGCAGCAATACCGCCTTGCGCTGCTACCGTATGTGAGCGAGTTGGAAATACTTTAGTTATAACCGCGACCTTAAACCCCGCTTCTGATAATTGCAGAGCCGCACGCATTCCTGCGCCACCAGCTCCAACAATCACCGCATCAAATTTTCTTTTAATTATCGCCACATTAACTCCACAGAGTCTCGAAAAATAATACGATATAAAACAATAACGACAGAATTATTAGTATTTGTGTCGTTAAACGAATACTAGTTTTATGAACATAATCCATCAGAATATTGCGCATTCCAATCCAAGCGTGCCAACAAAGGCTTAGAAAAAATAAGAGAGAGGTAATGCGTATCCACTGGTTGCCGAATATCTTCTTCCACGCAACATAATCATGCGGTGCAGAAATTAATATTACTGATATTAGCAATAGTACATAAAATATCATTATTACGGCGGTAATGCGTTGCACTAGCCAATCCCTCGATCCATAATGGGCACCAATGACTATGCGTTTTACCAAATCATTACTCCAAAAAATAATGTTATAAAAAATCCTACTACCAACACCATTTTACTGCTATTACGTGCGTACTCTAATCTAAGGCCATAATTCAAATCTAGCGCCAAATGACGGATACCTGCACAAAGATGATGCGTAAAAAACCAAAATAAGGCTATTAATGAGAATTTGATTTGTGGCAATTCAAAAATGAACCGGATCTCAGTATAGCCTTGCAATGAACCTAAAAACATCTCTAGGCTATAAAGAAGAATAGGAATTCCTGGAAAGAACAGCAGTACCCCACTTACACGATGAAGAATAGAAATGATTGCAGGAATAGGTTGCTTAATCTCCTTAAGATTCAAATATCTTGGACGATTTTTTGGCAACCTTCACCCTCTATGTAATTAATTCTTAATTAAAAGCCAGTTTAGCCCGTTACGTTTAGAGATACAATGAGCATGCACTCACAATCTTCAATTAATTTAACTTAGGCATATTTTATAAATTAATGCGTTGACGGAAAAAAGATTCTTTATAATCTAAGTTTTAGATGTGCGTTATAGAAAAAAGTTCTTCGATGAGCTCGTTATTAAATAGTATTAGTTGTGTGCATGCAATTAAATCAACTTCCGCAGAACGTTTTTTTCGACTACACTAATTACTTAAAGTTCGTAAGGAAGTTTAATGAATTCTGCAAAAAATCCCTGTATTAAATCTACCCCTAAAAAAGAAATAAGATGAAACGCCCTATTCGCATTGCGATAACTGGTGCTGCAGGTCAAATTGCTTACAGTCTTTTATTTCGTATAGCCGCGGGAGATATGCTTGGTGGAGATCAGCCTATTATTCTGCAATTACTTGACATCACTCAATCACAGGAATCCCTCAAAGGCATAGTGATGGAATTGAATGATTGCGCATTTCCCCTGCTAAATAATGTGCTCATTACCGATGATCCGAAAATTGCCTTTCATGATGCCAATATTGCGATATTAGTAGGCGCGCGCCCGCGTAGCAAAGACATGGAGCGAAAAGATTTACTAATGGCTAATGCTGAGATCTTTATTGCCCATGGAGAAGCGCTCAATGAAGTTGCTGATCGTAATATAAAAATCTTAATAGTAGGTAATCCCGCTAACACTAATGCATTAATCACTATGAAGAATGCTCCTGATCTTAATTCAAATAATTTTTCAGCAATGATGAGACTGGATCATAATCGCTCTCTGTCTCAAATAGCTGGAAAAATTAATAAACCTTTATCCAGTATCAGAAAAATGACGGTGTGGGGAAATCATTCGGCTACTCAATACCCCGACTTAAGTTGCGTTGAAGTAGACGGCCAGAATATCTTTACTTTCGTTAATGATAGAGCATGGATAGAAAATTACTTTATACCAACCATACAGGAACGTGGTACGGAAATTATTCGCGTGCGAGGATTATCGAGTGCAGCTAGTGCCGCTAACGCTGTCATGAATCATATGCATGACTGGATTTATGGTACAAAAGAAAATGACTGGGTCTCTATGAGTATCCCGTCAGATGGCAGCTATGATATCCCTGAGGGTGTAATTTATAGTTATCCTGTCATCTGTCAGAATGGTGCCTACAAGATTGTAAAGGGACTTGACTTAGGTGATTTTGGAAAAATTAGAATACAAAATAGCTATCAAGAATTAGCAGAAGAACGTGATTCAATTAGGCGCTTACTAAGATGATGGTAGTAATGAAGTAATGAAGTAATGAAGTAATGACGCTGACTCTTATCGTATAATTTCTCAGATGTTTCATCTGTACAATTAAAAACTAGAGAAACTGTCAATTGACAAAATTTATTCTGATTTTTATATCGTCTATCTAACTACAATTCTCAGATTTACTGTCTCTAGAATGAATAGCCCACTCTACCTGTAAAACGCTCTGCATGTTCTGTAAAAATTCAGCAAATGAAGAATAAGAAAAATAGAAATTATAATGCACTCTTGCTAAATAAATACTTAACTCTAAAGTAATTTCAACACTGCTTCCAATGGTAAACTTTATTTTGCACAACTATCTCCACTATATCTTATAAAATAATTTTTAAGAGATGCCACATGATTCATAATCTATTCAATACCCTTAGAGAATTTAATCTTACCAAAAACCAGAATGTAAAATTCTACTCCCTCACTGCTCTAGAAGAATTTGGTTTTAACAAGATTTCACGATTGCCTGTTTCTATTCGGATCATACTAGAATCTGTACTACGAAATTATGATGGGAAAAAGATTACAAAAGCACATATCAGCAAACTTGCCGAATGGCAGCCTAATGCTGTCCGTATAGATGAAATTCCTTTTATCGTAGCACGTATCATATTGCAAGATTTTACTGGCGTTCCATTACTTGTTGATTTAGCAGCAATGCGTAGCGTAGCAAAGAGAATGGGCAAAGACCCAAAAATTATCGAACCATTGGTCCCCGTTGATCTCGTAGTTGATCACTCAATTCAAATTGATCATTATGGAAATAAACAGGCACTTGATTTAAATATGGAAATCGAATTTTCTCGTAATAACGAGCGCTATCAGTTTATAAAGTGGGGCATGCAGGCATTTGAAACATTTAAAGTTGTGCCTCCCGGAGTTGGGATTGTTCATCAAGTAAATCTTGAGTACTTGGCTCGTGGAATTCATCAAAAAAATGGCGTAGTTTATCCCGATACATTAGTCGGGACTGATTCACATACCACTATGATCAACAGTATCGGTGCAGTTGGTTGGGGCGTGGGCGGCATTGAAGCAGAAGCTGGTATGCTAGGGCAGCCAATTTATTTACTCACTCCGGATGTTGTAGGCGTGAATTTGACTGGTCGATTACGTAATGGCGTCACCGCTACCGATCTGGTACTGACCATCACCGAAACTCTACGAAAATTAAATGTAGTAGGTAAATTTGTCGAATTCTTTGGTGAGGGCACGAAGTTATTAACATTGCCAGATCGTGCAACTATTGCAAATATGGCGCCAGAATATGGCGCCACCATGGGCTTCTTTCCAGTAGATGATACCACCATTAAATATTTCAAGGAAACTGGGCGGAACAATGAAGAAATAACTGCATTTCAGTCTTATTTCAAAGCACAAAAATTATATGGTATCCCATGTAAAGGTGAGATTGATTATAGTTATGAGATCGAGCTTAATCTCAGTCTAATTGCCCCCTCAGTGGCGGGTCCAAAGCGTCCACAAGACCGCATTGAGATCGGTAATATTAAATCCCAGTTTTCTCAACTTCTCACTAATCCTGTCATAAAAGATGGTTACGCTAAAAAAATAGATAATCTAGGGAAGCGTTACCCCGTCTATGTTAATCAGAGAGAGATTATTAATACCGATATTAAAGACAAAGATCGACATCAGGATCATCTGCGTTCTGATAAGAATAAAAATTTATCAAAAATAATTGCCGACTATTCGCTGTCGAACAATATAAAAAATTCTATACGCCAAATAAATAATTCAATTGATATTGGCCATGGCGACATATTGATTGCGGCTATCACCTCTTGCACCAATACCTCTAACCCCGGTGTATTAATTACCGCCGGATTATTGGCAAAAAAGGCTATTGAAAAAGGACTATCTGTAAAACGTCATATCAAGACATCACTGGCTCCTGGTTCCCGTGTAGTGACAGAATATCTTACTGTTACCGGACTATTATCTTACTTAGAACAACTTGGTTTCAATCTAGTCGGTTATGGTTGTACCACTTGTATTGGCAATTCTGGTCCATTAGAAGAAATAATCGAAGAAACTGTAGTAAAAAATGATCTGGTGTGCTCTGCAATACTTTCTGGCAATCGCAATTTTGAGGCGCGTATTCACCCTAATATTCGAGCTAATTTTCTTGCCTCACCACCATTAGTGGTGGCATACGCTATTGCTGGAACTATGCTCATTGACTTGATGACTGAGCCACTCGGTACTGGAAGCGATGGTAATCCTGTTTGGCTTGGTGATATCTGGCCAAGCAGTGAAGAGATCGATACGCTCATGAAATTTGCTACCAATGCAAAAATGTTTCAAGAGCTCTATAGTAATCTCGCCAACAGTCACCCATTATGGAATAATTTACCATCAGTTATGGGTCAGGTCTATGATTGGCCAGAATCTACTTACATAGCTGAACCAACTTTCTTTCATAATTTCTCTATGCAACCTGTACGACCAAATAATCATGGTGAGATTATCAATGCCCGTGTACTGGCAATATTTGGTGATTCGGTAACAACTGATCATATTAGTCCTGCTGGAGCCATTAAAGACACTTCACCTGCTGGAAAATATCTTTTGGAACACAATATAACTAAAAAAAATTTCAACAGCTACGGTTCGCGGCGCGGCAACCATAATGTGATGATACGCGGGACATTCGCCAATGTACGTATTCGGAATCTGATGATCCCTGGTAGCGAAGGTGGGATCACCATATATCAATATGCCAACAAAGATAGAAACGAACAAATGAGTATCTACGATGCTGCGATGAAATACATCGCAGAAGGCATACCCATGATAATTATTGGTGGCGAGGAATACGGTACAGGGTCAAGCCGTGATTGGGCGGCTAAAGGAACTCAATTACTTGGTATTAAAGTAGTTATTGCTAAAAGCTTTGAACGAATACATCGCAGCAACCTAATTGGTATGGGTGTGTTGCCATTGCAATTTAAAAATGGTGATGGCGCTGAATCTCTTGGTATCAATGGCAGCGAACAATTTAATATTACAAATTTAAATGATATTCGTCCTCAGCAAGATGTAACACTTTTAATACGAAGCAAAAATGGCGCGCAACGTAAGGTTAAATTATTGTGCAGAATGGATACCGATATTGAAATAGATTATTATACAAACGGTGGTATACTGCCCTATGTTCTTAGAGCCCTGATGAAAACCTAAATGTAAAGTTCTGCTAAACAAGAGTTATTTTATAGGTGGTTATCTAGGTAGATTTTCCCAGATTTTTAAGAATTCAGTCTTATTTAACTTACTGTCTCTATTAGTATCTGCCTGTTCAAATGTTTCATTGGACATCTTTATTAATGCAGCCTCTTCCGGACTTAAAAAAGCATCTTTATTAATATCATGTATCATAAAAAATTTAACTTCTATTCTTGGCGTGCACTCGCGGCAATTCTCACCTTCGCCGCCTCCGGAGCCATAGCCACGGGCATGAATAAGATTTACTAAACTAAAGAGTACGACAATCAAGAATAGTAATGATTGAATTGTATGTCTCCTTCCCGTAAAAAAGTACTTGATTACGTGAATCTAATCTCGCTTACCTTAACATCCAAGGTTCGATAATCGCCTAATTAATATCACATCTCGTTAAACAATTAAAAACTAGTAGGTTCAATTTCGTCGCCAGGTAGTAATTTTCTGGCCATCCTCCAGAATGATGCCCAGACTCAGCAATTCCTTACGAATTCTATCTGCTTCGATAAAGTTCTTGGCTGCACGTGCGGCGAGCCGTTGCTGAATCATATCTTCAATGAATTCTGATAGACGGACAGATTCATTGTCCATTATTTTACCCCGCAGATGCTGTTGCGGATCTTGTTGTAACAAACCCAATAAGCCACCCAACGCTTTCAATAATGCTGAGTCATGTAATGATCTTGTTTTATTAATTTTATTAGCAAGATCAAACAATACCGCAATAGCATTAGGGGTGTTAAAATCATCGTCCATTGCTTCCATAAAACGTCGGGCAAATGGTTCGCTCCAATTAATAGTTATAGCGCCACAAACTTCCCCCCTAAGTGCATTGTAAAGACGATCAAGAGCGTATCTGGCGTCCTCTAAATGCTGATCTGCATAATTTAATTGGCTACGGTAATGAGCCCGAAGAATAAAGAATCTAATCACCTCTGGCTGATAACGGGTAAGTACGTCGCGTATAGTAAAGAAGTTACCTAACGACTTAGACATTTTTGCATTATCTACGCGCACAAAACCATTGTGCATCCAATAATTTACAAAACAACAATCATGCGCAGCCTCGCTTTGTGCGATCTCATTTTCATGATGGGGAAATTGCAAATCTTGTCCACCCCCATGTATATCAAAATGTTTACCCAAATAGCGTTCACTCATAGCTGAGCACTCTATATGCCAACCTGGACGGCCTCTGCCCCAAGGTGATTCCCATTGAGGCTCATTTGGCTTAGCCGCCTTCCAGAGCACAAAATCTAGTGGGTCTGTCTTGTAAGAATCTATAGCAACTCTTTCTCCAGCGCGCAAATCAGTGAGTGATTTTCCAGAGAGTTTTCCGTAGCCAGTAAATTTATGTACGGCATAGTATACGTTACCGTTAGATGCGGCATAAGCAAGACCTTTCTCTACCAAAGTATGAATCATCGCGATCATGCTCTCCACATATTGGGTGGCACGGGGCTCATATGTAGGTGGCATTACCCCAAGCAAAGCGGCATCTTCATTCATTGCTCGGATAAAGTAATCTGTTAACGTATCAATGGATTCATTATTTTCTTGTGCTCGTTTAATAATTTTGTCATCGATATCTGTAATATTTCGAACATAAATAACTTCAAAATCATTAGCTCTAAACCAACGGGTGACCATATCAAATACCACCATTACACGTGCGTGTCCTAGGTGGCAATAATCATAAACTGTCATACCGCAAACATATATTTTCACCGCATGAGCAATCAACGGAACAAAATTTTGCTTCTCTTTGATTAGTGAATTATAGATTTTTAACATTCTACAGAACTTAAAAATAAAGGATCTTTAGTGGCATTCTAAATATAAAAAGTGATGCCATGGCTTAATTAAAAAAGTAAAAAATTATAGCATACGGAAAAGAAAGAGATTTATATCGATATATGAATTCATATGTGTTCAATGTGTTGTGTATCTTATAAAATTAGAAGTAAATTAACAAAATACTGCATGATAAATAAAAATTTAGAAATATGGATAACTGAGCTGGTGTGGTAAACTATAAAAAGTTACAAATTCTTACGTTGTATAAAAAGACATTAATTACTGGCAATTATTTTATGAAAATATCGCAAAAAAAAGAAGAGTATCGCAATCCTTTTCTTTTGAAAATGCTTACGCCACTCACTCGAACATTACCTATTCTCTTATTCTTATTTTGTGTTACGGCATCTGCTGCTGATCAACAAGTTGAAATTAAAACTAGTCTAGGTACTATTGTTCTGGAACTTCGCCCTGACAAAGCGCCTAGGACTGTCGAAAATTTTCTACATTACGTAGAAAAAGGACACTATAAATCTACAATTTTTCACCGTGTCATTCCTAAATTTATGATTCAGGGGGGCGGATTTGACAAGATGTTTAGCGAAAGGCCGACAAAACCACCCATTGAAAATGAAGCCGCTAATGGCTTAAAAAATGAGATCGGTACGATAGCAATGGCCCGTACTAATGACCCACACTCTGCCTCAGGACAATTCTTTATTAACATAGCTAACAATACATTCTTAAATTATACTGCACCTACTACTCAAGGTTACGGTTATACCGTATTTGGAAAGGTGATAAAAGGTATGGAGATAGTTAATAAAATTGCTACTGTACCTACTGGCGTTAGTGGCCCATTTTCAAGTGATGCGCCTAAAGAAATGGTAATAATTGAGGAAATAAAGTCCCTCTAAATTACAAGAATCTTCGCTGCAAAAAGATTAGAATTCAAACAGGAATACTGATATGACGCAAATAACGACAGTCGAATTGCATACCAATTATGGCATTATTACCCTTTCATTAAATCATGAAAAATCGCCACTCACTGTTCTAAATTTTATTGAATATGTAAATAGTGGACATTACGACGGCACAATATTTCATCGTGTAATTGATAATTTTATGATCCAAGGTGGCGGATTTGAACTAGGATTGAAGGAGAAAATGACTCGCACTTCAATTAAAAATGAGGCAGCTAATGGTCTCAGTAATAATGCATACACCGTTGCCATGGCACGCACATCGGATGTGCACTCTGCTTCCGCGCAATTTTTTATTAATGTCGCTGATAACAATTTTCTTAATTATACTGCACCTACCTCTGATGGATTCGGGTATTGCGTCTTTGGTGAAGTAATAAAGGGTAGAGATGTGGTGGATAAAATTAAAAAAACAGAAACTCGTAATTACAATGGGCATCAAAACGTGCCGTTAGAAGACGTAATGTTGCAAAAAGTAACAATTCTTGTTACCCCTTAAAAATGTCTTCCTTGGACCAATTACCAACATTGTTGCAATAAAAATTAAAAAAAACAATGTCAAGAAAATCTGAGCGAGATAAGAAAAAATTATGAAATACATAAAATATCTTTTAAAGTTTCTTTAATCCTTTTTCTAAATCTGCTTTAATATCTGTAATCGCTTCTAGCCCAACTGCAATACGCAACAGACCATCGGTGATGCCTGCCAAATCTCGTTCTTCCTGACTAATACGTGAATGGGTAGTACTAGCAGGGTGGGTCAATGTACTTTTAGTATCTCCTAAATTAGCGGTAATTGAAATCATACGGGTCGAATCTACTAAACGCCATGCAGCTTCCTTTCCGCCTTTGACTTCAAATGTAACAATACCGCCACCAGTTTTCTGCTGTTGCTTGGCAAGACTATATTGCGGGTGTGACAATAGGCCCGGATAATAAACTCTTGTCACATCAGGTTGTTTTTCTAGCCAGTTAGCTATCTCTAGGGCATTTACAGAGTGTGCATCCATACGAATCTTTAGGGTTTCCATGCCCTTCAGGATAATCCAGGCATTAAAAGCACTCAAGGTTGGCCCGGCAGTGCGTAAAAAACTAAATATTCCTCCTTCCATTACTAACTCACGTTTTCCAAGTATCGCGCCGCCTAACACTCTGCCCTGACCATCGAGATACTTAGTTGCAGAATGAATCACTAGATCCGCTCCCAAGTCCAGTGGTCTTTGTAGTACAGGAGAACAAAAACAATTGTCTACTGCAAGCCATGCGCCAGCCTTCTTTGCTACTAAAGCTAGTGCTGCAATATCTGAAATCTCGGTGAGTGGGTTGGATGGCGTCTCTACGAATAAAAGTTTCGTATTAGTTTTCACTGCTGCCTGCCATGCAATCACATCAGTGGCAGAGACATAAGTGGTCTCAATGCCGAAACGTTTAAGAACATTATTAAATAAACTTACTGTGGCGCCAAAAAGGCTACGTGAGGCAATAATATGGTCGCCTGCAGAAAGCAGTCCCATGACGCAAGAAAGTATTGCTGACATACCAGAGGCGGTGGCAACACAAGTCTCTGCACCTTCTAATGCCGCTAACCGTTCTTCAAAAGCAGTGACAGTGGGATTAGTGAAGCGTGAGTATACATTTCCAGGTTCTATGCCGGAAAAACGAGCAGCAGCTTGAGCAGCGCTATCGAATACAAAACTGGAAGTAAGATACAAAGCTTCTGAGTGTTCATTGAATTGGCTACGATGAGTCCCCGCACGTAATGCCAACGTTTCTAATTCAAAATTATCGACCACAATAAGTCTCCTCCAAATAAAAACCCCGCTTGGCATTCGCTCAAACGGGGGGATTTTCCCGCTTTAGCTGAATTTATAACGCGCCCGCAAGCTGAATATCAAATCGGCGCATATGTCTAAGCTACGCTTAGTAATTATTTTTGTCAATCTGCTGTAGTTAAACTTAAATCTAATTGCGCGTCAGATTCCCTGTGCGAAACGATTACATTATTACTACGTTGAGTTTCAATCGCTGCTAAATATTCTGGTGTAACGTCACCGGTTATGTAATGCCCGTCGAAACAAGAGGTTTCAAACTGAGCAACCGTCGATTTAACTCGACATATGTCTTTTTTTAAAGAATCAAGATCTTGATAAACAAGATAGTCTGCACCAATCTCGCGACGAATATCGTCATCATCACGTCCAGTAGCAATGAGCTCTTGACGAGTCGGCATGTCAATCCCATAGACGTTAGGAAACCTTACTGGTGGGGCAGCAGAAGCAAAATATACTTTTCTTGCACCAGCTTCTTGCGCCATCTGTACAATTTCACGGCTAGTGGTACCACGAACGATAGAATCATCTACTAATAATACGTTTTTCCCACGAAACTCTACACTCATAGCATTAAGTTTTTGGCGCACTGATTTACGCCGCTGCTGCTGTCCTGGCATGATAAAAGTACGACCAATGTAGCGATTTTTAACAAAACCTTCACGAAAATTCAGACCCAATCGATTGGCAAGTTGCAGAGCACTAGGGCGACTAGAATCAGGGATTGGAATTACTACGTCAATATCAAGATGTCGCATGCTTTTGGCAATCTTATCAGCAAGACTTTCTCCCATATTAAGTCGCGTCTCATATACTGAAACTCCATCCATGACTGAGTCTGGTCTGGCCAAATAAACATACTCAAAAATACAGGGATTAAGCGTCGGATTAGTGGCACACTGTTTACTATAGAAATTACTATCTTCATCGATAAAAATTGCTTCACCAGGCGCAATATCACGCACCAATTTAAATCCCAAAGTATCTAACGCTACACTTTCAGATGCTACTAGATACTCGGTACCGCTCTCATTTTCAATACATCCAAATACTAATGGACGAATACCGTAGGGATCACGAAAAGCTAGCAATCCGTAACCTGCAATCATTGCCACTACAGCATAAGCACCCCGACAACGTTGGTGAACCCCAGACACTGCAGAGAAGATAGCAGCGGGATCTAAATGGTGATTTCTTGTGCTTCCTTGCAATTCATGCGCCAATACATTAAGGAGCACCTCTGAATCTGAGTTGGTATTCACATGACGTAAATCAGCACGAAATAACTCTTGATTGAGTTGTGCTGCATTGGTAAGGTTGCCATTATGGGCCAGTACAATACCAAATGGAGAGTTGACATAGAACGGTTGCGCCTCAGCAGAGGATTCAGCAGAACCGGAAGTGGGATAACGTACGTGCGCTATGCCTATATTACCAACCAAATGACGCATATCACGGGTACGGAATACATCTCTTACCAAACCGCTATCCTTATGCATATGAAAAGTATTTTTCTGCGCGGTAACAATACCGGCAGCATCCTGTCCACGATGTTGCAGAACCAGCAATCCATCATAAAGCAATTGATTGGCGGGAGATTTTGCAACCACGCCTAAAATTCCACACATAATTAAATCCTGAAAAAGTAACCCCAAGTAATTCCTCAGATTCACACAGACAAAATACAAAGGTGTTATTTCTGTTAAATCTGTGCCACCCGAATCATGATCATTTAACTATATTACAGTATCTACATTATTTATTATCTGCATTCTAATTTTTGTAATTAATTTGTTTAGATAAATCGTATGGCAACCAAGGTGCGGCTATTGTTGCCGCTGTCTCTAGTGATTTCCTTAGAGCGGCTTTTTCCCAGAATGATTCTTGAGGAAAAGATGTTAATCCCGCTAACAACGTCATTAATAATACTATTAGTGCTCCACGTACAAAACCAAATAGCGCGCCAAAAAATCTGTCTACAAGTCCCAAGCCTGCCGTTTTAATTAATGACGACACTAATATCGTTAACATACTCATTACTAACAATGTTGACAAAAATAGGGCTGAGAAAGATATCAGCATGCGAAAAGACTCCCCTGTAATGCTCAATGGTAATATGCGTATAAAATCCATTACAAAGGAATTTGCTACCATAAACGCGATCACCCAACTAACTAACGATAATAATTCTCGTACCATACCACGAACTATGCTTAGGACTATAGATATAGCAAGTATGGAGAAGACAGCATAATCAAGAATAGTCATTTCTAGTTTTAACACATCATAAGATGCAATGATCGGCCATTTAACGATAAATTCTAGATTCATCAGAACCACAAACTACATTATGCAACTATTGACTCTTTACTACGCTTTCAATCCCAAGTTTCTTCAATTTTCCTCGCTCCTCTTCTGCCATTATACGAGTAAGGAAAGGACCTATGCGTAATCGAGTCACCTCTCCATCATCAGTTTTAAGTGTCTCTGTATAAACCATCTTGATATTTTTAGATATTAAGATTTTCTGTTGATATTTAGCTTTAGCTGAATCAAGAAATACGCCTAATTGCACTATAAATAAACCAGTAGCGGTTTTTTCAGTTTCAGAATTATCCTTAACTTCAGCCCTAATTTCTGGCGCACTATTGATTAATTTACTCTCTAATTCCGCGATAACTTGCGTTGATTCTATTGGCAGCTGAGACTCTCCCTGCGCCATCTCTTTCACCAGGGATCCCGTTTCAAGAGAGGATGAGGTAAGTTTCTGCTCAGCACTAACGACACCAGGGCCAGGAGGCGACTCATCTAAGGAATTTTTCAATGAGATATGGATATCGGTTCCTGGGTCAATCAATACTGGTTGCTTATCAAACAGTATTGGTAGAATTACAATCGCTAAAACAACGAGCGTAACGGAGCCAACCAAACGTCTTCTGGCTCGTTTTATTAAAAGAGAATTTTCTTCACTAATTTTTTTTGCCATGTAGGCTCGTATTAGCTATTGATGGTATTTCACCAAATTTCTATACCGCATTATCTCACTCACAGTATGAAATGAGCCAAAAACACAAATTCTATCATCTTCGGTTGCTTTCTTGCAGGCAAATACATAAGCTGCAACAGGATCTGGGAACATAAAAACTGCCTCCCCGTTGTTTTTTATACCCGCCAACTTCAGTACTTGCACTATCTCATCAGCAGAAGCGCCGCGCAATAAACCAATGCTTGCTACGAGCCAAACGTCTATTTTTGACATAAGCGCTTGTACTATTCCAATCATGTCCTTATCTTTAAGCACTGCAAATACTGCATAGGTTTTCCTGTAACGATCCATGTGAGCAAGATTGATACCTAAAGCGCGTACAGCACTTGGATTATGTGCTACATCTAATAATGTAATTGGTCGCCCTGGTAATACTTGAAAGCGACCGGGTAATTCTGTGTCTAATAAACCTTGACGTATGTCATTTAGAGTAATCGGCAGGCTATCTTTGAACACATTCAGTGCAGTTAAACATGCGCTGGCATTACGCAATTGATAAACACCCCTTAAAGCAGGATGAGGAAGTGATAAATATCTTGACTTAACGCTCCAATAATTCCATGAATTTTTATAGTCTGAGTGGCCAAAGTGCTCTCCAATGCACATAAAATCTGCACCAATTAGTTCTGCTTGGTTACTCACGGAAACCGGGATATTTAATTCTGAGCAGATTGCAGCCTTACCTCTTCTAAATATTCCTGCTTTCTCAAAACCTATTTTTTCCCGTGTATCTCCAAGATAGTCTATATGATCAAGGTCAATACTAGTCAATACTGCACAATCAGCATCAAAAACATTAACTGCATCTAATCGTCCACCAAGCCCTACTTCTAGAATTACAATGTCTACTTTGGCTTCAATAAATAATTGCATTGCCGCCAAGGTTCCGAACTCGAAATAAGTCAAAGAGACGTCATTTTTCATTCTAGCAACTTCTACTACACTGAACGCTTCGCACAATTCTTTATCACTCACTTCTTGCCGATTAATACGTATTCGTTCATTATAACGGAGCAAATGTGGCGAAATGTAACAGCCAACTTGATATCCAGCACGACTCATGATTGATTCCATCATAATACAAGTCGATCCCTTGCCATTGGTACCGCCAACAGTAATAATAGGAAAACGCGGGGTGAGATTTAAAAGAGTTTTGACTTGATTCACGCGATCCAATCCCATGTCAATAACCTTAGGATGTAGGCGCTCTAGATAAATAAGCCAGTCAGAGAGAGTCTTGTGTTTAAAATTTAACTCGGTCATCCGTCGTTACGAACCATTCTAAGAGTGGGGTTTAAATTTCAGTTAAAAATCTTTTTTACAGAGCTTTAGCAAGTAGATGTTCGCAATAACAGTCTACATAAGTTAGCAAGCTTGTTGCGCATTTGTCTACGATCAACAATCATATCTACTGCCCCATGTTCTAACAGGAATTCGGCGCGTTGAAAACCTTCCGGTAGAGTCTGACGAACTGTTTGTTCGATCACACGCGGACCAGCAAAGCCAATAAGTGCAGCAGGTTCGGCAATCACAACATCGCTAATAAAAGCAAAACTGGCTGATACGCCACCCATGGTTGGATTGGTAAGCACTGTGATAAAAGGGAGTCCCTCTTGGCTTAATTGAGTCAACGCTGCCGATGTCTTGGCCATCTGCATCAATGAAAATACACCCTCTTGCATACGTGCCCCACCACTAGCAGTAAAGCACACAAAAGGCAAATGCTGTTCAACACATGCACGGACTCCACGTACAAAACGCTCGCCTACCACTGAGCCCATTGAACCGCCCATAAACTCAAATTCAAATACCGCCACCACCAGTGGTACATTACTAATACTGCCCTGCATAACTACCAAAGCATCGTCTTCACTGGTATTCTTTTTCGCTTGAGATAGTCGATCAGTATAACGTTTGCTATCCTTAAACTTAAGCGGGTCTAGTGACAACACCTCTGCACCAATTTCACGGCGACTTTCTGTGTCCAGCAATAAGTCTAGTCTTGCTCTAGCCGAAATATGGTTGTGATGATGACATTTAGGACAAACATTAAGATTATTCCCAAGATCAGAGTAATATAGCACCGCTTCGCAAACGGCACATTTACTCCAAAGTCCCTCTGGTACGACTTTTTTTTCGCTATTTTCTTTACGTTTGATTTTTGGAGGAAGAAGATTTTGGAACCAACTCATAAATAACCTCTAATCCTTAGCATTTACTGTTAAATATTGGTCGCATCAATAGCGTTACGCAAATCTCTTGTCAAGCGCGATATATTCTTTAATATCTCTGTTGTGGTAGATTTTTCTATTTCTTCAATAATCCAGCTACCCACTATCACGCCATCCGCTAAATCAGCTAATATTTTTGCTGTCACAACGTCATGTATACCGAAACCAATGACGATAGGAATGCGAATATG
Source organism: Nitrosomonadaceae bacterium (assembly GCA_014190895.1). Lineage (GTDB taxonomy): Bacteria > Pseudomonadota > Gammaproteobacteria > Burkholderiales > Nitrosomonadaceae > BJGV01. The sequence goes on along the minus strand of BJGV01000007.1, from coordinate 24,300 downwards.
CGAACGCAACTGAGTCAATTTACTAGTTACTTCGCTTAGATCAATATTTGATGAACCAGTAACACCCTTTAAAGAAACATAATACACATACCCTTGCGCCATGTTTGTTATCTTTTCAATGCGCGTCTCTAATGTGGTAGGTGACACCAAAAAGATAGCGTCTATTTTATGACGTCCGAGACTTTTTACCCATTCCGCACATTCTTCCGGCGGATAATCCACTACCAACACTCCATCTACACCAGCTTCTTTCGCCATGACCAAAAATTTATCCTGGCCCATTGCTTCTACTGGATTGGCATAACCCATCAACACAATTGGAGTATCTGTATTGGCTACTCTAAAATCTGACACTATATTGAATACATCCTTTAAACCTACACGATGCTTCAATGCTCGCTCTGAAGAACGCTGTATGGTTGGCCCATCTGCCATTGGATCGGAGAATGGAATCCCTAACTCAATAATATCGGCACCCGCTTTTACCAATTCATTCATCAAAGTGACTGTTATTGCGGGGTTAGGATCACCAGCCGTGATAAAAGGAATTAGGGCTTTTCTATTATACTGATGCAATTTATCAAATACTGTTGCTATACGAGACATAGGGATCTCACTTTAAACTAAAGAGCGGTGCCGGTAGCTTGAATTACAGTATCCATATCCTTATCTCCTCGTCCAGAGAGATTAACTAGAAGCAGTTTTTCTTGACTAAGTGTAGGCGCAAGCTTGGCCGCATAAGCTAATGCATGGCTAGACTCTAATGCCGGTATAATTCCCTCATAACGACACAATGCATGAAATGCCGCTAATGCTTCGTCATCAGTTATCCCAACGTATTCAACGCGATTGATATCCTTAAGCCACGCATGCTCTGGACCGACACCGGGATAATCAAGCCCGGCTGAAATAGAATGAGTTTCAGTAATCTGTCCGTCTTCATTTTGAATTAGATATGTACGATTTCCATGTAGAACACCAGGTTTTCCAGTCATCAGAGTGGCGGCATGCTGACCAGTTTCAATTCCACATCCGGCCGCTTCTACGCCTATCATGCGCACACTTGCATCATCTATATAGGGATAAAAAAGACCCATAGCATTTGACCCGCCACCCACGCAAGCAATAAGTGCATCCGGTTGGTGCCCATATTCCTCCTGCATTTGTAATTTTGCCTCACGTCCAATAATAGTCTGAAAATCACGTACCATCATTGGATAGGGATGCGGACCAGCTACCGTACCAATAATATAAAAAGTATTTTCAACGTTGGTCACCCAATCCCGCATAGCCTCATTGAGAGCATCCTTCAGAGTTCTTGAACCGGATTTGACTGACACTACTGTTGCGCCTAAGAGCTTCATCCGATAAACATTAGTAGCCTGACGTTTTATGTCCTCAGAACCCATGTAAACTGTACATTCCATACCATAACGTGCAGCTACCGTAGCAGAAGCTACGCCATGCTGACCTGCCCCAGTTTCAGCAATTATGCGTGGTTTTTTCATACGTCTAGCCAACAACGCTTGGCCAATAGTGTTATTAATTTTATGCGCACCAGTATGATTCAAATCTTCACGTTTTAATAAAATTTGAGCACCTCCTAAATCTGCTGACCATCTTTTTGCGTGATAGATTGGGCTGGGTCTTCCAACGTAGTGTTTTAATTCATAAGAAAATTCTTTCTGAAAATTGATATCGTTGCGATAGTATTCATACTGAGCACGCAACTCTTCCAATGCTGAGATAAGTGTCTCAGCTACAAACACTCCCCCATAAGGTCCAAAGTGACCAAATCTGTCGGGAAGATCATAAATTTTCACTATTTCGAACTCCTATCATAAAAGCAGAAATTTTCTGTGTATCCTTGGTACCATAAATCGTCTCCACGCCACTTGATACATCTACCGCCCAAGGATTAACTTGCCTAATTGCTGTCGCTACATTACCAGCATGTAGGCCTCCGGAAAGAATCAGTGGTAATGGTAAATTATGTGGAATTAGATTCCAGTCAAACACATGTCCAGTGCCGCCAGGCATGTTCTCAACATAAGCATCTAATAATAATCCCTTCGCGCTAGAGTAACGAGCTGAGTATTGTAGCAAATCTACCCCGCTCTTGACTCGCGTAGCCTTGATATAAGGCAGCGAGAATTGCTCACAAAATATCGGCGGTTCATTTCCATGAAACTGTAATAGATTCAGGCCAGCAACAGCGATGGTCTCCCTCACCCATTCTTGATCTGGATCAACATATACACCCACTACAGAAAGAAATGCTGGCAATGCTCTTATGATTTCACGTGCAATAGTAGGTGAAATGTAGCGTTTGCTTTTTTTCCAAAATATGAAACCAACAGCATCTGCGCCTAAGCGTGCCGCCGTTACAGCATCTTCAGGACGAGTAATGCCACAGATTTTAACTTTTACAGGCATATCTATTTGCACCCTTAGCAAAGAGGGATGGACGCACGATTAAAATAAAGAATCAGACTATTCTCAATTCATGCACGCCCGAATCTTTCTTCACCCAAAAATTTCTCTCAGACTATACCTGAATCATTCACGATTAGATTTCTGACCAATCTATCTACCTTGGGTAACATCATTGTAAAGACGGGCTCGACATAATTCGGTAACTGCCATTTAGAATCATAAGCAACTCCCGCTAAATAAAGTCCTGCGGCAGAGAAAGTCGGTGCTGCAAAAGTTCGGTCACGACCCTCTAACAACTCTCGCATCCATTCGGGAGGGTATTTCCCCTTCCCAACATAAATGAGACACCCAATTATATTTCTCACCATATGGTACAAAAATGCATTAGCACGTAGCTCAAATGTGATGATATCACCTTGACGTGTAATTTCCAGTTTTGTCATATTTCGTACCGAGGACTTAGCTTGACACTCCGCTGCACGAAAAGCATTGAAATCATGCTCTCCCAGTAATATTTCTGCAGCTTCCTTCATTTTATCAAGGTTGAGAGGCACGTGAAACCAACCTACTTTGTTGTAGTAAAGTCCGGCACGCACTGGATGATTCAACAACAAATAAAGATAACAACGCTCATTTGCACTATAACGAGCATGAAAATTATTAGAAATTTCTGATGCCCACAATACCGCAATACTCTGCGGTAGTAATGCATTTACACCACGTACCCAGGCACCAAGAGGACGCCATATCTGCGTGTCAAAATGTGCTACTTGGTGCAAAGCATGAACACCTGCATCAGTACGTCCTGCCACAATTACTTTGATTTTATCACAGGCTATTTTTGATAATGCTGCCTCTAATTCATCTTGCACTGAGCCGCCCAATGGCTGACTCTGCCAACCGCAGAAACGGTCGCCTTCATATTCCAATCCTATGGCTATTCTCATAGAATACGCAACACTGTAGCCGAATCACTATAACAAAATATAAGATAAATCAATAGCATATACAAATTTTTAGGAGAAGATAACCTCAGAATTAAATATCTGGTTTTCCTTAATACTTACTTGGGAAATTTTTAAATTAATTAAAAATTAACTTCTAATCATCGGTCTTAACTAGAATCTTTTAAATTTACAAGCATTGATTCCGCATGCGCTCTTTGTTGGGCATCTCCTTCATTAATAATTTCCAATAGAATTTCTTTGGCGTTACCATGAGCGTCCATCTCTTTATAAACCCTAGCCAAATCAATTTTAGTAGCAACCTCATGCCATTGGGAGCTCCTCTCTAAAAATGTATCGTCTGTAGCTCTGACAAATGACACTGCATCATTCATCTCCAAACTAATCTTAGTTAAATCAAAAGCTGTTAACGATTTATTATGAAATTCTGGTACAGGCGTGTTTAGCTCAATACCAACCACCTCAGAATCCATTATTTTATGACGCAACTGTGGATTTTTAACGAAATCGATCGAACATGCTCCAGAATCATCGCTTATCAATATCTCTTTCTTCTGGCTCGTCATAACTATCCAAATCATTCCAATGAGAATAATTCCAAATATGCCGCCTACATATTCAAGGTTACTCATTAAATTATGGGTTAGAGAAGCATTCTCTAAAGAGGATTTCAATAGAGGATTAGTTGCACTAACAACGGAATTCTCAACTACAGGTACAGGTACAATTTCTGATATGTCATATTGATCTTCTTTTGTAGGTGTCACAAATTGGGGAACCTCTAAAAACTCTTTAGATAATTTTTCTGTCTCGGCAAAAGTCTCTCCAACCCTAACCGGGCCATAAGTCAAGTTACCGTTATCGGTTAGACCATTTATTTGTGCCCGCGTCTCTATATCTTGAGCCAAATCTTGAATTGAATTGCTTGGTTTCTCGAGTGCAGTCAATAAAACAGGTTTTGATAACACCTTGCTGAAGTTCGCTGCATATGCAGTCTGTGAAACTGCTAGCGCAATCGAGAATAAATATACTTTAAAAATAAATTTACACACAACGCACCGTATGACTCCTGATAAGAACAAAAAATGAATATCAATAAGTTAATGATCTTTAATATTTCTATCTAATTTACATCCACCCTAGAATCTCAAAGTAAGCTTATTTAATAGTATGCACCTGAATATTGCATTAAGAAATCACTCGGCCTCTACTAAAATTCTTAGCATTCGACGCAACGGTTCTGCTGCACCCCAAAGTAACTGATCTCCTACCGTAAAGGCTGATAAATACTCTTTACCCATCGTAAGTTTACGTAACCGCCCCACTGGTATTGCCAAAGTTCCGGTCACCGCAGCCGGGGTTAATTCCTTCAAGGTACTGTCGCGTTCATTGGGAATAATCTTTACCCAATTATTTGAAGCAGAAAGAATATTTTCAATTTCATCTAAAGAAATATCTTTTTTTAGTTTTATAGTTAACGCCTGACTATGGCAACGCATCGCACCAACACGAACACAAATACCATCTACCGGAATCTGTTGATCACTGCGGCCTATAATTTTATTAGTTTCAGCTTGGCCTTTCCATTCTTCGCGACTCTGTCCATTACCAAGATCTTTATCTATCCAAGGAATAAGGCTCCCAGCTAACGGTACACCAAAATTTTTAATAGGAAAACTCTTGTCACGTAATGTTTCCGACACCTCTCGATCAATGTCTAGAATGCTAGTAGCTGGGTCATCCAACAAATCTTTTGCTACACCATGAGCTTGGCCCATCTGAAGTAATAACTCACGCATATTCTGGGCGCCTGCGCCAGAGGCTGCTTGGTAAGTCATAGCGCTCATCCATTCCACCAAATTTTTTTCAAATAACCCACCTACTGCCATCAACATAAGACTCACTGTACAATTACCGCCAATATAATTCTTCTCACCATCATATAGCGCCTGCTTGATAATTGGCAGATTCACTGGGTCAAGTATAATTACAGCATCCTGTCCCATACGTAATGTAGAGGCTGCGTCAATCCAGTATCCCTTCCACCCTGCTTGCCGTAATTTAGCAAATACTGCGGCAGTGTAATCTCCTCCTTGGCAGGAAATGACGATATCCATAATCTTTAACTCATTTATATCAAATGCATCCTTCAGCGGCAATGTCTCTTTACCAATCTCTGGACCTTTTCCACCTACTTTAGAAGTAGTAAAAAAAATTGGCTCTACTAGCGAGAAATCATTTTCTTCCCGCATACGTTGCATTAATACGGAGCCTACCATGCCACGCCAACCAACAAATCCTACTCGTTTCATTTGAACCCCTTTATCCTTAAAGTAAAGAAATTAAAAACACTAAAAAGTGTATTCAACGTACTTTTCTCTACTTTCGTCTATAAATTCACCAGTACCGCATCACCCATTCCTGCTGTGCCAACTTTCTTCATTCCCGGTTCGAAAATATCATTAGTACGATAACCTTGGGCCAATGTTTCTTTTACCGCATGTTCAATACGCGTTGCTGATGATTCCAGGTTGAAAGTGTAACGCAACATCATTGCTACCGACAATATCATGGCCAATGGATTAGCCATATCCTTGCCAGCAATATCCGGAGCAGAACCATGTATTGGTTCATATAATCCCTTATTTTGGTTATCTAGCGACGCGGATGGTAACATGCCAATGGAACCCGTTAACATTGAGGCTTCATCTGACAGAATATCACCAAACAGATTGCCGGTTACTATGACATCAAATTGTTTGGGTTCTCGCACTAATTGCATTGCGGCATTATCTACTAGCATATGCGAGAGCTCCACGTCAGGATACTCCTTGGCTATTTGATTTAACACGTCACGCCATAATTGTGTACATTCAAGCACATTCATTTTATCTATTGAACAAAGTCTGTGATTACGTTTTCTCGCTGCCTGAAAAGCAACATGAGCAATTCTACTTATCTCTGTCTCACTGTAAATCATAGTATTAAATCCAACGCGTTGATTATTGCGCCACTCGATGCCACGCGGTTCACCAAAATAAATGTCGCCAGTCAACTCTCTTACAATCAGAATATTTAGACCCAAAATAATTTCTGGTTTTAATGTCGAAGCATTAATTAAATCCCGATGAAGAGTTATTGGACGCAAATTTGCGAATAAATTTAGCGCTTTGCGTATATCAAGCAAACCTCTCTCTGGACGTTTTTCACGTAACAACATGTCGTACTGTGGACCACCCACGGCGCCAAGTAACACAGCCTCCGCATCTATGGCAAGTTTACGCGTGCCTTCTGGAAATGGTTCACCAGTTGCATCAACTGCACATCCGCCTAATAAACCCATTTCTAGTTCAAATTTTAAACCATCACTCCTCAACACCTCCAGAACTCTGATTGCTTGAATAATAATTTCTGGGCCAATACCATCACCAGGAAAAATTGCAATTTTCATAAATTTTTATAACCCTAATAATTCAAGTAAACAAAGGAAAGAATGTATTACAATATTACAAAAATAACCACGGTTGTTTCATGCGCCACTCTTCCTCAAATACCTTTATTTTCTCGATATGTTGCAGCGTTAATTCAATCTCATCTAAACCATTCAATAAGCTATTTTTTCTAAATAAATCAATCTCAAATGAGTAGGACTCCCCATCAGGTGCGGTAACTGTCTGATCTTCTAAATTTATTACCAGATAATAGCCATTAGTTAAACTTACTTCATAAAATATCCTGTCTACAACAGCTGCATTAAGCACAATCGGTAACAAACCAATCTTAAAGCAATTATTAAAAAATATATCAGCAAAACTAGGGGCAATAATTACCTTGAAACCATAATCTTGAAGCGCCCAAGGCGCATGTTCTCGACTTGAACCACAGCCAAAATTTGCACGTGCAAGAAGTATTCTCGCATCGTGATAACGTGATTGATTGAGAATAAAGTCTGGATTAAGTCTGCGTTGATCTGCGCGCATCCCTAACTCACCGTAATCCAAAAAACGCCATTCATCGAACAAATTTTTACCGAATCCAGAACGTTGAGTGGATTTTAAAAATTGCTTGGGAATAATAGCGTCAGTGTCAACATTAGCACGATCAAGTGGCGCCACCAATTCCTTGCAAAGATAAAATTTCTCCATTAACTCACTCGCTCCTTTTTTAAGAACCTTGATATCTTTATAAAAACTCCCTTATTAATGTTCTGTATCTCATCACAGAGAACAATTAGAGAAAATTAATTGACATGATTATCTTAAGCAGGGTTTTAAGGTTATTTTTCTCTTACGAGAATACATATAAATTTTTTTGTAACCTAATACACTGTCCTTACATCTACAAAATGTCCTGCAATAGCTGCTGCTGCTGCCATTGCCGGACTTACCAAGTGAGTCCGTCCACCAGGCCCCTGCCTTCCCTCGAAATTACGATTAGACGTAGAAGCGCAACGTTCCCCTGGCAAAAGTCGATCATCATTCATTGCGAGACACATTGAACAACCTGGCTCGCGCCACTCAAATCCTGCATTAAGAAATATTTTATCAAGCCCTTCCTTCTCCGCTTGATTCTTTACAAGACCAGAGCCCGGAACTACTATGGCAAGCTTTATACTCTCTGCAATGTGCTTACCCTTTATTACCGCTGCGGCCGCCCGCAGATCTTCAATGCGCGAATTTGTACAAGAACCGATAAATATCTTATCTGGTCGAATCTCTGTGATTGGCATGTTAGGTAAAAGTCCCATGTATTTAAGTGCTCGCTCTACATCATGTCGCTCTACTGCATCCATAATCTGCAAAGGATCTGGCACTTTTCCATCTATTGTTGTAACCATCTCTGGCGAAGTTCCCCAAGTAACTTGGGGCTTTATTTGCGCGGCATCTAATCTTATTATTTGATCAAAATTTGCATTCTCATCACTTCTTAAAGTTCGCCAATGCACAACCGCCGCCGCCCATAAATCACCTTTTGGAGAAAATGGGCGCCCTCTGATGTATTCGATAGTGGTATCGTCTACTGCTATCATACCGGTACGCGCACCTGCCTCAATAGTCATATTACAGAGCGTCATTCTTCCTTCCATAGAAAGCATGCTCACAGCACTACCAGAAAACTCAATGGCATAGCCAGTGCCTCCCGCTGTACCAATTTCCCCGATACAGGCTAATGCGATGTCCTTAGCAGTAACTCCGTGACCAAGCTTACCCTCTACCAAGATTTGCATCGATTTCGCTTTCTTCATCAGCAAACATTGTGTTGCAAGCACGTGTTCTACTTCCGAAGTACCAATGCCGAAAGCAAGGCAACCAAAGGCGCCATGTGTACTAGTATGTGAATCGCCACATACTACGGTCATACCAGGCAAAGTAACGCCTTGCTCTGGACCAATTACATGAACAATACCTTGACGTAAATCATTCATTTTAAATTCGGTAATACCAAATTCATCACAATTTTGATCTAAAGTCTCTATTTGTAGACGCGATATCGGATCACGAATACCATCGTCACGTTTAGTAGTGGGTACATTATGATCGGCCACCGCAAGAATTGAATCCAAACGCCAAGGCTTGCGTCCAGATAATCTCAATCCATCAAATGCTTGCGGACTGGTAACCTCGTGCACCAAATGTCGGTCTATGTAGAGCAATGAAGTGCCATCAGATTCTTCATACACAACATGACTCTTCCAAAGTTTGTCATATAAAGTCTTCATTTTTTAAGACCCTAAAAAAATTTAGAATTATTATATAATGTAACAGTAGAGGGGGTAAGCAATATACTCGTTTACTCTTTTAAAATCATTCTCCAAGCAACCAATCCAAAGCCCAGTAGGGCAGCTATTGCACTGATGCTAAATGTAAAACCAGATCCCAGTCCCTCCCAGGCGTAACCGCTAAAAATACTGCCTAATGCACCACCCACACCAAATGTCAAACTAACATAAAGTGCTTGTCCCTTGGCCTGATGACGTCCACGAAAAAAATGATGCACCATAGTTATAGCAGTGGCATGATAAGCACCGTACGTTACAGCGTGCAGGACTTGTGCTAATAATACAATTAAGAAATATTCTACGCCCCAACCTATCATAAGGAAACGCACTACTGCACAGCCGAAACACATAGATAAAATTTGCTTTAAACTGAAACGTTGCAGTAAACGAGGAATTATGAAAAAAATTCCGATTTCACATATGACACCTGTTGCCCAAAGCCAGCCAATGCTGCTTCTACTATACCCATATTCCTCCAAATAAATTGAATAGAAGGTGTAGTAGGGAGCGTGAGCAAAGGCCATTAACAAGCAAGCAGTGAAGAGTACTAGTATCTCTGGACGCAGAAGTATTTGCCGTATAGAAAGGCTATCCCCGGAGCGTGGCACTGCTTCAATTTCTGGAATCTGATAAGAGAAGATTATGATGCCTAATTTAAATCCTAGTATTACCCATAATAACCATGCAATATTTACATTGTCTAGTAAATGACCTGTGCCAATAACTGCAAGAATAAAGCCCAATGAACCCCAGGAACGAATACTTCCATATTTGACGGAACTGTGATCCAAATAAGAGAATGTCGTTGCCTCAATTAACGGCAATGATGCGCTCCAGAAAAAACTCATCAACGCCATTATGACAAACATCCAGATAAATGAATTTTCAAAAAAAAATCCGCAATAACTTATTAATCCAGCGATTGCAGATAACTGCACAACCAGTATTTGCTTACCAATGCGATCAGCTAACCAACCCCATCCAGTAGGAGCAATAATACGTATGATCTGTAACAGCGACATTAATAAGCCGATCTGAAAAGCACTAAAAGAGAGAGACTGAAGATAGAGACCCCAATACGGAGCAAATGCTCCAATGAGGGCAAAATGAAAGAAATAAAAACCAGAGAGACGCCAGTAAGGAAGTGGGTACATCCGGAAAATTCTGTGAACTAAAAAATTAAATAAGGAGAAAAAAATTATCGACAAACAGAATCTGGGTAATTAAACGCGCTTTTTAAACTCATTGGTGCGAGTATCAATCTCAATTCGATCACCAATTTCAACAAAAGCGGCAACTTGAATTTGGAAATTAGTGCCCATTAAGCGGGCTGGTTTCATGATCTTACCAGAGGTATCACCACGAACCGTTGGTTCGGTATACTCTACTTCGCGTACAACAGTGTTAGGTAGCTCAACTGAAATTGCCTTACCATTATAAAATGTCACCTTACAGATATCTGTCATGCCATCAATTAGATAATTTAATACATCGGACATATTGTCCGATTCAATCTCAAACTGATTAAATTCATTATCCATAAATACATACAATGGATCAGAAAAATAAGAATATGTGCAGTCCTGGTAATCGAGCGCAACTATATCAAATTTCTCATCCGCCCTGTAGACTGACTCGGTGACGGCGTCAGAAAGCAAATTTTTTAATTTCATTTTAACTACAGATGCATTACGTCCAGACTTAGTAAAATCAGCTTTTTGTACAACCATTGGCTCGTTGCCAACCATAACAACATTACCGGCTCGAAGTTCTTTTGCGATTTGCATATTTCATTCCTAAAAATTTAAATTCAATCTAATTCACATAATAATATAGACCTAATGATTTCATCGTAGGTCTCAAATTATATCCGATTTTCTTGACTAAACAGGATCAAATTAGATGCCAAATCTCCGAGAGAAGACAACTGATCAACCCATGTTTCGCTATGTTGTGTCAGATTAACTTGTTGCGCAATAAAAGATAGCCATGCATCCTTAATTTGAGTGCCGTCATTCCAACTATGCCACAGAGCCAGCACTGTAGCAGCCATATTTGACGGCATGTCTCTAGTATAAAGATCAAGAAAAGCATCCAATTTAATCTGATGTGCATTATTCTCCTGTGGATAAATATGCCATATAAAGGGTCGTGTTGCCCATTGGGCACGAACAAATGAATCTTCCCCCCGCACGAAATTGATATCGCAGGCCCAAAGCAATCTATCGTAATTACTTTGCTCTAAGAATGGAATCAACTGCACGGTCAATTGGCCAGATTGCAACACCCCTCCAATTTCTAAAGAAGTAACACCAAAAAAAACTGCGGCGGAATTAACTATTGGTCCTTGAAATAGTAATACATATACGGGTGTACTTGAAGTCGCCAATACCGAAAGCAAATTCCCTAATGGGGCATCATCGTAGCAAAACATGGACACTCTTAACTCTTTCTCTTTACGTTCTGGTACACCTAAATGTCGCCAGAACTCTAATTGTGACAACGCATTAAAAGATTTTTTATCGATTAATAAATGTTGTTCGAGTAATAATCCACCAGTGCCTGATACAAAACCAGGAAAAAAGAAATGTTTAATTAGGGGCAGATATGGGTGAGGCGATGCTAAGCCATGACATCCTATCACCCAATTCTCGGCGCTAAGATATTCTAAATTTAACCATACGGAAGTCTGCGGCAAGGTAATCATTGAGTTAATGTAACTATCTGGTAGTTTACAAGAAAATGCTTCTATTACCACGTCAGCTGGCTCAATATTTATGAATGATTCTTGCCAGTAACGTATGTCAACACTCTGTACCCACTGTTGCTTAGCAGTCAAATCAACGTCTGGCGCAATATGATTGAAACTAACTAGATCATTTATCCATAAACGTACTACTAATTCATGTTGAGAAGCCAATTGACGAGCAAGTCGCCAGCAAACTCCAATATCACCAAAATTATCGATGACAGTACAGAAAATATCCCAACGTTTATTCATGAAATGTGACGATAGCACTACTGAGTGACAACCAAAGTATTATTTAAATATTAAACTATTTACATCAGTCAGATTAATCTACTTTGGGCGTCTATTAATCCATATAGGTAAATAAAAATTAATGTCTAGGCCTCATCTGGTTCAGGGTTTTCTGCAGATTTCAATCTCACCTTACTCTTGAGTGACGCGAATCTTTTCTTGATAATTTTACTAGGAATCTTTGGTGTTAGGCATGCCACATCGGCATTCTGAGCACGATGACGCAGAGCGTGATCCATTAACACTAATGCTAACATTGCCTCAGCGATAGGGGTCGCACGAATTCCTACGCAGGGGTCATGTCTACCATGAGTTGTTACCACTAGCGGCTTACCGGTCTTATCCATCGATCGTCGATCCAAACGAATACTGGAGGTGGGTTTTATCGCGATATTTACAGTAATGTCTTGACCGGTTGAAATGCCCCCCAATACACCCCCCGCATTGTTACTCAGAAAACCTTCAGGAGTTATTTCATCAGAGTGCTGAGTACCTCTCTGCGCAATACTAGCAAATCCAGAACCAATCTCTACTCCCTTAACCGCATTAATACTCATCATAGAGTAAGCGATTTCTGCATCTAATCGGTCATAGACTGGTTCTCCCCAGCCCACCGGCACACCCTGCGCCACTACATTAATTTTTGCACCTACAGAGTCACCAGATTTGCGTAATTTATCCATAAATTTTTCAAGATCAGGAACCGAATCGGTATCAGCAACAAAGAAAGGGTTTTGATTCACCATATCCCACTGTTTAAAAGGAATTTCTATGGTCCCTAATTGCGACATATAACCACGAATCACTACGCCATATTTTTCACGTAACCATTTCTTAGCAATAGCTGCCGCAGCTACTCTCACTGCAGTTTCACGCGCAGAGGATCGTCCGCCTCCACGATAATCACGTATGCCATATTTTTGCCAATAAGTATAATCTGCGTGTCCTGGTCGGAAAACATCCCTAATCTTACTGTAATCTTTACTGCGCTGATCTTCATTACGAATTAATAACGCAATAGAAGTGCCTGTGGTTTTACCCTCAAATATTCCAGATAGAATTTCTACTGTGTCAGATTCATGCCGTTGCGTTACATGACGAGATGTTCCAGGTTTTCGCCGATCTAGCTCCAACTGGATATCTTCAGTAGACAGCTCCATTCCTGGTGGACAACCATCGACAACACAACCTATGGCTGGGCCATGAGACTCACCAAATGAGGTAACACAAAAAAGTTTTCCATGAGTGTTTCCGGACATATTCTCTCGCTAAATTAATACATTGATACTGGCACGCACCAGCACTAATATGACCGAGGAAATTGTAATATCTCTTGTAGCATTTCAATCCCCCATGCCACACCAAAACCAGTTAAATCGGTATTAACTGCACCTAATCCTTCCTTACAGTTACTAGCAGATAAATCCATATGCACCCATGGTACATCACCAACAAATCTACTAAGAAAACGCGCAGCAAGAATATGATCTGCTTCGCCATCTAATGTGCATTGTTTGACATCAGCAATCTTACTTTCCAAGTTTATCTCATAATCAGAGTCCATGGGAAACATGACGACTCTTTCACCACTGATTTTTCCTGCCGCTAATGCTTGTTTTGTTAATTCCTCTCGATTACTAAAGATTCCACTATGACGAGATCCCAATGCAACATGCATACTACCAGTCAATGTTGCAAAATCTATCACTACATCAGGTCTCTTTTCAGCAGCTAAAGTTAGGGTATCTGCTAACACCATACGCCCTTCGGCATCGGTATGGATAATCTCAATAGTCGTGCCATTTAATGCCGTCACCACATCGTTTTGTTTGTAAGCGTGTGGACTTATATTGTTTTGGGAAATAGCAAGCCAGCAATCGATATTTACTGCCAAATTAGCCCGGGTGGCTGCCAACAGAATTCCTAAAGCCACTGCTGAACCGTTCATGTCTTCGTGCATTCCATACATATAACGCGCTGACTTTAAATTATGACCACCCGTATCAAAGCAAATACCTTTACCTACTAAAGCGACAGTCTTATTTGCACCTTTAACTCGTCTCTGTAGATATACAATAGCAGCATCTTCTGGATCGCTACCTTGAGCTATGGCGACAAAAGCACCTGCGCCCATTTTGCGTAATGCCTTAAGATTAAATTCTCGATACTTCCAACTCTCCTTTTCCGAAATCTTCCTAATACGCTCACGATAAAGTATCGGGGTTAATTTATTGGGCGGCAACACTGTTAATTCACGCGCAAGTACGTTACCTTCCGCCTTGGCACGTGTTAATACAAGATTATCAATAGTTGTATGCCCGCATAATATGATCTTGGTCAGTGATTTTTTTCCAACATTCTCCTTGCCAGTTTTACAAGATGGTAGGATCGAACCATTAATCCAGCTCACATATATCAATGAATCTACAAGTGTACATTTTTCATCAAAATCACTATGGATTACAAAATGAATTTCTTCTGGATACTCTCTTAGTAACAATTGAACGGCCTTGCGAATATAGGTCTGCTGATCAAATGTACTGCTGTTTGAATCTGGCATCGCCCATACACACAATGCGCCGCTCTTGAGATTGGAGCTGACTGATGTCTCACTAATTTCTTCATACCGCATTCTGCGACGTTTCAACAAAACATCTAATGTGCTTCTGCCAAAAAAATCTGGCTTCCGAGACAGCCTCTCTGATGATTTATTAAATTTTGGCAGCAGCACCAAAATATGGGTTGCCTTGGTAGATTCATCTAAGAATGAAATATTTTTTATTAGTCTCGCAAGCATTGGCAACTATCCTGTAAAATATTAGTTATCATTATATACGTGAAGTTTCCTTGTAATCCATTATGGTTTCTTGCTTCAGAATTTTGTAATCTTAAACCATCTATCTTACTATGCGACAATATCTCGAACTAATGCAACATGTGCTTCAAAACGGTCAAAAGAAAACAGATCGCACTAACACCGGAACACTCTCTGTATTTGGTTACCAAATGCGTTTTGATTTAACAAAAGGCTTTCCGCTAATCACTACTAAAAAATGTCACTTAAAATCCATTCTTTACGAATTACTATGGTTCCTTCGGGGCGATACCAACACAAAATATCTTAGAGAGAACGGAGTGTCTATCTGGGATGAATGGGCAGACGAAAACGGAGACCTTGGTCCAATTTACGGACACCAGTGGCGTTCTTGGCCCAGCACAGACGGGCAGAAAATAGATCAAATAGCGCGGGTAATTGAGCAAATTAAGAGTACACCGGATTCTCGACGCATAATAGTTTCAGCATGGAATGTCGGTGAGCTGGACAAAATGAAGCTTCCGCCCTGTCACACTATTTTTCAATTCTACGTTGCCGATGGGAAACTTTCATGTCAACTCTATCAACGTAGTGCTGATATTTTTTTAGGCGTACCGTTTAATATTGCCTCATATGCATTACTCACATTAATGATAGCGCAAAGCTGCAGTCTAGAACCGGGTGACTTTATACATACTCTGGGTGACGCTCATCTCTATCTCAATCATCTTGACCAGGCACAAGAACAACTGTCTCGTCAACCAAAAAAATTACCATCAATGGTGCTAAATCCAGCCACAAAAAATATCTTTGATTTTAGCTATACGGACTTTACATTAGAAAATTACGATCCCTATCCGGCCATAAAAGCGCCAATTGCTATATGAAACCAAAAATAGCCATAATTGCAGCTGTGGCGCCGGGCGGAATCATTGGAAGCGAAAATAGAATGCCTTGGTATATACCTCGTGACCTGAAAAACTTTCGACGCATCACTTCGGGACATCCGGTAATTATGGGACGAAAGACTTTTGAATCCCTAAGAAGTAGAGCCCTCCCCAATAGAAAAAACATAGTAATCACCAGAGATTTAAATTACAAAGCTTTCAATTGTGAGGTTACTCATTCCTTGGAGGAGGCTATTGAAATAAGTATTAATACAGATCGGATCTTTATCATAGGGGGAGGACAGCTATATGCCGCCGCTATCCAGCTTGCTGATGAAATATATTTAACTCAGATAGAGAATCAGAATCACACTGGTACTTTGTTTGATTCATTTTGGGGTGACACATTCTTCCCGGAAATTAATGAGTTAGAGTGGAAAATTGTTCATAGAGGGCGGCCCTTTGTTGCGGCCAGTAAAATACTGCATTCTAATTTAAAAAAACATACCGGACTCTATCTTCGTTACCTTAAATACGTACGCACTTCTAAAGAAAAAAAATAAATTTGTTCTAATGACCACATAGATTCCATTACAGAACAATGATCTCTGGTAATGGGAAACCATTAAAATTACTAGCGTAAGCGGTAGTATAAGCACCAGCATTAGGAATATATATAAAATCTCCCTCTTGTATATCTTCTGGTAACATCTCGTCGCGCATCAAAATATCCACTGAATCACAGGTTGGCCCTGCAACAGTCCATGGTATATCACGCCCCTTCCGATCAGTAAAAATACGGTAACGCAGCCCTTCAGTAACTTCAATCACGCCACCAAAAATACCAGCATCCCAATACATCCAGCGCTTCCCGTTACGTGTAGCGGTGCCCACTACACGGCAAATAAAATAAGCTGCATCTGATACCAGATAACGACCTGGTTCCGCCATAACACGGATATCTGCTGGCAAATCAGCAAGAGCCTGATTTACAATATCTCCTATTGTCTCAATTGAAGGGATTGGTTTGGTATAAACCACCGGATACCCGCCGCCGATATTTAACAGGGAGGGCTTTAACCCGGCACGAAGCATATCAGTAAGAACTTTTTTAGCTTGCTCGATACCTGTCTGCCAATTCTGTGGATTACGGCACTGCGAACCAACATGAAAAGTTACCCCGACAAGATTAGCATCAAGATGAACAGCTTCGGCAATAATTTCCTTGATTTCAGTTAAATGTGCGCCAAATTTACCAGCCAATGGCCAGTCACTGCCAACATTAGGAACGTCTATGCGTAGATAGCTTTTTGCATCTGGTTTAACGCTGATAATTTTTCTTAACTCTTCAACGCTATCCAATACATACCACTCAACACCTTTGGACGCAGCATACTCTAGATAAGCTCTAGACTTTATCGGATTACTGTAATAAATTTCTTCAGCAGGAACTTCTAAATTCAATAAAATATTTAATTCAGAAATAGAAGCAATCTCAAACCCAGCACCCTCCTCAATCAACGTCTTAAGCACATGTAAATCTGGATTGGCTTTAACTGCATAGTGCGGATTCACACGTGGCATAGCAGCTCTGAAACGACGAATCTTATTACGGATAATACTACTATCGACTAATAAAAATGGTTTACTGTAACCACGATTCAGGGCTGTTTGGACATGCCTAAAATCCAAATTAACCTCATCATGAATATGAGGTACAACGTTGATCTCTATTTCTTTTTTTAAAACCTTTTCCACGGGAATTTTCCTTAGAGAAGCGTTACGTTACGGGAATATGAATATTGACCAGACCATTTAGAGCGAAATACTCTGCTTTGCTTTTCATGATGGCATCCTATCTATTAATTTAATTTACTAAAAATTAGGGGTAAATTTGAATTTGGCGATGATTATAGTCCGCATTTCAATCAAATCAAGTTTTTTTTTAACGAATCTAAGATTGACGTATTATACCAACAGATTTAATAAACAAATTGTTATTAATCATAATGTTATTATATTTTCTGTCTGTAATCGCAACAAAGGGTTGACTAGAATCAACAAATTTATTGTGCCCGATCGTGCGACTAGATGATACGTCATTATCTTTTAAAAAAGGTTAGATTTTCGGCAGAGTTACGCCTTGTTGTCCCTGATACTTACCACCCCGATCCTTATATGAAGTTTCGCATATCTCATCAGACTCGAAAAAAATGACCTGCGCTACCCCCTCGTTTGCATAAATCTTAGCTGGCAACGGTGTAGTATTAGAGAATTCCAAGGTAACATAACCCTCCCACTCTGGCTCGAATGGCGTGACATTGACGATAATGCCACAACGTGCATAGGTAGACTTACCAAGGCAGATAGTGAGAACATTGCGTGGAATACGAAAATACTCAACAGTACGCGCTAGCGCGAACGAATTTGGTGGAATGATGCACACATCACCCTTCACATCAACAAAAGAATTTGAATCAAAATTTTTTGGGTCAACAATAGTAGAATTTATATTAGTAAACAACTTAAATTCATTCGAGCAACGGATGTCGTAACCGTAACTTGATGTGCCATAAGAAACAATTTTACGACCATTTTCATGCCTAATTTGATTCGGTTCAAATGGCTCAATCATAGCATTTTCAGATGCCATGCGACGAATCCACTTGTCAGATTTTATAGTCATTTGTAGTATAAATAAAATACAGTACGGATTTAAAAAAATTTTTTGGTACAACCTTTTTCTTTTAATTATTGTTTTTTAAATTTTTAATCAAGTATTATGAATCACGATTTCTGGAAACAATGCAGAGCGATCCTGTGACAACTCGGCAATTTTAACTGCTACGCGACGAGCAATGCTTCGATAAATACTTGCCACATGTCCATTAGGATCAGCAATTACGGTAGGTTTCCCAGAGTCAGTTTGTTCGCGGATCCTAATATCAAGTGGTAACGCACCCAGAAGTTCGATATTGTAATCTCTACACATTCTCTCGCCGCCTCCAGCGCTAAAAATATGCTCTCCGTAACCACATTTAGGGCAGGTGTGGATTCCCATATTTTCAACGATACCGACAATAGGTATACCTACTTTCTCAAACATTTTAAGGCCCTTACGTGCGTCCAATAATGCAATATCTTGTGGGGTGGTAACAATAATAGCACCAGTAACCGGTACTTTTTGTGCGAGAGTTAACTGAATGTCACCGGTACCGGGTGGCATATCCACTATCAGATAATCTATGTCATGCCAACGAGTTTCATTTAATAATTGCTGAAGGGCTTGAGTCACCATTGGGCCGCGCCATACCATGGGGGTCTCTTCGTCGATCAAAAAACCAATGGACATTGCTTTAATGCCATGAGCTTCCATTGGCTCCATGTTTTTACCATCAAAAGATTTTGGGCGGCCAGTAATACCCAGCATTTGTGGTTGAGAAGGGCCATAAATATCAGCATCCAATATACCAACGGAGGCCCCTTCTGCAGACAATGCTAGTGCTAGATTCACTGCGGTCGCAGATTTACCTACGCCGCCCTTACCGGAAGCGACAGCAATAATATTTTTTATTCCGGGAATAAGTTTCACCCCCCGCTGCACACTATGAGCAACGATTTTACTGGTAATATTAATATCCACCCTATTAATACTGGGAATAGTTCTCAATTTCTCAGTTATACTTTTTCGAATATTCTCAATTACACTTCTTGCGGGATAGCCTAACAGGATATCAAGAGACACATTGTTGTCATCTATTCGAATATTCCGCGCTTCTTTGTTGGTCAGATAATCCTTGCCGGTACTTTGATCTATAATTTCTCTAAGAACTGACTCTATCTGTTGTTTTGAAATAATCACTAAGCAACCTCTCTATTTTGCAATATACGATCCACAATCAAATTGGATAGTAACAAATACTAAGTAAAGTTATACAGTTTGTTACAATTCATGTTTAATGATACTCATTTAACTGTACCTTATAACCCACTAATGAACAAAAGAAAAATTCTAATCACCTCGGCTCTGCCTTACGCCAACGGCAGTATTCACCTTGGTCATTTAGTAGAGTATATCCAGACTGATATCTGGTCGCGCTTTCAAAAAATACAGGGGCACGAAGTTTATTACATTTGTGCCGATGATGCACATGGCACACCCATCATGTTGCGGGCAGAAACGGAAGGTGTCACACCAGAAAAATTAATCAGTTTAATGTATAACGAGCATTTGAGAGACTTCACAAATTTTCATATTAAATTTGATAATTATTACACTACTCATTCACCTGAAACTAGTTATTACTCGAAAGATATCTACAATAAACTAAAAGATGCTGGGTTAATAGCCATTCGTAATATTGAGCAATTTTATGATCCAGTTAAAAATATGTTCTTGCCGGATCGCTTTATTAAGGGCGAATGCCCCAAATGTAGCGCAAAAGATCAATATGGTGATAATTGTGAAGCATGTGGTGCAGCCTATGCTCCCAACGATTTAATAAATCCCTATTCTGTGATATCCGGCACACCTCCAATAACAAAAAATTCAGAACACTTCTTCTTTAGGCTATCAGATCATCGCTGCATCGATTTCTTACGTTGCTGGACAAACGAAGCAGATCACTTGCAGCCAGAAGTTGCCAACAAAATGCAAGAATGGTTAGGGGGGGCAGGAGAAAAAAAATTATCTGATTGGGATATTTCACGTGATGCACCATATTTTGGATTTGAAATTCCAGATGCACCAGGTAAATATTTCTATGTATGGTTGGATGCGCCAATTGGTTACATGGGTAGTTTTAAAAATTTTTGCGAGAAAAATAACATCGACTTTGATGAATTCTGGGGAGAAAATGCGACCACAGAACTGTATCATTTTATCGGTAAGGACATATTATATTTTCATGCATTATTCTGGCCAGCAATGCTTAAAAATACCGGGTATCGTATACCAACAAAAATTTTTGCCCATGGCTTTCTCACCATAAATGGAGAAAAAATGAGCAAATCACGTAATACATTCATTACTGCAAGAAGTTATTTGGAACAAGGGTTGGATCCGGAGTATTTGCGTTATTACTATGCAGCGAAATTAAATGGAACAATGGAGGACATAGATTTAAACTTTGTTGATTTCATAGCCCGGGTCAATAGTGATTTAGTGGGAAAATATGTCAATATTGCAAGCCGTGCAGCAGGTTTCTTGGTAAACCACTTTAATTGTCAGGTAACTAATTTATCAAACCAAAATACTACTCACTTATCACCGGAATTAAAAAAATTTAAACCCAATCTGGTAGAAGAATTACTAAAGAGTGCTGACGTAATTCAAGCTTACTTAGAGAATCGACATTACAGTTTAGCGATCTCTACCATAATGACGCTTACTGGCAAAGTAAATGAATATTGGGATCAACAAAAACCCTGGGAGAAAGCTAAACAACTAGA
Organism: Nitrosomonadaceae bacterium; assembly: GCA_014190895.1. GTDB lineage: Bacteria > Pseudomonadota > Gammaproteobacteria > Burkholderiales > Nitrosomonadaceae > BJGV01. The sequence continues at coordinate 2,927 of BJGV01000007.1, read as the reverse complement.
TGACATAACACAGAGAGATGCCTTACATATTGCTTCCAGTACAACAATTGAATGTTTTAGAATCCTTACTATCTTTCTAAAACCAATTGTACCGGAGTTAGCTAAAAGGGCCGAGGCCTTTCTAAATATTCAACCTCTACACTGGAAGGATCTCTGGAACGCCTTACCACAAGGACACAAAATCAATACTTACAGGCATTTGATGACCCGTATTAATCAAACACAAATCGACGCTCTAATTGACACCAACAAACAAGTTCTCGGATTATCTATGGATAATACCTCATCACAAAATAACATTAAAATACAACAATACATTGTTACACCAATTTCCAAAATTATCTTGTAATGACTTTGCTAAAATAGATTTACGTATAGCAAGAATTTTGGATGCTGAGCACGTGGAGGGTTCACAGCCGTGTATGCGTATCAAATAGAGCCTTTGTTGCTTTAAGAAATTTAGGACATTCTTTGAATCTAACGTTTATCCTATGAACAAAAATTGCGCAGTGATTCAATTACAATCTGATCACTTCTGCATCCAATAGCGATTTATAAAAAACACTGGAAGAAAGATGGAACGGATATCAGAAGAGAAGCACACAAAGTCCGAAAAAAATTACTTAACAATAGAAAAAATACCTTCTTTTGCCACCAAATCATATCTTTTACGTGATCTCTTATCTAAAGTTTCTCGATCATTCTATCTAACTCTTGCTGTATTACCAATTTCTGTAAGAGATCAAATAGGTCTTGCATACCTTTTTGCTCGTGCCGCTGATACTATTGCTGATACGGATCTCATTCCAAAATTCCAGCGACTCACTTACCTACGGAAATTTAGAGAACTTTTCTCGGAAGATACAATAAACTGGGCAGCAATTAACTCGATTCAATTCGGACTCATTTCCCATCAAGCGCTCCCCGAAGAAAAAATTCTTCTCGAGAAATTAGAAGATTGTTTCCAGCTCTATCTAAAATTTAAACCTGCCGATCGAGCCCATATTCAGCACCTCATGACAACCCTCACTAAGGGAATGGAAATGGACCTAACAATGTTTGTGAATGGCAGCGCAACGCATCCGCAGTCACTGAAAACATTCAAAGAACTTGATCTCTATACTTACTATGTTGCTGGGTGCGTAGGAGAATTCTGGACAAATATCATGTGCGCTCACTGTCCTTCACTAGCAAATTGGGATATAGAAAAAATGAGTGCTATTGGTATACGTTTTGGTAAAGGACTACAGTTAACTAACATCATAAAAGACATTGCGAAGGACTTGAATCAAGGACGTTGTTATATTCCAGAAGAATTGTTAATCTCCGTTGGGCTAACCACAGAATCACTCCTCCAACCAGAAGCTCATTTAACATTGCAACCCGTTTTAATTCAACTCATTCGGCAAGCTATGGAGCATCTGGATCATGGTTGGTATTATGCTATGGCTATTCCGTACTCCGAAATACGCCTACGTCTTGCTTGTATGTGGCCAATTTTGTTGGGAGGAGAAACACTTAAACTACTACAAAAATCACCGAATATAATGCATTTATATCGTCCGATAAAAATTACGAGATCCTGTGTGTACCGTGTAATCGGACTAACAACTGTCACTGCTGGATCAAATTTGATTGGGACTACCTATTGGAAGAGTATTCGGAGAGCCATTAATCGAAACATGGATCTAACAAACTAAAAGAATCGGATCTTATTAATAAACTCACTTGTTTATTGAAGTTTTTAATTACATAATTACTAAAATATCCTAATCAACGCTTGAAAGATTCTTATGTCCCGAAGATTAATAAGTTCAGGCTCTAAATTTGAAGAAGAGATCGGTTACTCGAGAGCTGTGGTAGATGGTGAATGGATCTTCGTTTCTGGTACGACTGGATTTGATTATAGTACAATGACTATCTCTGATAATCTCATAGAACAAACTGAGCAATGTCTCAAGAATATCTTGACCGCCCTTAACGTAGCCGGGGCAACTATGCAGGATGTTGTCCGAGTAGTCTATGTGTTGCCGAACGCTGCAGATTTTCCAAAATGCTGGCCAGTCTTGCATAAATGTTTCAGAGAAATTAGACCGGCTGCCATGATGATTGCTGCTGGTTTATCCGATTCTCGGATGCAAATTGAGATAGAAGTAACGGCTCGGCGTACGGATATAATTTAATATATAGCAGACAAATAACTCTTAATCTGTCAAACGCTTCACCAAGTACTTAAAAATCTATAAAAAAAGGAGGGGGTAATGAAAAAAGTAATCAATAAAATTCTTCTAGCGACCGATTTTTCAGACGCATCTCAGAACGCCACCTACTATGCCCTGTCCCTGGCCAAAATTCATAATGCAAAACTAAAAGTTCTGCATGTCTTTGACGCAAGAGTGCTCGGTATTCCTGCAAACTATTTTATAACGGACGAACAGGAAAATATTGAAAAAACTCGACAAAGGGGCAAAGAGAATCTTGCAAGATTAGTTGATTCCTTTGATATTAAAGTCGAGACCATTTTTGCAGAGGGCATTGCTGGTCGAGAAATTATTCGTATCGCCGCTGATTCTGGTGCCGATCTAATCATTCTTGGAACCCATGGTTATACTGGGTGGAACCGGTTTGCCATTGGCAGTATTGCAGAATTTGTCGTAAGATACTCTCCTTGTCCCGTCCTCACGGTTCCCAGCAACCAAGAACAGTAGCATTGAATGGCTTTATTAAGATCATGGTAATCAGGGGAACTTTTTACTAAGAAAATGCTCTAATGTTACGGTAGCTTCAATTCTTTTTTAACGGAATAGGGGGTATAAGAATGGCAACAACACTAGGATCAGCTGGCGCAGCTCGCATGGGCTCAGGCGACGGTGATATGTCGCTGTGGTATGACTCAAAATGGTACAAATTTGGTATGGCACTTATGT
>BJGV01000006.1 GCA_014190895.1 Nitrosomonadaceae bacterium | reverse complement strand
AACAGGGGTTCTGGATAGTAATTTTTCCAGAAGGAACGCGCATCACGCCCGGAGAGAAGAGTAAATATGGAATTGGCGGCGCATGGCTTTCTACCCACACTGGCGTGTCGGTGGTGCCAGTGGCACATAATGCGGGAAACCTTTGGGGCAAGAATTCTTTTATAAAGCTACCCGGTACAATTACAGTAAGTATTGGTGCGCCGATAGATCCGACAGGAATGAAACCAGACGAATTAAATGTAAAAATAGAGAATTGGATTGAATCAGAAGTTGCTCGTATTAATGATTGGAATATAAGGAAAGAATGACAATAGACCCATTCCAGTTTTTAAGAGAGTCAAAGAGTATATTTTTAGGGGAGAAACATTCTGTCAGTTTGAATGGTAGAAAAGTACCCTACATACTTAAACGCTGTAGACGTAAAACTATCGGCATGAGAATAAATGCCGATGGCTTATTTGTTAGCACGCCTCTGAAAGAATCTCTACGTTGGATTGAGCTAGTATTACAGGATAAGGCTTGTTGGATTCTAAAGAAATTAGATGAATGGGAAAAAAAACAATCAAGTAAATTGTTATGGGAAGAGACGACAACTTTCCCCTTACTAGCGGAACCCTGGAAGCTGTTAATAGCCGCACCAGGAAAAATGAAAATGATTAAAGTGCAAACGGAATTTCTTTGCAGGCAATTTACTCTACCGTTTTCACCCATGCTCACCTCACAGCAAGTAGAAAAGATTGTGATGTCATGGTATTACAAACGTGCTCTTATTTTTTTTAGTAAACGTATTGCCCTGTATGCGATTAAACTTGGGGTGCCACAACCACAATTGAGGTTGTCACGCGCTAAAAATCAATGGGGAAGTTGTGACTCACGTGGTATTGTTCACTTGAATTGGCAATTAATTCAAATGCCACCTCATTTGATAGATTATGTGGTCTCGCACGAACTCTCTCATCTTATCGAGATGAATCATTCTCCGGCATTCTGGAAAATAGTGGAAAGTATTTATCCAAATTACCTTGCGGCGAGATTGGAATTAAAGAGCATTGGTTAAGAGTAATCATCTCAGCTTAACTAATAAATAAACGCCATTTAATTTATTAGTTAAGCTTTGTGCTAGTATTTATCTTTTTAGCAAATACTTAATGCGCATATTATGCACTATGCTTTTTCTGGCCCTATTTCTTGATGCTTGCGGGCTCAAGGGACCACTTTATCTTCCACAAGATACACCTAAGAAGGCCAATACTAAGGTACAAAAAAATTGAGCAATTCCTCTTTTAATTATCTTGGTAACAATCTTTTTGTCGAATCTATTTCTTTGGATCTAATTGCCAAGAAATTTGGTACGCCCTGCTATGTCTATTCACAAGCAATGCTAACAGCTGCTTACAAAGAATTTGATTCTGCTTTTGCCAAACGAGATCATTTAGTGTGTTATGCAGTTAAGGCTAATTCTAATCTCGCTATTCTTAATTTACTTTCTCGTTTTGGCAGTGGCTTTGATATTGTTTCAGGTGGGGAATTACAGCGGGTTCTTAAAGCAGGAGGTGATCCACAAAAGATAGTTTTCTCTGGTGTAGGTAAGAGTTTTGATGAGATGTGTGCAGGACTCTCTGCTAATATATTATGTTTTAATGTTGAATCAGAAGCGGAGTTAGAAAAACTTAACAATGCGGCAAGTAAGATGAACAGAATCGCACCAGTGAGCCTGCGAGTTAATCCTGATGTAGATGCGAGAACCCACCCTTACATTTCTACTGGACTCAAAGAAAATAAATTTGGAATTCCTTTCGATGAGGCAGAAAAAATTTATATGTCTGCCAAGAGATTTAAGAATGTGCGAATTACTGGGTTAGATTGTCATATCGGATCGCAATTAACTGAACTTGAACCTTTTATTGAAGCATGCAGAAAGATGCTTGGTTTATTAGATTGTTTAGAAGGGCAAGGTTTAAAAATTGAACACCTAGATTTAGGAGGTGGACTAGGTATCCGATACTCTGCTGAGTCACCTCCATCCGTGAAAAATTATATTGCAGCATTGTGTGCTGAGATTGGTCGTCGTGATCAGCGTATTTTAATCGAACCAGGAAGATCATTAGTAGGAAGTGCCGGTTTACTACTTACCCGTGTTGAGTACCTGAAGCATACGCCTTACCGAGATTTTGCCATTGTAGATGCGGCGATGAATGATTTAATACGTCCGGCTTTATACGATGCATATCACGAGATTTTACCGGTTGTTGTAGACAGTGGCGGTAGCAATAGAACCAAAATTTATCAAGTTGTCGGCCCTATTTGTGAAACAGGTGACTTTCTTGGCCATGATCGTGAGCTTGCACTTAATGAAGGGGATCTTCTTGCTATTATGTCCGCCGGGGCTTACGGTATGAGTATGAGCTCTAATTACAATAGTCGTCCTCGTCCTGCTGAAGTGATGGTTGATGGCGATTGTGCCCATCTTATCCGAGAGAGAGAATCATTAGATTCTTTAATGTTCTCCGAGGTTATTCTGCCGTAATTAGTGCTCTACAGGGGATATAAATATTAACTTGACAGTAATTAAACTAATAGTTTTTAGAAAGCATTTGACGTAATAGACATTCTTAAATTTTTCTATACCAGAAAAATTGTAGCCAACCCTAAAAAGATAAAAAACCCACCACTATCAGTAATTGCAGTGATCATGACACTAGAACCTGTTGCCGGATCATGCCCTAATTTATGCAAAGTTAAAGGGATTAATACCCCTAATAACGCTGCTAACAACAAGTTTAGCATCATTGCTACAGCCATCACTAAACTTAGTGAAGGACTACGATAAATTATAAAAGCAAATAATCCAACTATGCTGCCCCATAACAAACCATTTACCGCACTTACACCAATTTCTTTAATAAATAATTTTTGAGCACTGCTAACGTTAATTTGTCCTAAAGCAAGGGCGCGTACAATCATGGTAATGGTTTGGTTACCAGAATTACCGCCGACACCGGCGATAATTGGCATAAGCGTTGCAAGTGCAACTAATTTTTCTATCGAGTTCTCAAATGCCCCAATTACACGAGAAGCGATAAAAGCAGTTATTAGATTTATAGCTAACCAAGTCCAGCGATTTTTTACACTTTTCCATATTGGCGCAAATAAGTCTTCTTCTTTCCGTAGACCAGCTAAATTTAATGCTTCATTTTCAGATTCCTCACGAATAAAATCCATTACCGTATTGACGGTAATGCGTCCCAGTAATTTGCCATGTGCATCTACCACTGAAGCAGACACAAGATCATAGCGTTCGAACGCATGTGTTGCTTCCTGAGCCTTATAGTCCGGATGAAGCTTAACTATTTCTGTTGACATGATTGTCGCCACTTTGGCCTCTGGATCACCCACAAGCAGTAAGTTTATGGGTAATACACCTTTTAATTTTTCATCCCGATCAACTACAAACAATTGATCGGTGTGATCTGGTAAGGCGTCTAAACGACGTAAATATCGGAGAACTACCTCCAGTGTGACATCTTCACGAATAGTAACCATATCAAAATCCATTAGCGCCCCTACGGCACCTTCTGGGTAGGACATGGCGGCACGTAATTGCTCACGCTCTTCCAGCGGTAATGACTGAAATAAATCATCAATAATGTGGCGAGGTAGATCAGGTGCAAGATCAGCAATTTCATCAGCGTCGAGTTGCTCTGTTGCGGCTACCAGTTCACCGCTATCCATGTTAGCAATTAACGTTTCACGTACAGCTTCAGATGTCTCTAACAAGATCTCGCCATCGCGCTCAGCTTTGACTAAATTCCAGACAGTCAATCGATCTTTGAGTGGCAGAGCTTCTAGAATATAAGCAATGTCAGCTGAATGAATCTTATCAAGTAGTTTTTTAAGTTCTACTGCGTCCTGTTTATGTGTAGTAGTTTCTACCAGTTCTTGTTTGCTCAGGAAATAAATGACGCGCTGTAAATATTGCTGCGAGTTCTCGGTTCCATTTTCGCGGTAACTAGCTTCTTTAATCATAAGAGATTATCGTAATGAAAGAGCAGATCAAGTGACTGTTATAGAACAGACATAAATAGGGTGCATGTATTGTATTAATAAGAAATGATCAAGGAATATTTATTAAAGCCATTCGATTGAGAATAATATTCATCTTTTTTAGTAACTGTGGAGAGTTACGATTTTTATCATAAAAACGCGGATTGGTAATCATCGCTGTAAGAAACGCAGATTGCTCTGCGGTAAGAGATACAGAAGAAATACCATAATAGTAGTGAGCAGCAGCCTCTGCTCCAAATATACCATTTCCCCATTCAATTATATTTAAATAAATCTCCAAGATCCGACGCTTAGACATTACATTTTCCAGCATTAACGTAATAATAACCTCTTCTAGCTTGCGCCATGGCGTTTTCTTATCAGAGAGAAAAAGGTTCTTTGCAAGTTGTTGACTTATAGTGGAGCCTCCCACAAGTAACTTACCTCTCTGCATATTTTTTTTGTAAGCTTTTTGGATAGCCTCAAAATCGAAACCCTCGTGCTCTAAAAATTTATTATCTTCAGCCGTGATAATGGCACGTTTTAGATGCGGCGAAATATGTTCATATGACACCCATTGGGTGTATAACTCAGCTCTTGAATCATTTTTTTTCATTATACCTAAGCGTTCCTGCATAAAAGCGCTAGTAGATGGATCATAGAAATTCCAGAAGACAACGTGACCTAAAATCCATAATTGATAGATAAATATTGCGCCAATAAAAAGAAAGAAAATTTTCCAAGCCCATCGCTTAGGAGATTTTGTCATAAATTTATTGTGTCGTTGTAATTCTAGATTTTCAGATCTCTCGACTCAGTGCTTCAATTAGAGATTTTGTTTCTGGTCTTATTCCATGCCACACAAAAAATGATTCGGCTGCTTGTTCCACCAACATACCAATGCCATTAGCTAGGTATGTTGCCTCTTGTTGCTGTGCAAATTCTAGGAATGGGGTATTTTTATTACCATACATCATATCGTAAGCTAAGGAGTTTTTCGCAAATATTCCCGATGGCAAGGGAGGTAATTTATTTTCTAAACTAGCAGATGTAGCATTAATTATGAGATCAAATTCTTGTCCAGTAATATCTGTGTAGTCACACGATACAATATCTCCATAGCAAAAAAATTGTTTTTGTATTTCTTGTGATCTTTTTTTGGTGCGATTTACAACCGTCAGTGTGCACGGGTTTTTTCTCAACAATGCCAATACTACACCACGAGCTGCGCCACCAGATCCGCATAAGAGTATTCGTTTGGCCTCGATAATAAATTCTAAATTAGATGAGATATCACGTAGTAGTCCGTCACCATCAGTATTATCCCCATAAATTTCACCGTCGTTAAATGTTAGCGTGTTAACTGCCTTTGCAATAGTAGCTCGCTCAGTTAGCTGAGTTGAAATTTTATGGGCCTCAAGTTTAAATGGAAGGGTTACATTCATGCCTTTACCCCCAAGTTGCCGGAAAGACTCTACTACTGTTATAAAGTTGTCTTGCGATGCAAGCATGGTTTTATAATGTATGTGCTGACCAGTTTGCTTAGAGAATTCAGTATGAATAAATGGGGACTTGCTATGAGCAATAGGGTTACCAATAACAGCATAAAGATTAAGCATAAGAATGATAATTGATAGTAGTTGCTATAACAGTATAAAAAATAAAAGCAATGTAAACGACATATTAGTTATTCATTTATTTATCAACTTGTTAGGTACTTAGACACGAGCAGTAGATTCATTACATTGATAGTCGTGTATTTTATGATTCTAGTCTACGAATAAATTGTGCATGAAAAGTGAGATCTAGTAAATCAATCTTTGATATCTCTAATTCAACATAACTTTCTGTTTGTACTTCCGGCAATGAGGGCACTCGTATTATTAGCGGCAGGCGATTTAATTTCACTAAGTTTTCTTTCAGGACTACTCCACTCGTAATAGTAATTTTCTCTTGCAGTAGCCAGCGTAAACACCAATAACGTTCCATGTTTCTCTGAAACTCGTTATAAGCCTCATAAGCTATCTCAAAATTTCTTATTAATATAGGTAGATCATCATCATTTTTGTTATAAAACGGCGTTTCTTTACGTAGTAGCGAAACTAGTTGTCTTTGATTGATGAGGTCTACGTATCGTCGCATTGGTGAACTGATCCATGCGTACTGTGAGACACCCAAGCCTTGATGGGGTGACGGGGCAGTACTCACTCTCACTTTGCCACCACTTTGACTGCGGTAGATGGCAGCAATACCACTATGAGCAAGTTGCCTGCCCCATTCGGCATTGATATAAATCATCATCTCTGATACGACTTTATCTATTGGTGAGCCTCGTCGACGTTCTCTGATAGTGACGAGGTCATTTTCAATACTAAAACTATAATCAATTTTTTCGTTGTTAATATCATTGCTTTTTCCTCTTGATTCTTCCATTTTATGGGCAAATTCAAAAAGTAACTTTAATTCTTTTCCAAAAAGAAAATTAAAATTACCTTGCGATAAAGATTGTTCATTAAAATACTCCGCTAATGTTTCATGTCGGAGATTAGCGCTAATTTTTACCTGTTCAATACAGCTGTGTATGGCAGACACAGTAAAATCATCTGCTACATCAAGATACATTGAAATCGCGGGACAGAATCGTTTCTCTTCCAGCGCATAGCAGCTGATTATATTTTTTGGGAACATAGTTATTTTATTACCTGGCGAATAGACGGTAGACAGACGCTCCGCAGCTATTATATCTAGAGGCGATCCAGGCATGATTCCTAAAGCAGGTGCGGCAATATGTATACCGATACGAAAACTTCCAAGAGTGAGCGGAGTAACAGAGAAAGCATCATCAATTTCAGTAGTAGTAGCATCATCTATACTAAAAGCAACTACATCTGCTAGAGGTAAGCCGGTCAGGTCAATTAATTCAATGTTTGCATTAATCCCAGAGAAATTTACACCTTCTGGAAAATGTTCTAGCAAAAATCGATTAAAATGATAGTCATGTGAAGACGGAATAGCTGCACATTTATCTAGTAGTTTATGAACACTTAATTTAGTTGTAAAACAGGCCGCATCAAGCGCCTTCCATTCAACTGTATTTTTATCTGGTTGATAGAGAAGATTAGACAGTAGCGGCTTGAATTCCTCCGGTAAAGTAAATGATTCTAACAACTGCATATAGTGCAATTGTTTCTCTATCCGATGGCGCTTTCTTTCCTGACTTGCAAGCGCCGCTTTCAATATATCTGGTGGAGCGGCTTTATAGTATCCTCGACCTTTTTTGTAGAAATACATTGGCGCTTCATGGAGTCGAATTAATACTGCTGCCGTTTCTATTGAATTAGGCGCATGACCAAAATACTCTGTAGCCAGGACATCGCTAAAAAATTCGGTACTATTTGCACAACATTCCCAGAGAAAATTTAGATCCAAATCATCCGCCATTTTTCTCGCACGGTCCATAAATTCAGATAAATGCGGTGAGTCAAAACGTAGTAGCACTGAGATAAGTTTAATTTTTGAGCGCTTACCATAAGGTGCTTCTACTTGCAGTGAAGTCATGTTACTTTCAAGAATAGACCCTACCTTAAAATTACCCCCCTCCTCATAAAAAACATTCATGATTTTATTTTTGCAGATTTTATTAGAAAATGTAGTTAGAATTCTGGACGCGAACGTTAATTACCGAAACAAAGGTAGAATTATAACTCTAAACTTCAACTCGTTTAATAGCGAACATGCTTAATTTTAAGCATCTTCTTAACCAATAGAAAAAGATGCTTCATGAGTCGGAGCAAGATATCATAATTATAATTTAGTAATTAATATATTGATTGTATATTCTGCTTCATTGTTACATTAACTTCCTATTATGTGTCGGTGATAAATTTTTATTTTCTAAAAAAGATGGGTATTGATCCAGTCTATTAGCATGCAGGATCAATCAATAAAAAATATTCGATGAATCGTATGCACTCTCTACATTTTATTAATCAGTGTATTTGATGTGCAGAATTTGAATAACCAATAAATAGTTATGACACCAGAATTATTAACACTCATTTTATCGACTATTGCTATTAGTTGTCTGCATACGGCAGCCGGCCCTGATCATTATTTACCGTTTATTGTGCTGTCACGATCACAAGAATGGTCTGTATTGAAGACAGTAGTCATCACTATTGCTTGTGGTTTCGGGCACATTGCTAGTTCGGTGAGCATTGGATTAATTGGAGTTGCATTGGGTTGGCAATTCTCTAAATTATCTTGGTTCGAAGAGCATCGTGGGGATATTGCGGCATGGTGTTTACTTGGTCTCGGACTTGTTTATTTGCTATATGGTTTATGGAGGGCGTATAGAAATAAATTACATAAACATTTCGATGTAATTGACCAGGATGTGTATGTTTATGAACACCGTCATGGTGAAATACCTCTACCCGATAGTCGGGTAAAGGTGACGCCACTGGTATTGTTTGCCATTTTTGTTATAGGACCAACTGAGCCACTTCTCCCGCTATTGTTCTACTCTGGAGTGCAGCGATCTTACTTAGAAATTTTTGTTTTAATTTTTGTTTTTTCGTTATGTACAATCTTAACAATGTTGACGATGGTATTGCTCGGTATTTACGGCTATTCTTTTTATAATATGGAGAAATTAGAAAAATACACTCATGCTATAGGAGGATTAGTTGTAACAGTTTGTGGTTTTGGGATGCTTTTTCTTGATTGGTAACCAAGTAGAGAGCTTGTTATTTCTGGGGAAATTAGTTTGCTAGGAGTTAATCAAGAAAAAGCATCCCAAAACCACAAAACGTTACAATTAAAAGTATTTCTTCAGAGAAGACTGTGAGGTAAACAACCCAATTTAATTTTTTAACCTATTCTTTTCAACTAATGCGTAGGCCGAGTGATTATGTATGGATTCGAAATTCTCTGATTCCACTATATAGGAATCAATGCGCACATCTCTGTCTAGTTTCTCAGCGACATCACGCACTAAATCTTCAACAAATTTAGGGGTATCATAAGCTTTTTCGGTTACATATTTTTCATCTGGGCGTTTCAGTAACCCATAGAGCTCACATGATGCCGCATCTTCTGCAATTCTTATCATGTCCTCTATCCAGATTGGGGAGTTGGTGCGTACGGAGATTGAGACATGGGACCGTTGATTATGTGCACCGTAGTCAGAAATTTTCTTAGAGCATGGGCATAGGCTGGTGACAGGTACAACTACTTTCATGAAAAACTCATAATGATTATTTTTAATCTCACCAATAAAAGTTACATCGTAATCTAACAGGCTCTTGACCCCAGAGATTGGCGCAGATTTATTAATAAAGTAAGGAAACATCATTTCGACTCTACCCGAATCTGTATTTAATTTTTTTAGCATAATCTGTAAGATATTTTCGAATGATTCTACAGAAATGTCACGTTTATGCTCGTTGAGTATCTCCACAAAACGTGACATGTGGGTACCTTTAAGGTGATGCGACAGACTCACATACATATTAAATACTGCAATAGTGTGTTGCACGCTATTGTTTTTATCAGTTATTTTTATCGGGTGACGAATTGCCTTAATGCCGACTCTATCGAGGGCAATATTTCTCGTGTCAGGCATCTCCTGTACATCGGCAATTATTGATTTTATTGGTTTATTCAAAGATTTTTTAAGTAAAAAATGAGAGGAAAGAGTATGTAAATTACTCAGATAATTTTTTCTGGATAGATTTAATGATTCCGGGCCCATCTAGTGCACAATCTACTAACATTTGCCCAGGGTCGCCCTGGTCTATAAAAGAATCTGGCAAACCTAACTGTAACACCGAAACAGAGATATTTCTGTTTTTTAGAGATTCTATAACAGCGCTACCTGCTCCGCCCATAATAGTGTTCTCCTCTACTGTTACCAGTAGGCGATGTTGTTTTGCTAGGCGCGCGACGAGATCATCGTCTAACGGTTTTACAAAGCGCATATTGACAACAGTAGTATTCAGTTGTTCGCCTGCTTTCAAGCAGGGTTCTAACATACTTCCGAAGGCCAATAAGGCAATTTCATTTCCTTCACGGAGAATTTGTCCGCGTCCAATTGGCAGTGCTTGCATTTCTTTATTGGGTTTTATACCGGTTCCTGCGCCACGTGGATAACGAACCGCTGTTGGTGTGTTCATTTGATAAGCGGTATAAAGCATCTGACGACACTCATTCTCGTTGGCAGGAGTCATTACTGTGATATTGGGTATACAACGCAAGTAAGTTAAATCAAAACTACCGGCATGAGTTGGACCATCGGCACCCACGAGTCCAGCTCGATCAATAGCAAAGATTACCGGTAAATTTTGTATCGCTACATCGTGGATTAGCTGGTCATAGGCTCGTTGTAGAAAAGTTGAGTAGATTGCCACTACTGGCTTCATACCATCGCAAGCTAATCCTGCGGCGAAAGTAACCGCATGTTGTTCAGCAATACCGACATCGAAATAACGATCTGGATATTCCTGGGAAAATCTAACCAGTCCAGAACCTTCGCGCATTGCTGGAGTAATTCCAACCAGACGATGATCCAATGCTGCCATATCACATAGCCAGTCACCAAAAATTTGTGTATAAGTAGGTTTTCCTGCAGGTTTGGGAACAATACCTATATCAGGATTAAACTTAGCAACCCCATGGTAGAGAATAGGATCATCTTCAGCTGCTTTGTAACCCTGACCTTTGCGCGTTACAACATGTAGAAATTGAGGCCCACTGAGATTTTTAATATTCTTTAGTGTGCTTACTAGAATACCAAGGTCATGTCCATCGATAGGACCGATGTAGTCGAAACCAAATTCCTCGAATAATGTACTGGGAGGTATCACCATATTATTACATGCTTTATGTGTACGTTTAGCTAGTTCCAGCATTGGAGGTACTGCACTAAGTACTTTCTCACCGGCGCGTCGTGCTGCAGCATAGAACTTTCCGGACATAAGTTTAGCAAGATAATTATTTAGCGCCCCAACTGGGCGTGAAATTGACATATCGTTGTCATTTAAAATGACCAATAAATTGGTATTCATAGCACCAGCATTATTTAATGCCTCGAATGCCATGCCTGCACTCATAGCCCCATCGCCAATAATCGCTACTACTTGTCGATCTATTTCCGCTAACTGTGCCGCAACCGCCATACCTAGAGCGGCACTGATAGAGGTGCTAGAATGAGCCGTACCAAACGCATCGTACTCACTTTCATCTCTTCTAGGAAAACCAGCGACACCACCACACATGCGCAGTTTTTTCATACCTTCGCGACGACCAGTTAAGATTTTATGAGCATAGGTTTGGTGACCGACATCCCATACGAGTCGGTCATGTGGCGTGTTAAAGACATAATGGAGTGCAATAGTGAGTTCAACCGTACCAAGATTAGAAGATAAATGTCCGCCAGTTTCTGACACTGATTCAATTATAAAATTACGCAACTCGTCAGCAATCTTGGGCAGTAATTTACGCTCCAGGCTACGTAACTGAGAAGGGGAGCTGATGGTATCAAGCAATGGATACATTTAAATCCTAAGAGTAAGAAGCTTCATGCCAAAAAATTAATGTTAGTTTTAGAATTTACGTTGGATTATAAAGTCAGTTACTTGTCGCAAACGTTTTGCTGTAGAGCCAAAATCTTTCAATGCCTCATACGCATCATGTTGCAATTCATTAGCTAGATCACGTGCCTGACTGATTCCCAAAATACTTACATAAGTTGGTTTATTGTTCTTTGCATCTTTGCCAGCGGTTTTTCCTAGGGTTGCAGTAGTGGCTTCTGCATCAAGCAGATCATCCACTACTTGAAAGGCTAAACCTATGCACTTTGAGAAGCGATCAACGCTTTCTAACTGTGCATTGCTTAAATTTTTTCCACAATGGGCGCCAAGCATAACCGCAACATGGATCAGTGCTCCAGTTTTATGATTATGCATAAATTCCAATTCCACTAGACTCAATGTCTTCCCAACGCTGGCAAGGTCGACCGCTTGCCCACCAGCCATGCCGCGTGAACCCGCTGCTCGTGCTAGATGTCCGATCATTTTTAATTGGGTCTGCGGACTGTCAGCTAGACAATGTTGAGTTAGTAGCTCAAAAGCCAAACTTTGCAGGCTGTCACCTACTAACAACGCAGTTGCCTCATCATATTCTACATGACAAGTATATTTTCCTCTTCGTAGTATATCATTATCCATACACGGTAGATCATCATGCACTAGCGAATATGCATGAATCAACTCCACTGCAGTAGCAACTACAGTTACTCGTTCTTCATCTGCACCACTCAGCTCTCCTGCAGCAAAAGAGAGTAATGGCCGCACTCTTTTTCCTCCCTCTAGAACAGCGTAACGCATAGCGCCATGAAGGTTTGTAGGCGGCTGATCTTGAGCAGGAAGTAGTTTTTGTAAAAAATCTTCTATGCGTGTCTGGCAACCCTTTGTCCAATCTTGGAAATCAGTGATCATTGTTAGTTGGTATTGAAATCTTTTTGAGTGTATTGTTTTCGAAAATACGTACTTGTTGCTGCGCATCTTGTAACGCTGCTTGACAGTACTGCAGTAGTTCCATGCCTCGCTGATGAGATAGAAGTGAATCTTGTAGGGACATTTGCCCTCCTTCCATTTTAACCACTATTTTTTCTAATTCAGATAATCCAGCTTCAAAGTTTTCTGGATGAGATAATTTGATATGTTTGGGAATTTTTTTCATGATAAATTTTATGCGTCAGTGTATCCTTTAAAAAGAATGAAAGTAATGTAATGTAATTAATAGAGTCAGGTCAATTAAGTACACTAGATTTTTCTTTAGGCCGCCAATTAAGTATTATATTATGCTTATTTTATGGGGTTTATAGGGTCGGGTCTATTAATCTCATTAAATTAATAGATTTAGATGAAGAATTATCTAAATAAAATATAAAATACTGTTTTTGTTTACATGCTTTGGAAATATAAACTACTAGTATGCTCAATCTTATAAATGACTCACAGTCAACGCAAGTAACGCCACAGCTACCGATTAATTGGTATCTAGATCCACAAATTCTCGATTTAGAGCAAATTTTTCTATTTGATCAAGGACCGGGTTATGTGGGTCATGAGGTCATGCTACCCAATGTTGGTGATTATTATGTGCTGGAATGGATGAATAATGCGAAGGTTTTAGTCCGCAGCAAAAAGGGCATTGAATTACTTTCTAATGTTTGTCGTCATCGGCAATCAATTCTACTCAAGGGTCGGGGTAATGTTAAAAATATTGTTTGTCCTGTGCATCAATGGACTTACAGTATGGATGGAAAATTATTAGGCGCCCCTCATTTTCCCAGTAATCCTTGTATTGATCTGGGTAGAACTCCGCTACAAAATTGGAATGGTCTGCTATTTTCGGGTAAGCGCAATGTGGCTCAGGATATGATAAATCTTGGCGCGCTAATGGATTTTGATTTTTCTGGCTATGTTTTGGAGCGGGTACAAATAAAAGAATACGCCTGTAACTGGAAAACGTATATCGAAGTTTTTCTTGAAGATTATCATATTGAATCATGTCATCCAGGGTTGAGTAATTTTGTTAATACCAGTGAGTTAGCATGGGAGTTTAATGACCGGTATAGTGTGCAGACCGTAGGTGTAAAACATGCCTTGATTGCTCCAGGTACAGAAATTTATGCTAAATGGCATAAGCAAGTGTTGCGCCAGGTTAACGGGAAAACGTTAACTCGTGGTGCAATCTGGATGCTTTATTACCCTAATATTATGTTGGAATGGTATCCCCATGTGTTAATCGTTAGTACATTGTTAGCAACGGGGGTAGAACGATGCACCAACGTGGTTGAATTCTATTACCCAGAAGAGATTGCTCTATTCGAACGTGAATTTATTAAGGCAGAACAAGCCGCATATTACGAAACTGCAAATGAAGACGATATAATTTGCAAATCAATGACTGCCGGACGCCGTGCGCTGTATGAGCAAAATATTAATGAAACTGGCCCCTATCAATCCCCGCTGGAAGATGGAGTAGTGCATTTTCATGAGTATTTATGGCGGGAACTTAGATTGCACGCACCCAAGCTTAAGCCCTGAATGCCTTATCGCAATAACGACCCAAGAGATATTGTTGTAAAAAAACAACATATTCAACTTCTGGCTCTTAAAATCCCTTTCTGTTTGGACAGAAATTCGTCAAAATATGGACTTAGGGAGTTTTATTTGATATTGAATCCAATACGTTAGTACGTTTAATTGAGATTTTTATATCTTTCATCAGTTTAGCCATCTTATTTAATAGCGTGATTATTATTGCTAATCAATTAGATGGGCCTCGATAATGATGTGCATATAATCAGTGTTGTAAAATTCTAACAAAATAAAAATTTGCCTTATTCTAAAAATTTATAAAAATAATGATAAATATCGTTGATTGTGAATTAAAGAATCAGGGCTTGGTCTTCGCGAAATTAAGTGTCTCATCAGTGCAAATATTGGACTCCAATTCTTCTGTGGAAAAGATAGCAGTGATAGATCCAACACCAACATGCAATACACTGACTCAACGACTAGGAGACTTCGATACACTGATTTCTGCTTTGGAGTATGCTGCAGACGGGGTGACTGGTTATAATTTCTACGATGCAAAAGGAAGGATACGCTCAACGCTTCCCTATAAAGTATTAAAACATAATGCTCGTAATTTAGCGCGGCATTTGTTGGGTATTGGTTTAGTGAACGGGGATCGGGTAGGAATTATCGGCGACACAACCCCAGAATTCCTAGAGATATTCTTTGCATGTCGTTATGCAGGATTAATCCCCTTTGCAATGTCGGTTCCAGTTAATCTTGGTAGTCATGCTGTGTATGTTCGACAACTTCATGGGATTCTTAAAGGTAGTCAAGCTAGTGCTACTTTATCAAGCTCAGACTATATCCATTTCCTTGAGGAGGCTGCTAGAGATTTAAGAAATTTGAAATGGGTTGGTACACCCGAGAGATTAAGAAAATTACCCGCGCCAGAAACAGTGTTACACCTAAGTCAGCCAGATGAAGTCGCGTACCTTCAGTTTACCTCCGGCAGTACTCGTGCTCCACGCGGGGTTGTAATTACTGAGCGCGCACTAATGAGCAATCTTCAAGGGATCGTTCAAAATGGAGTAGAAATGCGTTCTGGCGATCGTTGTGCGTCTTGGTTGCCATTTTATCATGATATGGGATTGGTTGGCATGGTGATGGCACCCATGGTTACCCAGGTTTCAGTTGATTATTTGGCCACCCGAGATTTCGCAATACGCCCCTTGCAATGGTTGCGTTTAATTAGTCGTAATCGCTGTACCATGGCTTTTAGTCAACCTTTTGGTCTAAAACTTTGCACCTTGAGAGTTCGTGATTCTGATTTAGAAGATTTAGATTTGAGTGCTTGGCGCACCGCAGGGATAGGCGCAGAAATGATACGACCAGATATCCTAAGAAATTTTGCAGAGAAATTTAGATTAGCGGGTTTTAATTCAAACGCTTTCCTACCATGCTATGGTTTGGCAGAGTCAACTCTTGCGGTAACTTTTGCTCAGAAAGATTCTGGTTTTCAGAGTTTACGAGTTGATGCTAGGATGTTGGCCGATCAGAGAGTTGCATTGCCGTTGAAAACAGGTGAGGAAAAATACAATGAGTTTGTAAATTGCGGTAAACCTTTACCTGGGCATTTAATAAAAATTGTTAATGATACCGATCAAGAATTGCCAGATTCAAGAGTGGGGAGTGTTCTCATTCATGGTGCTAGCATTATGGCTGGTTACTTTAATGATTCAGAGGAAACTAAGAAAGCTTTGTTGCCGGGCGGTTGGCTAGATACAGGGGATCTTGGATTTATACTTGAAGGGAGTTTGTATATAACAGGACGTCGCACAGATATAATTATTGTAAACGGTCGCAACATTCGCGCCCAAGACGTGGAGGAGCTTGCTGAACAACAGCCAGAAATTAGAGCACGAGAAGCATCAGCTTTCAGTGTGGTTGGCCCTCAGGACAATACAATAATTGTTTTGGTTGTAGAGTGTCGCTTGACTGTAGAAATAGACCGACAATCCCTTATTAATCGATTACAAAGAATGGTCTACATGGCATTTGGCGTTAATTGTTTAGTTGAACTGATTCCGCCCCACACCTTACCCCGCACATCGTCTGGAAAATTGTCACGTTCTTCTACGCGCCAAGGTTTTCTATTACGAGCCAATCTGAGAGATCAGCCGTCAGTTGAATCTAGAGAAAAATAACGAACATATTATGCCAAGACTCTCGGTAGCGTTGACTGGCGCCACTGGTTTTATTGGCCGCTTGCTTTTAGAGTCCCTTGTACGAGATGGATGGAAAGTTAGAGCATTAACGCGGAAAAAACGCGTGAACACTGAATTTATAGAATGGATTCAAGGAGACTTGGATAACAAGGATGCGTTACAAGATTTAGTTAAAAACGTATTTTCTGTTGTGCATTGTGCTGGAGCGGTACGAGGTAGCTCTTTAAAAGATTTTGCTCACACTAATGTAGAGGGCACTGCAAATCTTGTATTTGCATTAATGCAACAGGACCCAGCCCCACGCTTTCTCTTTATGTCATCACTGGCTGCTAGACAGTCAAATCTTTCTTGGTATGCAACTAGTAAGTACATGGCTGAGCAACTAGTAATTAATCTTTCTGGTGTTGTACCATGGATAATTTTTCGACCAACGGCAGTATATGGACCGGGTGATAAGGAGTTGAGTCCAATCTTCAGAGCGACACGGCACGGTATATTACCCGTGATTGGAGGCCCGATCTCCCACTACAGTCTGCTACATGTTGATGATTTAATATCAGCTATCCTATGTTGGCTTTCTGAAACTACATCTGTGCAGGGTATTTTCGAGTTAGATGATGGCACGCCCGGAGGGTATGATTGTCAATCCCTGGCAGCTATTGCGCAAGATATTTGGAAGAGACCGGTTAAATGTTTCTTTTTGCCAGGATGGCTGGTTTTATTCTTTGCGGGCATTAACTTATATCTGTCTAAGATTCTGCACTATTCGCCAATGTTAACACCTGGCAAAGTGCGTGAAATTATTTATCCAGATTGGGTATGCGATATTACACCTTTACTAAAAGTGTTACCATGTTGGCGTCCCCGTACTCGTTTGCGTGATGCTTTAATTCGAGCGGTATAATTTACGTTCATTATAATTATTTAGAACTAACCTATGTTATACGATCAAGAAACTATTTTACAAAGACTTAGTCATCATCTTAAAAATTTTGTTGGCTTAGGTATTGAAATCTCTCCTGAGATGGATCTCATTAATCAACTAGCAATTGACTCTATTAAACTGTTAAATTTAGTTATGGAAATTGAGGATGAATTTGATATTTCTATTCCGATTAGCTCTCTCGTAGATATCCATACCGTCAATGATTTTTCAAATTTAATTTACAAAATTAAATCTACATCACAATGAGTTTATTTGATAAGTTAGATGCTGTTTCTTTGGCAAGAGAGACCTTGCTACCAGAGGGTCTTGATATTTTTGGTATGTCCATAGAAGAAGTTTATTCTACAACTGAAGCGCAGGTTAATGGTCGTCGTATACTCTTTTTTGGTACAAATAATTATCTGGGACTGACCTTTGCACCGGAATGTCTTGAGGCCGCACATAAAGCAATTGATACCGAGGGTACCGGTACTACCGGTTCACGTATGGCAAATGGTAGCTATAAAGGGCATCGTGCCCTTGAGCAGGAGTTTGCAGATTTTTATCAACGCCAATCAGCTATAGTTTTTACAACTGGGTATCAAGCAAATCTAGCCATGATTTCTGGTTTAACTGGTGCGGGAGACGTGATTCTCATTGACGGAGATTCACATGCTAGTATTTATGACGGGTGTCGTTTAAGCGGTGCTGAAATTATAAGATTTCGACACAATGATATGGTAGATATGGAGAAGCGTCTTCGGAGATTAGGAGAAAAAACGAAATCAACTCTCATTATCGCTGAAGGTATTTATAGTATGTTAGGAGACAAGGCCCCCTTAAATGAGATTATTAGCATAAAAAATGCTCATAACAGCACCCTTCTTCTTGATGAAGCGCATTCACTTGGAGTTCTAGGTAAGACAGGTCAAGGTTTAGTGGAAGAGACAGGGCTTATTGATGGGGTTGATTTTATTACTGGTACTTTTAGCAAGAGTCTCGGTAATATTGGCGGCTATTGTGTGAGTAACCACCCTCAACTTGATCAGTTACGTTATGTTAGTCGTCCTTATATATTTACGGCATCACCTTCACCAGTAACTGTCGCAGCAACACGGGCAGCACTTAAATTGTTATGCAATGGCGTTGAACTACGTAAACAGCTTTGGATAAATGCCAGGCAACTTTACTCACGTCTTAGTGAATTAGGCTATCAACTTGGTCCGGAACCGGGACCAATTATTGCTACTATACTTGATAGTCCTCAGCAAGCGTTGATGTTATGGAAGGGTTTATTTGACCACGGCATCTATGTTAATTTGATATTGCCACCCGCTGCGCCAGATGGAAAGTCACTTGTTCGTTGTAGTGTAAGCGCCGCCCATACTAGCGAGCAAATAGATTATGTTAGTAGTATTTTTGCTCAGTTACGAAAGATAATAGTCTAGTGAACTACAGGTTGTTTCTCGATCCCTTGACTATATTTCTGACGGAATTTCTCGACTCGTCCAGCGGTATCCACTATTTTTTGCTTTCCAGTATAAAATGGATGGCAGGCGGAACATACTTCAATATGCAACGACTTTTCCATAGTAGAGCGTGTTTGGAAAATGTTCCCACAACTACAAGTCACGGTAATTTCTTGGTAACTTGGATGAATCCCTGCTTTCATTATTTATCCTTATTTATATTGTTATTAAGTAAATCAGAGAGTTAAAGTATATAACTGATTATTATCCCTTAATGCGCAATGGGTTGCAACTACAGTGTAGGTTCTTAAGTTTCTTCCCGTTAATCATCATGGTTAATAATTTCTATAGTTGATGAGTATTGCAGGAGTTACGCGAGAAATTAGATTACTTTCATCTAATTTCTGTATTAACCAAAGCAGAGTTGATATCCAACTGTCTCTAGAGAGAAGTTCGTACCGGTTTACCTAGATTTTTTTTGTGAAAAGTTCTTATACTCTTCGCATCGAATCAAAGAAGTCGTTATTATTTTTTGTGGCCTTAATTTTATCAAGAAGAAATTCCATTGCATCCATGTCGTCCATTGGGTAAAGCAATTTACGAAGCACCCAAATTTTTTGTAGCACATCTGGTTTGATGAGCAGTTCTTCTTTACGTGTGCCAGAGCGATTTACATTGATTGCGGGGTAAGTGCGCTTCTCTGCCATGCGTCGGTCTAGATGAATTTCCATATTACCGGTACCCTTGAATTCCTCATAAATTACATCATCCATACGAGAGCCAGTATCTACAAGTGCAGTGGCAATTATAGTAAGTGAGCCACCCTCTTCTATATTACGCGCAGCACCAAAAAATCGCTTTGGACGCTGCAGAGCATTTGCATCTACACCACCTGTTAGGACTTTTCCAGAAGCTGGAACCACAGTGTTATAGGCGCGTGCTAAACGTGTGATCGAATCTAGTAGTATGACCACATCCTTCTTATGCTCCACTAGGCGCTTAGCCTTCTCAATTACCATATCAGCTACTTGTACATGACGCATTGCCGGCTCATCAAAAGTAGAAGAGATGACTTCACCTTTAACAGAACGAATCATTTCTGTTACTTCTTCAGGACGTTCATCTATCAGTAAAACCATTAGAGTTACATCAGGACAATTAGCAGCGATCGCATGTGCGATATGTTGCAACATAACGGTTTTGCCAGATTTTGGACTTGCCACCAATAAACCTCTTTGACCCATTCCAATAGGTGCAATGAGATCAATTATACGAGAGGTAACATTTTCTTCAGATTTAATATCGCGCTCAAGAAGCAAGCGTTTTGTAGGAAATAAGGCAGTAAGGTTTTCAAAAAGAATTTTATGTTTAGAGTTTTCGGGCGGCTCATTATTAACTTTATCTACTTTTACTAAAGCGAAGTATCGTTCACCGTCTTTTGGAGTGCGAATTTCGCCGTCTATTGAGTCTCCGGTATGTAAGTTAAAACGCCTAATTTGACTAGGAGAAACATAGATGTCATCTGGTCCGGCAAGGTACGAGGTGTCTGGTGAACGTAAAAACCCAAAACCATCTTGCAACACCTCCAACGTGCCTTCTCCGAAAATACTTTCTCCTTTCCGTGCCTGATTCTTAAGTAAAGCAAAAATTAAATCCTGTTTTCTAAGTCGATTGGCGCCATCAATTTGATTGGTAATTGCCATTTCAACAAGTTCGGTAACGTGTAAATTTTTTAGATCTGATAAATGCATAGAGGTGGGCTCGCAGGTAAGTGAAACGTAGGATGCAGAAATTTAAGAAACTATGATGAGGATAATATAGGGTAAGAAAGAAATTAGGATGAGTTTAAAGAAACTGGTATGGATCTTAAGAACGTGTCAATTTTTTAGAATAGTGGATTTAAATGTGACTGTCAATAAATGCGGTTAGTTGAGTTTTTGACATCCCGCCAACTTTGGTTGCCATAACATTACCATTTTTAAATAACATCAATGTGGGAATACCTCGAATGTTATACTTGAGGGGTGTGGCCTGATTTTCATCAACATTAAGCTTCGTTACTTTCAGACGTTTATCATACTCTTTGGCAATTTCATCCAGAATGGGGGCAATCATTTTGCATGGTCCGCACCATTCTGCCCAGTAGTCTACTAATACAGGCATAGCTATACTTGATTGCAATACCTCAGAATCGAATGTCGCGTCGGAAATAGGATGAATCTTTTCGTTCATGTGAGTTCTTTTGATATTCTGCTATTCAGAAGCATATGGGGAGAAACGTTTGTTTCTGCTTGGTTTGTATAATATACCCTAATTAACTTAGATAATAGACCCTATTGTGAAAAAAGTTATAGTTAGGTTATTTGACAATTATTGTATGCTATTAAAAAAGTACCTAGAGAACAGAAAGAGATACTATGTTATTCACATTTACAATATTATCTCTGATGATTCATCTTTGGTTGCTCGTCAGCTTAGTTTACTGTAGATAGTTGGATGATTATTCTCAAGGACAGGAAATGACTGATCAAGAATACCAAGTACAGCAAGATGTTAACCAGATTATTGAAGAGCGCCGTGCTAAATTGGTTGCACTTCGTCAACTTGGTAATGCTTTTCCGAATGATTTTCGTCGCGATAGCTTAGCATTAAATCTTCATCAAGAGTATACCGAGCATTCTAACGAAATGCTAGAAGCCGAACAAATCATTGTGAAAGTAGCTGGTCGTATGGTGCTAAAACGTGTGATGGGCAAAGCAAGTTTTGCGACCATTCAAGATATGAGCGGACATATTCAACTCTATATTACCAATGACCACACTGGTGAAGTTGTGCACACAGCATTTAAGCATCATGATTTAGGTGATATATTTGGTGCCCAAGGAATCCTCTTTAGAACTAAAACTGGGGAGCTTTCGGTGCGTGTTACCAACTTACGTTTACTTACGAAGTCTCTGCGACCCCTGCCAGAAAAATTTCACGGCTTGACAGATCAAGAGCAAAAATATCGTCAACGCTATCTCGATCTAATTACTAATGAGAATACCAGGAAAGTATTTTCTATGCGTTCTAAGATTATTCAATCTGTTCGTGATTTTCTTGTTACACGTGGTTATCTGGAAGTAGAAACACCGATGATGCACCCTATCCCAGGCGGTGCTGCAGCGCGCCCTTTTACTACACACCACAATGCATTGGATATGGATCTTTACTTACGCATTGCCCCAGAGCTTTATTTAAAACGTTTAGTGGTAAGTGGCATGGAAAAAGTTTTCGAGATTAATCGTAATTTCAGAAATGAGGGTATTTCGACTCGGCATAACCCTGAATTTACCATGTTAGAGTTTTATGAGGCTTATCAAGATCATTTGTATTTAATGGAACTCACTGAAACTATGTTACGGGAAGTCGCAACTAAAGTTTTAGGTACAACTAAGATAGTGTACCAAGGTTGTGAGATCGATTTCGCACAGAAATTTTCACGGTTAACTATCACTCAAGCTATTCAGAAATTTAATCCAAAATATACCGAGACACAGCTTCAAGACCACATATTTATGAGGAATGAACTAGAGTCCCTCAATATTACTCCGAGACCGGAAGAAGGAGTTGGTGAATTACAACTCTTACTATTCGATACAAATACCGAGCACCTGCTGCTTCAACCTACTTTTATTATTGACTACCCGGCAGAAGTTTCTCCTCTTGCGCGACGTAATGATGCTAATCCTGAAATAACAGATCGTTTTGAGCTATATATTGCCGGACGTGAAATTGCTAATGGTTTTTCTGAGTTAAATGATCCAGAGGATCAGATAGAAAGATTCCTGAGGCAAGTTGATGCCAAGAAAGCAGGTAACGCTGAGGCTATGCACTATGACGCTGATTATATTCGTGCATTGGAGCACGGCCTCCCACCCACCGCCGGTGAAGGCATTGGCATAGATCGTTTAATTATGATCCTCACTGATAGCCCTAGTATTCGTGATGTAATTTTGTTCCCACAATTACGGGGCGAAGATTAAGGTACTGGAGGCATTAATCACACTCAGTATAAATACAATCCCTAGCAGCTTAGTATGCTTGGTTATAAGACACCAGATTGCATATCACTCCTAAATCATTACAGCTCCAGATTAGCGGAATGACTTGTGCGGCATGTAGCGCTCATATTGAGAAGCTATTAAATGAGCTCCCTAAGGTTACTGCTACTGTTAACTTAGCTACGGAAATAGCCCATGTTAATTTTATTCCTGGCGTAACAACGGCGAATGAACTAATTGCTATTGTATTGAGGGCTGGCTATCAAGCCATTGAAATTAATGAGAGAAGTCATTCTGAGGAAAAAATACGGAGACTAAATGCTTATCATGCGGACTTTCGTTTATTCTGGATTTCTGCGGCCTTAACTCTGCCATTAATGTTGCATATGGCCACAGTCTCTTTTTAGCGCAAATGTTGAGTGGTTGCCACACTGGGTACAGTGGCTATTAGCAACCCCAGTGCAGTTCTGGATTGGTAAGCGTTTTTTTATAAATGCATGGCATGGAGTCCACAGGGGGCGTGCCAATATGGATTTGCTCGTAATACTTGGTACTAGTGCGGCATATTTTTTTAGTGCTATCGTCACAATTCTTATGCTCAATCAACACGTTTATTTTGAGTCAAGTGCGACTATTATCACTCTAGTCTTATTGGGCAAATTAATGGAGACTCGTGCTAAAGGTAGAACTTATTCGGCTATTTATTTAACTAATTGGGTAGGTTAGATTCTATTGTCGTAACCGTGATCCTGGAACCATGCCACCGCATCCTTAATTGCTTCTTTTGCAGGCCGGTATTGATAGTCAAGTTCCCGCATGGCTTTTTCGCTAGAGAAAAACATCTTTTTTTCTGCCATACGGATACTATCCATTGTCACACGCGGTTCAATATTTATAACAGTTGCAATTCTTTCCATTAACCAAGCTACAGGGAAAAGAAATTTTGCAGGGATATTGACTCGCTTAATCTGTTTGTCAATAATCGCATCTATTGTCTGTAATATTTGTAATAGAGTCATATTCTCTCCACCAAGTATATAACGGCATCCTGACTTTCCGTGCATATATGCTAATAAATGACCATATGCAATGTCATCAACATGTGCAATATTCAAGCCAGTGTTCATATAAGCAGGCATTTTCCCACGTAGTGTATCAACCACGATTCTTCCTGTGGGAGTTGGTTTGATATCACAAGGCCCTATTGGAGTTGTTGGATTGACAATAACTAAGGGCAATTTATGCGCATCAGTGAGATTTTGTACCACCTGCTCTGCAAGAAATTTTGAACGCTTATAGTGACCCGTCATTGTCTCGAGACTAGATGAAGTTTCTTCATTAGCAGGAGTGCCATCATGATTTAATCCAAGGGTGGCCACGCTACTAGTGTATACAATACGTTTCATACCGGCCTCAGCAGCAGCTAATATTAACGTTTCTGTGCCTTTGACATTAATTCCGTACATAATCTCTGGATCTGGTACCCAAAGACGATAATCTGCGGCAACATGAAATAAATTGTCACAGTTAAGTACCGCACGCTTCAATGATGCAGAGTTACATAAATCACCGTCTAATATTTCAACGGGTAGCCCATTGAGGTTACGCCGGTTACTTCCAGGCCTCACCAGACATCGTACTTCGTGATCAGCAGCTAGTAAGCAGCGGACAACCGCTGAACCGACAAAACCATTTGCACCAGTAACGAGTGACTTCATATTTTTTACTTTCTATTTGACTATTCTATGAACACTTTGGAAATCGTACAAGGTAGTTAACCTTCTTCATAGAAATCCAGATTATTGAGTACAATTTTTCTCTAGTGCCTTCATTAATCTCTCATGGATGTTACCAAAATTACCATTACTCATTATTAAGACATGGTCATTAGGACAGAGAGTAGCAATAATAAGTAAAATTAATTGATCTAGATTGTTGTTAGTTACGGCTCTTGTACCGAGTGACTTTAATGCTTCCTGTACATTCCAGCCTAGGTCGGCTGTGTAACAAAATATTAAGTCAGCCACCCCAAGACTTTCGGCTAAACTGTCTTTCCATGTGCCCATTCTCATGGTATTGGAACGAGGCTCAAATACAGCAATAATGCGAGCTTCTTTGATTCTGTGACGCAAACCTTCCAAAGTCTTTTGAATCGCCGTAGGGTGGTGGGCAAAATCATCGTATATCGTAATATTATTAATGATGCCTCGTATTTCCATACGACGTTTGACGTTTTTAAACTGTTCTAATGCTGTAATGCTTGTTTTAACTGGTATGCCAATGTGAATAGCTGCAGCTAAAGCAGACAGAGCATTCATACGATTGTGTTCCCCCATTAATTCCCATTGCAGAATTCCTTGAGATTTATCATTGAGGGTAATATTAATTCGATCGTCGTGTAAAATTTTAGCCTGCCAACCATCATTTACCCCTATTTTTTCTACTGGTGCCCAACATCCTTTAGCAAGAACTTGTTTTAGGTTCTCTTCTTGATAATTTGAAACTATCAAACCGTTGCTTGGAATTAACCGAATAAGATGATGAAATTGCTGCATGATAGCTGCAAGATCGCAGAAGATATCAGAGTGATCAAACTCCAGATTATTAAGAATTACTGTTTTTGGGCGGTAATGGACAAATTTAGAGCGTTTGTCAAAAAAAGCGGTATCGTACTCATCGGCCTCGATAACAAAGAATGGGGACTCGTTGCCAAGTCTGGCTGATATACCGAAGTTCTCAGGTATACCGCCAATCAGGAATCCTGGTTTTATTCCCACATACTCTAATATCCACAGCAACATTGAACTGGTCGTGGTTTTGCCATGAGTTCCAGCGACTGCTAGCACCCATTTATTTTTCAATACATTCTCATAAAGCCATTGAGGACCAGAAGTATAAGGCAAGTTATGATTAAGGATTTCTTCCATTAAGGGATTGCCACGCGTAACCACGTTGCCAATTACGAAAATATCTGGATTGAGTTCAATTTGCTCTGGAGAAAATCCCTCAATCAACTCAATATTCTGAGATTTAAGTTGGGTGCTCATCGGAGGATAAGCGCCAACGTCACATCCGGTAACTTTGTGTCCGGCCTCACGTGCAATAGCAGCGATTCCACCCATAAACGTACCACAGATGCCAAGAATATGAATATGCAAAGAATCTAACCCCTAGGCGTGAGATGAACCATTTTTAGTTTCACATCTAACAGAAAGCTTTTTGTTCTGAATACGAACACTAGGTTTTAAACTGCTATACATGAGACAACGGGCCCCTATAGAGTACCAAGAAAAAACATAATTCTTGATGCAAGAGTGTGCGTGGAGTTAGCACAATTTGAGACATTTTAATCACACTAGACAAAATAGATAAGATGCGGGAACGGCGAATATCTTAGAACTAGAGTTGGGTTATTATACTATAAATTATTAATTATTCATTATGAGAAACCATGACAAGTTTGGCAATGGGCTACCCCATATTTCAATTTTTTAATACGAGTTACACGTATGAGTATGGAAAAATAAAAACTATTTTTTATTAATAATCATTAATTTAAGAAAATGGGTTACATAATTTTTTTCTATTAATTGTAATGCGCTAAGTTCTTATCACTGATACATACATAGTAATTACTTCTACGTTTTTTTGTTACACTTGTAGCCTGTTCTTTAATGGATCGCAATCAAGTGAGCTGAATGACATACTCGGCACATGCGCCTTTTTGTGAATCAACTACGGGAATACATGTTGCTACACTTCAGCGTCGGTAATTTAATATTCACAAAATTGGAGATATCGACCCAGCTACGGGTGGGTATTTTTTTTGTATCGAATATCTTAAGAATTAAATTACAAGCCATTGATTCTATTTATTGGATCGCTTTTCTCTTCTTCATTTCATTCAACACATTAGCCGATTATGAAATTAAGCATGTGCAACAAAATAATGTAGAGGGATCTGAGGCTACGAGTGAGACAGAGTTACGTAGCAGCAAACCAGTAATCTTTACTAGGGCATCAGCACCGACATTGATGCAGGAATCTGAGGCTATGAATGAAACAGAGCTGCGTAGCAATGAACCAATAGTCTTTGCTAATAAGTCGGCGATGACATTAAAAATTGAACGCGGACAAATTATAAAGACAGCTGATGATGAAAATAAGCATGAGAGAGAAGCCGAAACTAAGGAGGGAGAAAATTTACGTAGCGGTCATCAAATGGCTTTTAACAGGCCATTGCTGCCAATCTTGAAAGTTGAGAATGAATCTGGATTGCTGATTACAAAAATAGAGGAGAGTAAGAAACCCATATTTATGGAAGCAGAGTTATTACAGGGTCACAATGAAAGGGAGATTGAGGGCATAGGTCGCGCAGAGATGCGTAGCGGCGATTATATTATTACAGCAGAGAAAATGAAATATTTTCAAAATACTGATGATACAGAAGTCGAGGGTGATGTGCGCATAGAACAGAACGGAGACGTTCTAGAAGGTTCAAGACTTAAGTTAAACATGGAAAGTAAAATTGGACGAATGGATAAACCTCGTTATCATTTAAAAGATGATACTAGTCATGGTAGCGCTGATACAGTGTTACTTGAAGGGGAGGGAAGATACCGATTCAGCAAGGGCAGCTACACTACCTGTCCAGAAGGAAATGAAGAATGGGTTATTAAAGCAGAAGACCTTAAAATGAATAATAATGTGAAAGAGGGTTCTGGCCGCGGGGCCAAATTAATGTTTGGGGATGTACCAGTATTTTATACACCTTGGCTTAATTTCTCATATAGTGGGGAGCGGAAATCTGGCTTTTTAGCCCCCACTTACAGTACTAACGTTAAGACTGGTCTCGATCTATTTGTTCCATTTTATTGGAACATTGCGCCTAATATAGATGCAACATTCGCCTTACGAGGGATGTCTAGACGTGGGGTCATGTCAAGCAATGAATTTCGTTATATGACAAAAGACATGAGAGGTTTTTTGTTATTCGACTATCTGCCGAACGATATTGAGACTCATAATCCTCGTTCCCGTATACAGTTTACACATAATCAGCAATTGGGAAAGGGTTGGAGCACAAATTTTGATTTTAACAGAGTTTCCGATAACGCCTATTTTCGTGAACTTGGTAATGGTCTTTATTCTACTTCTAATACCAACTTATTGCAGATGGCCAGTGTGGCATACAATAGTTCATTGGGCCCAGATGGTTCCGTGGCTTTTCGCGCTACGGCACAACAATTTCAAACCCTACAAGATCCCGTTATCAAAATTGTGGAGCCTTACAAGCGTCTTCCTTCGGTTACTTTGAGCGCAAATCAGTACAACGTATTGGGGGCAGATCTTAATTTCAAAGGAAGTTGGGATAATTATTCTCATGATACCCTGGTAGGGGGAAATCGCATGATGCTTGCCCCTAGCATGAGCATTCCTTTGCAGAACAAATTTGGCTACTTCACCCCAAAGATTGGCATAAACTATACGAGTTATAGTTTACAAAATCAGGGGTCTGCATCAGACAAGAATCCAACCCGTACCCTTCCAACTTTTAGTCTAGATAGTGGCACTACTTTTGACCGAGAGATAACGATAATGGGAAGTAAATTTACGCAGACCATTGAGCCAAGGGCATACTACACTTATACCCCATTCCGTGATCAACACTTATTACCAAATTTTGATTCTGGGGAAATGGATTTTAGTTTCGCTAGACTCTTTACTGAGAATCGTTTTAGCGGGAATGACCGCATTAATGATGCGAATCGGGCTACTGCAGCATTAACATCGCGCTTCATTGATTCAGCTACTGGTAAAGAGCGATTCCGTATTTCCATCGGTCAGCTGGCAAACTTTAGTGAGAGCAGGACAGTTTTAACGTCGGCACAAGGTGGCAGTAGTAAAAAACCAGATCTTATTGCTGGGTTTGGGGGACAAATTACACCAGTTCTTGCGATTGATGCGAGCGCTCAAATTGATCAGAGTAAGATGCGCGCCGAAATAGTTCGTACGAGCATTAGTTATCGTCCAGAGATTGGCAAGGTGCTTAATCTTGGTTTCCGCGTCACTCGAGAGGTGATACGACAAGTTGATATTTCCGGACAATGGCCTTTATCAGAAAGATGGCATGGCGTGGGACGTCTCAATTACTCATTAATGGACAGTAAGATTCTAGAGGGGCTATTAGGACTTGAATACAATGCCTGTTGTTGGTCAGCACGTCTTGTGTTCCAACGTGTTACTACTGCAACTCAAACAGCCATGACGGCAGCTTTTTTGCAAGTTGAGCTAAATGGGATATTACAAGCCGGTTCCGATCCGTTACAAGTCATGCAACGGAGCGTTCCTGGATATACCAGGATGAGTGGTAATCCAGATAGTCAGCAGGAAGAATTACGAGGCAATAATATTTTGGGTTTATCAAGGTAGCCTAAATTGAGCATAACTTTTATTAAGTTTAAATTTTTAATCTCGACTTAAATGAATAAAAAATACTTACCTTGCTTGTTAGCCCTGTTTGCTATGTTAGTAACTGGTTTTTCTGACGCGCAGAAAACCACTAAGACGGTAGATTTCATCATTGCAATTGTGAATGATAGTGTAATCACACGTCATGAGCTCAATGAAATTCTTCAGATAACTCTCGCTCAACTGAAAAAAAATGAAATCAAATTCCCGCCGATGGATGTACTGGAAAAGCAACTTCTGGAACGTACAATTACTACACGAATACAGTTGCAGCTTGCAAAAGAAATTGGTGTGACAGTCAGTGATAACGATTTAGAGCAAACCTTGGATAGGATTGCCAAGGGAAATAATATGTCTAGAGGGGAGTTCTTCACTGTACTTGAGAAGAGCGGAATAAAATTGACCAAATTCCGCAGTGAAATCCGTAGTGAAATGATTCTATCGCGCTTAAAAGATCGCGAGGTGCTTAGAGGAATAAGTATTACTGAGGAAGAAATAAATGATTTCTTAAGGACTCAAGAAAATTTTTCCAGAGATGCTGAGGAATATCAGACTGCCCATATCATGATACGAATTACAGAAGAGGCGGATGCATCTACAGTTGAGAGTAGACATCAGCGTGCAAAAGCTGCTCTAGTCAAATTAAAGAATGGCGCTCAATTCTCACAAGTAGCCGCTGAATTTTCTGATGCAGCTGATGCCATGGAAGGAGGCGTGCTTGATTGGAAACCGATTACTCAATTTCCGATAAAATTTGCTAGCGAATTAAAACTGATTAAATCAGGTGAATTAACACCGATAATGCGCAGCCCAAGTGGCTTTCATATTATTCAATTGATTGAACGACGTGGGAAGAATAAAGCTAGTGTATTAATAGATCAGACTCAGGCCCGTCATATTCTTATTAAAGTCGGTGAGAAAACATCGGAGAGCGATGCTCAACAACGTATAATTGATCTTAAAGAACGTTTAACACTGGGTGCTGATTTTTCAGAATTAGCAAAATTGTCTTCTGAAGATACTAGTTCATCGGCAGGGGGAGATTTAGGCTGGATTTCCCCCGGTGACACAGTTCCCGAGTTTGAAAATGCTATGAATCTGCTCCAAATCGGGAAAGTGAGTGATCCGGTGCGATCTACTTTTGGCTGGCATTTAATTCAAGTGAGAGAGCGCCGTACTAAGGATACAAGTGATCAGCGAGAGCGTCAGGAGGCGCGCAAGATACTGAATCAACGTAAAGGTGACGAAGCTTTCCAAGAATGGTTGCAACAGTTGCGTGATCGTGCTCATATTGAATATCTGGCCGAAGAAAAATAAACCTTACTTATCGTAGGATTGAATGGCATTAAATTTAATTAATCCAACTCTCGTTATTACTGCGGGTGAGCCAGCAGGAATTGGTCCAGACTTGTGTGTACAGATCGCACAATTAAATCTTCCATGTCAATTGGTTGTTATTGCAGATAGTCAAATGTTACGAGACCGCGCCAAATTGATAAATCTCCCCCTGAAGTTGCTAGATTATGATCCATCCAGCAAAGCTAGACGCTATACCAGTAGTTTTCAGGTGCTTCATGTACCGTTAAATAAACCCGCTATTCCCGGTAAACCTGATTTAGACAATGCTCATTATGTGCTAAAAACTTTGAATCGCGCTGTTGAGGGTTGTAGTAACAATGAATTTGATGCAATGATAACTGCCCCAATACATAAGGGTGTGATTAATGACGCCGGTATTATTTTTACTGGTCATACGGAGTATTTGGCTCAACTGACAGGTAATCAGGTAGTAATGATGTTAGTGGGCGGCGGCATGCGCGTGACGCTTGCTACCACCCATTTGCCGCTTAAAGATGTGGCTGCAGCTATTACCCGTGACAAATTAGAACAGAAATTGCGCATTATCCATTACGATCTAATGACGCGTTTTAGGATCACCAAGCCGCTTATTATGGTCGCAGGATTAAATCCGCATGCGGGTGAATGTGGCCATATTGGCAGAGAAGAAATAGACGTTATTATCCCAGTATTGGATAAATTACGTACCGAGGGTATGAGTTTAATTGGTCCGCTACCGGCCGATACTTTATTCAGCACATCTCGTCAGATAAATCCAGATTGTATTCTTGCCATGTACCATGATCAGGGATTACCGATAATAAAATACGCCAGCTTTGGTAATGGTGTAAACGTTACATTGGGACTACCTATTATTCGCACCTCGGTAGATCATGGCACTGCATTAGATATTGCTGCAACCGGACGGACGGATCCAGGTAGCCTGTTGGCAGCCATTGACATGGCCATAATGTTAGCTAGAAATAAGGCTTCTCTTGGCTTGTAAAAAATGATATTAGATTTCATGTGATTTAATAGTTTTTAGAGTTATGCGCCATATCCCTCGTAAACGTTTTAGTCAAAATTTTCTCGTCGATCCTCAGGTCGTAGCAGAAATTATTCTTGCTATTCATCCAGTTAAGGATGATTTATTGATTGAGATTGGACCAGGTTTGGGCGCCTTGACGCAACCATTATTACAACTACTTCATCATCTGCATGCAGTAGAAATTGATCGTGATATTGTCGAACGTCTGCGCAAAGAATTTTCTGCAGAGAGATTGACAGTGCATTCGGCTGATGCCATGAAATTTAATTTCTTTTCTTTTGGGCGCAATCTGCGAGTGATAGGTAATTTACCTTATAATATTTCCACGCCCATTCTTTTCTATTTAAGTAAGTTTTTAGAGAATATTATTGATATGCATTTTATGCTTCAAAAAGAAGTAGTGGAGCGTATGGTAGCCGTACCATCTACCTCAAACTACGGAAGACTCTCAGTGATGTTACAGTCTCGTTTTAAAATGGAACAACTGTTTATCGTTCCACCAGAGGCTTTCTACCCGAGTCCGAAAATTGAATCTGCTTTTGTCCGCATGATTCCACTCCAGGAGTCAGTCATTGAAGTAGATAAGGAAGAATTATTTGCTCTTGTTGTTGCTGCCGCGTTCTCACATCGACGCAAGACATTAAGAAATACATTACAGAATTATATTAAGCTAGAAGATTTTATTTTACTGGGAATAGATCCAAAATTGCGGGCTGAAAATTTGTCACCTAAACAATTTGCGGAGATTACATATTATTTATTGAGGAAATGGGACGGTCGTAACATTGAAAATTGAACAGTCATTTTTATGAGCGATCAAGTGCACTAGTCTGGCTTATGTATTAATGATCGTGTCAGTTTGACAGTGCGGAGTGCTATTGGTGCGCGCTGTTTATGTACTATATTTGTATTGGTAACGGTAATCATATCTAACTTATCGCCTTCACCGTAGCATCCTTATCCTTACACTGCTTAACTTGTTCAGATAGAGAGTGCCTTCATTGAAATAGACCTGTTTTTCGCATATAATCAGTCTACTTAGTTAGACAAAATAGACTGATTTTATCTTGCTTTCCGCATCTAGTTGGTACTCAAGGAGTTTCTCGTGTTACAACGCCTGCCCGCTGCCCTAATGCTCGCTGACGGTACCATTTTTCGTGGTACATCAATTGGGGCGGAAGGTATTAGTACTGGCGAAATGGTCTTCAATACCGCCATGACTGGTTATCAGGAAATAATTACTGACCCATCCTATTGTCGACAGATTATTACGTTGACTTATCCCCATATTGGCAATACTGGCGTCAATTTAGAGGATGTCGAATCAGGCAGCGAGAATAGAATTCATGCCGCTGGTTTAGTGATCCGTGATTTACCCATAATTTCAAGTAATTGGCGGAAAACGCAGACCTTGTCAGAGTACCTTAGAGAAAAAAATGTCGTTGGAATTGCAGATATTGATACACGTAAACTAACGCGTATTCTGCGTGAAAATGGCGCACAAGCTGGTTGTCTTATGACGGGGAAAATTGATGAAGTGGAAGCGCTAAAGTATGCTAGGGAATTTCCTGGCCTTGTTGGAATGGATCTCGCCAAAGTAGTGAGTTGTGATCAGACTTATATGTGGAATTTGAGTGAGAAAATGTTAGGACGTAATGATCAAGCACACGCAAATCCCTTCTTTCACATTGTTGCACTTGATTTTGGAATTAAACGTAGCATTCTTGATAAGTTTGTACAGCGTAGATGCAAGGTTACGGTGACCCCAGCTCAAACAGGGGTCAATGAAATAATTTCATTTAAACCAGATGGCATATTTCTTTCCAATGGACCAGGAGATCCGGAATCTTGTGACTATGCGATTGCTACAGTCAGAGCACTGCTCGAACATAGGATACCAATTTTTGGCATCTGCCTGGGACATCAGTTGCTCGGATTAGCGAGTGGTGCTAGAACCGTTAAAATGAAGTTTGGCCACCATGGCGCTAATCATCCAGTTCAAGATTTAGATAGTAGACGAGTCATGATTTCTAGTCAGAATCATGGTTTCATGGTGGATGCTGACACATTACCAGAGAATGCACGTGTTACACACGTGTCGTTGTTTGACGGTAGCCTACAAGGATTTGAATTGACTGATCGTTTAGCGTTTTGCTTTCAAGGGCATCCTGAAGCAAGTCCGGGGCCGCATGATATGGATTATTTATTCGATCGGTTTGTTAATAGGATTAAGGAATCCAAAATTAACTCAGATCCACTTGAGAGAGTTGGGAATAAATATGCCTAAACGAACCGACATAAAATCGATACTTATTATTGGCGCTGGACCCATTGTAATCGGTCAAGCATGTGAGTTTGATTATTCTGGGACACAAGCCTGTAAAGCTTTGCGAGAAGAGAATTATCGCGTTATTTTAGTGAACTCTAATCCAGCAACGATTATGACTGATCCTGAAATGGCCGATGCTATTTATATTGAACCAATTACGTGGCAGATGGTGGAGAAGATAATCGCTCTTGAGCTTCCGGACGCTATTCTACCGACTATGGGGGGGCAGACAGCATTAAATTGCGCTCTAGACTTAGCTAAACATGGTGTGTTGGAAAGATATGGCGTGGAATTAATTGGCGCATCACGTGAAGCCATTGATAAAGCGGAGGATCGCGAGAAATTTAAACAAGCCATGACTAGAATTGGTTTAGAATCTGCCCGCTCAACTATAGCTCATAGCTTGGAAGAGGCGTTACAAGTTCAGGCAATGGTGGGTTACCCAGCTATTATTCGCCCATCTTTTACTATGGGCGGTAGTGGCGGCGGCATTGCTTACAACCGTGAAGAATTTGTTAGTATTTGTGAGCACGGACTGGAAATTTCTCCTACTAATGAACTATTGATCGAGGAATCACTTATTGGTTGGAAAGAGTTTGAAATGGAAGTGGTGCGTGACAGACTAGATAACTGCATTATTGTCTGCGCTATTGAAAATATTGACCCAATGGGTATCCATACTGGGGACTCCATAACAGTCGCTCCAACACAGACGCTGACTGATAAAGAATATCAAATCATGCGTAATGCATCGATTGCGGTATTGCGCGAAATCGGTGTTGAAACTGGTGGTTCTAATGTGCAGTTTGCAATTAATCCACAAGATGGTCGTATGCTAATAATTGAAATGAA
Source organism: Nitrosomonadaceae bacterium (assembly GCA_014190895.1). Taxonomy (GTDB): domain Bacteria; phylum Pseudomonadota; class Gammaproteobacteria; order Burkholderiales; family Nitrosomonadaceae; genus BJGV01. The sequence goes on along the minus strand of BJGV01000006.1, from coordinate 28,308 downwards.
TCCGCGGGTATCACGTTCTTCTGCCTTAGCATCAAAAGCAACTGGCTTTCCTATAGCCAAGGTAGCGTCTAAACTTGCGATAGGCTATACGTTAGATGAACTTAGAAATGATATTACCAGTGGTGTAACACCGATTTCTTTCGAGCCGACAATAGATTATGTTGTGACCAAGATACCACGTTTTGCTTTTGAGAAATTCCCTCAGGCTAATGATCGCCTTACTACACAAATGAAATCAGTAGGGGAGGTTATGGCAATTGGAAGAACCTTCCAAGAGTCTTTCCAGAAGGCCCTTCGGGGATTAGAGATAGGTGTTGATGGTTTGGATGAAAAAACGACTGATATTGAAATTATCAAAAAAGAACTGAGCGATCCTGGGCCAGAACGGATTTGGTATATAGCCGATGCATTTCGTTGTGGAATTAAACTTAATGAGATTCATGATCTTACACACATTGACCCTTGGTTTTTAGGGCAAATAGAAGATTTAGTTAAACAGGAGGAAACACTTTCTGGTGAATGTATTGATACGCTTAATTTAAACAGTTTATTTAAATTAAAACGTAGTGGTTTCTCTGATCGGCGATTAGCAAAGCTACTGAATACAGGACAGACTGCAGTGCGAACCAGACGACATCAGTTTAATTTACATCCAGTTTATAAGCGTGTGGATACATGTGCGGCCGAGTTTGTTACCCGCACTGCTTATATGTATTCTACTTACGAGGAGGAGTGCGAAGCACTACCTACTAATAGGAAAAAAATTATGGTGTTGGGCGGGGGGCCTAATCGTATCGGACAAGGTATTGAATTTGATTATTGTTGTGTTCACGCAGCCATAGCCTTACGTGAAAGTGGTTTTGAAACCATCATGGTTAATTGTAATCCAGAGACAGTTTCAACTGATTATGATACCTCAGATCGACTTTATTTCGAGCCTTTAACTTTAGAGGACGTACTTGAGATTGTTGCAATAGAAAAACCTCTTGGCATAATAGTACAATATGGTGGACAGACGCCACTGAAACTTGCTCGTGATCTTGAGAAAAATGGGGCACCAATTATCGGCACCAGTCCAGACATGATTGATTGTGCTGAGAATCGTGAGCGTTTCCAGAAAATGTTGCATCAGCTTGGTCTAAAACAACCGGTTAATCGTACTGCGCGGGATCCTTTATTAGCATTGATCGCTGCCGATGAAATTGGTTATCCATTAGTGGTTCGGCCTAGTTATGTTCTGGGCGGGCGGGCCATGGAAATTGTTCATGAGAAGCGTGATTTGGAGCGCTATATGCGAGAGGCCGTGAAAATTTCTCACGATTCTCCTGTGCTGTTGGATCGTTTTTTGAATGATGCTACTGAAGTAGATGTAGATGCAATCTGTGATGGTGTATCCGTAGTAATTGGCGGCATTATGGAACACATTGAGCAAGCTGGGGTACATTCAGGTGATTCTGCGTGCTCGTTACCGTCTTTTAGTTTGTCACGCGCTATAAAAAATGAGTTAATTCGACAGACTAAAGCAATGGCGCAGGCTCTCCATGTGGTGGGATTAATGAATGTACAATTTGCTATTAAAGATGAGATTATATATGTGTTAGAAGTTAATCCTAGGGCATCTCGTACTGTTCCATTTGTATCTAAAGCTACTGGATTGCAACTAGCAAAAGTTGCCGCACGTTGTATGGTTGGAGTAACTCTCGCCTCTCAGAACGTGATCGAAGAAATAATTCCTCCTTATTATTCAATTAAGGAGGCTGTTTTCCCATTTATCAAATTTCCTGGTGTGGACACCATACTTGGACCGGAGATGAAATCTACTGGCGAAGTAATGGGAGTAGGAGATACTTTTGCCGAAGCTTTTGTTAAATCACAATTAGCTGCTGGAGTGAAATTACCTACCACTGGTAATATTTTTATTAGTGTAAGGCATTCAGATAAACTGAGCATAGTAGAAATTGCTCGTAATCTTGTAGAATTGCAGTTTACTCTCTATGCTACTCGAGGCACTGCAGCAGCATTGACTGCAGCTGGGTTAGCGGTAATTACAGTGAATAAAGTAACGGAAGGGCGCCCGCACATTGTGGATATGATCAAAAATAACGAGATTAATTTAATTATCAACACTGTAGAAGATAAGCGCAGTGCGATTCAAGATTCTTATTCAATACGCCATGCTGCGTTACAATCACGAGTGACTTATTACACTACGTTGGCAGGTGCTCGTGCTGCTTGTATTGGCATGGTTGGTATGCGGGAGTTACGAGCTTATGACTTACAAGAACTGCACACGCGATTAAATTAGACTGGACACGATGCTGGTGTTTCTGTTTCTTGTCACTATCTTTCTGATAGCAATTCCGCTAGAGAAGATCTTACTAAGAATGTTAGAAATACTCGGCTAAAGATTAAAACATAATCATGACGGAGAGATGAATTATGGGTAAGACCCCATTAACAGTGATTGGTGCAGAAAAATTACGTTCAGAGTTGCGCGAATTGAAAACCTTGCGGCGCCCTGCTGTGATCGCGGCTATTGCAGAAGCTCGCTCTCACGGAGATTTGTCTGAGAATGCTGAGTACGATGCGGCTAAGGAGCAACAGGGTTTTATAGAGGGGCGAATTGCCGAATTAGAAAATAAACTTTCTAATTCACAGATTATTGACCCATTACTACTTAATGCTGATGGTGCGTGCGTCTTCGGTGCAACTATTGATCTTGAAGATGTGATTAGCGGTACAGTATTTACTTATCAGATTGTTGGCGATGATGAAGCCGATATCAAACAAGGAAAAATCTCCATTAGTTCCCCTGTTTCTCGAGCTTTGATAGGTAAAAAATCTGGCGATGTGGCAGAAGTTGTCGCCCCAAAAGGATTAATGGAATATGTTATTCTTGATGTGAGGTATATCTAGACACCCTGTATACAGGGCTGTAATAAAGGTCTAAGATTGAAAACTACGCTTAGTTCGGCGCAATTCTCTTTTTTTGAAAAATTTATTTTTAGCAAGATTTTTTGTTTCCTCAGGCTTCGGACGGTAGATTATAAGGATTTTACCAACGTGTTGTATCGGAGCAGCCATAAGGCTCTCACAAATCTCTGTAAACAATACCTCTCTGGTTCCTCGATCATCAATAAGCACTCTAATTTTAATTAGCTCGTGATTTCTAAGTCTTTGATCCAATTCTTTAATGATGTTCTCTGACAGACCTTTTTTGCTTACTATTACAGTTGGATTGATAGTATGGGCAAGCGATCTGAGAGAGAGACGATGAGCAAGAGTGATTTCTAACATAATTTTTCAAATTTTTTATTGTACGTGATGAAACGCGCTAAGACTAGTAAAGCTTGGATGAAAGAACACGTGAATGATTTTTTCGTCAAACAAGCGAAAAAAGAAGGTTATCGTTCACGCGCCGCGTATAAGTTAATTGAGATTGATAGACGAGATCATTTATTTAAACCTGGTATAACTATGGTGGATTTAGGTGCTGCACCTGGTAGTTGGTCGCAAATAGCGGCAAATAAAGTAGGTCCCAACGGTATAATAATCTCGCTAGATATACTGGAGATGTCAGCGCTCCCCGGAGTTACGTTTATTCGTGGTGATTTTAGAGATGAAACCGTTCTAGCTGAATTAAGAAAAAATCTAGGTAATCGTCTAATTGATCTTGTAATTTCCGATATGTCACCCAATATAACCGGTATAGAAATAAGTGATCAAGCGCGTAGCATCTATTTAGCCGAATTAGCATTGCAATTCTCCATAGAGCAATTGAACTTTGGTGGTAATTTTCTTGTCAAGGTTTTTCAGGGTTCAGGTTTTGAAGCTTTTCTAAAAGTGATGAGAATTACTTTTAAAAAAGTTTTGATACGCAAACCAGAGGCCTCTCGTGATCGTAGCAGTGAGTTGTATGTACTAGGACTAGGAAAAAAAATTTAAATATCTTCATTGCCATTAAATGCGACCACGTAGTTTGTGGAATAGATTTTTAACAAATTGGAATAGGCATGCGATCACCTTGTTATTGTTATATATTGAAGAATTAGTTTAAAATAAGAAATTAGGTATTTTTGATGGTATCTACAAAGGAGTTGTTTTGAATATTCTCATTAAGAATGTAGTTATTTGGTTAGTGGTTGCACTGGTAATTATGACCGTCTTTAACCAGTTTAGTACGCGCCAAGCAACGCAAGCGCCGATGGAATACTCTCAATTTATCGATGAAGTGAAGCAGGGCAAAATAGCCAAGGTGGTTATCGAGGGGCGTACATTAAAAGGCACCAAGTCTGATGGTAGGCGTTTTACTACATATACGCCTTCAGACCCTTGGCTTGTCAGTGATTTACTTAAAGCCGGTGTCGTTATTGACGCGAAACCAGAGGAAGAGCCATCCCTACTCATGAATATTTTTGTTTCATGGTTCCCAATGTTATTACTAATTGGCGTGTGGATCTTTTTTATGCGTCAAATGCAGGGTGGTGGTCGTGGTGGCGGAGCTTTCTCATTCGGTAAAAGTAAAGCACGTATGCTGGACGAGTCTGCTAATCAGGTGACATTTGCTGATGTGGCCGGCTGTGAAGAAGCAAAAGAGGAGGTATCAGAGCTAGTCGAATTTTTACGCGACCCTAGCAAATTTCAGAAATTAGGCGGTCGGATTCCACGTGGAGTACTAATGGTGGGTAATCCTGGCACCGGAAAAACCCTGTTAGCTCGGGCCATCGCAGGCGAAGCTAAGGTGCCATTTTTTAGTATTTCTGGTTCTGATTTCGTGGAAATGTTTGTTGGTGTAGGGGCGGCAAGAGTGCGAGATATGTTTGAACAAGCTAAGAAGCAGGCACCCTGCATTATTTTTATAGATGAGATTGATGCAGTTGGCCGGCAACGTGGAGCTGGTTTGGGTGGCGGTAATGATGAACGAGAACAAACACTTAATCAGCTACTGGTAGAAATGGATGGTTTTGAAGGAGCATCTGGCGTAATTGTAATTGCGGCCACTAATCGTCCTGATGTACTTGATCCGGCATTATTGCGCCCTGGTCGCTTTGATCGACAGGTAACAGTCCCATTGCCTGATATACGTGGACGTGAGCAGATTTTACATGTGCATATGCGAAAAGTACCACTCTCTCCTGATGTACGTGCAGATATTATCGCACGTGGCACACCAGGCATGTCTGGCGCTGATCTTGCTAATTTAGTGAATGAAGCGGCACTATTTGCTGCGCGTCATAATAAAAGACTTGTAGATATGGAAGATTTCGAGCGTGCTAAAGACAAGATTTTTATGGGTGCAGAACGACGTTCAATGGTAATGCCAGAGCGTGAGCGACGTAATACCGCCTACCATGAATCTGGTCACGCCGTAGTAGCTCAACTTCTCCCTAGAACTGATCCAGTACATAAAGTTACGATTATTCCACGAGGGCGTGCATTAGGTGTAACTATGCAATTACCTGTGGAAGATCGTTTTAGTATGGATCGCGAGGAAATTTTACAGAATATTTCTGTACTGTTCGGCGGTCGAATTGCTGAGGAAGTATTTATGAAGCAGATGACCACTGGTGCATCTAATGATTTCGAGCGCGCTACTGAAATGGCTCGGCGCATGGTTACCCAATGGGGCATGTCTGATTCTCTTGGCCCAATGGTGTATGGAGAGAATGAGGGGGAAGTATTTCTTGGTCGTTCTGTAACCACTCATAAGAATGTGAGCGAAGCCACTATGCAAAAAGTGGATATAGAAATTCGGCGTATTATTGACGTACAGTACGCTTTAGCACGTACATTAATTGAAGAGAACCGTGATAAAATTGAAGCCATGACTAAGGCTCTACTGGAATGGGAGACCATAGATTCCGATCAGATTGGTGATATTATGGAAGGACGGTCTCCACGTCCACCGAAACTGTCACAGGTGGCACAAAATTTACCAAAAGATAATACACCGCCCTCAACTTCTTCGCCAATAACGGCAGAAACAACACCAGTACAATAATTTAAAGCGGCACTGTTAAATCTTAAGTAGAATTGTCGATAGAACGCTGTGAAGTAACAGTGTTAAATTGGCAATTTCTTTAGATTAGTATTCCTTAGAGATGTTTTAAGTTCTTTCATTGCAGAAAATTTATAATCTTCTTGACCGTAATAATTCCCTGGTTATGGGGATTATTAATGTAACACCAGACTCTTTCTTCGATGGCGGTTTGTATGCCTCTACTGAAAGCGCCATCCGTCATGCTATACAATTAATTAAAGAAGGCGCGGACATACTTGATATCGGAGGAGAGTCTACTCGTCCCGGTAGTGTTGCGATATCCACAGAAGAAGAGTTATGTCGAGTTCTTCCTGTGGTGAGGGGCTTAGTTAGAATGGGCATACCAATTTCTGTAGATACCTCTAAACCAGAGGTAATGCATTCAGTAATAGAAGCTGGTGCGGTTATGATTAACGACATTAATGCCTTACAAGAGCCGGGAGCGCTTGAGGTGATTTCGGTAAGCGGTGCGGTGGTGTGTTTAATGCATAAACAAGGCGATCCTCACAATATGCAGATAAATCCCCGGTATAATAACGTGATAACAGAGGTCACTTCTTTCCTACGAAGACGTTTAGAAGTGGCGAGAATTGCGGGGATTCGACATGAGCAACTAGTTATAGACCCTGGTTTTGGTTTTGGTAAGAGATTAGAGCATAATCTTGAATTATTGCGCTGTTTGGATAGTTTTTTGAGTATGGGCGTACCGATGTTGGTTGGTTTATCACATAAATCTATGTTACAGGAAATTACTGAAAATAAGATAGACAATCGAATTCATGCGAGTGTCGCGGCAGCATTGTTAGCTGCGATGAAAGGCGCTAAAATTTTACGCGTACATGATGTAAAAGCAACTAAAGATGCTCTGGCAGTTTACAATAGTATAAATACCAGTTCAAAGAAAAGATAATAGAAGTTATGAGTAATGTTTTCCGCTACTAATTATCCATAAATTACCACATTGATTAAAAAATATTTTGGTACCGATGGCATACGTGGACGAGTTGGAAGTTTTCCAATTACGCCTGAATTTATTATGCGTCTCGGTTACTCTGCTGGCAAGGTACTGATTTCAATTAACAAATACCAAGAAGGAAATAAACGCCATACAGTATTAATCGGTAAGGATACGCGCATCTCCGGTTATATGCTCGAATCTGCTTTGGAAGCAGGGTTATCTGCGGCTGGAATTGATGTGCTTCTAACTGGTCCCATCCCAACCCCGGCAGTTGCTTACTTAACCCGCGCATTACGTTTACAAGCCGGGATTGTAATTTCTGCGTCACATAACTCGTTTGAAGATAATGGTATTAAATTTTTTTCTGCCGATGGCAGGAAACTGTCTGATGAAGCTGAACTTAGTATAGAAAATGGATTGAGTTCACCCATCAACCTGGTATCTCCAGCGGAACTTGGGAAAGCAAAACGTTTAAATGACGCACCCGGACGTTACATAGAATTTTGTAAAAGTACTTTCCCTTCTTATCTTGATTTACGGGGCCTGCGAATTGTTCTTGATTGTGCTCATGGCGCAACATACCACCTTGCTGGATCGATTTTTCATGAATTAGGGGCGGATGTAATTATTATCGGAGCGGAACCTGATGGTCTAAATATCAATTCCAAATGTGGCGTAATGCATGTCTCAACATTGCAGAAGGCTGTTAAGCAGCATCAAGCCGATATCGGCATTGCATTGGATGGCGATGGAGATCGTATAGTTATGTCTGATAAAACAGGGAGACTCTACGATGGAGATCAGCTGATCTACATCATAGCTAAACATCGTCAAGAGAGACATCTGCTGAGAGGCGGAGTGATTGGTACATTAATGACCAATTTTTCCATAGAGCAGAGTTTTAAGAAATTAAATATTTTATTTGCCCGTGCTCAAGTTGGCGATCGTCATATTTTGGAGTTATTGTTACAAAATGATTGGGAGTTGGGAGGAGAGAGTTCAGGCCATATCATTTGTAGGGATAAACATACTACTGGTGATGGAATAATAGCTGCGCTGCAAGTGTTATTTGCATTGCGAGACTCTAATAAAACTCTTGCAGAGTTTATGCACGAGGTTGTGTTGTATCCGCGAACAATAATCAACGTAAAAATTAAAGAAAAATCTAATTTTCTTTTGAACACAACAGTCAAAAATGCTCAAATAGAGGCCGAGAAAAATCTTGGCAATCATGGCCGTGTACTGTTACGTGCATCAGGGACCGAACCAGTGATACGGGTAATGGTGGAAGGTAAATCGGCTCATAAGGTTAGGCATTGGGCGAAATATATTGCCGATGTCATACGTCTCGTCGCAAAAAAATAAGGACGAGCGACATCTTTGTATAAATAAAATTTCACAGTGATGTAAGAATTCTTGATCTATATTTTGATGTATACAGCAGATCTTTTTTATCGAAACTGTTTATAACGCGGTCTAATAAAAAATTCTATTAAATAACACCCAGATTCTACATACTAGCTCTTTTTGGTACTTTGAATTTTTAATAAGGGTTAGACATAAGGATTAGATTCTAGCTGGCGTTCGCTGATATAATTTTACTCAGCTATCAAATAATAATAAATAAAGGAAGAAGATGTGATAGTTATTTGTTTGCCAGACGGTTCAGAGCGAAGATTTGAGCAATCAGTAACAATAATGGAGATTGCGGTGTCAATTGGCGCGGGGTTAGCACGCGCAGCATTAGCTGGCAAGGTGAATGGTCAGTTAGTAGATATGTCTAGACGTATTGAGGTCGACAGCGATTTAATTATTCTTACCGAAAAAGATGTAGAAGGGCTTGAGATTATTCGCCACTCTAGTGCGCATCTACTGGCGCATGCTGTAAAAGAATTATTTCCAGAGGCGCAGGTTAGTATTGGCCCAGTAATAGAAAATGGATTTTATTATGACTTTTCTTACAAGCGCCCTTTTACACCAGAAGATTTAGTGGAAATTGAGAAACGTATGATGGAAATTAGTAAACGTGATCTAAAAATAGAGCGCAAAGTATGGGAACGCTCTGAAGCTATAAATTTTTTTAAAACTCAAGGGGAGCACTATAAAGCAAAAATTATAGAATCTATCCCGGGCCATGAAGATGTGTCTCTTTATTCTCAGGGGAATTTTACTGATCTATGCCGTGGTCCGCATGTACCCACCACTTCAAAACTCAAGGTATTTAAGTTAATGAAACTTGCGGGCGCTTATTGGCGAGGTGATTCACGCAATGAAATGCTGCAGAGAATTTATGGTACCGCCTGGATCAATAGAGAAGATCAAGATACTTATCTTCATCATCTTGAAGAAGCTGAAAAGCGGGATCATCGTAAAATTGGCAAACAATTAGATTTATTTCACATTCAAGAGAGTGCCCCTGGCATGGTATTTTGGCATCCTAATGGCTGGATTATTTGGCAACAGGTCGAGCAGTATATGCGGGAATTACTTCTTGACAATGGGTATTTGGAAATTCGTACGCCACAGGTGCTTGATAAAGGACTATGGGAACGTTCCGGGCACTGGGAAAATTTCCGAGAAAATATGTTTATTACACATTCCGAAGATCGTCATTTAGCGATTAAACCAATGAATTGTCCCGGTCATATTCAGGTATTTAATCAAGGATTAAAAAGTTATCGAGACTTACCTATGCGATTGTCAGAATTTGGTTCATGCCATCGTAATGAACCATCCGGTGCGTTGCACGGTATTATGCGAGTAAGAGCATTTACACAAGATGACGCACATATTTTTTGTACTGAAGCTCAAGTGCAGGATGAAGTGAAACGATTCATTGATCTATTGCAAAAAGTATATACTACATTTGGCTTTAACGATATTTTGGTTAAACTCTCGACTCGTCCACAAAAGAGTGTTGGCTCAGATGAACAATGGAGTAAAGCAGAAAAAGCTCTTGAACTAGTATTAAATGAAAAAAAGCTCATATGGGAATTTCAGCCTGGAGAGGGAGCGTTCTATGGTCCAAAAATAGAATTTTCTCTTAGGGACAGTATTGATCGAGTGTGGCAGTGTGGCACCCTACAGTTAGATTTTTCTATGCCAGAACGTTTGGGTGCAGAATTTGTAACTGAGCATAATACGCGTCAGGCACCGGTAATGCTGCATCGAGCTATTTTAGGTTCGTTAGAGCGTTTTATAGGCATTCTTATTGAAAATTACGCGGGATCTCTTCCCTTATGGCTTTCACCGAGCCAAGTAGTAATTCTCAATATCTCTGAAGGGCAGGTAGATTATGCTAAAGAAATAGTTAATGAACTGAGGTATAACGGTATTCGTGCGCACGCAGACTTGAAGAATGAGAAGATAACCTATAAAATACGATCATATAGTTTGCAAAAGTTACCATATCAGATCATAGTTGGCGATAAAGAAGTAGATAGTCAATTAATTTCTGTAAGAACTCGGTCTGGTTCTGATCTTGGTCAAATGCCTCTAAAAGCGTTTATTGAGCGTCTTAAAGTTGAGATATTAACGAGAGCCGGTGTAGTTTAATTTATTTAAAAGATTTTAAGGGAGGGGAACTACTATAGTCCAAGAAAAAGAAGCGCGTATTAACCATGAGATTCAGGCGCCAGAGGTGCGATTAATTGGCGCAGATGGAGAGCAGCTGGGAATTGTCTCATTAGTGGTTGCTATTACCTTAGCAGGGGAAGCTGAGATAGATTTGGTTGAGATTGCGCCTACCGCTCAACCACCTGTTTGTCGTTTAATGGATTATGGAAAATTTCGTTACCAGGAAAGCAAGAAGAGGCACGAGACCAAACTTAGACAAAAGCAGGTTCAGATAAAAGAGGTGAAGTTTCGTCCCAACACGGACGATGGCGACTATAAGATTAAACTACGCAGTCTGATGACTTTTTTAGAGGATGGGGATAAAGCTAAAATTACCCTTCGTTTTCGTGGAAGAGAAATGGCGCATCAAGAATTTGGCATGCGACTACTAGAAAGAATCAGAGATGATTTGGAACCTTATGCAATAGTGGAACAGTTTCCCCGAATGGAAGGGCGGCAGATGGTTATGGTGTTATCTGCCAAGAAGAAAGAACTGAAGACGATTAAGATTAAGAGAGATAAATTAGAAGAAATCAAGTCAAACGTTGCGCAGAATATTAGCGGTGCAAAGCTAGATATTAAAAATTCTGGTACAGATTTTGGAATCATAACTAGGGTGGAAAGTGAAAAACCAAGTAACCAGATTCTTGAATCTAATTAGATGAGATATGTATTGGTAGAAGTTTGATTGACGTTAGTTGCATTGCATGTCAGTGTAAACAAATCAAGTGATGCCTGGGTCCTGAAAGATTTCCAGTTTGGAAATACCCGGCATCACGTTAAAATATATAATGGATTTATGTTATGCCTAAAATGAAAACAAAGAGTGGCGCTGCTAAGCGTTTTAAAGTGAGGGCTGGCGGAAGTATTAAGCGTGCACAGGCATTTAAACGCCATATCCTTACAAAGAAAACTACTAAGAGTAAGCGTCAGTTACGAGGAATTACGGATGTTCACTCTAGTGATGTAGCATCCGTACGTGCTATGCTGCCGTATGCTTAAGGAGAAAGACTGCTATGCCAAGAGTTAAACGTGGTGTGACGGCTCATGCCCGTCACAAGAAAATTTTAGACCTTGCTAAAGGGTATCGCGGACGACGCAAAAATGTTTATCGCATTGCTAAGGAAGCGGTAATGAAAGCAGGGCAATATGCCTATCGAGATCGCCGTCAGAAGAAACGTCAGTTTCGCGCCCTTTGGATTGCCCGTATTAATGCCGCCGCGCGTGAATGTGGTTTGTCCTACAGCGTTTTTATGAATGGTTTAAAGAAGGCTTCTGTTGAAGTGGATCGAAAAATGCTAGCGGATATTGCTATATTTGATAAACCAGCTTTTTTAATAATAGTTAATCAGGCTAAAGCCAGCCTTACTATCTAGAAGACAGCAATAAAAAAGGGTAATAAAGTTGGAGTTTATAATGCCGACTTTTTTCTTTTGTAGTCCGGCTGGATCATCTCACTTCGTTTTTTCATGACTAATCTAGATGACCTCCTCAGCGAGGCTGTGACTTTATTTAATAGTGCAGATAATGCCACTGAATTAGAGCGGGTCAAAGCACGTTACCTTGGAAAAAACGGCATACTAACAGAATTACTTAAGGAGTTAGGTAAGCTTTCGCCGGAAAAAAGACCGGTTATGGGTAATCGTATTAATAAGGTGAAAGAGGAACTAGAAAAGACATTGCATAGTTGTCGTGATGCGATTCAATTTAAAAAGATTACAGTACAGTTAAATGAAACAATTTTAGATGTAACTTTGCCTGGTCGGGGTCTGGGTGTAGGTGGCTTGCATCCAGTGACGCAAACGTTGGAGCGCATTGAATCACTATTCCATTCAATTGGTTTTTCCGTAGCTTCTGGTCCAGAGATAGAAACTGATTTCTACAATTTTACAGCACTTAATATTCCAATAGATCATCCAGCAAGAGCAATGCACGATACCTTCTACATTGCCGATGCAAGTAGCAATTATTTATTGCGTACACACACGTCTCCAGTACAAATTCATTATATGGAAAATAAACAACCACCAATTAAGGTGATTGCACCTGGACGAGTTTATCGTTGCGATTCGGATGTGACGCATACACCTATGTTCCATCAAGTGGAAGGTTTATGGGTCAGTGATGATGCAAATTTCTCGGTATTAAAAGGCATGCTGGTTAATTTCATGCGAAATTTTTTTGAGCGTGAAGATTTATTGACGCGCTTTCGACCCTCATTCTTCCCATTTACCGAACCTTCTGCTGAGATGGATATTAGCTGTGTTATGTGTAGTGGCAAGGGTTGTAGAGCATGTAATTACACAGGTTGGTTGGAGGTATTGGGTTGTGGTATGGTTCATCCTAATGTTCTAAAGCATGTCAATATAGATAGTGAAAAATATACTGGTCTTGCTTTTGGTGTGGGAGTGGAACGATTAACAATGTTAAGGTATCGGGTGCATGATTTGCGGTTATTTTTTGAGAATGATTTGCGGTTTCTCAAACAATTTAACTAAAAATATCGATCATATTTTCTGCTGTAAAAGTGATTATTTATGAAATTTTCTGAGAACTGGCTCCGTACTTTAGTTAATTCGACACTTTCCAGCAGCGAGTTAGCTCATGCTTTAACTATGGCCGGTTTAGAAGTAGAGACTATTGAGCCAGTTGCACCGTTTTTTGATAAGGTTGTTGTGGGCGAAGTACTCTCAATACAAAAACATCCAGATGCAGACCGTTTAAGCATATGTCAAGTAAACGTAAATAAAGTACTAGGCGATGAGCGACTGCAAATTGTTTGTGGTGCTACAAATATCCATGTTGGGGCGAAAGTACCATGCGCGTTAATTGGTGCACAGTTACCCACTATGGTCATTCATCAGACAAAGGTACGTGGAGTAGAGTCGCATGGCATGTTATGTTCGACTAAAGAATTGGGTCTAAGTGAAGTAGCGACAGGCTTGTTGCTGTTATCAGATGACGCGCCTGTGGGTGCAGATTTTCGCAATTACTACGAACTTAGTGATAAAATTTTTACGCTTAAATTGACGCCTAACCGTGGCGACTGCTTAGGATTGCTTGGTTTAGCAAGAGAAGTAGCCGCTATCTCCGCTGTGAAGTTTAATTTTCCTAAAACTGAACCAGTTAAAAATAAAATCAGTGGTGGTCTGATTATAAATGTTGAAGCCATGGAAGCCTGTCCACTGTATTGTGGCCGAGTAATATGTGATATAGATCTTGATGTGCCAACACCAACATGGATGGTTCGTCGTTTGGAGCGGAGTGGAATACGTACTATCAATGCAGTAGTGGATGCAACTAATTACGTAATGCTAGAAACTGGCCAGCCATTACATGCTTTTAATTTAGCGAAGATTGCGGGTGGTCTCTCTGGTACTGTATGTGTACGCTATGCCAATTCCGACGAACAGCTAACTTTACTGAATGGACAGAATCTTGTTTTGCAAGCAGATATGCTGTTAATTGCCGATGAAATTAGTCCGTTAGCATTAGCGGGTATCATGGGCGGGAGTGAAAGCAGAGTTGAACATGGCACCACTAGTCTTTTTTTAGAGAGCGCTTTTTTTGATCCAAAAATAATAATTGGAAAATCTATTCAATTGGGATTCAGCTCGGACTCGAGTTATCGTTTTGAGCGCGGTGTAGATTTTGAAAATACGCGTAATGCGATGGAGCGCACTACAAGCTTAATAATCAGTATTTGCGGTGGTAAGGCCGGACCAATTACCGAAGTTAAAGGGAAATTACCGTTACGTGACCCGGTATGTTTACGGGCAAAGCGAGTAAAACGAATACTAGGCATTGATCTAGGCGAAAGTAAAATAACTGAGCTACTACAACGGTTACAATTTAATTTCTCTGTAGATAATGGAGTTTTTCATGTGATACCTCCAACATACCGTTTTGATATTAATATCGAAGAAGATTTAATAGAAGAGCTGGTGCGTATTCACGGATATGATCTGATCCCGGTTTCTCTGCCATATACAAGTTCAGACATGCTTCCTGAATTTAAAACATTACAGACGCCAAGTCGAGTTAGAAGGGTTTTGATTGCGCGCGATTACCAGGAAGTGATTAATTATGCGTTTGTGGATGCTTTGTGGGAAAAAAACTTTGCAAACAATAAAACACCAATAATATTAAAGAATCCCATCTCCAGTCAAATGAGCGTGATGCGCAGCAGTTTGTTTGGAGGACTGATATCGAATTTACAGTTCAATCTCAATCGTAAACAAAGCAGAGTAAGATTATTCGAAATTGGAAATTGTTTCATTCAGCAAGAGAAAGGTTATATTGAATTGGAGAAATTAGCCGGGATTTGTTATGGCGATAGAGAAAGTGAACAGTGGGGAGTGTCTCCATGCAGCGTAGATTTCTACGATATTAAGGCCGATATCGAGGCATTATTCTGGCCAAAAATAGTTACTTTTGAAGCAGTGCCCCACCCCGCTTTCCACCCTGGTAAATCAGGGCTTATCCAACTAGATGGAAAAGCAGTCGGGTGGCTAGGGGAGCTTCATCCTCTTTGGCAACAGAAAGCCGATTTGCCTAAATCTGCGGTGTTATTTGAACTCGATTTAGATGCCTTGATGATTAAAATCTTATCAACGGCAGAGAAGATTGCAAAATTTCTACCCGTGCGACGTGATCTCGCCATTATTGTTTCGAACAATATTAGTGTCCAGATTTTACTGAATGGCATGCGAGCTCTAGATTTACCTTCTATTCTTGAAATATCTTTGTTTGATATTTATTGTGGAGAAGGAGTAGAAAAGGGCACTAAAAGTCTCGCATTTCGAGTACTATTACAAAGTGCCGAAAGAACATTGACCGATGTAGAAACGGATGTAGTTATTGAGAAGTTGATACATTTTCTTCGTGATCAGTTTGGTGCAAAGTTACGTAGTTAAATATAGGCATATGGATCAAGTACATAATTAGATATTATTAAATTAGCAATGAAACAGGAGTAAGCATGACTTTAACAAAAGCTGAATTAGCAAATCTACTGTTTTTAGAGGTTGGTCTTAATAAACTTGAAGCAAAGAATATGGTGGAATCTTTTTATGAAGAGATTCTTGCTACATTGCGAAGCGGAGAGAGCGTCAAGTTTTCAGGTTTTGGTAATTTCCAGTTACGTGTAAAGTCACAGCGCCCTGGTAGAAATCCTAAGACTGGTGCTGAGGTGCCAGTACTCGCCCGACGTGTGGTAACGTTTCATGCCAGTCAGAAGTTGAAAGCGGTGGTGGAGAAGACGTATCGTGGAAAACAGAACGCCTAATAACGCCTCTTCATTAATTCTGACGAAGCATTATTTTACCATCGGAGAAGTTGGTACGTTGTGTGGAATTAAGCCACATGTTTTGCGCTATTGGGAACAAGAGTTTGTACAATTAAAAGCAGTGAAGCGCCGTAAAAATAGACGTTATTATCAGCAGCATGAAGTATTATTAGT
This sequence comes from Nitrosomonadaceae bacterium, assembly GCA_014190895.1. Lineage (GTDB taxonomy): Bacteria > Pseudomonadota > Gammaproteobacteria > Burkholderiales > Nitrosomonadaceae > BJGV01. The sequence continues at coordinate 12,234 of BJGV01000006.1, read as the reverse complement.
TCACCGTATTTGTAAATTACTTTATGTGGAAGGTTTTACCATTAATGGTGCTCGTAATTATTTGGAGCAAAATATAATTCAGTCGCGAGTAGTTCCTGTTGTTATTACTCCGGTCGCTACACCCGCTCCAGCATCAATGATATCGAGAGTGCGGAGTGAAATTAATGATGTTTTATCGCTACTCCAATCTTAATTGTTTCCACTCCTCTCATGCAACAGGGGGCAGGAAAAATTTCTAACGTTGAGGCTTATTGTTGTAATCTACAACTTCGGGGCGTAGCGCAGCCTGGTAGCGTACTTGCATGGGGTGCAAGTGGTCGGAGGTTCGAATCCTCTCGCCCCGACCAATATTTATTAAGGTTCTTCGGTTTCGAGCTAAATTAAAAAAAATCAAATATCATTAACAGGTACACCTTCAGGTACACTCTTGCATCTGTCTGGGTTCTCGCTATTTTTTTCTTTGCAGCAGGCGCTGAGCGCCGAAACTATCTCTAGCATCAGCGTATGCCCCCGCCCTGCATTTTCCCCATCTGCAGCACCCTACCTACCCGGTACCCCCTATTTCTGCTTGGTGGCACCTAGTCTCTCCCTATGTACAATTCTAGACGTCCGAGGGGGGTAATCTGATTTTAGTAGTGTGCGTATGTGGCGCACGTTATAGCCCCCAGCCCCATTCCGAAGGGTTATAATATTGTGATTTTTCAACAAGAGACTTCCTGTTAATTACTTTCCTAATATCCTGAATTCTCCAGTTGGTTTACGCCCTCGTGATGCGTGTTCTCTCTCATTTCCCAGTTGGTTTCCTTCCACGTGAGTGAGCCCTTGTTATTAAGCCAATGCTTCGCCCCAGCGTCTCAAGTTCATGTAGGTAGAACAGGCCAGCACTAACCTCTGCCCTGCGTTGACGTGTATCAAGTCCATGCCTAGTTTTTGCTGCGGCACATCGTAGTTTATCTGCTTCAGTTACTGGGCCCCTAGATAACCCACCATGAATACGGCAGACTTTCTTGCCCTTCATAGCAGTTTTCCCCATGCCCGTGGGGGTGTTTCTAATGTAATGAGGCCTAGCGTTAAAATAGGAGATAAAATTTTAATAACAAATAATTAATTTCCATCTGTTTGTTTATCTATCTAGATTAAGAACCGTATAAGAATACTTAAGAATTAATCCCTTGAGTTTGCTTTTGGATCATTTAAACGCTCAATGATCCATCCTGTTAGAATATGGATATAATTTATAAATTATTCCATCCTTTTCAAATGCGCATATTGCTTAGTAATGATGATGGGTATTTTGCGCCAGGTCTCGCCTGTCTCGCTCAAGTACTATCTACTATTGGAGATATAATTGTAGTTGCACCAGAGCGTGATCGCAGCGGTGCTAGTAATTCGCTCACGCTCGATCGTCCACTTCATTTACATAGAGCTTATAACGGTTTCTATTACGTCAATGGCACACCAACAGACTGTGTTCATTTAGCGGTTAGTGGCATGCTTGATACATTACCAGATATGGTAATTTCTGGTATCAATGATGGCGCTAATATGGGTGATGACACAGTGTATTCTGGTACAGTAGCAGCCGCTACTGAAGGTTTCTTATTGGGAATACCTTCTCTTGCGGTGTCTCTTGCTAGCGCTTCAAATAAAAATTTCTCTACTGCTGCACGTATTACAGCAGATATAGTGCAACGTTTCATAACTAGCAAGTTCCAAGAACCAATGCTACTTAATATTAATGTGCCGGATGTTACTTATGAACAATTAGAGGGAATTGAAGTAACTCGACTTGGTCGTCGTCATAAATCTGAAGCAGTTATTAAATCGCAGAGTCCTCGTGGCGAGACAGTTTACTGGGTTGGCGCTGCGGGGGCCGTTCAAGATGCTGGTGATGGCACAGATTTTAATGCAGTTCAGAAAAATCGGGTATCAATTACCCCGTTGCAAATTGACCTCACTCATTATGAACAGTTAGATGCAGTTAAGCAGTGGCTGTTGTAGTCATGAAACTTAGAGTACCGTATACGATAAAGAATTGATATTTTAGGAGAAATATTGAGTTTAAATACTCGTCATTCTGGAGTTGGCATGACCTCTCAACGTACTCGTGCGCGCATGATTGAACGTATACGCGCACAGGGTATTGTTGACGAAGTAGTATTGGCAGCGATGAATATGGTTCCGCGTCATATATTTATTGAGGAAGTGTTAGCAAGTCGTGCTTATGATAGCGTTGCGCTACCCATTAATTTCGGACAGACTATTTCAAATCCATTTATTGTGGCGCGCATGAGTGAACTGTTACGCGCAGGTTTGAATCTTGATAAAGTACTTGAAATTGGAACGGGTTGTGGTTATCAAACAGCAGTATTGGCGAGACTTGCGAATGAAGTTTATTCAATTGAGCGTATTGGAGCCTTACTTACGCGTACGCGTACTCGTTTACGAGAGCTTCGCCTTAATAACGTTCGTCTAAAACATGCTGATGGTTTATTGGGACTGTCAGAAGTATCGCCGTTCGACGGCATAATCATAACTGCTGCAACTATGCATATTCCCCTACCACTTTTAGAGCAATTGAGAGTTGGCGGCAGGATAATTTTTCCTAGAGGAAATAAGGAGCAATACTTGTGTGTAATTGAGCGTAATTTAGATGGTTATGTCGAGACGGTGCTGGACGAAGTGAATTTCGTACCAGTATTGTCAGGTATTGTACAAGAATAAGTTATGCGAGATAAGAGACAAAGCATAAGAGATGCGGAAATTGAATGGCATAATTTCTTTGATGTTGGGACATTCGCCACCAAAATATTTCCCCGGTCTTCTTTATTACTTCTTATTTTTTGTGCACTAATTGTCGGTTGTGCTTCAACTCGACGACTAACTTCGCCCAATCGTGTTCCAGTAGTTACAGAGAGACCTCGGGCACTTGTAAACCAATCTTTGGACGCTGGAAAATCCTACACTGTACAGAAAGGCGATACGCTCTACAGCATTGCGTTGAATCATGGTCTGGATTATAAGGAGTTAGCGCAATGGAATGGAATTGACAATCCTAGCAACATTAGTACCGGTCAGAAACTTAATTTATTCTTATCAACTCAGTCGGCAAAACCATCTTTGTATCCACTCTTGGAATCATCGTCGCCAGTGAGTAGTAAAGTTATATCTGGAATTACTCCCTCATCTGGATCAATAGTAACCACTCCTATTACTATGCTGAAGATTGAACCGAAGGCTTTCAAAGTACCGTATTCTGAGCAGGCAGCGGAACGATTGAGAGAGTCAATAGATATACCCTCGATAAAGACGGGAATCGATTCTGTGACAGAGAGACCTGTTGAAGTAAATCCCCCCCCATCATCTGTAGTGCTTAATACCAACAAGGAAGTAGACTCTATAGAATGGATCTGGCCCACTAAAGGCAAGGTATCAGGTGTCTTTTCAGAGAGCGCTAAAGGTGTAGATATTGTAGGCAAATTAGGACAGGTAATTATAGCTTCCGCTGCAGGAAAAGTGGTTTACAGTGGTGGTGGGTTACGTGGTTACGGACAGCTTATTATTATCAAACATAACAATACTTATCTCAGTGCTTATGCTCACAATAGTAAGCTGCTAGTAAATGAAGGACAGACGGTAACAAAAGGACAAAAAATTGCAGAGATGGGAAATGTTAGCAGCGATCTCGTAGGGTTGCACTTTGAAATTCGTAAGCTCGGCAAACCAGTAGATCCAATTAAACACTTGCCAGATATTTCTGGATAAGCTTGTACAAGAGGCGTTTCATATTGAGCTGGTTGATGAGATAAGGGTGAAGAATAATCGAGCAGTAAATTTTCTGAAGACGTTCTAATTTATATTAAATGATTTAGATGTTACGGTTGATGTTAGCAGAATAATAGATATCGACACATTTTAGCCGCAGATGTTTGGCATTTTATTCATTATTTTGAATTGTTAAGTTGATAATCTGTAAAAGAATTTAATGCTTCTGCTTAAAAATTATTTGTACTAATATCAATCAGATACTTTATATTTTTCACAATTAATGATTACAATGGAATGAAAAGCAGAATTGAGAATCGTGTCTAAATTATGCAATCATCTAAAACTATTTCACAGTCAAAAGTTCCAGTAGAAAATTCTGACTTATGTACTGAAGAAGAAATTAATCAATTGGTTCGGACTTTCTATGCAAAAGCTAGAAAAGACGCATTGCTTGGACCAATCTTTGAAGCGCATGTTATGGACTGGGAGGCTCACTTTATTCAGATGACTGATTTTTGGTCAGGTAATCTTCTGGGAACTAGTCGTTTTCGAGGCACTCCAATGCCCAAACACTTAGCCATACCAGGACTGCACTCTGAGTTTTTTGAGCGGTGGTTGCAAATTTTTAAAGAAACTTTGCGAGATCTTCCGAACTCTGCGTTAGAAATCAATGCCAATATTTTTGCATATCGAATTGCTTGCAGGTTGTGGATGGGATATCAAATGCAAAATTACCCGAACGAACCATTAATAGCTCTCCGAGAAGCCTAATCTTTTCTTTCTAGATACTTAAAAAATATCTTAAATTAATAAATTCGACACCAAGACCATCCTCTTGTACTATCGATAGATTGATATCATTAGTAAAGGAAATACCATGTTAACCAAGATATTGGAATCCTTGTTATACACAGTGATCGCAGGTTTAGTTTTATTAATTATTATTATCTTGATCGCTAATCAGCCGACAGTTATGAATCATGCATGGGGCGCCTTCATGATGCGCTGGTTACATGTTGTCTCTGGAGTGATGTGGATTGGATTGTTGTGGTACTTTAATTTTGTACAAATGCCGTCCATGTCTAAAATTCCCGATGAACAAAAACCGGCTATTAGTAAAGTCATTGCACCAACAGCTTTGTTTTGGTTTCGTTACGCCGCCTTATCCACAGTTGTCACTGGTATTTTGGTTGCTTGGATGAACGGTTACATTGGTCAAGCACTCTCATTAAATCAGCCGTTTATTGCGATTGGTATCGGGATGTGGATAGCATTACTCATGGCTTTCAATGTGTGGTTCATTATTTGGCCCAATCAACAAAAAGCCTTGGGGATGGTGGAAATTGAGCCTAAGGGGAAAGCAGCTGCAGCCAGAAGAGCAATGCTGACGTCGCGCATAAACACGATGCTATCAGTGCCCATGTTGTACATGATGGTTGCCCAGCAAAACGGCGGATTTTGATAAACCAACTTACTTCAAATTTTTACATCTGGGTGGGTCGCAGTAGTGGAAATAATCTTCATGATTTGGTAGAAATTTATTGCTATTAAGTCGGTATAGACGACTTTATTGGCTGTAACAAGATTCATGATGCATTCTTTGATTACAGTAACTCATTTGAGTGAATCATTTTCTGATTTCAAGTATTTATGTTAGAAAGAAGCATTTCCTGGTAATAAACTCAAAGTACTTAAAACTCCCAGTGCATGACCTTTATGCTTAGCAAAGCAAGACTACTGTTGATTATGAGCATTCTAGCTACTTAAGTTACTGGGATCGTTGGGGGGGCTACATTCACACTGTTTTTGACAAACTGATTAGTTGAAACTTTGCGATAATAATATTAGATAATAAAGTCTTGATACCATTGTGACGCAACAAATCGAAAAACAGATCAATATTATTAAGCGTGGCTGTGATGAGCTTCTAGTGGAAACAGAACTCAAACAAAAGCTTGCTTTGACTCGTCCATTAAGAATTAAAGCTGGTTTTGATCCTACCGCACCAGATTTGCACTTAGGTCACGTTGTTTTGCTTAACAAACTGCGTCAATTACAAGATTTAGGCCATCATGCTCTATTCTTGATCGGCGATTTTACCGGTATGATCGGAGATCCAAGTGGTAAAAATATTACACGCCCTTCTTTAACTCGTGAACAGGTAAAAGATAATGCAATATCTTATACTGATCAAGTGTTTAGAATACTCATCCCAAGTCAGACTGAGGTGGTATTTAATTCTACTTGGATGGACAATTTAAATGCTGCCGATTTAATTAAATTAGCAGCCACTCATACTGTCGCGCGCATGTTAGAGCGAGATGATTTCAGCAGACGTTATCAAAATAACCAGTCCATTGCTATACACGAGTTCCTGTATCCATTGATCCAGGGCTATGATTCAGTTGTACTGAAAGCAGATCTTGAGCTAGGCGGCACAGATCAGAAGTTTAATTTATTGATGGGGCGGGAATTACAGAAACATTTTAACCAGTCTCCGCAGTGTATTCTTACCATGCCCCTCCTGGAAGGACTTGATGGCGTCAATAAGATGTCTAAGTCTACAGGAAATTACATAGGTATTACTGAGGATCCAAAGGAGATCTTTGGTAAAATTATGTCAATTTCAGATAAGTTAATGTGGCGTTATATTGAGTTACTATCATCTGAACCATCAGAGACTATTTGTCAGTGGAAAAAAGAGGTAGAAGATGGTCGTAATCCCCGCAACATTAAGGTGATTTTTGCTCAGGAAATCGTTACCCGTTTTTACAAAAAAGAAGACGCAGAACTTGCATTAATTGACTTTGAGGGGCGTTTTAGACATGGTTTATTGCCGAGTACTATACCGGAAAAAAACCTGCATGCTGAAGGAGACGGATTATCAATAGCCTCGGTACTTAAGCAAGCTGGGCTTACTGCCAGCACAACCGAGGCGCTACGAATGATCGAGCAGGGTGGAGTAAAATTAGATGGCGTTAAAATAAGTGATAGAACCATAAAAATTAGACGCAATCAAACTGTCTTGGCACAAGTAGGTAAACGTAAATTTGCTAAGATAACTATTCTATAACAGTCTAAATGCAACAGAAACATCAGAAACATCTTGATCCTTCTTTTGAAAATCTGTATACTTCTTTGTCCAGTCGTCTGCTTAAAGTTCGCAGGCGATCATGATCTTTAAAAATTTACAGCCGATAAGTGTGGGCACTTAATTTGGGAACTCAGAAACTCTGTCTTTTAAGACAAGGTATTTGAGTAGCTTAGAAGTTAAAGTGCTCGCACGATGTAAGAAAGATTCTAGTTCTAATTTTAGAAGTTTAAAAAAATAATTAGAATCAAAGTAACACGTCAAGCGAGAGTTTTACCAGTATTAAACTGAAGAGTTTGATCCTGGCTCAGATTGAACGCTGGCGGCATGCTTTACACATGCAAGTCGAACGGCAGCACGGGGGCAACCCTGGTGGCGAGTGGCGAACGGGTGAGTAATGCATCGGAACGTATCTTTAAGTGGGGGATAACGCATCGAAAGATGTGCTAATACCGCATAATCTCTGAGGAGAAAAGCAGGGGATCGTAAGACCTTGTGCTTTTAGAGCGGCCGATGTCTGATTAGCTAGTTGGTGAGGTAAAGGCTCACCAAGGCTTCGATCAGTAGCTGGTCTGAGAGGACGACCAGCCACACTGGGACTGAGACACGGCCCAGACTCCTACGGGAGGCAGCAGTGGGGAATTTTGGACAATGGGGGCAACCCTGATCCAGCCATGCCGCGTGAGTGAAGAAGGCCTTCGGGTTGTAAAGCTCTTTCAGCCGGAACGAAACGGTTACGGTTAATACCCGTGACTACTGACGGTACCGGAAGAAGAAGCACCGGCTAACTACGTGCCAGCAGCCGCGGTAATACGTAGGGTGCAAGCGTTAATCGGAATTACTGGGCGTAAAGCGTGCGCAGGCGGTTTTGTAAGTCAGATGTGAAATCCCCGGGCTCAACCTGGGAACTGCGTTTGAAACTACAAGACTAGAGTGTAGCAGAGGGGGGTGGAATTCCACGTGTAGCAGTGAAATGCGTAGAGATGTGGAGGAACACCGATGGCGAAGGCAGCCCCCTGGGTTAACACTGACGCTCAGGCACGAAAGCATGGGGAGCAAACAGGATTAGATACCCTGGTAGTCCATGCCCTAAACGATGTCAACTAGTTGTCGGACTTTAACGAGTTTGGTAACGTAGCTAACGCGTGAAGTTGACCGCCTGGGGAGTACGGTCGCAAGATTAAAACTCAAAGGAATTGACGGGGACCCGCACAAGCGGTGGATTATGTGGATTAATTCGATGCAACGCGAAAAACCTTACCTACCCTTGACATGTATCGAAGCCCGCTGAAAGGCGGGTGTGCCCGAAAGGGAACGGTAACACAGGTGCTGCATGGCTGTCGTCAGCTCGTGTCGTGAGATGTTGGGTTAAGTCCCGCAACGAGCGCAACCCTTGTCATTAATTGCCATCATTTAGTTGGGCACTTTAATGAGACTGCCGGTGACAAACCGGAGGAAGGTGGGGATGACGTCAAGTCCTCATGGCCCTTATGGGTAGGGCTTCACACGTAATACAATGGCGCGTACAGAGGGTTGCCAACCCGCGAGGGGGAGCTAATCTCAGAAAGCGCGTCGTAGTCCGGATCGGAGTCTGCAACTCGACTCCGTGAAGTCGGAATCGCTAGTAATCGCGGATCAGCATGTCGCGGTGAATACGTTCCCGGGTCTTGTACACACCGCCCGTCACACCATGGGAGTGGGTTTCACCAGAAGCAGGTAGTCTAACCGTAAGGAGGGCGCTTGCCACGGTGGGGTTCATGACTGGGGTGAAGTCGTAACAAGGTAGCCGTAGGGGAACCTGCGGCTGGATCACCTCCTTTCAAGAGAAAATCCAAATCTAGGTGTCCACAACTTATCGGTTGTTTAAAAATGAGGAAAATAGAGAGCTAGTTTGATTTGGACTAGAAGAGAACTAGTATCCATTTGTTCTCTGGACTCAATTCAAGGGGTCTGTAGCTCAGTTGGTTAGAGCACACGCTTGATAAGCGTGGGGTCGGTGGTTCAAATCCACCCAGACCCACCAACTCATTTGGGGGTGTAGCTCAGCTGGGAGAGCACCTGCTTTGCAAGCAGGGGGTCATCGGTTCGATCCCGTTCACCTCCACCATTTAAATACTTTTAGAAACTAGAAGTAAGCGTAAACGTTTAGTTCTAGTTTTTAACTGGTGGCTGTAAATATAGAAAGTGGTAACTGGAATAATCTCAATATTTTTAATTTTGATTTTCCACCTATCAGTTTCTTAATGTTCTTTAAAAATTTGGAAGAAGTAAAGTATTTCATACTCTTTTAGAGTACACAGTCTGTTTATTAAGATTATGTGCTATAAAGAGTGCGAAATAATGGGTTAGATTGTATCAACACATTATATTTTTAGTCGAATATGATGCAAGCAAAGAACTTGTAACTGTATGGTTTTGAATGATGAAGTTAATTTTTTCAGGTAATTTATTTAGTAATCCTGAATTTCTGATTCTAGATGAGCCCTTAAAGTTATAGGATCAAGCGAATAAGTGCATGTGGTGGATGCCTTGGCGATTACAGGCGATGAAGGGCGTGGAAGCCTGCGAAAAGCTCCGGGGAGCTGGCAAACAAGCATTGATCCGGAGATGTCCGAATGGGGAAACCCGGCCCGCAAGGGTCAACCTTAACTGAATACATAGGTTAAGCGTGGCGAACCTGGCGAACTGAAACATCTAAGTAGCCAGAGGAACAGAAATCAACCGAGATTCCCAAAGTAGTGGCGAGCGAAATGGGAGCAGCCTCCAACTTTTAGCATTTAAGCTAGCCGAGCCGTTTGGAAAATCGGGCCATAGTGGGTGATAGCCCCGTAGGCGAAAGTTTAATTGTGGAACTAAGGTTGGGATAAGTAGGGCGGGACACGAGAAATCCTGTTTGAATATGGGGGGACCATCCTCCAAGGCTAAATACTCGTAATCGACCGATAGTGAACCAGTACCGTGAGGGAAAGGCGAAAAGAACCCCGGAAGGGGAGTGAAATAGATCCTGAAACCGCATGCATACAAACAGTGGGAGCCCCTGCTTAAAGAATCTTTATGTTTTTTTAAAATTTATTTTTTTCAAAAAACATAGGAATAGAGTACCTACATTAGTAGGGAAAAAATCGAAGGATTTTTTAAGCAGGGGTGACTGCGTACCTTTTGTATAATGGGTCAGCGACTTACATTCAGTAGCAAGCTTAACCGAATAGGGGAAGCGCAGCGAAAGCGAGTCTTAATAGGGCGCCTAGTTGCTGGGTGTAGACCCGAAACCAGATGATCTACTCATGGCCAGGATGAAGCGGGGGTAACACCTCGTGGAGGTCCGAACCCACTAATGTTGAAAAATTAGGGGATGAGCTGTGGGTAGGGGTGAAAGGCTAAACAAATCTGGAAATAGCTGGTTCTCTCCGAAAACTATTTAGGTAGTGCCTCACGTATCACCTTCGGGGGTAGAGCACTGTTATGGCTAGGGGACCGTTTAGGTCTACCAACCCATGGCAAACTCCGAATACCGAAGAGTGCGAGCGTGGGAGACAGACATCGGGTGCTAACGTCCGGTGTCGAAAGGGAAACAACCCAGACCCTCAGCTAAGGTCCCAAAGACACAGTTAAGTGGCAAACGAAGTGGGAAGGCGAAAACAGTCAGGAAGTTGGCTTAGAAGCAGCCATCCTTTAAAGAAAGCGTAATAGCTCACTGATCGAGTCGTCCTGCGCGGAAGATGTAACGGGGCTCAAACTGTGCACCGAAGCTAGGGATTTACACGCAAGTGTAGATGGTAGGAGAGCGTTCCGTAAGCCTGCGAAGGTAGCTTGAGAAGGCTGCTGGAGGTATCGGAAGTGCGAATGCTGACATGAGTAGCGATAAAGGGAGTGAAAGGCTCCCTCGCCGTAAGCCCAAGGTTTCCTGTGCAACGTTCATCGGCGCAGGGTGAGTCGGCCCCTAAGGTGAGGCAGAAATGCGTAGCTGATGGAAAACTGGTTAATATTCCAGTACCTTTGTTCAATGCGATGTGGGGACGGAGAAGGTTAACTCAGCCGGGTGTTGGATGTCCCGGTTTAAGCGTGTAGACGTGCCGCCTAGGCAAATCCGGGTGGCTTAGTTGAGGCGTGATAACGCAACGCTCCTCGGAGCGCTAAGTGAGTGATACCCTGCTTCCAAGAAAAGCCACTAAGCTTCAGTTGAATGAAGACCGTACCGCAAACCGACACAGGTGGGCGGGATGAAAATTCTAAGGCGCTTGAGAGAACTCAGGAGAAGGAACTCGGCAAATTAACACCGTAACTTCGGGATAAGGTGTGCCCCCGGTACGTGTAACGCTTCGCGCGTGAAGCGGATGGGGGTTGCAAAGAAATGGTGGCTGCGACTGTTTAATAAAAACACAGCACTCTGCAAACACGAAAGTGGACGTATAGAGTGTGACGCCTGCCCGGTGCCGGAAGGTTAAATGATGGGGTGCAAGCTCTTGATTGAAGCCCCGGTAAACGGCGGCCGTAACTATAACGGTCCTAAGGTAGCGAAATTCCTTGTCGGGTAAGTTCCGACCTGCACGAATGGCGTAACGATGGCCACACTGTCTCCTCCTGAGACTCAGCGAAGTTGAAATGTTTGTGAAGATGCAATCTCCCCGCGGCTAGACGGAAAGACCCCGTGCACCTTTACTGTAGCTTTACATTGGACTTTGAGAATATCTGTGTAGGATAGGTGGGAGGCATTGAAGTGGGCTCGCTAGAGTTCATGGAGCCAACCTTGAAATACCACCCTGATGTTGTTGAGGTTCTAACCTAGGTCCATTATCTGGATCGGGGACCGTGTATGGTAGGCAGTTTGACTGGGGCGGTCTCCTCCCAAAGTGTAACGGAGGAGTACGAAGGTACGCTAGGTACGGTCGGAAATCGTGCTGATAGTGCAATGGCAAAAGCGTGCTTGACTGCGAGACTGACAAGTCGAGCAGATGCGAAAGCAGGTCATAGTGATCCGGTGGTTCTGTATGGAAGGGCCATCGCTCAACGGATAAAAGGTACGCCGGGGATAACAGGCTGATTCCTCCCAAGAGTTCATATCGACGGGGGAGTTTGGCACCTCGATGTCGGCTCATCACATCCTGGGGCTGTAGCCGGTCCCAAGGGTATGGCTGTTCGCCATTTAAAGTGGTACGTGAGCTGGGTTTAAAACGTCGTGAGACAGTTTGGTCCCTATCTGCCGTGGGCGTTGGAAGTTTGAGTGGACCTGCTCCTAGTACGAGAGGACCGGAGTGGACGCACCTCTGGTGTACCGGTTATGACGCCAGTCGTATCGCCGGGTAGCTAAGTGCGGAAGAGATAACCGCTGAAAGCATCTAAGCGGGAAACTCGCCTCAAGATGAGACTTCCCGGGG